>NZ_JBSGIB010000004.1:0-530200 GCF_053604885.1 Nocardia sp. NPDC003999
GTCCGCGGCCTTCGTGCGGGTGACGGCCGCTTGCTCCTTCGTCGCGTACGCGGCGGCCGCGCAAACGCGAGCCGGGCCGCGAACGACGGATGCTCGGTCTCGCTTCGCTCGAAAGTCGTGGTCAGGGTGCGCTGGGCGCGTAGGTGCCGGAGCGCGGACCGGGTGTGGGCGAGTGGGGCGGCCGGGTGTCGGATCGGTCGGCAGGGTGTGGTTCGACGTGGTTTTGACGGTCGTTCTGCGCGGCACGGGCGGTGATCGGCGGATGCTCGGTTCAGGACGGTATTCGTTCGGCCGCGACTTCGAGCCGTGTGTCCGCGGCCTTCGTGCGGGTGACGGCCGCTGGCGACTTCGAGGCGGTCACCTGGGCGGGAGCCGGGCCGCGAACGACGGATGCTCGGTCTCGCTGCGCTCGAAGGTCGTGGTCGAGGTGCGCCGGGGCGCTGATAAGTATCCGGACCTCGGTGTGTAGTGCTGGGCGCATGTCGATTGGTGCTGGTGATGCGTCGTGGATGTGTTGGCTGGTCGATGTGTGCGTTCGCGGTTGTTCGGGTCGCTCCGCCGCAGGCGGATGCCGGGCTTCGTTCTGCCCGGACCTTCGTGGTTCGGTGCACGCGCCTCCGAGCGATCGGCGGTCACCGCAGGCCTGTGGCTTGGAGGTACCGGCGTCTCGGCTCGAACTGGTTCGGTGCACGGAGCGGATTCGGTGAGTGGCTGACGGGTGTGCGGGCGCCGCTGGCTGGGTTGATGTCGGTGTCCTTATATATCTGGGCTGCCGCGGCGGACTTGGCTGCGATAACCGTTGGCGCGGCTCGGTAAGCTGCTCATTCGTGGTTGCGCCGAAGTCCAAGGACGCTGTGCTGGATAGACGTACCCGATTGCTGGCCGCCGCGGCGGTGACGCTCGGGGGGCTGTCGGATGTGCTGACGCCGCTGGGCGAGATGTTCGCGGCCCGGGGGCACGAGTTGTACCTGGTGGGTGGCAGCGTGCGGGACGCGGTGCTCGGCAGGCTGGGGACCGACCTGGATTTCACCACCGACGCGCGGCCGGACGCGGTGCAGGACATCTTGCGCGGATGGGCGGACCATCTGTGGGACACCGGGGGCCTGGCGTTCGGCACGGTCAGCGCGGCCAAGGACCGGCAGCAACTGGAGATCACCACGTTCCGCGCCGACAGCTATGACCGGGTATCCCGCAACCCGGAGGTGACCTTCGGCGACTCGCTCGAGGAAGACCTGGTCCGCCGCGACTTCACGGTGAACGCGATGGCGGTGCGGATCGGCGCGGACGGCGCGCTGGAGTTCGTCGATCCGCTCGACGGCATGACCGCGCTGCTCGACGGCGTGCTGGACACGCCTGCCGCGCCGGAGGATTCGTTCAACGATGATCCGTTGCGGATGCTGCGCGCCGCGCGGTTCGTCTCCCAGCTGGGGTTCGAGCCGCATCCCCGCGTCCGTGCCGCGATCACCGAGATGGCCGACCAGATCGACCGCATCACCGCCGAGCGGGTGCGGGTGGAGCTGGACAAGCTGATCGGCGGGGCGCATCCGATCGACGGCATCAACGTCATGTGTGAGACCGGGCTGGCGCAGCGGGTGCTTCCCGAGGTGCCCGCGATGAAGCTGGAGATCGACGAGCACCACCAGCACAAGGACGTCTACTGGCATTCGCTCACCGTGCTCGAACAGGCCATCGACCAGGAGGAGGGCGACCCCGACCTGGTGCTGCGCTGGGCCGCGCTGCTGCACGACATCGGCAAGCCCGACACCAAGCGCAACGAGCCGGGCGGTGGCGTCAGCTTCCACCACCACGAGGTGGTCGGCGCGAAGATGGTGCGCAAACGGCTGCGCGCGCTGAAGTACCCGAAGCAGTTCACCGAGGACGTCGCCCGGCTGGTCTTCCTGCACCTGCGCTTCCACGGTTACGGCAAGGGCCAGTGGACCGACTCCGCGGTCCGTCGCTACGTCACCGACGCCGCCGAGCTGCTCCCCCGCCTGCACAAGCTGGTCCGGGCCGACTGCACCACTCGCAACAAGCGCAGGGCCGCCGCGCTGCGCGCCACCTACGACGAACTGGAAACGCGGATCGAGCGGTTGCGGGAGCAGGAGGATCTGGCCAAGGTCCGCCCGGACCTGGATGGCAACGCGATCATGGAGCTGCTCGGCCTGCCCCCGGGCCCCGAGGTGGGCCGGGCCTGGCGCCATCTGAAGGAACTGCGCTTGGACCACGGCCCGCTCAGCCGGGACGAAGCCGAGGCGGCGCTGCTCGAATGGTGGAAGACGCAGGCCTGAGCAGGTCAGAAGACGATCAGGGTGGTGCCGGCCAGGATCGCCGAGCGCATCTGGGCGAGGTCGAAGGACCCGGCGATTTCCGGCAGTTCGACGCGGAAGCGGATCAGGTCGCCTTCCCGTTGGGCGCGTACGATCCGCGCGTTCTCGGGCAGGTGCTCCAGTGGCAGAACGGGGACGTCGATCATGCGGCGCGGAACGCGGAAGCCGAGCCAGGTCACTCGCCGTACCGCGATGTCCAGGCGGTTGTCCGTGACCGACGCGTCCACCAGGGCGGTGACCAGTCGTCTGCGGTGCCTTGCTCGGATCAGCCCGCCGGAGTGCACGTCCAAGTCCCAGTCCAGCGGCTGGGTGTTGAGCCATCCGACCAGCGCCGCCGTGGTGACGGTGCCGATGAGGTCGAGCCGGGCGGTGCGCACCTTCGTCGGCACGCCCGGAATCAGGCGGACGCCGTGCGCGATCACCGTCACGGACTCGATCGGGTGATCGTCCCAGCGCAGCCGCGACAGCACGGTCTTGGTCTGGAAGTGCGCGCCGCGACGGCGCACCTTCAGCACTTGCAAGGTGGCGTGCAGGTTGTGACCGAGCAGGGTCGCGCTGACCTCCTGTCCGCCGAACCGGCTCAGGATGCCCTCGCTGAGCATGGTCATCAGCACGTCCGGCAGCAGCGCTGTGACGGTGCCCGCGCCGAGGTCGGCGACCGGATCCATCCAGGCCGTGCTGAGCGTGACCCACTGCTCCAGCCAGGACTGATCGAACAGGCGCTTTCCGAGATCGACGGCCCGAAGCGGCGACCAGGACTTCGGATCGAAATACGTGGCCATGATTGGATCGAGCGTACTTGGCCCGGGGCCCCGGACTCGTGCGCTGTGACCCAGGTCGCGCGGATCGGCCGTCCTTGCCTGGGTGAACGCTCGAGCACGAGAATCGAAAGGCCGGTCACACACCGCTGGGAGGACGCACATGGCGCTGGATCTGAACAGTGATCTCGGCGAGGGCTTCGGGCCGTGGACGATGGGCGACGACGCCGCCATGCTCGACATCGTCACCAGCGCGAACATCGCCTGCGGATTCCACGCGGGTGACCCCGCGATCATGCGCAGGACCTGTGGGCTCGCGGTGGAGAAGGGAGTGCGGATCGGCGCCCATGTGGGTTATCGCGATCTGGCCGGTTTCGGTCGGCGCGAGATCGCCGTCGCGCCCGGTGAGCTGCGCGACGAGGTGCTGTATCAGATCGGCGGCCTCGACGCTTTCGCGAAGGCCGCAGGAGACCGGGTGCGCTACGTGAAACCGCATGGGGCCCTCTATCACTCGGCCGCGCGCGATCGGAAGCTGGCCGATGCGGTGCTGGCCGCGATGGCGGAGTACGACCCGCGGCTGGCCCTGCTCGGCCCCGCCGGAACGCAGTTGGAGTCGGCCGCGGAGGCTGCCGGGGTGCGCTTCGTCGGAGAAGGATTCGCCGACCGCGCGTACACCCCCGATGGCTCGCTGGCACCGCGCGGCACGCCGGGGGCGGTATTGGGGCCGCAGGACGCGGTGGCTCAAGCGATCTCGATCGCCAAGTCGGGAGCCACGCGCACTGCTGACGGATCCGGCGAGGTCGCGGTGCACGCCGCGAGTATCTGCGTGCACGGAGATTCGCCCGCGGCGGTGGAGATGGCCCGGCACATCCGCACCGCGCTGGACGAAGTCGGGGTGCCGGTGGAGTCGTTCGGCTGAGGCCGCGAGATGAAGACGACGGGCGCGGTGACGCACGCGCAGCGGAAAGCGGCCGAGGAAGCGATCCGGTCGGCGGGTGATCGGGCGTTGCTGATCACTCCCCCTCGGCGAGACACGGTGGTGGAGCTCGTCACCGCGCTGCGGGAGCGTCCGATACCCGGCGTGCAGGACTTCCTTCCGGCCGCGGAAACCGTACTTCTGACGCTCGATTCACCGCGCGCCGCGGAAGCGGTGCACCGGTCGCTGACCACGCTCTTGGTCACCTTGAACGCCGAGCGGTCGGCCGCTGTTTCCCGTGGAACATCGGCAGACAAAGCTCTCCGCGTCGAACCGGTGTCGATTCCGGTGCGCTACGACGGCGCCGACCTCGACGAAGTGGCCAGGATGCTGGACGTCACGACCGCGGAAGTGATCGCCGCGCACACCGGGACGGTGTGGCGGTGTGCATTCGTCGGATTCGCGCCGGGCTTCGGCTACCTGGAATCGCCTGACGGACGGTTGTCCGTCGCGCGCAGAGCGCAGGCGCGTACATCGATTCCGGCGGGCGCCGTCGCCCTTGCCGGTGGATACAGTGCGGTGTATCCGCGGAGCACGCCCGGGGGGTGGCAGCTGATCGGGACCACCGACCTCAGGATGTGGGATGTCGAGCGCGACCCGCCCGCGTTGATCCGCGCGGGCGCCACGGTTCGATTCCTCGACGCGAGGGACGGCGGATGATCGTCGTCGAAGCGGTCGGTCCGCTGGCGACCATCCAGGATCTCGGGCGGCCGGGCTGGTTCGATTCCGGTGTCGGGCCCGCGGGGGCGGCGGATCGCGGGTCGCTGCGACTGGCCAATCGGTTGGTCGGCAACCCGGAGGGGCATGCGGCGATCGAAGTGCTGCTCGGTGGCCTCGCGCTGCACGCCGAGGAGCACGTCATGCTGGCGGTGACGGGTGCTCCGGCCCCCGCTACCGTCGACGGCAGGCCCGTTGGTCACGCGAGCGTGCTGGAACTCGAACCGGGACAGGCGCTGCGGCTGGGCTACACGTCGGTCGGGCTCCGCAGCTATGTCGCGGTGCGCGGCGGCATCGACGTGCCGGAGACGCTCGGTTCCCGTAGCCGCGACACCATGTCTGGTTTGGGGCCGGAACCGCTGCGGAAAGGTGATCGCCTCCCGGTCGGATCTTCTCCGCACACGATCCCGGTCGTGGACTTCGCCCCTGTCGCCGAGTTACCCGCGGACGTCGTCACCGTGCGCGCCGTGCTCGGTCCGCGCGACGATTGGTTCGCCGACGCCACGGCCTTGTTCGCGGGCGAGTGGGAGATCTCCCCCGACACCGACCGGATCGGCGCCCGATTGGAACGTCGCACCGGCCCGCCGCTGACCAGGAAGGTCACCCGCGAACTGCCGACCGAAGGCATGGCGCTCGGCTCGATCCAGGTGCCGCCGAGCGGACAACCGGTCGTCTTCCTGGCCGATCACCCGGTCACCGGCGGATATCCGGTGGTCGCGGTGGTCGTCGACGCCGACGTCGACGCCATCGCGCAGACGCGGCCCGGTCAACCCGTGCGGTTCGTGCGGGCGGGCTGACCCCGGTTCGCTCCCGGCTGGAGCCGGGCGTGCATCAGGTACACGTTGTAGCTGTCCCACGCCGAGAGCATGAAGTACAGGTCCTCGCCGGTCGACCACGGATGGATGAACCCGCCGTAGGACTTCGGGTAGTCGGCGGTGGACACCAGCGGGATCGCGTCCGTCCACGCACCCTGCGGGCTCGCCGCGGTACGCAGCACGATCGCGCCCCGGGCCGAATCCAGGTACACCATCTGCCACTGCTCGGTCTTCCGGTCGTAGCGCACCGAGAGCTCGCTGGCGATGCCGAGCACCAACGGGGTGGCCTCGTTCTCGGCGGCGGGCGCCCAGGTGCCGCCCACCCAATACTGATACGCGGACTTGTTCAGCACCTGGTGCTTCGGCACACGCGCCAGCGCGATCGTGCCGATGCGTCCGTTGGGTGTGCCGAACATGTAGACGTAATCGCCCTGCGGCACCATCGCCGCGACCTGGAACTTGCCGAGCCCGAACAGGTTCTCCCACTTGGCGTGCTGGTCTTTCTTCCAGGTGCGCCCGCGGTCGTCGGAATAGGCGAGGCCGCCGTAGTTGGTCCACCACAGACCCGGTATGCGGCTCCATCTGTTCACCGACATGTAGCTGAGGTACTGCCGATTCCCGATGGCGAACCCGGAGGTCGGGATGGTGGTGGTCTCCCAGTTCTTGATCTTGCGGCTGCCCAGGATCTCAGCGGCGTGGCAGCGGCTGTCCTGCGCGAAGGTGTCCAGCGTCAGGCCGTCGGACAGATCGCGGTCGGTGCTGAAACCGATGACGTTGCTGCGCCAGTCCTGGTCGTCGTTGCCCGCGCCGCCGACACCCCAGCCTTTGCCGAAGGTGTCGCCGAAAACCACGGCGATCTCGCCGGGCGTCGTCTCCCACATGAGGCCGAGATCGGTGCCGTCGACCTGCCAGCGCATGTCGGTGCGGTTCTCCGAGCCGTGTCCGGTCACCTGGCCGACCAGTTGGACCGACTCGACCGTCGGCGCGGCCACCGGAGCCGCGAGCGGGCCGGGTTCGGCCGGATGTACGACCTGTGGCGGAGCTGGCTGTGGCTCCTCACCGGGCCCTCCGGGAACCGGGACCGGAATCGGCTCGGTCTCCGGCTTGAATTCGATGCGCGGCAGTTTGACCGGCGACCCGGAACCGGAGGAAGAACCGGAGTCATCGTTCGAACCGGAGCCGGAACCGCTGCCCGAACCGGATCCGGATGACGAGCCGGAGGAGCCGGGTTTCTCGTCGGTGCCCGTCTCGGGCGTCGGGCTGGGATCGGGATCGGGCTCGGGATGTGCGGGGTAGTCCCTGATGTCCGGGCACGGGTTTTCACACGGATTCTCCGGCAGCGGATCCGGGACGATCCGTGTGTTGTCGTGCGGTGGGTCGGGCACGGGGACCGGAGTGAGTTCCGGGATCGGGACGGGAATGTCGATCTGCGGCGGCAGCGGTGGCGGCGGAGGCTGCGCGGGATCGGGTTCGCGGTTGAGCGGGTCGAAACCGACTTCACCGCAACTGTTGACCGGCGGCGGCGCCCACGGAAACGGTGCGGCCTGCGCGGTGGGCGTCGGTACGGTGAGGACGCCGGCGAGCAGTGCGCCGAACAAGGCGGGTACACAAGGCGATTTGCTTCCGGATGCGCGCATCAGGTCGGCCCGGCCGCGCTCGTCAGGCGATCGGATGTCCGGTGGCGGACCGAGCCTCCCACGCGCTCAGCAGTTCTCGTACCGCATCGGGGTCGTGCACCGGAGAACCCATGTCGTGTTGTCTCCTGTCGGTCGGCTGCTGACGAGCCAACTTACCGGAACAACCGCTGGAAACGGGGACGGCGAATCGAAAAAGACCCGCGCAATGGAACCGGCGCCGGGCCGCGTGCGTCCAAGGACATATGAACGAGATCGAGTACGTGTTCGGCACCGGTGACGGAGTCGTGCACGTCTGGACGAGCGAGGCCGACCTGGAACTCGGCGACACGGGCGCGGCCGACGCGGTGCGGCTGGACTTCGACGGAGACGGCATCGCCGATGACGCGCTGTGGGATTCGGCTGGTTCGGGCCGCGCCGATATCGCCGCGCTGGATCTGGACGACGACGGCGTGCTCGACCATTTCTTCACCGATCCCACAGGCCTCGGCACGTGGAACCATCAGATCACCGGCCTACCCGGCGATACGGCGAGCGAGCCGCTGGACTGGAGCGTGCGCACGGACACGGAGGCGCCGGATCGTCTGCTCGGCGAAGCACGACTATCGGATTCGCGGCGGGATGCCGATCGTTCGGAGGACGACGCGTTGCCCGAGCACCTCGCACACCTGAACCGCGACCGGCGCGACCCGGGCGACGATCCGCTGCTCAGCTGACCGCGCGGCGGCGCGTGTTCAGCGCGATGGCCACGATCCCCGCGGCGTAGATGGCGGCGCCGGCCAGCACCACGATCGCCGATCGGCCGTCGTTCGGAATGATCAGGGCCGCGATCACGATCGCCAGCACGAACGCGACATTGAACACCGTGTCCTGCAACGCGAACACCTGGCCGCGGCGGGCGTCGTCGATGTCTATCTGCATGGTCGCGTCACCGGTCAGCTTGATCGTCTGCCCGGCGAGTCCCAGCAGGAACGCACCGATCAAGAGGAGTTCGTGCGCACGCTCCACCGCGGCGCCCGAGTCGGCGAACGCGATCGGCGTGACCAGCGTGAGTTGCACCAGCATCGCGGTGATCAGACCGGCCACCACGGTGCGCGCGCGGCCCAGCCGCGGAATGAGCAGCGGCGCGACGACGGCGGCCACCAGCATGCCCGCAGCGGTGGCGGCGATCGTGACGCCGAAACCGACCAGGCCACCACTGAGCCCGGAGCCGTCCACCGGGGTCTGGCGCAGCACCAGCACCATGATCAGCGTATTCATGCCGAAGACGATCCGGTGGGTACCGATGCCCAGCATCGCCGTCGTGACCGCTTTCGATTCCCACACCGCCGTGGCCCCGGTACGCAGCCCGGTAGCGATCGCGTGCACGGTGTTGTCGCCCTTCGCCGCGCCGGGCGCCGGGCCGAGCACGCGCGGCCGGAACCCCGCCGCCAGCGCCGCGCCCAGCAGCGACCCGATACCGCTGATCGCCACCGCGACCGCCGAGGCGAAGTCTCCCGCCCCGATCAGTCCGATCACACCCACCGCGACGGCCGCACCGGCACCAGCGCACCCGGAGGCCACTGTGGCCAGCACCGAGTTCATCGGCACCAGCCACGCCTGCGGCAGTACGCGCGGCAGCGCGGCCGAGACGCCCGCGAGGACGAATCGGCTGACGCCCACCACCGCCAAAGCCAGCAACAGCAGCGGCGTCTCGCCGGCCCCGGCCAGCAGCCCTGCGCTGACCAGCGCGATCAGCACCGCGCGCAGCACGTTGGCGACCAGCAGCACGGTGCGCCGGTCCCAGCGATCCAGCAGTGCGCCCGCGTACGGCCCGATCAGCGAATACGGCAGCAGCAGCACCGCGAAGCCCGCCGCGATGGCCAGCGGATCGGTCTGCCGTTCGGGGTTGAACAGAATCGCGCCGGACAGGGCCGCCTGGAACATCCCGTCGCCGAATTGCCCTGCGAAACGCACCACGGCCAGCCGCGACACGCCCGGGCTCTGCCGAAGTGTTGCGCGCAGTCCACCCGGCCGTTGCTCTGCGGGAGTGAGGCCTTCGGCGTGACCAGTCGACACGTTCGCGAGCGTACTGTGTTCGCCGACCACGCCGCACCACGCGCGTCGGCGCCGACAGCGTCTCAGACCCGGTCGACCAGCGTGCTCACCGTCGCGCGCATGTCCGGCGCCATCGGCAGCTCGTCGAGCGTGCCCGCGTCGATCCAGGCGAACGCGTCGTGCTCGCCCGGCGCGAGGGCGACATCGCCGGGTTCCGCCTCCACGACGAAGCTGTATTTCCGCACTTTCGACTTGGTACGGGTGGCGTAATCGAATCCACCGAGGAAGTCGAGGACCGCGCGCATCCGCAGCCCTGTTTCCTCCAGCAATTCTCGTTCGACGCACTCGGCGAATGTCTCGCCGGTTTCGACGCCACCGCCGGGCAGTTCGTACATACCGCCGTGATAGTCGTCGGCGACGCGGCGCACCACCAGAAGCCTGCC
The DNA here is from genome assembly GCF_053604885.1 of Nocardia sp. NPDC003999. Classification (NCBI taxonomy): domain Bacteria; kingdom Bacillati; phylum Actinomycetota; class Actinomycetes; order Mycobacteriales; family Nocardiaceae; genus Nocardia; species Nocardia sp. NPDC003999. Next base: position 9,708 of record NZ_JBSGIB010000004.1, read on the forward strand.
TTCGCGGAACACGGCGACGCCGACCACGAAATGCGCGATGCCATCCCGGTGTGCTTCGCTGCGGAGTTGCTGTTCGATCAGGGCGAGGTCATCGGGGTCCAGCACGTCGCTACCTCCGGTTGTCGTTGTGACGCTTGGCAATCGGGGCCGGGCCGGGATATCCGACGAGGTGGCCCGACGTTTCGACGTACCGGTTGGTTCTGCTCGCCTGCCGTTCACCTTCCGGTCGCTCGCGTAAAATGCCGAGTGCGGCACAATTTACTAGGAATGCGGAGTACCGCGGCGGAAGTGCTCCTACCCTGAATGGCGATCGGTGCACGGTCCCGAGAGGAGGACCATGATGTCCACACTCACGACACCACACATCGATGTCCACCGCGGCGGCGACCGCATGAAGACGCGGGTCTCCTGGCTGGATTCGAAGCATTCGTTCTCCTTCGGGGAACATTACGATCCCGACAACACCCACCACGGCTTGCTGCTGGTCAACAACGAGGACATCGTGTCCCCCGGGCAGGGATTCGACACCCACCCGCATCGGGACATGGAGATCGTCACCTGGGTGCTCGGTGGCAGCCTGGTGCATCAGGATTCCCTCGGCCACAGCGGTGTCATCTACCCGGGCCTGGCCCAGCGCATGAGCGCGGGCACCGGCATCCTGCATTCGGAGAAGAACGACTCGTGGCGTCTGGACGGCCGCATTCCCGAACACGAGCAGCCGGTGCATTTCGTGCAGATGTGGGTGGTGCCCGACGAGCCCGGGCTGACCCCGGGCTACGAGCAGCTCGAAATCGACGACGAACTCGCGGGAGGCGGTCTGGTCACGGTCGCCTCGGGCCTGCCCCGCTACCGCGATCGCACCGCGATCGCCATCAACAGCAGCCATTCGGCGCTGCACGTGGCGCGCATGACGAGCGCGGAGCCGGGCGCCGAGCAAGTGATCGACCTACCCGATGCGCCGTACCTGCACTTGTTCGTAGCGCGCGGGGAGGTGGACATGGAGGGTGTCGGCCCGTTGTATAAGGGGGACGCGGTGCGTTTGACCAGGTCAGGTGGCCAACGCGTGGTGGCGCGGCAGCCGTCGGAAGTTCTGATCTGGGAGATGCACGCGCGGCTCGGCGCCCAGTAGCCGGTTCGCATTAACATCCGTCCTCGGGAAGCGCGATCAGTAGGCGACCGCCGCGCACCCCGGACCACCTCGTCCGGACCGAGCATCGCGAGGCACCGACGGAGAGGAAGTCCATGTCGCAATATCCGCCCCCGCCGCCCGGTCAGTACCCGCCGCCGGGGCAATACCCACAGCCGCCGGGCGGCCAGTATCCGGGCCGGCCCGACTACTGGCAGGAATCGCCGAAGGGCCGCGGCCTGGCGATCACCGCGCTGGTGCTCGGCATCCTCGCATTGCTGTTCTTCTGGACGATCATCGGCGGCTATCTCTGCGGCATCTTCGCGGTCATCCTGGGCATCGTCGCGGTGTTCAAGGCCCGCGCGGGCACCGCGGGGGGTATGGGCATGGCGATCACCGGCATCGTCCTCGGCGCGCTCGGCATCGTCGGCGCAGTGCTGCTCACCGTCGTGGGTTACAACTTCTTCATCAACTCAGGCGGCAAGGACTTCGTGGACTGCGTGAACAAAGCGAACAACGATCAGTCCAAGATCGAGCAGTGCGAGCGCGAGTGGAATCAGAAGCTGCAGGACAAGTACAGCGTCACCCTCACTCCGCCATCCGCGCCGACGCCCCGGTAGCCGAGGCGCACGCCCGGGTCGTGGCGATCACCTCGGCGAAGTCGCGGCGAAAGTCGCCGTACGGCGCCACGACCCAGGTTCGGTAGCCGCCGTGCTCGTCGGCGGGCGACGGCAGAACGATGTGGCTGCCCGGCAGTGCGATCGACGCGCAGATCCGGAAGAGGTCGGCGAACAGCCCGGTGTCCAGATACGAGTTGTCGGTGGGGCCGGTCAGGAAGGTCCAGCGGCACGCGCGTGGATGCGCGATGACCGGGCCGGGCCGAGGTTCGGGACCGGCGGCGAGCCGCTCGAGCACCCGGCGGCCGAACTCCGCGGGCATCACGACCGCTCCGACCGAGCCGACTTCCAGCATGATGCGACCAAGGATCGGGTCCACGAGTCCGTACAGCCCGTGGTCGCCGCGATAGCGACGGCAGCGAGCGAACGCGTCCTGGATCGACGGGAAATCCGTGGACGCGAGATGCCTGCCCGATTCGATGCGCGATGTACCCATGACGAACAACCTCGCCTCGCAGTGGTGGGACGCGTGCTCGGAAGAATCGATCGCTGTCTCGACCCTAGTCGCGGGCAAGATGCTTGACAATAGTCACCGCCCCGCGCGTCCGAGTCGGCGTAGCATCCCGACACATGGCACCCGTCTCGCCTACCGTTGCCCGCTGGGAGCTGGTGCTGCGGCTGCGTGAACTGCGGGAACAGCGCGGGTTCGACTCCGCGGGTTTCGCCAGACAGGTGGGCTTCACCCCGGCCAACTGGTCGCACGTGGAGAAGGGCAGGCGGGTACTGACCACCAAGACCATCGGTCCGGTGCTCGAACTGCTCGACGTGGAAGCCGAGGAGCGCGTGGAATTGCTGGCCCTGCTGGAGGCCAGCAAGCAGCGTGGCTGGTGGGCGAAGTCCTCGGCATTGATCGGACCCGAGCTGCAACGGCTGTACGGCATGGAATCCGGCGCGCAGAGTATCCGCAGCTACGACAGCCTCGTCGTGCCGGGTCTATTGCAGACCGAGGACTACGCTCGCGCGCTGATCAGCGCCGACGTGATGATCCGGCCGGTCCAGGTCGAGCAGCTGGTGGCGATCCGGATGCGGCGCCAAGAGCGGCTGCGCGGCGCGGACCCGGTGGAACTCACCGCCGTCTTCGGCGAGGGCACGCTGCTACAGCAGACCGGAGGTCCGGACGTGCTGCGCGGGCAGTTGGACTATCTGGCCGACCTGATCGAGGAACTCGACACCGTCGAGGTGCGCGTGATCCCGTTCGCGGCCACCGCCGGCGCGGTGCTCGGCGGATCCAGTTTCCACCTCATCGACTTCGCGGGCGAACAGCTGCCGACCTTCGGCTGGGTGGAGAGCGCGGTGTTCGGCGGGGCCGTCGAGGACCCGGATCTGGTCCGCGATCTACGCTTCGCCTACCTGCGCGCGGTGGACCAATCCTTGTCGAGAGTGGAGTCATTGGCCCTGATCAGGCGCTATTCCCGCGTGTAAAATCCTGCCCATGGCCATCACCGCACGGCCGGTACGCACCGGCTGGTTCACATCGACCAGATCGAACAATGGCAACCAATGCGTCGAGGTCCGGTTCGATGGTGATGCGGTGCTCATCCGTGACAGCAAATATCGCCGCGACCCGGCAAACCGCCATGCCGAAGAGCCCGTCATCACCGTCACCGCAGCCGAATGGACCGCGTTCCTCGACGCGGTACGCATCCGCGGGCGATCGGATGGCGAATTGAGCGCGCACCCCGCCGCCGACGGCCACACCACACTGCGCCATGGCGAAGTCACGCTCACCTACACACCGGAGGAGTGGGACGCCTTCCTGCTGGGCGCGCACGACGGCGAATTCGATCGTGTCGTCTTGCCCGCCTGACTTCCCATAGGACTCGCACGCTCCGCGCGTTCCCCACATCGACGTGGGCGAACAGACCAGGAAAGACGGTTCGAGGTCGTCGCGCACGGCCGACGCACGCGCTTGTCGGCATACTGGACACCGTGACTTCCGAACTGACCCGTCCTTCCGGTATCGATCTGTCCTACCTCGACGAGGACGTGCGGGTGCAGGACGACTTGTTCGCGCACGTCAACGGCAAATGGCTGGCAGACCACCAGATCCCCGCCGACCGGGCCGTGGACGGCGCCTTCCGCGCGCTGTACGACCAGGCGGAGCTGGACGTGCAGGCAATCATCCAGAATGCCGCGGCGAGCGACGCCGAACCGGGCAGCGAGACCCGCAAGATCGGTGACCTCTACTCCAGCTTCATGGACACCGACGCGGTGGCCGCCGCCGGGCTCGCGCCGATCGCCGCCGAACTCGCCGCGATCGCGGAGGTCGGCGACAAGGGTACTTTCGCTTCGCTGCTCGGCCGGTTGCAGCGCACCGGCGTCGGGGGCGCCGTCGCCGTTTTCGTCGACACCGACGACAAGGACTCCAACCGCTATCTGGCGCACGCCACCCAGTCCGGCATCGGCCTGCCCGACGAGTCGTACTACCGGCAGGACGAGTTCGCCGAGATCCGCGCGAAGTACATCGCGCACATCGACCGCATGTTCGCCCTGGCCGCCGCCGACCCGCAGGTCGCCGGACTGCTCCCGGACGAACTCGACACCGTCGGCGCACGGGTCTTCGAGCTGGAGCGGAAACTGGCCGCCGGGCACTGGGATGTGGTGCGCCGCAGGGACGCCGAACTCAGGTACAACCTGACCACCTTCGACGCGCTGGCCGCGGACAACCCCGAGTTCGACTGGTCCGCGTGGACGGCCGCGCTGGCCGAGGGCGTCGACGCGGCAGGAGCCGAGCTGTTCGCCGAGGTGGTGGTCCGCCAGCCGGACTACCTGCGCGCGTTCGCGCGGCTGTGGGCCGACGAGCCGCTCGCCGACTGGCAGGCGTGGGCGGCTTGGCGGGTGCTCCGCGCGCGGGCGCCGTATTTGACCGACGCGGTGGTCGAGGAGAACTTCGACTTCTACGGCCGCACGCTCACCGGCGCGGAGGAGAACCGGGAGCGCTGGAAGCGCGGCGTCGGGCTGGTGCAAGACCTGCTCGGCGAGGCGGTCGGCAAGATCTATGTGGCCGAACATTTCCCGCCGCAGGCCAAGGCCCGCATGGTCGAGCTGGTGGCCAATCTGCAGGAGGCCTACCGCCGCAATATCGCCGAGCTGGAGTGGATGGGCCAGGGCACCCGGATCGCCGCGCTGGCGAAGCTGGAGAAGTTCACCCCGAAGATCGGCTATCCGGACAAGTGGCGGGACTACTCGGGCGTGGTGATCGATCCGGCCGATCTGGTCGGCAACTACCGCAGGGGCTACGCGGCCGAACACGATCGGGATCTGAACAAGCTCGGCGGTCCGGTCGACCGCGACGAATGGTTCATGACCCCGCAGACGGTGAACGCCTACTACAACCCGGGCATGAACGAGATCGTCTTCCCGGCCGCCATCCTCCAGCCGCCGTTCTTCGACATGAATGCCGACGACGCGGCCAACTACGGCGGCATCGGCGCGGTGATCGGTCACGAGATCGGGCACGGCTTCGACGACCAAGGCGCGAAGTACGACGGCGACGGCAACATGGTGGATTGGTGGACCGACGAGGACCGGGCCGAATTCGGTGAGCGGACGCGAGCGCTGATCGAGCAGTACGACGTGCTCTCCCCCAAGGACCTGCCGGACGAGCACACGGTGAACGGGCAGTTCACCATCGGCGAGAACATCGGCGACCTCGGCGGTCTGTCCATCGCGCTGCAGGCGTACAAGATCTCGCTGGGCGATGCCGCGGCGCCGGAGATCGACGGGCTCACCGGCCTGCAACGGGTGTTCTACGGGTGGGCGCAGGTGTGGCGCACTAAAGCACGGATGGAGGAGGCGATCCGCCGCCTCGCCACCGACCCGCACTCGCCGGCGGAGTTCCGCTGCAATGCGGTGGTGCGCAATATCGACAGCTTCCATGAGGCGTTCGATGTCAAACCCGGCGACGCGCTGTACCTGGAACCCTCTGAGCGCGTGAAAATCTGGTAGTTCCTCGAGCCGAGGCGGTCCGACTGGACCGTCTCGGCCGCGCGAGTGGTCAGCGCAGGCGGTCCTCCGTCCCCGCGTCGAAGAAGAAGACGTCCTCCGGTCTGGGCCGAAGATACAACCGGTCACCGAGCCGCACCTGGAAGCGGCGGTCGACGCGCGCGACGACCTTCCCGGAGCGGCTGTTCCAGTCCTCGGCGATGCCGTGGCTGTAGACGAACGACTCCGCGCCGAGTTCTTCCAGCAGTTCGGCGTCCACCGCCAGGCCGTCGGCGGGCTCCGCGGTGACCTCCCAGGACTCGGGCCGTACCCCGACTACCACCCGGGCGCGAGATCTCGCGGCGGGCGGCAGCGGTATTCGTAGGTCGCCGAGCACCGCCGCGCCGTCGCGCACCGGCGCTTCCAGCAGGTTCATGCCCGGTGAGCCGATGAATCCCGCCACGAAGGTATTCACCGGATCGTCGTAGAGCACGCGCGGCGCGGCGATCTGCTGCAACTTGCCTTCGCGCAGCACCGCCACCCGATCACCCATGGTCATCGCCTCTACTTGGTCGTGGGTGACGTACACCGTGGTGGTGCCGAGGCGTTTCTGCAAGGCCGCGATCTGCGAGCGCGTGCTCACCCGCAGTTTCGCGTCCAGGTTCGACAGCGGCTCGTCCATGCAGAAGACCTGGGGACGCCGAACGATGGCCCGCCCCATGGCGACGCGCTGCCGCTGCCCGCCGGACAGCCGGGCGGGCTTGCGGTCGAGCAGGTGCTCGAGCTCGAGCATCTTCGCCGCCTCGCGGACGCGCACCAGCGTGTCGGCCTTGTTCACGCCCGCGTTGCGCAGGGCGAAGCCCATGTTCTGCGCGACGGTCATATTGGGATACAGCGCGTAGCTCTGGAACACCATCGCCACGTCCCGTGCCCGCGGCGGCAATCCGGTGACGTCCTTGCCGCCGATCAGGATGCGCCCTTGGGCAACGGATTCCAGGCCCGCGAGCATGCGCAGACTGGTCGACTTGCCGCATCCCGACGGACCGACGAGCACGACGAACTCACCGTCGGCGATGTCGAGTTCGAGCTGGTCGACGGCAGGCGTCTGCGCGCCGGGATACCGGTGCGTGACGCCTTCGAACTGCACGGTGGCCATGCTTGTCGGTCTCCTCGGGACGAGCGCTACTTCGGCAGCTTCGGCGTGATCTGCCGATCGATGATCGCTTGCAGCTGACTGGTGACGTTCGCGAACGTGGCGGCCACGTCGGCGTTCTGCAGACCGATCTGCTCCAAGCCGGTGCCGATGATCTGGTCGCCGCCCGGTACGAACACCCGGGCGTAGTCCTGCGACTTGGTCAACGGCAGCTGATCGATCGCGACTTTCGAGTTGGGGTTCTTCGCGAGGAAGTCCTGCTCGCTCTGGTCGTTCACGGCCGACTTGCGCACCGGCATGTAGCCCGTGCCCTGCGAGAAGTACGCGGTGTTCTGCGCGTTGGTGACGAACTCGATGAACTTCAGCGCGTTCACCTTTCGCTCGTCGGAGATGCGCGCCGGAATCGCCAGGCCCGCACCGCCGGTGGTGACGCCGGGTCCGTTCGGATGCGGGAGTAAGGCGGTGCCGAAAGTCAGCTTGCCCTCGGCGTTCTTCTGGATGCCGCGCAGGTCGCCGGTCGAGGCGATGGTGGAGGCGATCACGCCGGTGCCGAAGTCCACCGCGATCTGCGGCTTGATGCCCGCGTACCTCTTGGCGTTGATCATGTTGCGCAGGAACGTGCCCGCCGCGATGGTGCCGGGGTCGTTGAACTTCAGCGTCCACTTGTCCGAGTACGCGCCGCCGAAGGTCCAGTTCGGGCCCTGGAAGGTCCAGGCGAGATAGTTCTTGGCGTCACCCCAGCCGTGCGCGAGCTTGCCCTCGCCGACGACCTCCTGCAGCTTCGGGCCCCACTCGTCGAACTCCTGCCAGCTCTGCGGGCCGCGGTCGGGCAGGCCGGCCCGGTTCCATACGTCCTTGTTGTAGTAGAACAGCGGGGTTGAGCGGGCGTAGGGCAGTGCGTAGTGCTTGCCGTTGAACTGGTAGTCGGCGACCAGGGAGTCGACGTAGTCGTCCAGCCGCACGCCCGCGTCGGCGAAGTGGCCGTCGAGCGGTTCGATGGTGCCGTTCAGCGCGTAGTTGAACCACCAGACGTCGGAGAGCACCACGATGTCCGGCAGATCCCCGCCCGACAGCGCCGCGTTGAACTTCTGCGACACCTCTTCGTAGTTCTTGCCCGCGTCGACCAGGTTCACCGTCAGGTCGGGGTACTTCTCGTGGAAGCGACGGATGAGTTCGGTCTCGAGCTCCTTCGAAGTGCCCGGGTGGTTGGACCAGAAGGTGAGCGTCTTGGCGTCGCCGGACTGTTTGCCGCCGCCTCCGGTGCCCGCGCACGCGGTCAGCGCCGCTCCCGCCGTGAGCGCGCCGGTCAGTCCGAGGAATCCGCGCCGGGTCAGCGCCGGGAACTGTGCAGTGGACACGTGGTTTCTCCTTGATCGGTTAACCCTTGACCGCACCGGAGGTGAGGCCTTTGATCATGTGGCGTTGCAGCACCAGGAAGACCACGAGGATCGGCAGCATGGTCAGCAGAGTTCCCGCCATGACCGGTCCCCAATTGGTGACGCTCGGGTTCTCGGTGTTCTGCAACAAGGTCAGGCCGACCGGCAAGGTGGCGACCGTCGTGTCGTCGGCCATCAGGAAGGGCCAGAGGTATTCATTCCATTCGTTGACCAGCGTCACGACCGCGAAGGCGACCATGGTCGGCCCGGACATCGGCAGCACCACCCTGGTGAGCAACCGCCACCAGTTCGCGCCGTCCATCCGCGCCGCCTCGATCACTTCCGAGGGCAGCGAGAGGAAGTGATTGCGCATGAGGAAGGTGCCGAAGGCGACGCCGCAGAGCGGAACGATGATGCCCTGGAAAGTGTTCCGCCAGCCGAGCTGAGCGATCAGCGCGTAGTTGGAGATCACCGTGATCTGGTTGGGCACCATCAGCGCCGCGATGATCACCAGGAATACCACCGTCTTGCCCGGAAAACGCAGGAACACCAAGCCGTACGCGCTGAATACGCCGAGCACGAACTTCACCGCGGAGACGACGCCGGTGATGATCAGCGAATTGCGCAGGAAGGTCCAGAACGGCAGCGTCGTGGTGGCCTCCCGGTAGTTCTCCGGGTGCCAGCTGTACGGCCAGTACACGGCGGGCTGCACGTAGATGTCGGGCCTCGCCTTGAACGAGGTGATGAAGATCCAGAACAGCGGGACGCCGACGATGATCAGCACGCATGCCATCGCCGCGTAGCCGAGTAGAGTCACCGCCCGCTGCCTGCGCCGATAGGAAAGCGTCTGCACGCCCACGTCTTTCACTGCTGTCCCCGATCCATGACCCGCACCTGAACCAGCGTCACCACGAGCAGCACCAGGAACATGACGGTGGCCACGGTCGCGCCGTAGCCGGCCCGGAAATTGCGAAAGGACTCCTGGTAGACCTGGTAGACCATGGTCGTCGTGCCGGTGCCGAGCGGGCCGCCGCGGGTCATCACGTTGATGATGTCGAAGACCTGCAACGAATTCAGCAGCACCGTGATGGACAGGAAGAAGGTGGTCGGCCGCAACTGCGGCAGCAAGACCTTGGTGAACGTCGTCCAGGAGCTCGCGCCGTCGATCTGCGCGGCTTCCATCAGATCGGTCCGGATGCCTTGCAGCGCCGCCAGATAGATGACGAAGGTATAGCCGAGGTTCTTCCAGATGTAGGTCACCGTCACCATGAACAGCGCCCACCGCGGATTCTGGTAGAAGTCCGGCACGTCGTGCACGCCGAGCCGATGCAGTGCGTCCTGGATCAGGCCGAAGCTCGGATCGAAGATGAACTGGAAAGCTACGCCGATGGCGGCGCCGGAGATGACGAACGGCGCGAAGATCGCCGAGCGGACCACGTTGCGGCCGAACAGCTTCCGATCCAGCAGCAGCGCCAGCGCCAGTCCGAGCACCATGCTGCCCGCCACCGCCGCGAGGGTGAACACGACGGTGTTGGTGACGATGTCCCAGGAATCCGGCCTGCTCCACCATTCGCGGTAGTTGTCGAAACCGACGAATGTGGCGATCGGATCGGAGATGTTCCAATCGAACAGCGACAGCCGGATGTTGTCGATCAGCGGCCGGTAGACGAACAGCGCCAGGAGCGCGAGATTCGGCAGCACCAAGACCAGGAAGAGGGCGTAGTCCCGCCAAGGACGGTGGCGCAGACCGCGTCCCGGCGGCTGCGGCAGTACTCGCTCCGGCCTGGTACGCACGGCGGTGACTCTACGGACCGGAGCAAACAGCCGGTTACGATCGCCCGCCGTCGCGCTGAACTTCTCGCGCACGGGCCAAGTAGAGCAAAAGCCAAACACTACGATCGGCTACTTCGAGCAATTGATCGTAATGTTCGGCTTCGCGCCGCTGCGGGGTTACCGCAACTTAGTTCCAGTCCCCCAGGCCGTCACTTGCGCTGAGCGTGCCGCCCTGGGTGTTCTGCACGATCACCGGGTCGCCGCGGCGCGCGTTCTCGAAGAACCACTTGGCGTCCTCGGTGCTGACGTTCAGGCAGCCGTGGCTGGCGTTGGAGACGCCCTGCTGGGCGACCGACCACGGCGCGGCGTGCACGAAGATGCCGCTGTTGGAGATGCGGGTCGCGTACTCGACCTCGAGCTTGTAGCCCTCGGGGTCGGTGACCGGAACACCGTAGGTCGACGAGTCCATGGTCATCTTGCGCAGCTGCTCGCCGACGATGTAGGTGCCGTTCGGCGTCTCGTGCTTGGGCTTGCCCATCGAGGTGGGCATCTCCTTCACCACCTCGCCGTTGCGGGTGATGGTGATGGTGTGCGTCTCGTCGTCGGCGGTGGTCACGAAGGCGTCGCCGATGCGGAACGAGCTGGTGGTGCCGCCCGCCTGCACCTGCACGTCGGTGTTGTCCGGCCAGAACTCGTCCGGCCGCCAGCGCACCTGCTTGTCGCCGCGCCAGTAGAAGTGTCCCGGCGCTGACTTCGAGGCGGTGATCTTGATGGCCTTCTCGGCGGCGGCGTGATCGGCCACCGGTTCCTTGAAGGTGATGATGATCGGCTGCGCGACGCCGACGACCTCGCCGTCGGCGATGTTGATCGAGGGCGGAGCGAAGTTCGCCTGCGGCTCGGGCTCGGTGGCGGCGGCGGCCGAGCCGGTGCCGATCCCCGGAGGAAGCGGTTCGGCCTGAGCGGGCGCGACGAGCAGAACACCGGCTGCCGCGATCGCGGCCGACAGCAGGACGCCCTCGCGCATCCGGCGGGCTAGCCGCGCTCCCTTGCGGGGAGCAGGCGACGACCCGGTGTGCAAAGCGGCATGCATAGGTTTCTCGTCCATTCCATCTCTCGCGCGCACGCGAACGCGCGCGTAGCGAGATTTCTTCATTTCAGCGCGGAGCCAGAAGAGCGCCCCACTGGTATCGACGGCCCGACCCGTCGTCCATTCCTACCGTCCGGACGCGCGTCGTATCCACCCGCGTTTCAGATTGATGCAGCACCAGTGCTTGTTGTGGCATAGGTCACAAACGCTCTGATTGGGTATCGAAGCGGGCAAATGTGCCGGTCACGACGGATCGGACAACCTCGGAGCGCGGTCGCTCGATTCGCGAAAGACGGTTCACAGCAAACTTATTAGTGACGAAGCTCACTGACCACGTCGAACAAAATCGGGCGACGCGGACCGGTCGCGATATTGTGCGGCACCGAGAGCGGGACGCTTCCGCGCGCATACCGCGGGGCGAGCCACAGGCTTACCCGCGCCAGGATGGTGGCCAGCGCGATCCGCAACTCGTAGTCCGCGAGGGTCGCGCCGATGCAGCGCCGATGGCCGCCGCCGAACGGCGCGAACTCGAACGGCCGGTAGCGGCGGTCGACGAAGCGGGACGGGTCGAAGCGCCCCGGGTCGGTCCACACCTCGGGATCGGAGTGCAGCAATGGCACCGCTATCCCCATCGTCTCGCCCGGTGCGAGCGTGACGCCGCGCAGCGCGAACGGTTCGGTCAGCCGGCGCAGGACGATCGGTACCGGCGGGTGCAGCCGCAGGGTCTCCTGGCAGACGGCATCGAGGTAGGGCAGTGCGGCCAGCTCCGCCGGACCGGCCTCCCGACCGGCGTCGTCGAGCTCGCGCCGCAGGCGGGCCAGTGCCTCGGGTGCGCGGTGCAGCCGGAACAGTGCCCAGACCAGGGAGGTCGCGGTGGTCTCGTGCCCGGCAACCAGCATGGTCCGTATCTGCTCGCACAACTCGTCGTCGGCGTCGTCGGGATAAGCGGACAGCAACATGTCGAGTACGTCGGCGGATGGTGTGGCGGGATGCTGACGCCGGTGTGCGATGTCGGCTCGGATCAACCGATCCAGTCGCTCCCGTGCGGCGCGGAACCGGTCCCACGGCCCGTGCCCGTGCAGTCCGCGGCGCAGCGTGGGCAACAGCAGCAACGGCCCGGAGAACGCGGTGATGAAGTCCGCCACCGCGGTGGTGTACTCCGCTTGCCGCCGCGGGTCGCGTGCACCGAACACCACCGTCGTGATCACCCGGAGCGTGAGGGCTCGCGCCGCCGCCCGCGCATCGATACGCGTACCCGCCGCCCACTTCTGACCGCTCTCTCCGGCCAGCTCCCGTACGGTCGCTTCCTGGATCAACGCGCCGTACTCCCGTATCCGGGCACTGTGAAAGGCGGGGGTGAGCAGGGCGCGGTCGCGGCGATGGCGCTCGCCCGAAGCCAGGATCAGCGACGCGGCGCCGACCATCGGTTCGATCGGATTCGGACGCGGCGGCTCGGAGAACATCACCGGCGAGCGGAACAACTCGCGGGCGCCGGCGGCCGTCCCGGTGAACAGCACCGCGCCGAAGCCGGGAAATCGAACGTAGAACGGGTCGCCTTCCCGCGCCCTGCGCCAGCGGAAGTACCGATCGAAATCGCTGCCCGCGGCCAGGGCGTGCAGCACGGTCGCGCGCGGCGCACGCGGTCCCGCCCGGCAGGCACCCGCCTCGGTTCGTGGTGTGCTCACGTCCATACCGAGAAACACGAGGCCGCGACCGGAGCGGTTCGAAGCTAGCCCGCGGCCTGCTTGTGCTTGCGCACCGTGCCCTGCGCCGTCGCCGCCAGCCGCGCCAGCCTGGCGTCGCCGAGCGCGGTCACCATGCTGCCGAGCCCGTTGGTGACGAACGCGATCGACATGCGGAGATCCGGATCGGCGTACGCGCCGGACCCGCCGACGCCGTAATGGCCGAACGCGTGCCTCGGCTGCTGCTTGGACATCAGTACCGGGCGGTGGTAACCGAGTGTGAAATGAATCGGCACACCGAGTACGTAGTCCCGGCTCTGGGTGGGCTGCACCTGCCCGATCGTCTCGATCGTCCGCGGATCCAGGAACCGCACGGTCTGCTCGGCGCCGACCCCGGGCGGCTTCCGGTCCGCATTGGCTGCGTAGACCACGCCGCCGTTGGCCAACGCGCCGTACATACGCGCCAGTGCGCGCGCGGAGAACACGCCATTCCAGCCCGGCATCACCGCGTCGTGCACCCGGGGGTCGTGGACCAGTTCGTCGAAGCTTTCCGGCATGCCCGCCTCGGCCAGGCCGCGCACCGGCCGCACCCAGGACAGTACGGAGGAGGCGGTGTTCCAGCGGATTCCCGGCGGTCCGAGGTGGCGGTAGATCTTGGCGATCCGGTGCCGTTCGGATTCCGGGACGCGGAACCAGTACTCGTCCATGCCGAGCGGCTCGGCGATCTCGGTGCGCAACACCTCGGTGAACGGTGTGCCCGTCGCCCGTTGCACGAGTTCGGCGACCAGCCAGCCGAAGGTGATCGCGTGATAGCCAGAGGTACGGATGCGCCGGGGGTCCGCCGGACTCTCGGCCAGGGCGCGGACCACGGCGTCGTAGTGCAGGATGCCTTCGCGGCCGGGAACCAGGCCGCGCACCCGGTGCAAGCCGGCGCGGTGGCAGAGCACGTCACGGACGGTGATGTCGTCTTTACCGTGCGCGGCGAACTCCGGCCAGTACTCGGCCATCGGAATGTCGTAGTCGATCAGACCCCGTTCGGCCAGGCGGTGGACGACCGTCGAGGCCACGCCCTTACCCGTGGAGAAGGTCAGCGCGACGGTATCGCCGTTCCAGCGCCGCTCCTTGTCCGCCCAGCCTGCCCAGATATCGACCACCGGCTTGCCGTCGAGGTAGACCGCGAGCGCCCCGCCACCGCGCGCAGGCTGAGCGAACAGGCCGAAGAACTGATCTGCCAGCCGGATGAAACGCGGATCGACCAGCATTTCATGCGGTGCCGCCAGCTTTCCGCTGGCCGAATCGGCGGGTTCGAAGTCGTCCGCCGCCATTGCCGAAACCATGGGGTCACCTCCTGACCGCCGTTAGCTGGGCTGGTCAACCAGGGTAACCCGTTCCATGGGTGCGCCAGAGCCCAAAAGGCGTGGCGAGGCACGCGTCGCCGCTGTCGGCATTCCACGCGAAGGCCGCCGCGCCCAGACAGACGACCGTTTGTTCGGCGGTCTCCACCCCCGCTCGCGACCCTTCCAACGCGATCGAGATCGCGAACGTCCGCATGCCCGGTTCCGTGGTCGAGGTCATGGCGACGGCGTCCGGGCCGAGACCGAGCGCGACGGGGACCCCGCCCGCGCCCTCGCTCGCACCGACGCCTCCCGCAGCGCCGATCCCGATGGCCGTCGCGCCCGAGGTCGCGTTGGCGTAGCCCACACCGTCGATCCCGGTGGCACGGGCCTGGCCGTAGCTATCGGTCGCCGCGCGGCAGGCCGTCTCCCCATCGATGAGGGTGACATCGGTTCCGTGCTCGGATCGGCAGTGCACATCGGTGGCGGCAGCCATACCCGGAACGAAGAGGGAGCCTCCGATCGCGGCGGTGGAACACGCGATTGCGCTGATCAGCTTCACCGGGAACTCCTCTCGCACCAGAAAACCCACCATACCCAGAGCTCTTGGCGGCGGTTCGTTTCCGGCTCCGGCTCGACGTGCGCTCGGTCGATGGTGTATTCATGGCGTGGTATTTCAAGCGCAGCATGGCAACTTCGGATCACGGGGGCGTGAGTTCGCCGGCGTTACAGCTCGGGAGGACTGTACGTGTCTCGTCAACTGACCTGGGGTCGTCTCGCTTTCGCCGGATTGGCCGTCGCGGCCGGATTGTCGCTGGTCGGCTGCACTTCCACGATCAGCGGTACCGCCCAGCCTGCCGTGGACGGGACGATCGACGCGGTGTCGGTGACCAACACGCCGAAGCCGTCCTCGGGCAGGCCGACGCCGAGCACCAGCAAGCCGACGCCGAGCAAGCCGAGCGGAAACACCGATTTCGACGCGAGCATCGGCGACTGCGTGAAGCTCGGCGGCACCACCACCAACGCCACCATCGAGAAGGCGTCGTGCGGCAGCCGCGAGTCGAACTACAAGGTGATCGCGAAGGCGGCGAAGAGCTCGCAGTGCAGCAGCGACGCCGACAACTACTACGCCGAGACCGTCAACGGCATCGAGCAGGGCGCGCTGTGCCTGGACATCGACTGGGTGGTCGGCGGCTGCATGGACGTCGGCGGTGACGACCCCAAGCGCATCGACTGCACCGGTTCCTCCCCGGTGAAGGGCGTGAAGGTGGTCAAGCGCGTGGACAGCGCCGATGACGTGAACGTCTGCGGCAGCGGCACCGGATACGTCTACGACAAGCGCCGTTTCGTCATCTGCGTCCAGGAACTCTGACCCGGACTTCCCAACGCCTGCCTGCCACTAGGTTGGGGTAGGTGAGCACCACCGAGCTACCGCGGCTGCGGTCGGGCACCGGTCGTTGGATCCTGCTGGCCACCATCCTCGGATCGTCGGTCGCCTCGCTCGACGCGACGGTCGTCAACATCGCGCTGCCGCGGATCGGGGAATCGCTGGACACGGACGTCGCCGGGCTGCAATGGACGTTGAACGGCTACACCCTGACCCTCGCGTCGTTCATCCTGCTCGGCGGGTCGCTCGGCGACAAGCTCGGCCGTCGCCGGGTGTTCGTCTGGGGCACCGTGGCTTTCGCGGTCGCCTCGGTGCTGTGCGGCGTCGCGACGACCATCGAGTTGCTGGTCGCGGCCCGGATCCTGCAGGGCGTCGCGGGCGCGATGCTCACACCGGGCAGCCTGGCTCTGATCTCCTCGTCCATCGATCGCCGAGATCAAGGCGCGGCGATCGGCCTGTGGTCCGGCTTCGGCGGTGTGGCGGGCGCGCTCGGCCCGTTCCTCGGCGGCTGGCTCATCGACATCGCGGGCTGGCGCTCCATCTTCTTCCTCAACGTTCCGCTGACCCTCGTGGTCGTGCTGGTCGCGTTGCGGCATGTGCCAGAGAGCCACGATCCCGACGCCGCCCCCGAACTCGACGTGCCCGGCGCATTGGTGGTGGCGCTGGCGCTCGGTGCGCTGACCCTCGGACTGATCGACAAGATGCCCGTCCTCGTCGTGGCAGGCGTCGCGCTGCTGCTGGCGTTCGTCGTGATCGAACTGCGTAGCGACCACCCGCTGGTGCCGCCCTCGCTGTTCCGCTCGCGGGTGTTCACCGCGGCGAACCTTGTGACGCTCGCGGTCTACGCCGCCCTCGGTGGCGTGTTCTTCCTGTTGGTGCTGGAACTGCAACTGGTGGCGGGGTACTCGCCGCTGATGTCCGGCGTCGCGACCGTGCCGATCACGTTGATCATGCTGGCGCTGTCGGCTCCCGCCGGGCGCTGGGCGCAGCGGCACGGACCGCGCATCCCGATGACCACGGGACCGCTGCTGGCGGCGGCGGGCCTGGTGCTGTTGCAGCGCATCGGGCCCGACACCACCTATCTCACCGATGTACTGCCCGGTGTTCTCGTCTTCGGGCTGGGGCTCGCCGCGCTGGTCGCGCCGCTCACCGGTGCGGTGCTCGGCGCGGTGCCAGCGAGCGAGGCGGGCATCGCCTCGGGCGTGAACAACGCCGTGGCGCGCACCGCGCAACTGCTCGCGGTGGCGGCGCTGCCCGGACTCGCGGGCATTTCGGGCGCGCTGGGTGATCCGGCCGCCTTCGACCAGGGCTTCGCCACCGCGATGTGGCTGAGCGCCGGGCTGTTGGTGACCGGCGCGGTGCTCGCCGCCGTATTGCTGCGTCCCGAGCGGCACGCACCCACGCTGGACAGCGTCGACTGCATGCCGCAGTGCGCGGTCGCGGGTCCGGCGGTGGCGCCCAGCGAAAAATGAGCGGCCCGAACGCGTCGCTCGCGTTCGGGCCGCTCGTCGGGATTCGCCGGCGATCAGATCGGGATGTAACCCGCCCCGACACCGCCGCGTCCGTTGATGTCGGCCATGATCGCGCTCATGTTGGTCCCGACCTCAGGACCGAAGCAGGCGATGGCCAGGTAAGCGTTCACCATGCCGACCAGCGTCGTACCGACGACGACCGGCGCACCGGAGTCGCCTTCGACCACGCACATCTGGCTCCAGGTCTCGACGTTCGTCCGGAAGACGTCACCCCAGGCGAGACCACAGGTGTTGCCGGTCGTGCGCCCTTCCTTGCAGACGATCTGCGGGAAGCTGGCAGGCGCACCGACTCCGGTGATAGTGACGTTGCCGACCCGGTTCACCGGGGTGATCTTGCCCGGATCGAACTGGATGACGGCGTAGTCGAGATCGTGGTTGGAGTAGGCGAACCGGCCGATCACGCCAGAGCCCCGATCGGATTCGGCGTAGACCTGTGCGCCAGGGTCGCCGCAGTGACCTGCGGTCAGGCCGACCAGACGGCCCGCGTTGTCGTGGCCGACCGTCGTGACCGTGCACTCGAACTGGTTGTCGATGATGATGCCGGATCCACCGCCCAACACCGGCGGGCCCGGGTCGGCGTTAGCGGCCCCTGCGCCCGTGCCGAGCAGCGCCGCGCCCAGGGCGACGGCGAAGGCGGCGTTGGCCACCTTGGCGAGTTTGCTGAACATGTCCCTCCAGACGTCGGAAGCCCGCACGATATCAATCTGTCGCACCCATCGTGTCAGTAATCGGTCTCGGGCGCGTCACCACTACGGGGTTGTCCCCACTGCTCGGGGCTTCAATCCTATTTCATACAACTGTGATCAAATGTATCTTACGAGCCCAATAGCGATTCGCTATCGCAATTGTGAAAATCGCGTGGCCGTTCGTGCCTCGATGATAGTAAGGAGGCGTCGCGTTGGTCTCCGGAAACAAATCCGATTTTCGATGAGAATTATCCAAAGTAATTCGCCGAATGACCGGAAGCGATCGGGCATTCCCGCAGCTCGGCTGTAGCTTGTGCCAGAGCTCGGCTGGTCAACTTTGGTGTGGTTCCCAATGTTCCGCGCCCTAACCATTGCTTTCCGGCAACGGTGAGGAACATCTATGACTGCGATCACAAGTGGATGGTGTGTTCTGCACTACTCCGTAGTAAGGTGCGTCAAGCAAACGAGTCGCCGGGGCTACCAACCGGCGTCGAGGAGGATTAGCCAGTGCAGTCGACCGAGAGTCCACCATCAGGGTCACGGTTCAGTGGTGCGGTCGATTGGACGAGGTCTTACTGGCAAGATCATCCCAAGCGTTCGCTGGAGACCTTCGGCAGACAGATCACGATGGGCTTCGCCGCTGTCGCCGAACTGTTCGTCTCGATTTTCCGCAGGCGCTTCCCTTTCGCTGAGTTCGTCCGGCAGTGCGCGTTCATGGCCAGCGTCTCCGCGGCGCCCACGCTGCTGGTCGCCATCCCGATCGGCGTCATCGTCTCGATTCAGGTCGGCTCGGTCGCCGGGCAGGTCGGCGCCACCTCGTTCATCGGCGCGGCCAACGGCCTCGGCATCATCCAGCAGGGCGCTCCGCTGGTCACCTCGCTGATGATCGCGGGCGCCGTCGGCTCCGCGGTCTGCGCCGATCTCGGCTCGCGCACCATCCGCGAGGAGATCGACGCCATGAAGGTGATGGGCGTCGATCCGATGCGCAGGCTGGTCGCTCCGCGTCTGGGCGCGGCGATGCTGGTGAGCGTGCTGCTGTGCGGCTTCGTCGTCTTCGTCGGCTTCTTGACCGGCTACATCTTCAATATCTTCGCGCAGAACGGTACGCCGGGTTCCTACGTCGGCACCTTCTCTTCGTTCGCGGTTACCACCGATCTGCTTGTCGCTCTGGCGAAATCGCTGATTTTCGGTCTGCTGGCGGCAATCATCGCCTGCGACACCGGATTGAACACCCGGGGCGGTCCCGGCGGTGTCGCGAACTCGGTGAATTCCGCCGTGGTGAGCTCCGCCATCATGCTGTTCGGGGTGAACCTCATCATCACCCAGGTTTACAACGCACTATTCCCGTCACAGGTGGTCTGAGCCGGTGTCATCAACCTATGTACCGCCGCTGCTGCGGCCTCTCCAGGCGTTCCGGAAATCCGCGCAGGCTCCGGTCGATCTGCTCGCCAGGCTCGGCCACCAGGTGTTCTTCCTGTTGCGTTCGATCGGCTCGATCCCGCTGGCGCTGCGGCACTACCCCAAGGAAGTGTGGCGCCTGCTTTCGGATGTCACCTGGGGCAACGGCAACCTCGTCGTCGGCGGCGGCACCATCGGCGTCGTCGTCATTCTGAGTGCGTTCGGCGGCATGACCGTCGGCATCCAGGGTTACAACTCGCTGAACCTGCTCGGCCTGAGTCCGATCACGGGTGCGATCTCGGCGTTCGCGACGACTCGCGAACTCGGCCCGCTGCTCGCCACGCTGGCCTTCGCCGCTCAGGCGGGCTGCCGGTTCACCGCGCAGCTCGGCGCCATGCGCATCTCCGAGGAGATCGACGCGCTGGAGTCCATCGCCATCCGGCCGCTGCCGTATCTGATCAGCACCAGGATGTTCGCGTCGATGGTGGCCATCATCCCGCTCTATTGCCTCGGCCTCACGATGGCCTACGTCTCCTGCTCGCTGACGGTGCAGCTGATCGGCGGCACCGCCACCGGCACCTACCAGCACTACTTCTACCAGTTCCTCGTCCCGACCGACGTCATCTATTCGCTGATCAAGGCGATCCTGTTCGTCGCGATCACCACGTTCATCCAGTGCTACTACGGCTTCTTCGCCTCCGGTGGCCCCGAGGGCGTCGGCGTGGCCGCGGGCCGCGCGATCAAGATGTGCATCATCGCGGTCGTTTTCGCGAACCTGTTCATGACATTGGCGATCTGGGGCGTCAACCCCGGCATCCGGATCTCGGGGTAGACACCAGATGATCATCGATCCCAGTGGGCGCGGGCCCACGATGCGGCAGCTGCTCATCGCAGGCGTGTGCGGTCTGGTCGTGTTCGCGCTGGTGCTCGGCTTCCTGATGCTGCGCTACAAGGGCTACTTCCAGGAGAAGGTCAACGTCACCGCGAACCTGACCACCACGGGTGACGGTCTGCCCGAGCAGGCCGACGTCAAGTTCCGCGGCGTGCTCGTCGGCGCGGTGAAGACGGTCGACGTGGCGGCCAAGGGCGAGCTGCAGCAGGTGCGGATCGAGATGAAGCCGGAGTTCGCCGGCGACATCCCGTCCAACGTGACCGCTCGCGTGGTGCCGAGCAACCTGTTCGCCGTCACCTCCGTGGAACTCGTCTTCAACGGTCCGGCCGACCAGTACCTGCACGAGGGCTCGGTCATCGAGGAAGACCGCAGCAAGGGCACCATCGCGCTGCAGGACACGCTCACCACGGTCCGCAACATCCTCGACAAGATCGATCCGGTGCAGTTCGGCCGAGTGCTGGGCACCCTGTCGCAGGCTCTCGACGGCAGCGGCCGGATGCCCGGCTCCACCGTCGAGCGGCTGGACCGCTGGCTGCTGGCCGTCGACGAGTCGATTCCCGATCTCGGTGTGCTGCTCGGCGACTTCTCCGCGTCGTTCCACGCGCTCAACCAGTCCGCGCCCGAGCTGGTCGACGTGCTCGGCAGCTCGGTGCAGACCGCACGCACCATTGCCGACCGGCGCAGCGAGCTGGTCTCGCTGATCACCGGCACCAGCGGAACCATCGACACGGTGAACGACCTGTTCGCGCGTAACCCGAACGTGGGTATCGAGGTCACCGCGGGCACGAACGACATGTTCGGCGCCCTCGCCGCGGACCCCGACGCGATCACCAGGAGCCTGCTGAACCTCAGCGAGACCATGCGCCGGATGGACACAACGTTCACCTGGGGTCCGCAGAAGCAGCAGGTCTGGGACGCGGGCATCACGCTCACCCCGTACCGGCCCTACACCGTGGCCGACTGCCCGCGCTACGGCGAGATGGTCGGACCGAGCTGCTACACCGCCCCCGCTGTCGCCGATGTCGGCGAGCTGCCGGAGCAGCTGAAGCCGCGCGCGCTCGCCTCGGCCGCCGGGCTTCCTCCGGTGGTGCCGATGCCCGGTCTGCCGCTGATTCCCGGCGTCACCACCCCGGATCCGAACCGCGCCACCGCGGCCGCCCCGACCGGCGGCGCTCCCGCTCCGTTCGCGGGCACCCCGCTCGAGGGTCTGTTCCCCATGCTGCCCCCGGGCCTGCTCCCGCCCGCCGCGGCTCCAGCGCCCGCGGCTCCGGCCGCCGCGCCGGGGGGCACGCCGTCGGCGGCGCCGATCTCCTACCGGGGTGACTCGGCGATCACCGCGCTGCTCGGCCGCACGCCGACCACCGCCGAATACCTGCTGCTGAGCACGATTCTGAAGGGCGGAACCATGCAGGTGGCCGACAACGGTGCCGCACGATGAGCATTCGCAAACCGCTGATCGGATTCAGCATCTTCGCCATCGTGTCGATCCTGGTGACGGTGGTGGTGTGGAACACGCTGGCGCGCATCGTCAGCGGCGACACCTACACCTACTCCGCCACGTTCTCCGATGTGCTCGGCCTGCACGAGGGCGACGACGTCCGCATGGCGGGCGTTCGGGTCGGCAAGGTCGAGAAGATCGAGCTCGGCCGCGACGGGAATCTGAAGAAGTCGGTCGCCAAGGTCACCTTCGTGGTGCAGCGCGACCAGACGATCTACAACGACACCAAAGCGCTGGTCCGCTACCAGAATCTGATCGGTCAGCGGTACGTGGCGCTGGCCCCCGGCAAGGGGTCGAACCCCGCGCCGCTGAAGAACAACGGTTCCATCCCGATCGACCGCACCGAGCCGTCGTTCGACGTGTCGGGTCTGTTGAACGGGTTCCAGCCGCTGTTCCAGGTGTTGCAGCCCGAACAGGTCAACCGGCTGTCGGAAACCTTCATCCAGGCATTGCAAGGTGACGGCGTCTCGCTGAGCGCGTTCATCGTCCAGGCCGCCCAGCTGGCCACCGACTTCCAGCGCAGGGACGCGATCCTGTCCGATGTGATCACCAACCTGTCGGGCGTTATGTCCGGGTTGGCGAAACGAGGTGATGAATTGGAGACCCTGGTGACCCAGACCCGGGCCTTGATCGGCGGGCTGTACGAACAGGGACAGTCGTTGCTCGCCTCGACCGAGCAGATCGCGAGCGCGACCACATCGGTGGTCGGCATGCTCGACCGGGTCCAGCCGAGTCTGCGCACGGCGCAGAACTCCACCAGCGCGGCGCTGACGCTACTGCTCGACAACGGCGCCAAGCTCGACCAAGCCGCGATCGACCTGCCGAACGTCCTGTCGGCGGCGGGCAGGCACACCTCGGAGGGCGGCTACGCCAACGCCTACCTGTGCGGCCTGGACGTGTCGCTCTACGGCGTCCTGTTCCCCCGCGGCCTGTTCTCCCAGATCGGTGGCACCTCGCACTCGGCGGTGTGCCGCCCATGATGACGAAGCTCAGGTCCAGGTTCGAGAGCAACCGGTACTTCTGGTTGGGCATCATCGGCGGCGCCCTCATCGTGGTGCTGCTGCTGGTGTCCAGCGTCTACAAGCTGATCGGCGTCGGCGAGCAGTCGATCAAGGCCGAGTTCGTGCAGGCCGCGGGCATCAGGGTCGGCGACAAGGTGAACATCGCCGGGGTGTCCTCGGGCCGGGTGGTCGGCGCCGAACTAGAGGGCAGTCACGTGCTGCTCACGTTGAGCGTCAGCGACGACGTGAAACTCGGCCCCGACGCGCGTGCCTCGATCAAGATGGCTACGCTGCTCGGCGCCAGGTACGTCGACCTCGAGCCGGGCGACGGCTCGGGTCTGAAGGGCAAGCGGATCCCGGTGTCCAACACCACGGTTCCGTACAACCTGGCCGACGTGGTGCAGGTCGGCACCCCGAAGTTCGAGGCGCTCGACACCAAGAAGCTGGCCGATTCGCTGAACCTGATCAACGAGCAGATGAACGGCTCGCCCCAGCTCACCGCCCAGGCGCTGGACAGCGTCGGCGCGCTGGCCAAGGTCATCGACAGCCGCAAGACCGAAGTGGACGCCCTGCTCAAGGATCTGGATCGGGTCACAAGGATCCTCGCCGACAACCGCAACAGCATCCTGCTGGTGATCACCCAGGGCGAGGCCATCGCCAACCGGGTGATGGAGCGCCAGGCGCTGCTGCGCCAACTGCTGGACAACGTCGCGGCGCTGACCAAGCAGCTGGAGGCGATCGGCGCGGAGAACAACGATCAGCTCGGCCCGACCATCCAGCAGCTGAACACCATGGCCGAGGGCCTGCAGAAGAACAAGGACAACCTGGATCGGATGCTGTCGCTCATGCCGCCGACCCTGCGCTACCTGGCCAACTCCTGGGGTGGCAGCGGTCCGTACGGCGATGTCGGCCTGCCGTGGCTGTTCCCGGACAACTGGTTGTGCTTCGCCCAAGTTATCGAGGGGTGCCAGGGATGAAATTCCGCACGGGCTTTCCGCTGAGGACCGTCGCGAAGACGCTCCTGATCAGCGCCGCCGCGCTGACGGTCGGCAGCTGCTCGCTGCTGCCGAGTTCGGTGAACGACGCGTTGGGCAACACCCTGCGGATCACCGCCGACTTCGACAACATCGCGGGCATCTACGAAGGCAACCCGATCACGGTGCTCGGGCTCGACGTGGGCAAGGTCGACAAGATCGTGCCCAAGGGCACGCTGATCGAGGTGCACATGTCCCTCGACAAGGACGTGAAGATCCCGCAGGACGCGATGGCCGCGATCATCTCGCCGTCCATCGTGACCGACCGGCACATCGAACTCACCCCCGTGTACACCGGCGGTGCGACCTTGTCCGACGGTTCGCACCTGCCCAAGGCCCGCACCAAGACCCCGGTCGAGCTGGACACGATGATCAAGACCATTGATCAGTTCGCCGCCGCGTTGAAGCCGGAGCCGGGGCAGGAGGGCCTCGGCCCGTTGTCGGGCCGGGTGCTGTACCCGATGCTCAACGGCAACGGCGAGAAGATCCGCGACACCCTCAACGCGCTGTCCAGCGCGCTGAAGGTCGGTGTGGACAACAAGGACGCGATCTCCAGCATCATCATCAAGCTGAACGACCTCACCACCATGCTGGCCGACAACGATCAGTCGGTGCGCGATTTCAGCAACCGGGTGACCCAGATGACCGGCCTGCTCGCCGAACAGGCTCCCGGCTTGCAGGCCACACTCGACCAGTTGCTCGCCTTCCTGCAGAACACGAGCACCACGCTGACGCAGTACCAGGACCAGTTGCAGGGCACGATGACCGGCCTGACCAACGTGACCCAGCAGCTGCGCGACAACGCTCGCGGCCTCACCGAGGTCGCCGACCTGGCGCCGATGGTCATGCAGAACGTCGACAACATCATCAACCGCGAGCACCAGTACGTCCGATTGCACGCGGTGATCGGCACCGCGCTGTCGGGTGAGATCGTCAGCCTGTTCTGCGAACGCATCCAGATGAAGGCCGATGGCTGCCGCACCGGGAACATGCAGGACTTCGGCCCCGACTACGGGCTCACCGCCGCACTGCTCGGACTGACGAAATGACGTACCGAATGACGATCAAGGCACGCAGGGCACTGGTCGCCGTCGCCGCGGTGGCCGGTGTGGCGGTCACCTCCGGCTGCGGGCTCACCGTGGAGAAGCTGCCGCTGCCGAAACCGGGCCAGGGCGGGGAGACCTACACCATCCACGCGGTCTTCGAGAACGCGCTGAACCTGCCCGACCAGGCGAAGGTGAAGATCGGCGGTTCGGACGTCGGCGTGGTCACCGACATCAAGACCAAGAACTTCCAGGCCATCGTGGACCTGACCATCCGCAAGGACATCGAGTTGCCCAAGGGCAGCACGGCGGAACTGCGTCAGGCCACCCCGCTCGGTGACGTGTTCGTCGCGGTGTCCAAGCCCAAGACCGAGCCCGGCGCGGCAATGCTGCACGACGGCGACACGCTCACCATCGACAGCACCTCGGCGGGCGCGACCGTCGAGCAGTTGCTCATCTCGGTCTCCATGCTGTTCAACGGCGGCGGCATCGCCAGCCTCTCCAAGCTCGGCTCGGAGCTGGACTCCATCGTCGGCGGGCGTGGCGAGCAGCTCGCCCATTTGATCACCGAGATGACCGGAGTGGTCGGCAGTTTGAACGCCAACTCCGCCCGGGTGGACAGCGTGCTCGGCGAGTTCAGCACCCTCGCCAACACCATCGAGGGGCGGCGCTCGGAGCTCGGCGAGGTGGCCGACACGTTGCCGCAGATGATCGGCGCGATCGCCGAGAACAACCGGGCCCTCGGCGATCTGCTCACCAAGCTGTCCACCACCAGCGCCGCGCTGGGCGACTACGCGAACACCTCGACCGAGAACCTGAACGGACTGCTGCAGAACACCCATCAGCTGATGGACGCGATCGCCAAGACCGGTGACGGCTTCGGCGTCCTGCTGGATCGGCTGCGCGTAATTCGGCCGAAGGTGGACGCGACCTTCCGCGGCAGCAGTTTCGCGGTGTACGCGACCGCGACCAACCTGGACATCAGCGCGCTCACCGATCCGCAGCACGGCAAGCTCCAGGATCTCAACGACTTGCAGGACTTCGCGGGCAGCCTGATCCAGGTGCTCCAACTCGTTCAGGGTCGAGTGGCGGGAGGCCAGCGATGACCTCCGTGCGCAAAGTGTTCGGAAGCAAGATCTTCCTGTCGAACCTGGGTCTGGTGCTCGTGCTGCTGGTCGGCGCCGCCTACCTGATGGTGAACGTGATGCGGGTGAACCCGCTGCGGTCCGACTACACGGTCACGGTGAATCTGGACCGTTCCGGTGGTCTGCAGCCGGGCAACGACGTGACGTTGCGCGGCTGGCGCATCGGCAAGGTGACCTCGATCCAGCTGACCGATCGCGGCCAGTCCATCGCCGCCACCGCGCAGATCGAGTCGAAGTACAAGATCCCGGTGGACACCCAGATCGCGGTGCAAGCGCTGTCCGGTGCGGGTGAGCAGTACATCGACTTCCGGCCGAACGCCGAGCAGGGGCCCTATCTGGCCAACGGCGCGGTGATCAAGTTCGATCCGGACAAGATCCACACGCCCACGCCGGTGTGGTCGGTGCTGGACAACTCCAGCGCCCTGATCGCGCAGATCGACCCGGATCACTTCCAGGTCATCCTGAACGAGCTGGACATCGCGCTGAGCGGAGGCCCGGATCAGCTGCGCGGGCTGGTCAACGGCATCAGCTTGGCGATGGCGGGCCTGGATTCGCTGCTGCCGCAGACCACGAATCTGATCACCAACCTGCGCACGATCGCGAACACCACGTCCATGGCGCAGCCCGATCTGGCCACGCTGACCAGCAACTCCGGCGTGCTGTTCGAGCAGTTCAACAAGGCGAACGCGGAACTGCAACGGGTGCTGGAGACGGCGCCGGGCCAGCTCACCAGCCTGGGCGCGGTGGTGGACAAGACGGCCGATCCGATCACCAGCCTGGCGACCAACTTCCAGGCGATCACGAAGGCGGCGCAGCTGCGACTGCCCGCGCTGCGCGCGCTGTTCCCCTCGCTCGCGCTCGGTGGCGAAGCGCTCGGCATTCCGGCGCACGACGGCGAGTTCCACGCGATGATCGACATCTGGCCGCGGCCGTTCTGCACCTACAACACTCCCAAGATCCGCAACGAGGTCGTGCAGGACGGCACGATCCCGAAGTGGAACTACTGTGAGAACCCGCCGCCGGGTCAGCAGATCCGCGGCGCCGCCAACGCGCCGCGGCCCGACGTGCCCGACAACGGCGCGCACATGCCGCCGGGTGTGGATCCCAACGAGCGGACGCTGCCTCCGGTGCGGTGAGTCGTACCCGGCCCGGCGGTCGTCCCGCCGGGCGGGCATACTCGCCGGTGGAACCCGTAAGGTTCGCTGTCGCGGGCCGCTGAAGCCAATCGGTGCGCACCGACGCGCGCCGGGAAAGTGCAGGTTTTATCGATGTCTACCGACGACGCCGAGACCGGCAAGGACGCCGAGACCACGCCCGCCTCCGACCACGACACCGACGCGGTGACCGAGAAGTCGCAGGATGCCGCCGGCGCGGCGAAGCCCGACCTGTCCAAGGCGGAGAAGGCAGACAAGGCCGGGAAATCCACCTCGCTTCCGCTGGTGGCCGCGTTCGTGGCCGGCGTGCTCGCGGTCGCCGCGATCACCGCGGTGGTCGTGTTCTTCTTGCAGGGCAAGGATCGCGGCGACAAGCTCGACGCGATCCGCGACTCGACCAACGCCGCGTGCGCGTTCGGCAAGGACGTCTCGGTCTACGACTACTCGAAGAATCTCGACGACTACTTCACCACGGTGAAGGCGGGCTCGTCGGGCGAGTTCCTCAAGGAGTTCGACGACGCGACCAAGGCGTTGAAGGACGCCATGGTGCAGGCCAAGGTCAAATCCTGGGTCGATGACGTGCAGTGCGGCTACCAGTCCGGTGACCAGACCTCGGCCAAGGTGTTGGTGACCCTCACGCAGTACCGGACCAACTTCACCCAGGCCAACCCCGAGCGGCAGTTCGTCGTGGTGATCGCCCAGCTGCACAAGTCGGGCGACAAGTGGCTGGTCGAGAAGCTCGATTCGCCGATGTTGAAGGGCGCGGGCACCGGCCTGCCGGGCGCTCCCGCGCCGGGCGGTGCTCCCGCGCCGGGCGCCCCGGGGCAGCCCGCACCGTCTGGTCAGCCCGTACCGCAGCCGGGCAACTAGCCGAGCGCCTCCGGCGGTGGGCCGAGCCACCACCGCCGGAGGTCATTCGGGCAGCTCGCGGCGCTTCGGCGGGCGCATCAGAACAGCGTCAGAGCCTGTGGCGCCGACGGCGCGGCCGCCTTCCCCGCGGCCTCGTCTTTCGGCGCTTCCGGCGCCGTCGGCGTTTCCTCCACAGTCACCGCGAGCATTTCCACGGTGTTCGCCTCGGCGACAGCCGCGGTGACCGCGGCCTGCCGAGCCGCTTCTCCGGCCAGTGCGTCTGCCTGCTCGTTGAAATAGTTGCCGACGTGTCCGCGCACCCAACGGAACCGGACCGGTCCCGGCCTGCTCGCGATGGCCCGATCGATCTGCCGGACGAGTTCGACGTTCTTCACCGCCCCACCGGTCGACGTGCGCCAGCCGTTGAGCCGCCATCCCGACACCCACTCCGAGGCGCATTTGATGGCGTAGAGCGAATCGCTCTCGATGAGCAGGGGTTCGGACCCGGGGTGGGCGACGATCGCCTCCAGCACCGCGCGCAACTCCGCGACCTGGTTGGTTCCGGAAGCGGCTCCCCCACTCGCCGAGGAGCCCTGATGATTGACCCAAGCCCAGCCGATGGCGCCGCCGGGATTGCGGAGGCAGGATCCGTCGGTGCTCACGATGATCATGGCTGGCACCCTACGCAATCCGACCGACAAGATCGGTACCGTGGAATTCCTCTATCTCCCTCCGTAACCGCGACTCCGTGCGGCGCAACGCCGTTCTCACCGCGGCGTCGAGCAGGCCGGCGCTCAGGCGTCCGAGCACTCCGCGAGGTGGACTGTACTCCGCCTCGGAGGTCAGCACCGAGCGCCCGTAACCGAGCGGGTCGAAGCGCAGCCGCAGTGTGCCGGAGAAATGTCCGCGCAGTGCGTACCCGATCACCGCGTTGCGGCGGTATTCGGTGATCTCGCAGGTGGCGGTCGGCTGCCAGAGCGCGAGGCGGCTGGTGGTGGCGAAGACCGCGCCGAGTCCGCGGTCCTGGTCGCCGGTCGGTACGAAGTCCGCGATCCCGAACATCCAATCCGGTACGAATAGATGGTTGTCCGTGTAGTTGAAAGCGACCTCGACGGGCGCTCCGACGTCACTCGCGTACTTGATGTGGCCCATAGGCCCTCCCTGTTCCACGACTGGCGTTAAAAGTACTACAGCTCTCCTCTTTATTCGAGGGCTCGGCGCGATTCGATGCGACGAATCGCAAGATTGCGACCGAGTAGTTGCTTGGGAAAAGGCTCCTCCGGCGCGCGCTCAGAGTTGGTCGACGATGTGTTCCGCGATCGGCATGGCCGAGGTCGCCGCAGGTGAAGGGGCGTTGAGCAGATGAACCGAGCGCTCGGTGCGCTCGATCATGAAGTCGTGCACCAAAGTTCCTTCTCGCAATACCGCTTGCGCGCGAATTCCTGCTTCCCGAGGGAGCAGATCGGCGAGCGTCAGCTCCGGACAGTAGCGGCGGCACTGTGCCAGGTATCCCCGCTTGAACAGCGAATTGCGCAGCTCTCGCAGGCCGGTGCGCACGTTCGCCTTGGCGACGCGGTGGAAACCTGGGAACCCGAGCACTTCTCGCGCGTCCCTCAGGTCCAGACTGCCTTTGCGGTAGCCCTCCCGCGCGAGACCGAGCACCGCGTTCGGACCCACCGTGAGCGCTCCGTCGATCGTCGGGCTCAGATGCACGCCTAGGAAAGGCAATTCCGGATCGGGGATCGGATAGATCAACGTGCTGACCAGGCCGTTGCGCTCCTGCGGCAGCTGGTAGTACTCACCACGGAAGGGAACGATGCGAAAGTCGGTGCGCAGCCCGGCGGCTCGTGCCATCCGGTCGGCTTGCAGCCCCGCGCAGACCACCAGGCGGCGAGCTGTCCACGATCCGGTCGGGCCGGCGGCGGTCACCGCGTTCGAGGTCTCGGTGAGCGTCGCGACCTCGGCGCCCAGCACGAATTCGCCACCGGCGCAGCGGACTTCCTCGGCCAGCGCCTCGGTCACCCGAGTGAAGTCGATGATGCCGGTATCCGGGACGAAGAGGGCGCCGACACCGGTGACGCGCGGTTCTCGCCGCGCGAGTTCCGCGGCGTCGATCAGTTCGACGGCCACGCCGTTGACGACGGAACGTTCATGCAGTGCGAGCATGCGTCCGTACTCGGCATCGTCGGTGGCGACCAGCAATTTGCCGCAGACCCGGTACGGAATGCCGTGTGCCGCCGCGAAATCCTTGGTCCATCGCGCACCCCGGCGGCACAGCTCGGCCTTCAGGCTGTCCGGTGGATAGTAGATGCCGGAGTGGATGACGCCGCTGTTGTGCCCCGTCTGATGGACTGCCAGACGCTCTGCCTTCTCCAGCAGCACCAGGCTCGCACCGGGATGGCGCACCAGGATCCGGTGCGCGGTCGCCACGCCGACGATGCCGCCGCCGATGACGCAGAAGTCGTAGGCGCTCATGCCGAGCAGGGTAAACGGTGTGTCACACCACGGTGGAATCCGCTGCGCCGTGCGTGGACGCGCGTTCGTCGGTTCCCTTCGGCGCGGGAGCGGGGTGCCGATCCAGGTGCAGGTCGTGCTCGCCCAGACTCGGGTCGGAGAACGCCACTCGCACCTCGCCACGCTGGGTATCGAGGTCGGTGCGCATGGTGGTCACGGCGCCCGGTTGCTCCGGCACGGAGCCGGAGCGGAACAGACCCGTGAGCGCCGTCAAGGCGTTCGTGTCCACGGTGATCGAGACCGTGTCGGCCGCGCTCTCCGCGACTTGCGCGCCGACGTAGGCGTCACCGAATCGAACTTTCCCGCCCAGAGGCGTGCGCCCAGGCGGTGTGGCAGGCGAATCGACCTGCGGCTCGGCGATTTCCGGCTGGCGGGCACGCGGAGCGGAAACCGCTGCGGGCAAGACGAAGCTGTTGCCGGTCAGCACGGGATAGAAGCCCGTGCCTCGTCCGCGATCGGGCTCGTCCGGGGCGGCTGGGGTGACCGGCGCGGCGATCGGAGTATCGGGGCGCTGCGTATCGGCGATCTGGTGGACGATATAGGCGCCGGCCGCGACGGTCAGGCTGAGGCTGGCCGCACCGGCGAGCACGACGGCGGCATGCCGTGCGACCTGGGCAGGTCGGTGTGCTGTCACGATGCGCTCCTTTCCCTGCGACGCTGCTCCCCACAGGCGATCAGCACCATGGAAAGCTGTACGCCCGACCAGATTACCTGTGCGGTCGAGGGGCATACCTGATCGAAGAGAGCAGAATCACAACGCGCGCGGCCCGGGGCGAGCCGGTGCGCCCTGGCGTGCATGGCGTCGATGTTTCCGTGAACGCACGGGCGGGTAAATATTCGGGTAGCTGGCGAGCGCCATTCTCGACTGCCATCTCGAGACACCCGGCCAACGGCGTCCGGCCGTCGACATGAACACGGCGCACCCAAGTGTGGCGCTCGCCCGCTCCCGATTCCGCATGGACCGGGCCGGGTGTGGGCGGGTCAGGCGAACTGGCCCGCTGTCCTTCCTTCGCCCGTCGGCCCCGCGAAAGCCTGTGCGATGGTGAGCCATTCCGCGGCGTCGTCGCCGTGCGCCAAGATTTCCAGATCGTTCGGATGGCGGCGCTGTGTCACCAGCAGACAGAAGTCGAGTGCGGGTCCGGTCACCCGCTGTTCGGCGTCCTCAGGGCCCCACGACCAGACGGTGCGATCCGGCGCGGTGAGTTCGACCCGGAATTCCGCTGCGGGCGGAGTCTTTCCGTGCACGGTGTAGGCGAAATTCCTGGTGCGCACGCCGATATGGGCCACGGTGCGCAACCGCGCCGTGGGCGAGCGGTGCACGCCGATGGCATCGGCCACATCCTGCCCGTGCGCCCAGGTCTCCATGATGCGGGCGGTGATCATCGACGCGGCGCTCATGGGCGGGCCGAACCACGGCAGTTTGGCGCCCGCGGGCACGGCGCGCAGTGCGGCGGTGAGCGACGCGCGCCCACGCCGCCAGCGGTCGAGCAACTCGGCGGGCGGTTCGGTCGCGGCCTTCTCGGCGGCCTCGTCGACGAACGTGAGCGCGCGAGGTCCGGCTTCGGTCAGCAACTGCTGGAAGCGGGCGGCGTCCGCGGTGGCGATCGCCGCGATCTCATCGGTCCAGGCCAGATGCCCGATCTGGTGTGCGATGGTCCACCCGGGCGCGGGTGTGGCGCGCGCCCATTCCGCGGGCGTCAGCGGGGCGACGAGTCGTTCCAGGTCCGCGCATTCGTCGGCGAAGTCGCCGAGCAACGCCTCTAGATCAGCCATCTGTGCCCCTGCCGGTTCCGGGCCCACCGCCTCGTGCGCCACCGTGTCCAGCATCGCAGCGAGCCCAAAAAAAGGCAAGCATGCTTGTTTTATCTTGCCGGTTCCGGCCCTGCTACCAGCCGAAAAGGATCAAGTGGGCGGCTCCGACGACGAGGCCGAGGACCGCGCCGTGCAGATACAGCAGCCAGGCGTCCTGCTCGACGGAGGCGTAGAACATCTCCATGAACTCCCCTGGCGTGAGCCGCCGCAGCTTACGCGCGGCGAACTCGTCGATGGTCTTGGCCTGCTCCCGGGTGAATTCCTCGTCCTCGACCAGGGTCGGCGCCAAGCCGACCGCGGCGCCCGCCGCGCCCACCGTGAGGTTGTCGAACTGGCGACGCCCCAGCGCCGCCCGCACGAGTGCGGTGGTCGGCCCGAGCTGACGATGGATCTCGTCGGCGATCAAGCGCTCCAGCAACTGCCTGGTCTTGTCCCCGTTCGGGCCTTCCAGCAGCTCCTTGGACAGATTCGGCAGCGTCAGCACCTGATAGGCCAGGATGTGCGCCAGATCGGTCGCCGCTTGCGGCTGCCGTTTGGCCAGCAGTGCTTGCTTCCACAGGTACTTGTACCTCGGTTGCGGATCACCCGGCTCGAACACCATCTTCACCGCGATGACGTTCACGATCACGCCGATCGCCGCCGAGGCGAGCAGCACGATCACCCAGCCGGGGACCCAGCCCAGCACCGGAATCTGCTGGTGCACGTGCAGGTACAGAGCCAGCAGCACGCCGAAGGGCGCGCCGAGCAAGCCGATGCGCACCATGAAGCGCAGTTCGGGCGCCGCGATGGTGGTGGTCAAGTCCTTCAGAATGGCCGGGTTGTCCTGCAGGTAGCGGATCACGAAACCCTTGATGCCGATCAATTGGTCGACGTTGTCGCCCAGCGACGCGAACGCGCGGCGCGACAGTGCGGGCAGTTCCCGATCCACTCGCTGGTAGATCAGCTGCTTGGCGGCGCGCGGCACCGTACGCCACAGGTCCGGGTTCTCCCGGTACATCAGCTCGTCCACCAGCGGGCGCACCTGCTGCCGCGCCAGCACCGCGATGTAGTCGGCGATGCCGTCGAGATCGAGTTCGTGGATGAAATCCTTGGGGCTGCCGATCCGCATCAGGGCCTTGTCCACGCAGATGCTGGCCATCTTCTCCGCCCGCGCCGGGATGAAGCCCTGGAATCCGAGGCGCAGGCCGTCGCCGGAGAAGGTCGGCAGCACTTGCACCCGGCGGGGGAAGTACGGATAGAGCACGTGCAGACCCGGGATGCGGATGCCGCGAAAGACGATCGGCCAGAACAGCATCAGCACGCCGGTCCAGTTCGTCAGCCATCCCGCCAGCGCGCTGAAGATCGGGAACGTGATCAGGTCGACCACGAATTTCGGCTGCCCGGTCACGCTCTCCCAGTCGATGAACACGCCAGCGGCGAGCGACGACATCGATGGGACTCCCTAGGCCGATCCGGCGGTACCGCCGGTATGAGATATCAAGGCCCCAACGTTCTCATTGCCTTGGACGGGGTGTCAACGCGAAGCGGGGGCCGTACCGGTCGGCACTTCGCCGTCAGCGAACGGACCGGTCGGGGCGGAACAAACCCACACACCCCGGGGTTGAGTAGGCATCGCTCAACTTTTGGAAGGTCGAAGACGTGACTACACCTCAGAACCTGCCGGTGCTGTTCCTGACCGATCCGATCGTGCTGCCGGGCATGGTCGTGCCCATCGAACTGGACGAATCGGCGCAGGCCGCGATCGATGCCGCGCGCGCCGCAAAGACCGACGCCGTGCTGCTCGCGCCGCGGCTGAACGAGGGCTACGCCACCTACGGCGTGGTCGCCACCATCGAACAGGTCGGCCGGATGCGCGGCGGAGCCCCGGCGGCCGTCCTCAAGGCCGAACGGCGCGCCAAGATCGGGCACGGTGTCACCGGGCCGGGGGCCGCGCTGTGGGTGGAGGCCGAGCCGGTCGAGACGCCTGCTCCGGACGGCCGCACGAAGGAACTGGCCGCCGAATACAAGAAGCTGGTCGTCTCGGTGCTGCAACGCCGCGAGGCCTGGCAGATCATCGACGCGGTCAATCAGCTGACCGACCCGTCGGCCATCGCCGACACCGCGGGTTACGCCCCGTACCTGACTTCCGAGCAGAAGCGTGAACTGCTCGAGACCCCCGACGCGGCCGAGCGGCTGACCACGCTGATCGAGTGGACCAAGGCGCACATCGCCGAGGCCGAGATCAGCGAGAAGATCAGCGAAGACGTGCGCGAGGGCATGGAGAAGAGCCAGCGCGAATTCCTGCTGCGCCAGCAGCTCAACGCGATCCGCAAGGAACTCGGTGAGGACGAGCCCGACGGCGCCGACGACTACCGCACCCGCGTCGAGCAGGCCGACCTGCCCGACACCGTGCGTGAGGCGGCGCTGCGCGAAGTCGGCAGGCTGGAGCGTGCCAGCGATCAGAGCCCGGAATCCGGCTGGATCCGGACCTGGCTGGACACCGTGCTCGAGCTGCCGTGGACGGTGAAGACCACCGACAGCGCCGACGTCTCGGCCGCCCGCGCGGTGCTGGACGCCGACCACCACGGCTTGGACGAGGTCAAGGACCGCATGGTCGAGTACCTGGCCGTCCGCGCTCGCCGGGCCGCCCGCGGCCTGGAGGTGGTCGGCGGACGCGGGTCCGGCGCGGTGCTGGTGCTGGTCGGTCCGCCCGGCGTGGGCAAGACCTCGCTGGGAGAGTCCGTGGCGCGAGCGCTCGGCCGCAAGTTCGTCCGCGTGGCCCTGGGCGGCGTGCGTGACGAGGCCGAGATCCGCGGTCACCGCCGCACCTACGTCGGCGCGCTGCCCGGCCGGATCGTGCGGGCCATGAAGGAAGCCGGTTCGATGAACCCGGTCGTCCTGCTGGACGAGATCGACAAGGTCGGCTCGGACTTCCGCGGCGACCCGGCGGCCGCGTTGCTCGAGGTGCTGGACCCGGCGCAGAACCACACGTTCCGCGATCACTACCTGGATCTGGACCTGGACCTGTCCGACGTGCTGTTCATCGCGACCGCGAACGTCATGGAGACCATCCCCGGCCCGCTGCTGGACCGGATGGAACTGATCACCGTCGACGGCTACACCGAGGACGACAAGGTGGCCATCGCGCGCGACTTCTTGGTGCCGCGGCAGCTGGAGCGCAACGCGCTGACCGCCGAGGAGGTGTCGATCAGCGAGGAAGCGCTGCGCGAGATCGCCGCCGACTACACCAGGGAGGCCGGGGTCAGGCAGATGGAGCGGCTGATCGCCAAGGCGCTGCGCAAAGCGGCCACGCGGCTGTCGGAGCGCGAAACCGGATCTGGTTACGACCCCGAACTGGGTTACGACGTCGAGCGTGACGCCGGAGCCCTGACGATCGGTCTGGACGACCTGAAGGACTACTTGGGTCGTCCGCGCTTCACTCCCGACTCGGTGGAACGCACGGCCGTCCCGGGTGTGGCCACCGGCCTCGCCGTGACCGGCGCGGGCGGCGACGTCCTCTACATCGAGGCGAACGCCGCCGAGGGCGAGCGCTCGCTGACCCTCACCGGCCAGCTCGGCGACGTCATGAAGGAGTCGGCACAGATCGCGCTGACCTACGTGCGCTCGCACCTGGAGGAGATCGGCATCGAGCCGTCGGTGCTTGATCGCAATATCCACATCCACTTCCCGGCGGGTGCGGTGCCGAAGGACGGGCCGTCCGCGGGCGTCACGATGGTCACCGCCCTGGTGTCGCTGGCGCTGGGTCGTCAGGTGCGATCGGACGTCGGCATGACCGGTGAGGTCACGCTGAACGGCCGGGTGCTGCCGATCGGCGGCGTGAAGCAGAAGCTGCTCGCCGCCCAGCGGGCCGGATTGAAGACGGTGTTCATCCCGGCGCGCAACGAGCCGGATCTGGACGACGTTCCGGCGGAAGTGCTGGCCGCGCTGGACGTCCGGCCGGTCGCCGACGTGGCCGACATCCTGGCCTACGCGATCGAGCCGGTCGCCGAGCCTGCCTTGGGGCCTGCCTTCGCGGCGACCGCCTGATGGGTGCGATCGGACGTAGTCCGTCCTCAGCCCACGCATGCCCGGAGCGATTGCGGAGGTACGCCTGACCTTGGACGGAACGGGCCGGGCACGGAGCTATCCGGGCCCGGCCTTTCGCATGTCGCGATCGGCGGAGGGACGTTGGTGAAGCACCGGAGCGGCTCATCGCTCGCCGTGCCCGGTGTGGCCACCATCGACGGACCTCGCCACACCGGGTCGGCGGCTGACCCTCGCCGAATGTGCTGTGTCGCAACGCACTTGCCGAGCTGCGGCACAGGCGGTCGGCGGATCTCGTTCCTGAGTACGCCCGCGCGCCGACACCCCGGCCAGTGCCGCCGTCACCCGATAGCGCGGGCGACGTGCGAACGGACGTCGTGAGGTGAGGGACTGGTGTTCGTGCCGGCCAGGTCCGTTTCCGCGAGCCGGGTGGTGCCTTGGCCCACCGCGCACAGGACCGGTTCGCGCCCGGAGCTTTCCGCGTAGATCGCGCAGTGGGCAACCGCCTGGCGGCGCGTCGCCCCGGTGACGGATGCCTCGATGCGCAACCGGTCGCCGGCGGCGGGCCGCAGGTAGGTGATGGTGACACCTCCCGTGAGTACGTTCGCGCCGAGAACCGTTCCCGCGGCGAAGGTGAGGGCGTTGTCGGCGGCATAGGCGAGCACGCCGCCGTGCACGTAGCCGAATTGCTGGGTCAGTTCGCGGCGCAGCGGGATGATCAGGGTCGCGGCGCCGTCGCCGAAGGCGGTGATCTCGGTGCCGATCAGCGTGGCGAAGGGCTGTGCGGCGAGTATCTTCTTGGCGCTGTCCAGGTCGAGGGTGTTGGTGGCGGTCACTCGGACAGCTGCCCTGCGGCCGCGGTGCGATCGGCGGCGAGCGCCAGCCAGGCGGCGTCGGCCAGCTCGCCCGCGACTTCGGCAGGGGCGATGCGCATGTCACCGCCCAGCCACTGCCGGGTGTATTCCTGCGCCGGACCCAGCCACAGCGCGTAGACCAGATCGATGGGCAGATCGCGCACCACCCCGTATCCCGCGTGGGTGCGCCACCACCGCGTCACGTCGGACATGAAGCGGCGATTGCTCTCGCTCTCGCGCACTCCCGGCGGCCGCGCGGAGGTGAGTACCGTTGCGCGATATTGATTTTCGCTCACCCACCGCAAGTGTTCGCGCACACCGGCGGTGACGCCTTCCCGCGCGTCGGCGCTGTCGCCGACCACCGCCCAGAAATGCTTCTGATAGTCCGCCAGCGCGTTGGCCCACACCTGCCGGTACAGGTCGGCCTTGTCCGGGAAGTGGTGGTAGAGCGCACCGACGCTGGCGCCCGCCGCGCCCCGGATCTGGGTCAGCGTCGCGTCGAGCGCTCCGTGCTCGGCGAACTGGCGCTCGGCTGCCAGTAGCAACCGATCTCGAATCTTCATATCCAGAATTTAGTTCTGTTCTGCGGGCCGCGCAATGTCAGGACATCCGTGTGAGGGGGATCAGGCAGTGGGACTCATCGCGGTGCTGCGGACGATGGCACGACCGGCGGCGGGTGCGGCGATGCCGGTCGGCGGGCGCTCGCGCCGGAATTGCGGCCGGGTGTCGCACCCCTGCGGTAAGAACGGCATGTGGCCAGATGGCTGTTGCATGTCGATCTCGATCAGTTCCAGGCGGCGGTGGAGTTCCGCCGTCATCCGGAACTGCGGGGGCTGCCGGTCATCGTCGGCGGCCACGGCGATCCCGCCGAACCGCGCAAGGTGGTGACCTGCGCGTCCTATCCGGCGCGTGGGTTCGGTGTGCGGGCCGGAATGCCGCTGCGCAGCGCTCAGCGCAAGTGCCCCGACGGAGTGTTCCTTCCTTTGGACATGGCCGCCTACGAGGACGCCTCCGACGAGGTCATGGCCCTGCTGCGGACGTTTCCGGGGCGGGTCGAGGTGTGGGGTTGGGACGAGGCGTTCCTCGCCGCCGACACCGACGACCCGGAAGCCCTCGCGCAGCAGGTGCGCGACGCGATCGCCGGACTGGAACTGACCTGCTCGATCGGCATCGGGGACAACAAGCTCACCGCCAAGCTCGCGACCGGCTTCGCCAAGTCGGCGGGCAAGTCGTCGGCCGAGCCCGCCGCCGATGTGGGCGCCGCCGCGGGCGTCTTCCGGCTCACCGCCGCGAACTGGACCGAGGTGATGGCCCATCGCCCGACCAACGCGCTCTGGGGCATCGGCAACCGCATCGCCGCCCGGCTCGCCGAACTCGGTATCGGGACCGTAGGCGAGCTGATGACGGCGGACCGGCATCGACTCGCCGCCGAGTTCGGGCCGAACACCGGTCCGTATCTCTGGGTGCTCGGCCACGGCAAAGGCGATACGGACGTCACCACCGAACCGCGAATCCCGATCGGCCGCAGCAAATCCGAGACCTTCCCGCACGATCTGACCGATCCAGGCGAAATCCGCGCCCAGGTCGCGCGGCTGGCCACCGAGGTCGCCGAGGAGATGGCCGCGGCGGGCCGGATCGGCACCCGCGTTTCGGTGACGGTGCGCACGAACACCTTCTACACACGCAGCAAACAGGAAAAACTGCCCGAACCGACCATCGACGTCGCGCGAATCGCCGAGACGGCGCTGCGCATCATCGAACGGTTCGACCTCGACCGCCCGGTTCGTCTGCTCGGCGTGCGGCTGGAACTCCTGCCGCGGTAACTCCCGGACCCGTCCGGACGCTCGTATGCTCGTCCGCATGGAGTTCTGGGCGATGGTGGCACACGAATCGGATAGCGGGATCGTCCTGACCCGGCAGCAGGCCGGCGAGGATTTCCTCGGGCCGGGTGACGTGACGATCAAAGTGCACTACTCGAGCGCGAACTACAAGGACGGGCTGGCGATCACCAAGGGCGGCGGTGTGGTGCGCAACTACCCGATCGTCCCTGGGATCGACATCGTCGGCGAGGTGGTCGAGTCCGCCGACGACGATTTCGCCCCGGGTGACCAGGTGATCGCGCACGGATACGACATCGGTGTCGCGCACAACGGCGGCTTCGCCGAATACGCCAGGGTGCCCGCCGAATGGGTGGTCAAGCTGGAGGGCCTGAGCCTGCGCGACGCGGCCGCGCTCGGCACCGCAGGGTTCACCGCGGCCCTGAGCGTGCAGGCCCTGCTCGATCGCGGCCTCATGCCGGACGCGGGCCCGGTGCTGGTCACCGGCGCGACCGGCGGGGTCGGCAGCGTGAGCATCGACATTCTCTCCGGCCTCGGCTTCGAAGTCATCGCTTCCACCGGCAAGACCGACGCGAACGATCTGCTCAGCGAGATCGGTGCGAACGAGGTGATCGGCAGGCTGCCGGAGGACCCGAACGCCAAGCCGCGGCCATTGACCAAAGCGCGGTGGGCCGCGGCCGTGGACAGCGTCGGCGGCGCGTCGCTGGCCTACGTGCTGAGCGCCATCGGCTACGGCGGCGCGGTCGCGGCCAGCGGGCTCACCGGCGGAGCGGAACTGCCCACTACGGTGATGCCGTTCATTCTGCGCGGTGTCACCCTGGAAGGCATCGATTCGGTCAACCTTCCGATCGAGCGCCGCAGGGAGGTGTGGGCCCAGCTCGGCAAAGAACTACGACCGCAGCATCTTTCGACCCTGGAGAACTACGCTCCGATCACCGATGTGGAGCGGGTGCTGCACTCCATCCGCAACGGCAGCCACCGGGGGCGCACCGTTCTCGGCGTCAAGGGCGAATTCTGACCGCAAGTCCTCGGTAGCGCTCGGACGACATCCACGCCGGATGCGTTCCGGACCTACCGAGACCGCAGGGCATGAGACCGATCAGCGAAGCCCGGCTCGATTCGTTCGAGCCGGGCTTCGCCGGTTCGCCCGAGCGTGCTCCCCCTTCCGCGGACGGCCTCGATCGGAGCTCGCCGCGCGGGGGAAGCCGTTGCCACCGTCGCGAGCACCGATCCGATACGGTTCTTCCGCATCCACCTACGTGCTCGCTCCGGTCGAGAGGCGAATTTCGTTGTCCACGAATCCGTTCTGGCGTTCGATGTCGATAGTGGCGGTGTCCGCACTGCTGGCCGCGCCCGCGTACGGCCGGGCCGAGCCGGTGGCCGACTCGCACCCGAGCGGCGCGGACCGCTTCTACCGCCAGACGCTCGAGTGGAAGCCGTGCGGGGTCGAGAACTTGGACAAAGCCGGTGGTGAGTGCGCGAATGTCCTCGTGCCGCTCGACTACGGGCGTCCCGACGGTCGCACGATCACCTTGGCGATATCCCGGGTGAAGGCGAGCGATCCGGCGCGGCGGCGGGGCATCCTGGTGTCGAATCCGGGCGGTCCCGGCGGCCCGGGCCTGGACAGTGTGGATCTGCTCGGTGATGTGCTGTCGCCCGACGTGCTGGCGAGTTACGACCTGATCGGGATGGACCCGCGCGGAGTCGGCGAATCGACCTCGAGTCCGCGGTGCGGGTGGCCGGTCGGCGAGATGGTCCGGTCGGCGGGCCTTGATCCGCTGGGTTTCGCGCACGACACCGTTCAGTCCGCAGGCATGGCCGCGAGCTGCGTGGTTCGTGATCCGGAGTTGGTGCGGCAGTTCACCACTCGCAATACGGCGCGGGATATGGACGTCGTCCGGGCGGCCCTGGGCGAGGAGAAGGTCAATTTCTACGGCTTGTCCTACGGCACGTATCTCGGGGCGGTGTTCACCCAGATGTTCCCCGAGCGCAGCGATCGGGTCGTGCTCGACAGCGCGATCGACCCGGATCGGTATTGGACGGGCTTGGTACAGGACTGGGGACCCGCCGACGAGATCGCGCTGGACGATTGGGCGGTGTGGGCCGCCGCCCACGACGAAGAGTTCCGGCTCGGCGCGACACCGCAGCAAGTGCGCGCGAAGATCGAGGAGCTGGTCCGCATCGTCCACCGCCAGCCGATCGTCATCGACGGATTCGCGATCGACGACCATTGGTTGCCGTTCATCCTGCACGCCTTGCTGTGGAACTTCCGGCTGAACGAACCGCTGGCCGCGACGGTGCGCGAACTCGCCGACGCCGCGGGCGGTCCGCCCACGACCTCGCAGACGCCGCGGTTGCGCGCCATCGTGGCGGCGCTGCGCGACAACGAGAACTCCGTCCTGGCGGAGGTCGCCTGCGGCGATGTCAGCGCGCCCATCGATCCCCTCTGGTACTGGCGCAATATCGAGGAGAGCCGGGCCACGCAACCGGTGTTCGGCGCGCTGGCGGGCAACATTCAGCCGTGCGCCTTCTGGCCTCGACCGGTCGAACCCGCGACCGTGGTCCGGAACGCGGTGCCCGCGCTCATCGTGCAGGCGACGGGAGATCCGCGCACTCCCTATGCGCACGGCGTCCGGCTGCACCAGTATCTGTCGCAGTCGCGGATGGTCACTTTGCAAGACGTCCGTATCCACATGACGTTCCGGCCGGAGCTGAGCAGTTGCGTGAACAACGCGATCAACACCTACTTCGGCGCGGGAACCCTGCCGGACGCCGACACGACCTGTACCGCGGACCAGACGGCGAGCTGACCGGATGACGGATCACGCCGCGGCCGTGACGGGTTCCTCGGCGAACTGCGTGCGGTACAGCTCCGCGTAGCGGCCATCGGCGTTCAGCAGCTCGGGGTGCGTGCCGCGTTCCACGATCCGGCCGTCTTCCAGAACCAGGATCTGGTCGGCGGCGCGGATGGTGGACAGCCGGTGTGCGATCACCAGCGCGGTCCGGCCCTCCAGCGCTTCGGACAGCGCCTCCTGCACGGCGGCTTCCGAGGTCGAGTCCAGCGAAGCGGTCGCCTCGTCCAGGATCACTACGCGCGGCTGCTTGAGCAGCAGGCGCGCGATGGTCAGGCGCTGGCGTTCACCGCCGGAGAGCCGGTAGCCGCGCTCGCCGACCACGGTCTCCAGCCCGTCCGGTAGCGACGCGACCAAGTCGCGCAGCCGGGCGCGCTGGAGTGCGTCCCAGAGTTCGTCCTCGGTAGCCTGCGGCCGCGCGAGCAGCAGATTGGCGCGAATGGTGTCGTGGAACAGGTGTCCGTCCTGGGTGACGAGCCCGACCGTGTCGCGGATCGATCCGGTGGTCAGCTCGCGCACGTCCACGCCGTTCAACCGCACCGCGCCCGCGTCTACGTCGTAGAGGCGGGAGACCAGCTGCGCGATGGTCGACTTGCCCGCGCCCGACGAGCCGACCAGCGCGATCAGCTGACCGGGCTCGGCGCGCAGCGACACGTCGTGCAGCACCTCCACCCCGCCGCGGGTGTCCAGATTCGCCACGTCCTCCAGCGAGGCCAGCGACACCTTGTCGGCCGACGGGTAGCCGAAGCGCACCGTGTCCAACTCCACCTCGACCGGGCCCGCCGGCACCGTTTTCGCATCCGGCGCGTCCTCGATCAGCGGCTTCAGGTCGAGTACTTCGAAGACGCGCTCGAAGCTCACCAGCGCGGCCATGATCTCCATCCGGGCGCTGGCCAGCGCGGTGAGCGGCGTGTAGAGCCTGGTCAGCAGCAGCGACAGCGACACCACCGCGCCCGCGTCCAATTGCCCGCGCAGCGCGTACCAGCCGCCGAGCCCGTACACCAAGGCGATCGCCAGCGCGGACACCAGCGTGAGCGAGGTGACGAAGACCGTTTGCAGCATCGCGGTGCGCACGCCGATGTTCCGCACCCGGCGGGCCCGCAGCGCGAACTCGTCGGACTCCTGTTCCGGACGGCCGAACAGCTTGACCAGCGTCGCGCCCGGCGCGGAGAACCGCTCGGTCATCTGGGTGCTCATCGCCGCGTTCAGCCGGGCCGCTTCCCGCTGCAAATCGGCTAGGCGATTGCCCATCCGGCGCGCAGGCAGCACGAATACCGGAAGCAACACCAGCGCCAGCAACGTGATCTGCCACGAGATGCTGATCATCACCCCGAGGGTCAACGCGAGGGTCACCAGATTGGCCACCACGCCGGACAGGGTGTCGCTGAACGCGCGCTGGGCGCCGATGACGTCGTTGTTCAAGCGGCTGACCAGCGCGCCGGTCCTGGTTCGGGTGAAGAAGGCGACGGGCATCTTCTGCACGTGGTCGAACACGGCGGTGCGCAGGTCGAGGATGAGCCCTTCCCCGATTCGCGCCGACATCCACCGGGTCGCCACCCCGAGTCCGGCATCGAACACCGCGAGCACGCCGATCACCACCGCGAGGACGACCACCACCCGCGGCGCAGCGCCGCCGACTATGTGGTCGACGACCCGGCCAGCCAGCACCGGCGTGGCCACGGCGAGTACCGCCGATATCACGCTGAACAGCAGGAACGCGCCGATCCGCCGCCGGTGCGGCGCGGCGAACCGAACGATGCGCCCTGCGGTGGCTCGGCGGAACGGGCGCTGTTCCTGTGGCGCGTTCGCCCGCCGGTACATCTGGCTCCACGCCACGGATTCGATGCTCACGTTGTTCTCCCTCTCGCTCCCCGCCCCATCCAAGACCTGGCCACCGACACTAAGACCTCAACAATGGTTGAGTTCAAGTCGATTCCGGGCAGGCGGTGTTTCCGCCCACGGCGAAACGAGCGCAACCCGAACCAAGACGGCTGATCGACATTCGCGTAACTAGCGCATCGCGCGCACCACAAGCGCAGCAGTCGTCATTGGCGTATACCGCGAGCGTGAACATGGAGACACCGGTTCCTCGAGGCTGCGGTCCAGGCATCGACGCGGCGAGCCGGCGACTACGACCAAATGGCTCTTCCTCGAACCGGCCTGATACGAGTGATCTTGTTGCGAATACCTCGCCGCCATCGCGGGCGGTCCAGAGGGCCATCACGTCCTCGACGAGCCACTACTGCCGACGAGCCTGACAATGGCCGCCCTCACTCCGCGCGCACCGGGTCCGCGACTCACAAGCCCGACGCGCTCAGCGCACCTCAGCCATGTCTTTCGAGCGAAGCGAGACCGAGCCTGTTCCGTTCGCGGCCCGGCGAGCCACAAGAGGGCCGCGAACACGCCGCGCCGAAGGCGTGGCCAAATAACACAGCCCGTGAACACCCAGCGCCGCAGGCGCTGGAAAAATCAACACAGTGAACCGTATGGCGGCGCTGCGCGCCAGGATCGCGGGTGAGGTCGACGCCTCCGAGCGGCGGCGGGCGGAGTACTCCTCGGACGCGTCGAACTATCGGGTTCTCCCGGCGGCGGTCGTCTTTCCGCGGACCGACGAGGACGTCGCGGTCACCTTGGACTTCGCCCGAGCCGAGGGGCTGCCGGTGACCGCGCGTGGCGCGGGGACGTCGGTGGCGGGCAACGCGATCGGTCCCGGACTGGTGCTCGATTTCAGCAGGCATATGAACCGGATCGTGGCGATCGATGCGGCCGCGCGCGTGGCTACCGTGCAGCCGGGCGTGGTGCTGTCGGAGCTGCAGCGCGCGGCCCGTCCGCACGGCCTGCGCTTCGGACCGGACCCTTCGACACAGAATCGCTGCACGCTCGGCGGCATGATCGGCAACAACGCGTGCGGGCCGCGCGCCGTCGCGTGGGGCCGCACCTCCGACACGGTGCGCGAACTGCGCATCCTGGACGGCACCCGCACCGAACGCACACTGGCAGCCGACCTGTCCGCGGTGCCGGGTCTCGCGGAATTCAGCCGGGCAAATCTCGCGGTGTTGCGGACCGATCTCGGCCGTTTCGACCGTCAGGCATCCGGATACGGTTTGGAACATCTGCTGCCCGAGCGCGGCGCGTCGGCGGCGAAGGCGTTCGTCGGCAGCGAGGGCACCTGCGGTCTGCTGCTGGACGCGACCGTCGAGCTGGTCGAGCTGCCCGCGGCCACCGTGCTCACGGTGCTCGGCTACCCGGACATCGCCACCGCGGCCGATGATGTCGCCGCCGTGCTGGCCT
Organism: Nocardia sp. NPDC003999; assembly: GCF_053604885.1. NCBI lineage: Bacteria > Bacillati > Actinomycetota > Actinomycetes > Mycobacteriales > Nocardiaceae > Nocardia > Nocardia sp. NPDC003999. The sequence continues at coordinate 54,643 of NZ_JBSGIB010000004.1, forward strand.
GCGCGCCGATCGCGGTCGAGGGCATCGACGCGCGGCTGGTCGACGTGGTCAGGGCGCATCGGGGAACGGTGCCCGACCTGCCGCGCGGTGGCGGTTGGCTGTTCGTGGAGACCGCGGGCGCGACGCAGGCCGACGCGCTGGCCGTCGCACAGCGACTGTGCCGGACGGCGGGCGCGATGGACAGCAGGATCGTCACCGATCCCGGTACCGCCGCGCAGCTGTGGCGGATCAGGGCCGACGGCGCGGGGCTGGCCGGTCGCACGCCGGACGGGCGGCCGGCCTGGCCGGGCTGGGAGGACGCGGCCGTCCCACCGGAACGGCTCGGCTCCTACCTCCGCGATTTCGCCGCGCTGACGCGCGAGCACGGTGTCGACGGGCTGCTCTACGGGCACATCGGCGACGGCTGCATCCACGTCCGCCTCGATCTTCCGATCGCCGACGCGCCGCGGCGCTTCCGCGCCTTCCTGTTCGACGCGGCGGAGCTGGTCGTCCGGCACGGCGGTTCGCTGTCCGGCGAGCACGGCGACGGCCGGGCTCGCTCCGAGTTGCTCTCGGCGATGTACTCCCCCGCGGTGCTCGATGTCTTCGCCGGGTACAAGGCCTTGTTCGACCCCGGCGACATCTTGAATCCGGGCGTGCTCGTCGCGCCGCGTCCGATCGATGCCGACCTGCGGCTGGCCGGACTCGGTGAGGTCGGCACATCGAACGGTTACCCGCTCGGAGAAGACGACGGCGATATGAGCGTCGCGGTGCACCGCTGCGTCGGCGTCGGCAAATGCCGGGCCGACGGTGGTTTCATGTGCCCGTCTTACCAGGCGACCCGGGACGAGAAGGACAGCACACGCGGGCGGGCGAGGGTGCTGCAAGAGGTGGTGCGCGGCGCGCTGCCCTGGTCGTCGGAGGCCGTCGCCGAGTCGCTCGATCTGTGCCTGTCCTGCCGGGCGTGCCGGTCGGACTGCCCGGCGGGCGTGGACATGGCCACCTACAAGTCGGAGACGCTGTATCGCCGCTACCGCCACCGGCTCCGGCCGATCGATCACTATTCGCTGGGCTGGTTGCCTCGATGGCTGTCCGCCGCGAGCCGGATGCCTCGGGTCGTCAACGCGCTGGCGGGCCGGACCGCGCTGCGTCGAGCCGGGCTGCGGGCGGCAGGCATCGACCCGCGTCGTGAGGTGCCGCGCTTGGCCGCGCGTACGTTCCGCCGCATCTGGCGCGATCTGGACGAAGGCGCGCGCCTGGCCGAGTCCGCCTACGCGCCCGAGGTGCGGGCCGAAAGCGGTGTCTCCGGCGAGGTGATGCTGTGGATCGATACCTTCACCGACGCGTTCGACCCGGAGATCGCCTTGGCCGCGGCGCGGCTGCTTGCCACCTTGGGCTACCGCGTTCGCATCCCCGAGCAACGCGTCTGCTGCGGACTCACCTGGATCAGCACCGGTCAGCTCGACGGCGCTCGCGCGCGGTTGCGGGCCACGTTGACCGCGTTGCAGGAGCATGTGGAGGCGGGTGGAGTGGTCGTGGGACTGGAACCGTCCTGCACCGCGGTTCTGCGCGCGGACCTCACGGAATTGTTGCCGGACGATCCCAGATCCGCCCCGACCGCCGCCGCGGTGCGCACCTTGGCCGAATTCCTCGCCGATCAGCCCTCCTGGCGCCCCCCGCAGCGCACCGGCCGATCGGTGGTGGTTCAACCGCATTGTCACCAGCACGCGATTCTCGGATTCGATGCCGATCGCCATTTATTAGCCAGTATGGGCGTGACGGTGACGGAAATCACCGGGTGCTGCGGTCTGGCGGGAAATTTCGGAATGCAGTCGGGCCATTACGACATTTCGGTCGCGGTGGCCGAGAGCGGCATGCTCCCCGCGCTGCGCGCCGCGGGAGACGACGCGATCCTCCTCGCCGATGGCTTTTCCTGCCGCACTCAGGCCGCGGCCCTCGCTGGGCGCCGGGCGCGGCATATCGCGCAATTCCTACTGGGCGAGTGACCTTTTGGGGCGCCCGCCGGACAGGCAGGGCGGGCGCCGCGCGGTTCAGCTGCCGAACGGCAGGGTGCCCGGCGGAATCTGGTAGCCCGAGCTGCCCGCGGAAACTCCACCCCAGGCGTTGAGCAGCCAGTTGAGCAGATTGGTGATCATCGAAGAACCTCCGTCATTGCTACTGCCAGATATTTGCCGAACGAAAACAATATCGCCGTGAATCTCATGCCGTTACATCTGATTGCGAAACCATAATCATGTGCGATCGGTATGAATGGCTTTAGGTGTGGCTCAGATAATAATCCGCGTGTCCCGGTGGAGGGGGACGCGGCGCCGCGCGCCGCACCGGGCAGAATGTCTCGGGTGCGCAGCATGACGGTCGAGCCGGGAGCCAGCCGGACCGTGACCACGGATCGGCCGATCGACCTGGCGTGCACGCTCGCTCCCCTCGGTCGCGGCACCGGCGATCCGTGCCATCGGGTGACCGGCGACGGCGCGCACTGGCACGCCTCCCGTCTGCCGACCGGGCCGGTCACCTACCGCCTCGCCCAGTCCGATCCGCGCACTGTGCGGGCCCGCGCCTGGGGGCCGGGCGCGGCGGAATTCCTCGCGGGTCTCGAGCACATGCTCTGCCTGGACGAGGATGTCTCGGCGTTCCTCCCGGACCATCCGAAACTCGTCGATGCCCATCGCCGTTTTCCCGGGCTGCGCATGCTGCGCACGGGCTTGGTCTTCGAAGCCCTTGTGCCGTCGGTGCTGGAGCAAAAGGTGCACACCGTCTCCGCGCGGGCGTCGTGGCGGAAACTGGTGCGGCAGTACGGCGAACCGGCGCCCGGCCCCGCACCGGAGGGAATGCGGCTGCCGCCGGACGCGGACACTTGGCGGCGAATTCCTTCCTGGGTGTACCACCGGGCCAATGTCGGACCGCAACGCGCGCAGACCATCGTGCGCGCGGCTCGGATCGCCGAATCGCTGGAGCGCGCGGCCCGGGTCGATCCGGTCGAGGCGGCACGAAGGTTGTGCGGTGTCCCCGGTATCGGGGTGTGGACGGCAGCGGAGATCGCGCAGCGGGCTTTCGGCGACGCGGACGCGCTGTCGGTCGGCGATTACCACCTGTCCGCCGCGGTCGGCTGGACTCTGCTCGGCCGTCCCATGGATGACGATGCGATGGTCGAATACCTGGAGCCGCTGCGCCCGCACCGTTATCGAGCGATCCGCCTGCTGGAAATCAGCGGCCACTTCTACAAGCCGAAGTTCGGCCCGCGCACCCCGCTGACCGATCACACCTGGCACTGAGTTCACAGCGGCCCCTCGGCGCGTTCACTTTTCCGCAGTTTTGCCCATTCTTTATCAGTCGGTTCCGGCCGGAGAAAAGCAAAACTATAGGTAGTCGCGCCACACTCGGCCATCGCCGCATTCTCATCGGTACGCGAGCGGTAGCCGGAGGGGTTCCGTATGGCGCGCACTCATCGTCGAACCACACAACTGCAGGGGGTTGTCAGTGGAGCAGAGGCCACTCGGGGATACGCCACGATCCAGATGCCTGTTCTACCGGCGGGAATGCGATCTGCCCGCCGTTGTGGATCCGCCCGAGCTCGGCCGGATCGTGATGCGCGCAGGGTCGGTGTGGGCGTTGACCATGCCGAGCAGCCTGGGTCAGGCGGTCAAGGCGCACATGCAGAGCAAGAGCGTGCGGCTGGGCCCGATCCTGGCGCACCCGCGCTCGAATCGATGGACCTTCCTGATCGCGCCGGACCTGCCGGAAAACGACACGCGCCTGTTCGCGGAGTTGTTCCGGCTCAACGTCTCGGTCTGCCGCACAGGGTCGACGATCGCGTTGCCGTCCCCGACGGCGTCGGTCGGCGCGATTCGGTCTTGGATAGTGCCGCCACGGAACAGGTTTCGCCCGTCCGGCCGGGTCGTCGTCGCGGCCATTCGTGCGTGGGCGGAGCCCGCGCCACGCCGCCGCTGAGCGCAGGCGGCGAATCACGTGGTCGGTCGGAGTACCGGGCCGTTCTTCGTCGGTTGTTCGCCCGACAGCGCCGGTCGGCGGCGGTACTATCGGGCGCGCGTGCGTGCGCCCAGCGGTGGTGCTGGGTTCTCGGTCCGTACACACGTCTCCCACGGCAGATAGCGAAGGAGTCCGTCTCGTGAGCATTCAAGGCAACACGAACATCGACCTGTCCGGCGCCACGTGGCGGAGGGCCGGGGAAGGGGCGGGCAACGACAGCGTCGAAGTGGCGCTGCTCGCCGACGGACACGTGGGAATGCGCAACGGGAACGATCCCGAGGGGCCGGTGCTGATCTTCACGCCCGCGGAGTGGGCCGCCTTCACCGCCGGTGTGCAGGACGGAGAGTTCGACCGGCCGCGATAAGGCACGGCCGCCTTCGAAGATCACGGAATGACACATTTTCGGCAACGAAAAGACGTTTATCGAGGCCGAATACGGGTAGCCCATCATCTGTGGACCGAGGGCTCAAGAGTTCCCATCCCCGGTACCGGAAATTGCGGCCGGACGATTGGGTGGAATGGCTGATCGTCGCGCTGTTGTTCGCGGTGTCGGCGGTCGGAGTCTTCGTCCTCACCAGCTCGCTGTTGTCGGCGCTGCTCGTCGGCATGCTGGTGTGGGTCGTGGCCCTCGGCGTCGTGGCCATGTTGTAAGGGTGCGCCGACCGGCCGGGGATCGCCCCGGCCGGTTGTCCGGCGTCTATCGGCGGAACAGCTTGTTGCCCAGCCAGACCAGCGGGTCGTACTTGCGGTCGGCCACCCGTTCCTTCATCGGGATCAACGCGTTGTCGGTGATCTTGATGTGCTCGGGGCAGACCTCGGTACAGCATTTGGTGATGTTGCACAGACCGAGCCCTTGCTCGTCCTGGGCGAGTTCGGTGCGGTCGCCCGCGTCCAGCGGGTGCATCTCCAATTCACTGATCCGCATCAAATAACGCGGTCCGGCGAACGCTTTCTTGTTCTCTTCGTGGTCACGCACCACGTGACAGGTGTTCTGGCACAGGAAGCACTCGATGCACTTGCGGAATTCCTGCGAACGTTCGACGTCGACCTGCTTCATCCGGTACTCGCCCGGTTTGAGATCGGCGGGTGGCGTGAAAGACGGTATCTCCCGCGCCTTTTCGTAATTGAACGACACGTCCGTCACGAGGTCCTTGATCACGGGGAAGGTGCGCATCGGCGTCACCGTGATCACTTCGTCCTGGGTGAAGGTGGACATCCGGGTCATGCACAGCAGGCGCGGCCGCCCGTTCACTTCGGCCGAACAGGAACCGCACTTGCCCGCCTTGCAGTTCCAGCGCACGGCCAAATCGGGCGCCTGGGTGGCCTGTAGCCGGTGGATGATGTCGAGTACGACCTCGCCCTCGTTCACCAGCACGGTGAAATCCTGCAGTTCTCCGCCGTCGAGATCGCCGCGCCATACGCGGAATTTGGCGTCGTAACCCATCGTTACGCCTCTCGCTCCGTCGATTGCCCGGCCGCGGCCGGGTGCCCGGCGAGTTCATCCGGGGTGTAGTACTTCTCGAGCTCGCCGAGATCGAAGAGGGCGAGCAGGTCCGATCGCATCGGGATCTGATCCTTGCGCGTCACGGTGACGCCGGGGATCGGGTCGCAGGCCGTGCCCGGATCCACCGCGCAGACCAGCAGTTTGTTCCGCCAGTCGGGGTCCATCGACGGGTGGTCGTCCCGGGTGTGCCCGCCGCGGCTCTCGGTCCGCAGCAGCGCCGCGTGCGCCACGCATTCGCTGACCAGCAGCATGTTTTGCAGGTCGAGCGCGAGATGCCAGCCGGGGTTGAACTGGCGGTGGCCCTCGACGGTCACCTGGCGGAACCGGGCACGCAACTCGGCGAGTTTGTCGATCGCCTCGCGCACCTCGTGTTCCTTGCGGATGATGCCGACCAGGTCGTTCATCGTCTGCTGCAAATCGGTGTGCAAGGTGTAGGGGTTCTCGCCTTTGCCGTCGGCGGGCGGATCGAACGGCGCCACGGCGGCCTTCGCGGCGTTCGTGACATCGTCGTCCGCGACTGCGGGCCGCTCGCCGAGCTGTTCCACATAGGCCGCGGCCCCGAGCCCGGCCCGGCGGCCGAACACCAGCAGGTCGGACAGCGAGTTCCCGCCGAGGCGGTTGGACCCGTGCATGCCGCCGGAACACTCACCCGCGGCGAACAGACCGGGCACCGTGGCCGCGCCGGTGTCCGGATCGACCTCGACTCCGCCCATCACGTAGTGACAGGTGGGCCCGACCTCCATCGGTTCCTTCGTGATGTCGACGTCCGCCAGCTCTTTGAACTGATGGTGCATCGAAGGCAGTCGTCGCACGATCTCCTCGGCAGGCATCCGGGAAGCGATGTCGAGGTAGACGCCGCCGTGCTCGGTGCCGCGCCCGGCCTTGACCTCTTCGTTGATGGCGCGGGCGACCTCGTCACGCGGCAGCAGGTCCGGTGTGCGGCGAGCGGAGTCGTTGTCGCGCAGCCACTGGTCGGCCTCTTCCTCGGTCTCGGCGTACTGCCCCTTGAAGACCGGCGGAATGTAGTCGAACATGAACCGCTTGTCCTCGGTGTTCTTCAGCACCCCGCCGTCGCCGCGTACGCCCTCGGTGACCAGGATGCCCTTCACGCTGGGCGGCCAGACCATGCCGGTGGGGTGGAACTGCAGGAACTCCATGTTGATCAGCGTCGCGCCCGCGCGCAGCGCCAGCGCGTGCCCGTCGCCGGTGTACTCCCAGGAGTTCGAGGTCACCTTGTACGACTTGCCGATGCCGCCGGTCGCCAGGACCACCGCGGGGGTCTCGAACAGGATGAAGCGGCCGGATTCGCGCCAGTAACCGAACGCGCCGGAGATGCGGTCACCGTCCTTGAGCAATTCGGTGATGGTGCATTCGGCGAAGACTTTGATGCGCTTCTCGTAGTCACCGGTCTCGGCGAAATCCTCCTGTTGCAGCGACACGATCTTCTGCTGCATGGTGCGGATGATCTCGAGGCCGGTCCGGTCGCCGACATGCGCGAGCCGCGGGTAGGTGTGGCCGCCGAAATTGCGCTGACTGATGCGGCCGTCCGCCGTCCGGTCGAACAGCGCCCCGTAGGTCTCCAGTTCCCACACTCGATCGGGCGCTTCCTGAGCATGCAATTCGGCCATGCGCCAGTTGTTCAGGAACTTGCCGCCGCGCATCGTGTCCCGGAAGTGAACCTGCCAATTGTCCTTCTCGTTCGCGTTGCCCATCGACGCCGCGCAGCCGCCTTCGGCCATCACGGTGTGCGCTTTGCCGAACAGCGACTTGCACACCACCGCGACGGACAGGCCGTGCTCCCTGGCTTCGATGACCGCCCGCAATCCGGCGCCGCCCGCTCCGATCACGACGACGTCGTACTTGTGCCGTTCCACTTCTGCCATGCAGAGAAACTCCTCGATGAGGCGGTCAGTCGATGAACCGCAGGTCCGAAATCGTTTGGCTGGCAACCAACATGACGTAGAAGTCGGTCAGCACGAGCGTGCCGAGAGTGGTCCAGGCCAGCGCCATGTGCCGGGTGTTCAGCTTGGAGACCTGAGTCCAGAACCAGTAGCGCACCGGATGCGCGGAGAAGTTCTTGAGCCGTCCACCCGCGATGTGCCTGCACGAGTGGCACGACAGCGTGTAGGCCCACAGCAGGATCACGTTGACCAGCAGCACGATATTGCCGAGGCCGAAACCGAAGCCACCGGTCTTGCCGTGGAAGGCGACGATGGCGTCGTAGGTGTTGATCACCGAAACCACCAGGGCCACATAGAAGAAGTAGCGATGCGCGTTCTGGACGATCAGCGGCAGCCTGGTCTCACCGGTGTACTTGGCGTGCGGCTCGGCCACGGCGCAGGCGGGCGGGGAGAACCACACCGCCCGGTAGTAGGCCTTGCGGTAGTAGTAGCAGGTCAGGCGGAAACCGAGCAGGAAGGGCAGCACCACGAAGCCCAGCGGCAGGATCGCGGGCAGATCGCCGAAAGGGGTGCCGAAATGGCTGGAGCCCTCGACGCAGGAAGTGCTCAGGCACGGTGAATAGAACGGGGTCAGATAGTGATAGTCCGGGACCCAATATGCCGTGCGCACATACGATCTGATCGTCGCGTAGATGACGAACGCGGCTAGCCCGAGCGCCGTGACGAGTGGGGGGATCCACCATCGGTCGGTGCGCAACGTGCGATCCGAGATTCGGGCCCTTGTTCTGCTGAATACGCCGGTGCCCGCTTCGGGGGCGGCGGTCGGTGCGGCACTCACAGGCGGATGCCTCGCTGATCTTGTGTGCGGGTGGTCATCGTTACCTCCGCAATCGAATGTGATGCTGAGCACCATACGACACGTGCGCTATTGATCGAACGGGGTCTCGACAAACATGCCCCGCCGTCAACCGTATGATTTGCGCCACATCAGGCACGCCTCATGCTTGTCTACGCGGGTTCCGGGCCAACCGGACTTTTCGAAGTCACCTTCCGCGAAACAAGATTCGAGCAGGCAAAAACGGAATGCCGTAATTGTCTCTTCAACCGCAGGGTGAAGACATCGATCGTCGGCCATATCCGACCGGAATCAACCTGTTGACCTGCTCGGATGCACCCGGCAACGGGAGGGTGTGCAGGCAGCGGCACGCGCCGCGCGGCCTCGCCGGATGTCGGTCTCGATGGTGTGCCCGCCGCGGTGACCGAACGCTCGGTGCGGGAACCGACACGGGTGGCGGTCTCGGCGCTGGTGCGCGGGAGAACGACTCGATCGTCGCGCCGGGCAAGGTGAACATCTTCATCCCGCTCGGTGTCCGGCGGGGGTGAGCGGCTTGCGCACCATGGCGGGTCGCTGCACGAACTGTGTCGTGCGGAGGACCGATACGGCTCAGACGTCCATCGCGCGCTGTGCGATCACGGCGGCGCCGTGCGCCAGGCCGCCGGGACCGCGCGCGGCCCGGTGGCACGGGTGCGGCCGCCACGGCAGGCATCGGGCAGGGAGTACCGCGATGGGCGGCGCGCGCCGCCCACCCCGGAACTACTTCGTCCGCGGACGGGAGTGGAAGCCGAGCCCCTCGTCCTGTGCGCCCATCCAAGCGGCCTCGTCGGACTTGCTGTCCGGCACGTAGATGACGTCTTGGGCGGTCCGCCGCACCTCCGGCGGCGGTGACTGCTCGAGTTCGTCGGCGTCGATGGCGAGGCGCTCGAGGTCGTTCTCCAACCGCCGCACCGTGCTGGCGTCGCCGTACTGGGTGCGGAGTACGCCGATGGATTGCCGGAGTTGGCCGACCGCGTAGCGTAGTTCCGCGAATTCGCTGCGAGTCATCGATACCTCCTGGATTCCCTGGCGGACATGCGAACTCGGTGCCGTGACGCGCGGTTGCCCGTTCGCCTTGGGCCGCGCTGTACCGAGCCGTGTGACCCACCACACAACGTGATCTACAACACAGTACCGAAAGAATTCGATCCTGGCTCGCGTGCGGTCGAAATCCGATGGTTGCCGCCCGCTTGCCGAGCTCAGCCCACTGCGGCGTACCCGGCGCCCGACGGCGCCGCGGCGAACGCGCGTTCGGCGAGTCCGGCGATGGACAGCGCGACTTCTTCGGCCCGCTCGAGCAGCACGCTGTGCCCGGCGCCTTCGAGCCGGACCAGTTCGGAACCGGCCAGCTGGGAGGCCAGTGCCACCGAGTGCGCGAACGGGAAGATGAGGTCCGCCGAGCCCGCCAGCACCAGCGTGGGAATCGCGCCGAGCCGGTGCAGAGTCGCCGTCTCGTCGAAGGTGATCAGCGAGTGCAGGAATCCGGCCATGGTCAGCAGCGGCGTGTCGTTCAGCATGGCCGTGGCCAGCGCGGCGATCCGCGGGTTCACCTTCCTGGTGCCGAATTCGGCCTCGCGCAGGATCGGCGTGAACAGGCGGCGGGTCAGGTGCCTGGACGCCTGCATCACCCTCGGGGCGTGCGTGACGGCGGCTTGCAGCGAGTTCACCGCCCGCCGGTTCAACAGGCGCGCCAGCCCCACCTCGGTGATCCCGGCGGCAGCGGCCGCGAGCAACCCGACGCCCGCGATCCGCGTGCCGATGGCCTGCGGGTAGAGCCGGGCGTAGGCGAGCACGACCATCGCGCCCATCGAGTGGCCGACCAGGATCACCGGACCGGCCGGCGCGACCGTCCGCAACACGGTGTCCAGGTCGTGCCCGAGCTGTTCGATGGTGTAGGTCGACGGATGCGCCACCCCGGATTCGCCGTGGCCGCGGTGATCGTAGAACACCATCCTGGTGTCGTCTCCCCACTGCCGGAGGAGGTGCTCGCGCAGGTAGATCCAGGATTCGGTGCGCAGGCAGTGGCCGTGCACGAAGACGACGGTCGCGAGGGCGTCGTCGCCGCCGAAGACGCGGACCGCGAGGGGAACGCCGTCTTCGGCCGACACTGTGACGTGGTGGCCGTCGTGATCTACGGCGCGGCGGGCGATGGTCGTGGACATGGCACCCTCCTGTGGGCGCGGCGCATGTTCGGCGCCTCTTGCCCAGATGTCGCACTGGATTTCCGCCCCGTTAACCCCCTACACCTGCCGTTACGTACACGTTGTCCAACCGACGCTGCCGGTCGATCGAGCAGCTGGCTTCGCTCGCACAGAAAAATCTACGAAATAGTAGTTGGAGAACTAGATAGCTTTAGATTGCCCTGATCGCTATGTGCGGCACGCTCGCGAGAAATATCTGCGGTTCTCTAGAAGAATTCCGATATTGGCGAATAGTTCGCGAGCGACCGCCCGCCGCACGCTCGGGTGGGCGTGCGGCGGGTCCGCTACCGCTCAGGCTTCCGCGCGGGAACGCGTGGACGGCAGGAATGGATGCAGGAGGTTCTCCTCGGTGGACGGGCCCATCTGCCACTCCGCGATCCACGGGCCGGTCCCCTCGCTCGGGTCGAGCACGCCGCCCTCCAGCCATTCGTAGCGGCCGTCGAGCACGCCGCGGGTGAGGGTGCGGTCGTCGTCGTCGGTGTTGTCCCACAGCGCGTCGAACAACTCGCGCACGCGCAGCCGCGACTGCCTGCAGAAGGTGTCCGCCAGTTCTTCGGCCGCCTTGCCCTCCGGCGCGTCGGCGGCGCGCAACGCGTGGGCTCGCACGCAGGCCGCCGACATCGCGAACAGCTCGGCGCCGATGTCGACGATCCGGCCGAGGAAGTTCTGCCGGTACTCCAGGCCCGCCTGCCACCGGCCCATCGCGTACATCAGGGACCTGGCCTGCTTGCGCGCACTGCGCTCGACGAAGCGCAAATGCCGGGCCAGCACGCCGAATTCGGTGTACGCCGCGGGTACCGTCCCCGCGCCGACCGCGAGCTGCGGGAACCACTTGGCGTAGAAACCCGTCGCGCCGACCGCGGCCTTCGCCTTGTCCTTGAACTCTGCTTTGCGGTCGACCAGCGCGCCGGCGGCCGCCATGTGCGCGTCGGCCATCTCCCTGGCGATCAGCAACCGCATGATCTCGCTGGAGCCTTCGAAGATGCGGTTGATCCGCAGATCGCGCACCAGCTGCTCGGCGGGGACGGCCCGCTCGCCCCGCGCGGCGAGCGAGGCCGCCGTCTCGTAGCCGCGGCCGCCGCGGATCTGCACGAGTTCGTCGGCGATCCGGCAGCTCATCTCACTGGCCCACAGCTTGGCCAGCGCCGCTTCGATCCGGATGTCGTTGCGGCCCTCGTCGGACATGGTGGCCGACAGATCGAGCGCCGCTTCCAGCGCGAACGTCGTCGCCGCGATGAACGCGATCTTCTGACCGACGGCCGCGTGCTCGCCGACCGGCCTGCCCCACTGCACCCGCTGGGTGCTCCACTCCCGCGCGATCTTCAGCGACCACTTGGCGGCGGCGGTGCACAACGCGGGGATGGCGAGCCTGCCCGCGTTCAGGGTGGTGAGCGCGATCTTGAGGCCGTCGCCCTCCCGGCCGATCAGGTTGCGCTTGGGCACCCGGACGTCGTGCATCCGGGTCAGGCCGTTCTCGATGCCGCGCAAGCCCATGAACGAGTTGCGCCGCTCGACGGTGATGCCCGGTGAGTCGGCTTCGACCACGAACGCCGAGATGCCACCGCGGTGCCCCTCGCTCTTGGGCACGCGTGCCATCACCACCAGCAACTCGGCGACCACGCCGTTGGTCGTCCACAGCTTCACGCCGTTGAGCAGGTAGGCCTCGCCGTCCTCGGTCGGCGTCGCGGTACTGGCCATCCTGGCCGGATCGGAGCCGACATCGGGCTCGGTGAGCAGGAACGCGCTGACCGCCCCGGCCGCGCAGCGGGGCAGGAACTCGGCCTTCTGCTCGTCGGTGCCCGCCAGTTTCAGCGGTTCGGGCACCCCGATCGACTGATGTGCGGACAGCAGCACGCCGAGGCTCGGGTGCGCCGAGCCGACCAGCATCAACGCTCGGTTGTAGCCGAACTGGGAAAGTCCCTGGCCGCCGAACGATTGTGGGATCTTCAGGCCGAAGCAACCGAGTTCGGCCAGGCCCTTGACGTACTCGTCCGGGATCCGGCTCTCCGCTTCGATCACCGATCCGTCGATGGACTCGCACAGCGTCCGCAGCCGGGACAGGAACGCCTCGGTCCGCTCGGCGTCCTCGGGGCCGGGCTCCGGATACGGGTGGATCAGGTCGAGCCGGAACCGCCCCAGGAACATTTCCTTGGCGAAGGACGGCTTGGCCCAGCTCGTTTCGCGGGATTCCTCGACCAGTGCGCGGGCCTGTTCTTCGGTGGCGTCGACTTTCGCGGCTGTCGCCATGATGTCCTCCCTCGGACGTGATCAGGATCACATCCGAGTGTAGGAGGGTTTGTTACTCATCGGTAGGCCTGCTGGTCGAGATAAATCTACGAATATCTATTGATCTTGAAAGACGGGCGAATAGTTGGCAATCAATCGCTGCGCGCGTGGCCGGCGGGCGCTCACACCGAGCGCAGATAGCGGCCGAAGTGCGGCACCGTGAATCCGATGGTGCCGCGCTCGGCGGAGTAGATGAGGCCTTTCTTGATCAGGCCGTCCCGGGCGGGCGAGAGGGAAGCCGGTTTGCGGCCGAGTTCGTTGGCCACCGCCGCGGTCGCCACCGGCCCGTCGTCGCCGGACAGGTCGGCCATGGCGCGCATGTATTCCCGCTCAGCGGGGGTAGCCCGCTCATAACGGGAACCGAAGAATCCGACCGCCAACTCTTCCTCGGCGGCGGGCGAGGCCACCTCCACATCCTCGGCCGTGATCGGGCTCTCCGGCGCCTGATCCCATGCGGCCTTGCCGTACGCCTGCACGAAATACGGGTAACCATCGGCCTTGCTGTACAACGAGTCCAATGCCTCGTCGGTGAACTTCACATCCTCGCGCTGGGCGGGCGCGATCAGCGCTTGGTCGGCGGACTCCCGATCCAGGCGGTCGATGCGGTGATAGCTGAATAGTCGTTCCGAGTAGCTCTTCGAGGCGGACAGCACCGCGGGCAGGTGCGGCAGGCCCGCGCCCACCACGATCAGCGGTGCGGCGTCCTGGCTCAGTTCGTGGCACGCGCCGCAGATCGCGGAGATGTCGGCGGGCCCCAGATCCTGCATCTCGTCGATGAAGATCGCGATGCCGACGCCGATGTCACCGGCCAGCGCCGCCGCCTCGACCAGCAGCTCCACCAGATCGATCTCGATGTCGCCGGAATCGGCCCGGCCGCTCACCGCGGGCACGTCGATGCCGGGCTGCCAGCGTTCCCGCATGCCCTTGTCCGCGGTGGACCGCAGCGCGAAAGCCTTGAGGATGCCGAGGAAGTCGTCCACCCGTTCCGGATTGCGGTGCGCCGTCGCGATCGCACGCGCCGCCATGTGCAGCGCCGAGGACAGCGGGCGGCGCAATTCCTGGTCCGGGCGCGCCTCGATCTTGCCGGTGCCCCAGCCGCGCGAGATGGCGGCCGAGCGAAGCTGGTTGAGCAACACCGTCTTTCCGACGCCGCGCAAGCCGGTGAGCATGACGCTGCGTTCCGGCCTGCCGCGCGCGACGCGTTCGAGCACGATGTCGAAAGCCGTGAGTTGCTTGTCGCGCCCGGCCAATTCGGGCGGGCGCTGTCCCGCCCCAGGGGCATACGGATTCCGCACGGGGTCCATGCCCCGACACCGTAGCGCGTTTCGTCCGGATAATCTGGGCACATCTATGGCGTGTTCTAGAAAGCCTTAGCGTTTCGTATTGCACTATTGCTCTCGCCGCCGGCTCTCTAGGCTGGTTGCGGTTCGCCAGAACGGTCGCGCGGCACGGCAGCGCGGGAACGGAGGGGCATGTCCGACGAACCACCTCTCGCCGGCCTCGCCGAGGTAGTCGGGTCTTGGAACGTGCCGGCGGGCGCCACGGTGGCCCAGCGCATCCGGTCCAACATCCTCGTCGCGATCGAGCGGGGCTACGACGATCCACAGCTGGTCGCCGATCTCGCGGTCGGCCCGCTGGTCATGGCGCTCGGCAAGCTCGAGGTCGAGCTGGCCGAGGCGCGCCGCAGGATCGACGAACTCGAGCGCGCGGTGCACGGAACGCGCCCCTGAACCCGAGTGGTCGGACGGGCCGGCGATGTCCTTCGGTGACCTCGCGCCGCCCGGCGAGATCAGTCCGTGACCTTCGCTTGGGCGGCCATTTTCCGCCGATCCAAGCGGGCTCCGGTCGTGATGGAAAAGACGCAGCTCTGTGGGGTGGACAACATCGCGTCGGCGCCGTAATCTCTTCGTGACTTAGTGGAACCAGTCGCTTCGTAAGAGAAACGGCGCCACTAGTTACCGCCTTAACGGCTGTCGGGGCCAACCGGTCTCGGCTGTCGTACCGGGGACCCACAGGTTCGTCTGGGGTGAATCCTCGAGGCCGATTTCGGTCGCGAGGTAGGGCCGCTCTCCCGGCCCGAGCCCGTCAGCTAACCCGGTCGGCGGGAGAGCAGCAAGATCGGAGACGTAGCTCGGTGGGTAAACACAGCTTGCAACGGGATTCTCGGGTTCCGAATTCCGTCAAGGGTGCGATTGTCATGGGTGCGGTGGCCGCGACCGGCGCCATGCCCGCGATTCCGGCCATGGCCGCGACCATCAACGTTCCCGGTGTCGGCAATTTCGATGTTCCGCAGGAATGGGAACAGCCGGTCCAGCAGCTCAATCAGCAGATCCAGCAGGCGCTCGCGGCCGTTCCCGCCGCCCCTGCCCAGGCGCCGCAAGAGGTCGCTCCTCAGGCTCCCAATTTCGCGCCCATGCTGCCGGGCCTGTTCGGCCAGCAGCAGAGCAACTCCCCGGGTGACATCGCCCTCGACGCCGCCAGGACCAAGGTCGGCGCCCAGTACTCCTGGGGCGCGGCGGGTCCCCGCTCCTTCGACTGCTCCGGTCTCGTCCAGTGGGCATTCCGTCAGGCGGGCATCGAGCTTCCCCGCACCAGCTTCGAGCAGTCGCACGTCGGCGCTCCGGTCGCTTACAACGAGCTGAAGCCGGGTGACATCGTCATCACCAACGGCGGCGGTCACGTCGGCATCTACGCGGGCGACAACAAGCTCCTGAACGCGGTGCAGACGGGTACGCCGGTGTCCTACACGCCGCTGCGCCCCGACATGGTGGTCACCGCACGCCGTATCGTCTAACGAGTGGCCCGCGCCGAATCCGGCATCCAGAACATCGCCACCCAGGCCCGCGTTGATTCGTGGACCTGGGCGGTGCGTCTGTTCAAGACCAGATCCGCCGCTGCGGAGGCATGTCGTGGCGGGCACGTCCGGGTGAACGGCGCGACAGTCAAGCCCGCACAGCCCGTGCGTCCCGGTGACGAGGTCCGCGTCCGCGCGGGCGGTATCGAACGCATTGTCATCGTGGAGCGGATCGTCACCAAGCGCGTCGGCGCTCCGATCGCCGCGCAGTGCTTGATCGATCGCAGTCCGCCTCCTCCCCCGCGCGAAATCCTGGCGAGCATGCCCCGCCGTGACCGCGGCGCAGGGCGGCCCACCAAGCGCGAGCGTCGCGAGACCGACCGTCTCATGGGCCGAGACGAGCACTGAACGAAAGCCGGCGACCGCTGTTCAGATCATGGCCACCGGGCTGAGTCGGCCCGCCAGATAGCGTGCCCTGCACTCGCCGCGGCGGAGCTTTCCGCTGCTGGTCTTGGGGATTCGCCCCGGTTCGAGGAGCAGTACCGCACCGGGCATCACCTCGTGGGTGGACGCGACCGCGGTGCGGATGCGCCGGGCCAGGGCGAACAGTTCGATCGGCTCGCGTCCGTCGACCGTGCCGAGTTCGGCGGCAACGACCAGGTCTTCGCGCAGCCCGTCGTCGTGCCCGAACGCCGTCACGTGACCCGGCCTGACCTCGGGCGCGCATGCCTGCACCGTCGCCTCGATGTCGGCGGGATAGTGATTGCGTCCGTCGACCACGATGACGTCCTTGCGGCGGCCGGCGATGTAGAGCTGGCCCTCGTGCTGGAAGCCGAGATCGCCGGTGCGCAGCCAGCGGGCAGTGCTTCCCGGCAGCGTGGCGCAGAATATCTCCGCCGTGGCATCCGGTCTCCCGAAATATCCGTCGCACACATTGTCTCCGGCCACCCAGATCTCGCCGACGCGTCCAGCGGGCAGCGCGGTTCCGAGCACCGGATCGACGATCCGCAGCTGTTGTCCAGCGGGTGCGCCGCACCCGACCAGTGGCACACCGTCCACGGATCCCGCCGCGTCCTCGGACAGCGCGACCGCGCGGCCTTCGGACAGTGCGGCGCGGTCGAAACGGTGCCATACCGGGTTCTCGCGCTGGTCGCAGACGGTGACCGTCAGGGTGGCCTCGGCCAAGCCGAAGCCGGGAGTGTGCGCGTGATGGCGAAAACCGTAAGGGGCGAAGGTCTCGGTGAACTCCTGCAAGGCGTCGGCGCGGACCGGCTCCGAGCCGTTGAGCACGATGTCCAGTCCGGACAGGTCCAGCCCGGCCCGCTCGGCGGGGGTGGTGCCGGACACCGCGAGTTTCAGGCCGAAATTGGGACACCCCGTGGTACCGGCGCGGTAGTCGGCGATCGCGCGCAGCCAGCGGACGGGGCGCTTCACGAACTCGGCGGGCGCCAGCGTGATGCCGTGCACGCCCAGGAAGAGTGGCAGCGAAAGGCCGAGGATCAGACCCATGTCGTGGAAGAACGGCAGCCAGGTCACGACGGGCCGATCGTCCGCGACCGACACGGCGTGCCCGAGTTGCGTCAACGCCGTGGCGAGATTGTCGTGCGTGACCCGGACGCCCGCGGGAGACCTCGTCGATCCGGAGGTGTACTGCAAATAGGCCAGCTCGTCGCACACCGGATCGATCACCGGTGCGGCCGACGGCGTGGCGGGACCAATGCCGGGTGCGACGAAGCGTGTCTCGAGTGACCCCGCGCGGCGTGTCGTCGGGTCGGCCACGCTCGCCGACGCCATCGCGGTAGGCGCGCCGGACCTGATTCCCGCGGCTGAACCCCAGTCCGGCACACCGGGATTCGCGGGCAAGGCGAGTGCTCGTCCCAGTGCTGTGCCCAGGATCGGCGCGGTGATCTCGTCGTGAGCGGAGAGCAGGCTGAGCGAGGGCCTGGCATCGGCCAGGACGGCGTGCAGGCGTTCGCGGTTGCGTGCGCCCGCGGCCGGGAACAGCGGCACCGCGACTCGATTGCTGTACAGGCAGGCGAGAAACGCCACCGCGTAGTCGATGCCGTGGGCGCAGAGGATGCCCACGCGGTCGCCGGGGGCGCTTTCCTGCCGCAGTCGTGCGGCCAGCGCGCCCGACGCGGCATGCAGGCGCGCGTAGGTCAGCGTGACGGGCTTGCGTTCCTGGACGCGGAACCGCAGCTCGGTGAAGGCGGGCTCGTCCGGGCGGGTGGCGGCCCACGCGGCCACCGAAGTCGCGAGACCATTCCCCGCCGGGTGGTCGCCGCGGCTCACGAGGTCTCTCCGGTGTTCGCGGCGACCCGATCCAGCAGGGCGGCGCCGAGGGCGGTGATGGTGGGGTGTTTGAACAACTCCGCCGTCGCGATCCGGACGCGTAGCCGCGCTTCCAGGTTTCGGCGCATCTCGATCGCGAGCAACGAACTGAGTCCGAGGTCGTTGAAGTCGGCCCCGGCGTCGATGTGCTCGGCGGGCAGATCGAGCGTGCTCGCCAGAACGCGGCGGATGGTCGTGGTCAGCGGTTCGGCGGGCTCGGGCGTGCGCTCACTCGCCTCGGCGCGGGCGGGCGCGGGGTCGGGACGGCCGACGGGCACGAGCAGATTCGTCAAACGGATCGCGATCGGGGAAGTGTCGGTCGTCGGCGTGTGCTCCAGCACCAGAAGGTATGGGCCGTCGTAGCGCAGGACCTGGGACAGTACGGCACTTCCGCCCGGCAAGTCGAACGCGCCGATGCCCGCTCGACGCAAATGGCTCGCGCCGCCCGCCGCCGCGGCGAGGCCGGAATCCCACAGCCCCCAGCCGACGCTCAGGATCCGTCTGCCCGGATCACGCTGCGCGAGTGCGTCCATCGCGGCGTTGGCGGCAGCGTACGCGGCCTGCCCCGGCGCACCGAGGGCGCCGGTGGCCGAGGAGAACAGCAATACGAAGTCGGTGGCGTCGGTGGCGGTGAGCTCGATCAGATTGCCCGCCGCGGTGGATTTGGGCAGGAACGTCCTGGTCAGCTGGCTCGCGGTAATCGCGTCGAACCCGGCGTCCTCCAGCACGCCCGCCGCGTGCACGACACCACGGATCATCGAGTCGGAGGCCCGGATGTCGCTGAGCGCGTTGGCCAGGTCGTCCCGGTCGGCGGCGTCGCAGCGCACCACGACGATGCGGTCCTCCAAGCCGTCGAGCAGCGCGGGCACCGGGCGAGGCGCCCTGGTCAGCACCACCACGTCGCGCGCGCCCGCGTCGAGCAACCAGCGCACGGCGACCGAGCCGAGCGTGCCCAGTCCGCCGGTGACGACGTATGTTCCGTTCGCGTCGACGCCGACGGCAGGCACGGCGCGTGGTCGCGCGGGCGTGAAGCGACGCACCGCGGTCTCGCCCGCCGACAGGCGCAGCTCGTCGGGAACGGCGCTGTCGGTGGTCGCCACCAGGCGGGTGAGCAGCGGCAGGTTCCTAGGGTCGGAATCGGCCCAGACCAGGCGCACCGTACGACCCGTCTCCAGTTGCAGCGAGCGCACCAGCCCGGCGATCGCCGCGGGGACGACCGAGGCCGCCGCGGCGGGCTCATCGGGCCGCGGGAGCGGGCGGGCCGGATCCTCGTGCGGCAGTACCACCGTCACGGACGCGGTGGCGTCGTGAGCGGAGATCAGTTGCAGTAGTTCGAGGACACGACCGGCCGCCGCGGCGCTCTTGCCCGCGCTCACGCCGAAACCGCTGGGCCAGACGGCCACTACGGCGTGGTCACCGCTGCGCCCGGCCAGTACCGCGCTGACGAGCGAGCTCGCGTCGTCCGGTTCCCGCGCGATCCGCTCGGTGGGCAGCTCGGCGTCCAGCGCGCGAGCGAGCCGGACGGCGAGGTCGGAGGCGCCGACCACCACCGCGCGCCG
The DNA here is from genome assembly GCF_053604885.1 of Nocardia sp. NPDC003999. Taxonomy (NCBI): domain Bacteria; kingdom Bacillati; phylum Actinomycetota; class Actinomycetes; order Mycobacteriales; family Nocardiaceae; genus Nocardia; species Nocardia sp. NPDC003999. The sequence continues at coordinate 74,080 of NZ_JBSGIB010000004.1, forward strand.
CACGAGGGTCGCGGGTGCGTCACCGAGCCCGAGTGAACCGGGATCGCGCGACTCCCAGGACTCCTGACGGAAGGGCGCGTTTCGCGTTTCGTGTTCGGCGTGCGCCGTGCGAAGCCTGCCGAGCCCCTCCTCGTCGGTGGGGTCGGCATAGCGAATGTGTACACCGGAGAAGGCGAGACAGGGCACCCCGTGCTGGTCGGTCGCGATGACGTCGCCGATCAATCCGGTGTCGGCGCGCTCGCGGACCAGCGCGTGCACCTCGAGCACGTGGCGATTCGGTTCATGTGACAGCCAGGCCGAGTCGATGCCGATCGGCAGCGGAATCGACGTGCCGGGCAATTCGTCGAACACCGCCGCGGCGAGCACATGCAGGCAGCCGTCCAGCGTCGCGGTGCGATGCAATTCGGCGGCGTCGAACAGGCCCAGCGCCCGTCCGGTGCCCGCGGCGATGCCGCGCAGCGGGCGGAATCGCGGACCGTACTCCAGCCGTCTGCGGCGCAATTCCTGGTAGAAGACGCCGATGGTGATGACGCGCATGTGATGTCTTGCGGCCCGGTTTGCGTCGACCACCCGCATCCATGCGACGATATCCGCGGGTGTGGGGTCACCGGCGGGCCGGGCCGAAGCCAGCGTTCCGGTGCCCGTGACCTCCGCCCGTACGCTTTCCTCCGCTCCCGGCCCGCGATAGACGACCTCGGGCAGGGCGCTGGGATCGGTCCTCTCATGTACGGCGAAGTCGGCCAGTGCGGCCGCCCCCGCCGTGTCCTTGGCGAGCCGCAGCAGCCGCCGCAGCCAGAAGACGGCGGGCACGATGTTGTCGCCCTGTACCACGTGATGGGTCAGATCCTCGGCGGCGAAGGCGGATTCGGGGACGTGCGCGCTCGCGGGTCCGGCCACCAGCAGCGGGAATTTCCGCTTGCGCCACTGCCGCGGTACGGGTGTGCCGAAGGGGCCGAGTGCGGACCAGTCGACCGGCCGCCCCTCCAGGTACAGCCCGGCCACGCCGGTGAGGAAGCCGCTCGCCTCGTCATCGCGCAGCGCCGCGGCATGCGTGCCGTCGCGGAAGTCCGGGTACTCCCGCACCGCCGCGAGCAACACCGGCTGCGGGCCGATCTCCACCACGGTGGCGATGCCGTCTTCGGCCGCGCGCTCGAGCGCGGCCGCCAATTCCACCGTGCCCGCGGCATTCTCCGTCCAGTAGTCGCGGTCCATAGCGGCGGTGGTGATTTTCGCGCCGCGCCGCGCCGTCGAATACACCGGCAGGCGCGGCGTCAGGGGCGTGATCTCGGTCAACGCCGCGACGAAAGGCGCGAGCACGGTGGTGACCTGCGGGCTGTGCGCGGCGAAGTCGACCGCGAGCCTGCGCGCGAACATGTTGCGGCGGGTGGCTCGCCGCACCAGCGTGTCGATATAGCGCGGGGTGCCGGACACGACTACCGACCTCGGGCCGTTGATCGCGGCGACGGCCACTTCCGATCGCATCGGCTCCACGAGTTTGGCCGCCTCGCCCGGGGCCGCCTCCAGCACTGCCATCGCGCCGCGCCCGTCCAGATGCGCCAGCGTCGCGCTGCGCAGCACCACCACGCGCGCCGCGTCCGCGAGGGTCAGCGCGCCGCTCACCGCCGCCGCCGCGATCTCGCCGAGACTGTGGCCGGCCACCGCATCAGGGCGGATCCCCCATGCCGCCAGCAATTTCACCAGCGCCACCTGGAAGGCGAACAACGCGGGCTGCACCAGATCGGTGGCTTGCGCCGCACCCGCGGAGGTGAAACCGTGACGCGGCGTCCAGACCCGCGGCCCGCCCGCCGTCACGATCGCGTCGGTCGCCTCGGCGAGTGCGGCGGCGAAGACCGGATATCGCGCCGCCAGCGCACGGCCCATCTTCGGATGCTGGCCGCCTTGCCCGGAGAACAGGAACAACAGCCCGCCACGGCGGCGGTTCGCCACGGGGCCCAGCGCCGCGTCGGCGTCGCCGTGGCCGAGCGTGCGCAACCGGTGCACCGCGTCGGCGTGATCGTGCGCGAGGATCGCGGCCCGGGTCGGCTCCGGCACCGCTCGCGCCGCCGCTGCGACCGATTCGGGCAAGGAGGGCCCTGTTCGGTCGAATTCATCGGCCAGCCGCAGCGCGCGGTCGCGCAGTTCCTCCTCGTCACGTGCGGTGAGCGGCAGCAGTATCGGGAAGTGCGCATCGTGTTCGGCCCGCGCTCGCGTGGCGCCGCGGAGCACGAGATGCGCGATCGTGCCGCCGAATCCGAACGAGCTGATGCCCGCCACGCGTTCCGTCGCGTCCACCCCGCTCCAGTCCACCGGCTCGGTGGGCACGCGCAGGCCGCGCTCGGCCAAGCGCAGCAGCGGATGCTCGGTGTGCACGTTGATCGTCGGGGCGATCACCCCGTGGTGGACGGACAGCGCGGTCTTCACCATCCCGGTGACTCCGGCGGCGGCCTCCAGATGCCCGATGTTGGACTTCACCGAACCGATCCAGATCGGGTCGTCCGCGCCGGGCCCGAGCGCGGCGGCGAGCGCGCCGACCTCCACCGCGTCACCCAAAGGCGTTCCGGTGCCGTGGCATTCGATGTACCCCGCGCTGCTGGGCGGGCGCCCGGCTCGCGACCACGCGGCCCGCAACGTCTCCTGCTGTGCGCGGCCGTTCGGCGCGTACAGGCCGTTGGAGCGGCCGTCCGATCCGACGGCGGTTCCGACGATCTCCGCGTACACCCGGTTGCCCTCGCGTACCGCGTCCGCGCTGCGCTGCAGAATCACCACGGCGCAGCCGTCGCCGCGGGTGTAACCGTCCGCGGCGACGTCGAACGGCGTCGAGCGTCCGCCGGGCGACAGGAAGCCGCCCTCGGCCAGGTAGTTCGAGGTGTGTTCCAGCAAGACGAGATTGACGCCGCCCACGATGGCGAACGGGACGGCGCCGTCGGCGAGCAGCCGGACCGCGAGGTCGACCGCGGCGAGCGAGGACGAGCATGCGCTGTCGAGTACCAGACTCGGCCCGTGCAGGTCGAGCACGTACGACAACCGGTTGGCGATGATGCTGAGCGCCGACCCGGTCACCGCGTAGGGCGCGTCGTGACCCGCGCGGCCGAGCACCGCGATGCCGTGGTCGTACCCCGACGCGCCGAAGACGACGGCCGCGCCGGAACCCCGCGTGCGATAGCCGATCCCGGCATCGTCGAGCGCCTCGACCGCGACTTCCAGCGCGAGCCGCTGCTGCGGATCCATCAGCGCGGCCTCGCGGTCGGAGATGGCGAACCAGTCGTTGTCGAAGGACTCGACATCCGCGAGGTACCCGCCGCGCCGCGAGCCCAGCCGCCCGGCGGGCGGGGCGGACGTGGCGTCCCGGCCCTCGAGCAACAGCTGCCAGAACTCGGCGACGCTCGCCGCCCCGGGCAGTCGGCAGCCGATGCCGATGATGGAGACGGGTGGATGCGAGCCGACGGAATCAGTGGCCGCGCTGCTCATCGCATCGCGAGATACTCGACAAGCTGTTCGATGTCCGGATGGTCGTAGAGCGCGGTCAGCGGAACTTCGACTCCCATGGCGTCCTCGAGATAGGCGGTCAGCCTCGCGAGCTGAGTGGAACCGAGGCCGAGATCGGTGAATGGCGAGCTGGTCGACACCGAGGCGGCGTCGACACCTAGTAGATCCGCTACGGCAAGGACGGCGGCACAAGTGAGTGCGGTGCGTCGGCTATTGCCGAGCGAACCGTCGTGTTCCGGTGCACCACTGTGCCCGTCCGGAAGACCGGGCCGCATCGCGTCCTCCCTCCCCGTCTCCCCGGCTGCTGTCACCGCTCGAGAACGGTACCCCCGCGATTATGCCGCAGAAACCGCCCGGAGCAACGTCGCATATCCGCTGCCTGCCCGGCTCTTTCGCGAACCGGCGTGATCACATACCGTGGCACCGTGACCGAACCGGACAGCGGTGCCGCCACCCGTGCCGAGCGCACGCCGACTCTGCCCACCCTGCTGCGCTGCTGCGCCGCCCTGGCGGCCACGCCGGGCCGGTTGTTGCGGCCGCGCCGCCCCGACACCGCCCTGCTGGCGAACCTCGAAGCGCTGCCGCCGCCCGCCGCGAGCGCCACGGTCCGGCTGACCGTGCTCACCCAGGCCACCATGTCGGCGCCGACCACGATCGTGGCCGAGGGCGTGCGCAGCCTGCGGGAGATGCGGCTGTCGATGGCGGCGTTCCTGGTCGAGCATCCGAAGGCGCGGTTCCTGGTCGACCCGGCCCTGTGTGCGGGCGTGCACGAGCGCGTGCTGCCCGAATTGCCGTTCCCGGTGCCGCTGCTCGTCGCGCCGGACAAGCCGGTGCTCGGGCTGTCCGACGCGCTCGCCGCGCACGATGTCGCGGGCGAGGACATCGATTTCGTGGTGCCGACCCATCTGCACTGGGATCACGTCTCCGGCCTGCTGGAGCTGCCCGCCTCGGTCGAGATCCGATTGCCCGGAGTCGAGTACGACTGGGCGATGGGCGGCCCGCACGCACCGGCCGGTGTGGCGCGCGGACCGCTGCGTGGGCGCAGTTTCGACCGCTTCGAGCTGGACGGACCGCCCGTGCTGACCTTCCCGCGCAGCAAGGACCTGTTCGGCGACGGCTCCGTGCTGCTGGTCGATCTCGCGGGCCACACGCCGGGCAGCATCGGCGTATTGCTCGCGGTGGACGACGGCAGCCGCGTGCTGTTCGCCGGCGACGCCGTCTGGAGCAAGTTGCAGGTCGATCTGCTGCGGGAGAAGGCGCCCATGCCGGGCAAGCTGTTCGACGCCGACCGGGACGCCGCCTTCACCACGATCCATCGCCTGCACACGCTGCCCGACGGCATCGAACTCGTCGCGAGCCACGACTACGCGGCCGTCACCGCCCGCGCGGCCAAGTAAACGCGGTCAGCCGACCACCACGGTTTCGGCCAGACGGGCCGTGATCAGCTCCTCGGCCTCGGTGACCATCCGGCCGATCAGCTCGGCGCAGGTCGGGATGTCGTGGATCAGGCCCTGGCACAGGCCGACCGACCAGATGCCCGCGTCCAGGTCGCCCTCCTCGAACACCCGGCGGCCGCGCGCTCCCGCCACCAGGTCCCGCACGTCGTCGAAGGTGCCGCCGGACTTCTCGATCTCGACGACCTTGCGGCTGATCTCGTTGTCCGCCACCCGCGCCGTGTTGCGCATGGTGCGGAAGATGAGCTGGGTGTCGCGCTCGGAGTTCGCGACGATCTTCTCCTTGACCTTCTGATCGATCGAGGACTCCTGCGTGCACAGGAACCGAGTGCCCATGTTGACGCCGTCCGCGCCGAGGGCGAGCGCGGCGACCAGGCCGCGGGCGTCGGCGATGCCGCCGGAGGCGATCATCGGGATGCTCAGCTCCCGTGCGGCGGCCGGGATGAGCACCAGGCCGGGGACGTCGTCCTCACCGGGGTGGCCCGCGCATTCGAAGCCATCGATGCTCACTCCGTCCACGCCGATCCGCTCGGCCTTCAGCGCGTGCCGCACGCTGGTGCACTTGTGCAGCACCTTGATACCCGCGTCCTTGTAGTACGGCAGGAACGGTTCGGGGTTGCTGCCTGCCGTTTCGACGATCCCGACGCCGCTGTCGATGATCGCCCGCACGTATTCCGCGTACGGCGGCGGATTGATCGACGGCAGAATGGTGACGTTCACGCCGAACGGCTTGTCGGTGAGTTCTCTGGTGCGCTCGATCTCGCGGAGCAGGTCGTCCGGGGTCGGCTGGGTCAGCGCCGTGATGAAGCCGAGCCCGCCCGCGTTGGCGACGGCCGCGACGAGTTCGGCCCGCCCGACCCACATCATGCCGCCCTGCACGATCGGGTGTTCCACCCCGAACTTCTCGGTGAACCTGGTCCGCAGCATTGCGCTTCTCCTATGTCTCGCGCGGGCGTGCCGGTTCGCCCGTTCGGGTCGATGGTGACACGAGAATCGGCCCGTCTTCAACTCACAAGTGAGCCGAGGTTCGCATATTTGACGATCTTCATCGCTGCCGTTTCCGCTTCGCAACCGTTCGGTGGGAGGTCAAATGGCCTGCTAGAAGAGTTCAAGCCGAACCGGGTACCAGCTCCGGGCTGATTAACCCGGATTCATTCCGCAATCTCTTGCCGGGCGTTTAAGTTAGTTGATATTCTGCACGCGATTCAGCCCGTCGCCGCCGTCGGACCACCCGGCGGGCCGATGACGGTCCGAGAGGAGTTCGTGGCAATGACCACCGGGGCAGCAGCGCTCGACGAGCCGATCAGGTCGCGGCGTAATCACTGGAACAACCAGATCGCCGTGCACGCGCAGATGCGCCCGGACGCGGTCGCGATCCGGTTCCGTGGCGTGGACACGACCTGGCGGCAGTTGCACGAGCGGTCGCTGAAGTTCGCCGACGGACTGGCGCGCCGGGGCGTCGGGTTCGGCGACCGGGTGCTGATCCTGGCGCTGAATTACCCGGAATACCTCGAGGCCGTGTTCGGCATCAACGCGCTGGGCGCGATCGCGGTCCCGGTCAACTTCCGGCTCACGCCGCCGGAGGTCGCCTATATCGTCGGCGACAGCGGGGCCAAGGCGGTCGTCACCGATACCGTGCTGCGGCCGCTGGCCGCCGCCGTGCGAGCGCAGGCGCCCGCCCTGGAGACCCTCGTGGTGATCGGCGGCGCGTCCGAGGACGGCGTGATCGGCTACGACGACCTGATCGCCGAATCGGGTGAGTCGCACACCCCGCTGGACATCCCCGAGGACACCCCCAGCCTCATCATGTACACCTCGGGCACCACCGGCAGCCCGAAGGGCGCGGTGCTGACCCACGCGAATATGAACGCGCAGGCGCTGACCTGCATCCGAGCGCTGGCGCTGGAACCCGACTCGATCGGGCTGTGCACCTCGCCGCTGTTCCACATCGCCGGTCTCGGTAGCCTCGCGCCCGCCTTCCTGCTGGGCTCGAAGACGGTGCTGCATCCGCTCGGCGCCTTCGACGCCGGTGAGTTCCTGGACGCGCTGGAGCGCGAGCAGGCCACCTCCGCGTTCTGCGTGCCCGCGCAGTGGCAGCTGGTCTGCGACCATCCGACGGTGAAGGATCGCAAGCTCGCGCTCGAGGTGCTCAGCTGGGGCGCCGCGCCCGCCTCCGACACCGTGCTGCGCGCGATGGCCGAGTGCTTCCCGAACTCGTTCAACGTCGCGGTGTTCGGCCAGACGGAGATGTCGCCGATCACCTGCGTGCTGGAGGGCAAGGACGCCATCCGCAAGCTCGGCTCGGTCGGCAAGGTGATCCCCACCATCCAGGCGCGCATCGTCGACGACGAGATGAACGACGTCGCGCCCGGCGAAGTGGGCGAGATCGTCTATCGCGGTCCCACGCTCATGCAGGGCTACTGGAACAAGCCGGAAGCCACCGCCGAGGCCTTCGCGGGCGGCTGGTTCCACTCCGGCGACCTGGTCCGCCAGGACGAAGAGGGCTTCGTCTACGTGGTGGACCGCAAGAAGGACATGATCATCTCCGGTGGCGAGAACATCTACTGCGCCGAGGTGGAGAACGTCCTGTTCGCCCACCCGAAGATCCGGGAGGCCGCGGTGGTGGGCCGCACGCACGAGAAGTGGGGTGAGGTGCCGGTCGCGGTGGTCGCCCTGCACAACCCGGACGATGAGCTGACCTTGGCCGAGTTGGAGCCGTTCCTCAACGAGAACCTCGCGCGCTACAAGCACCCCAAGGAACTGGTGCTGCTTGCCGAGCTGCCGCGCAATGCGAGCGGCAAGGTGGTCAAAGTCCAGTTGCGCAAGGACTATTCGTCCTGAGCGTGCGGTGCGTTCGGTTTCACGTGAATCGGACAATGCACGCGGGCGCGGATGCGTAAGGTCGTCACATGGCGATCCGACGCATCCGCGCCGCCGTGCTGGCGCTGCACTGGCAGGTGAATGTCATTCGGCCGGAGGGGTTCTTCGGTCCCATGCTGGCCGCGCCCGTGGCGGCTTCTGGCGTCGTGGCGCGGGCCACGGACTTCCACGCCGCGGCGCTCGCGGCGCGGCTGCCGGTGGTCTTCACCCGGTTCACCATTCCGATCGGCGAAGGAGAACTGGTGCGCAACACCGGATTCATGCGCTCGGTCGGCGCGGCGCAGACCGAGTTCCGGCCGGAATCACCGGGCGCCGCGATAATTCCGGAGATGGCGGCGCAGCCGACGGAAGTCTTCGACAACCAGAAACTCTCCGGCCTGGCGGGCAGCAAACTGCCGGAATGGTTGGCCGATCAAGGGATCGAGACGCTCTTCGTCACTGGCGTCGCCACCAACCTGACCGTCGAGCAGACCGCACGGCACGGCACCGATCTCGGCTTCACCGTGCACCCGGTAGCCGACTGCGTGGCCGCCGCCACCCCGGAAGCGCACGAAGCCGCTTTGGCCAACCTCGAACTCGTCACAGCGGGCAGTGTGCGCGCCGCGGATGCGCTGGAACTGATCAGCGGCTGAGCATCGCCGCGGAGGAAATGGCTTCTCGGCCCACGCGGAAGGCCGGTCACCCACTCCGTCCGGCCAACCCTGGACCGATGAGGCGGACCACCTGCTGGTACGCCTCCTCGGCCGAGAGCGGTGGGTGTCCTTCCGCGATCGCGCCGAGCAGGCCGACGACACCCCAGGACAGGAACGTCACGGTGGTCGCGAACTCGTCTTCCGGCATCGTCAGCCGGTCGCGCAGCCGCTCGGCGAGGATCTGCGCGACCATCACCCGCGTGGTGCGCAATAGCACCGTGCCGCTCTTGCGGCCGAGCAGCGCCCGGTAGATCTCCGGGTGACCGGCGGCCAGCTCGAACAGCGTGCGCACCGGCGCGAGCGGTTCGGGAGCGTCCGCGTCGGTCTCCGCCGCGGTCATGGCCGCGCGCAGGTAGTCGGTGCTGCTGCGCAGCAGCAGATCGTCTTTGTCCCGGTAGTGGGTGTAGAACGTCGACCGCCCGACGTCCGCGCGCTCGAGGATGTCGCGCACGGTGATCCGGTCGTAGGCGCCTTCGACCATGAGTTCGATCAGCGCTCGGTGCAGCGAGGCCCTGGTGCGCCGGACCCGGCGATCGGCGCTGTCCTGTTCTTCCCGCACGGTGCCTCCCGGACAAATGTCTCGTACGCGTCCGATTACGGACGGTTTCCGTGGCATTGATCCTGGTCGGCACGGCCATATCGGCAGATCCTGAACTCATGTCCGGAAACGAACATCAGTCTGCCACCGATAGCCACCCCGACGTCGGCGTGCTGCTCACCCAACCGCGCCGCTACCGTGCCCTCAAAGCCGCGCTTCTACTCGGCCGGGCGAACCGCCTGAACGCCCGGCTCGCCGAGTTGGCTCGTCCCGCCGCCGGCGCCGAGGTCGTCGATGTCGGTTGCGGTCCGGGCGACCTCGCTCGCGTGCTCGCTCGCCGCGTCGGCCGGGTCACCGGCGTCGATCCGTCGCCGCAGATGATCGACTACGCGACCGCGCGCTCACATGACCTGGCCAATTGCCGGTTCGAAGTCGGGACGGCACAGGATCTTCCGCTGCCCGACGCGTCCGCCGATCTCGTGACCTCGACCTTCGCGATGCATCACATCCCCGCGTCGCACCGTGCCGACGCCATCGCGCAGATGTTCCGGGTATTGCGCCCGGGCGGCCGGCTGCTGCTCGCCGACACGCTGCCGACCGATCCGTTGCTCTCCACCGTGGTGCGCGTCATGGCGAGATTCGCGGCGCACCGCACCCACGACGCCGATCACGACCACGGTGATCCACTGGCGGGCATCGATATCCGCCGGTATCGAGACGACCTGCGCGCGAACGGTTTCGAAAGTGTCGAATTCGTCGTCGTCCGCCCCGCGACCGCCGTGCTGCTGGCGAACAAACCAGGCGAGACCGCCGCTTAGATCAGGTCCTTCTTCGCCAGCCAGCGCATGGCGCCCCAGCCGCAGAACACCGGAAGCCAGCAGGTGAGTACGCGGTAGAGCAGCACCGAGGGCACCGCGATGTTCGCGGGCAGGCCGAAGGCGGCCAGACCACCGATCAGCGCCGCCTCGACCGCGCCGACACCGCCCGGGGTCGGCGCGGCCGCGGCCAGCGTGCCGCCGATCATGGTGACGATCGTGACGGTGATGAAGGTGGTGCCGCCGCCGAACGCCTGCACGCTGGCCCACAGCGCGCCCGCCATACCGACGGTGAGCGCCGCGCATCCGCCGATGATCACCGCGGAACGTTTGGGATCGCGGGCCAGGTCGGCGAGTTCGCCGATGACCTCCTGCAACTGCGGCCGCACCGCGTCGTTCAGCCAGCGGCGCAGTTTCGGCACGAACATGAACGCGCCGACGATCCCGACGCCCACGCCGGCGAGCAGATACAGCACCGTGGCGTGCGGGACGAAATGCGACAGGTCCGTCGAGGTGCCCGCCAGGATGCTGAACGCGAGCAGCAGGCCGACATGCGTGATCACCTGCACCGCCTGTTGCAGCGCGACCGCGGCGGTGGCGCGCACCGTGCCGATACCTGACTTCTGCAGAAACCGCACGCTCAACGCGAGTCCGCCGACGCCTGCGGGAGTGGTGGTCGCGGCGAAAGTATTGGCGACCTGCATGATGAGCAGATTCCGGATGTTCACCGCGCCGAACGCACAGGCCCACAGCGCCGCCGCCGCGCCGACGTAGGTCAGGGCGGAGACGAGCAGCCCGAGCAGCGCCCACCACCAGTTCGCCGTGCGCAGCTGGGTGAAGAAGGTCGGCACGGCGCTGATGAACGGGTAGGCGACGTACACCAGCCCGATCAGCAGGACCAACTGGATGATCTGGTTGCGGGAGAACCGGGTGATCTGCTCGGCTTCGATCCGGTCCTGACCGGTCTGTTTGCGCACCTCGTCGCGGGCGTCGGACAGCGCGGTCTTCCATTCCGGGACCGCTTTGCGGATGCCGGTCGGTATGGCCGACTTGGTCAACCGGCCCGCCGCGGCGAGTACCCGCGCCTCACCCAGGGTTTCGATCGCCGCGCGCACGGCGGGCTCCTTGCCGAACGTCGCGGTGGTCGTCACCAGCAACTGGGCGATGTCGGATTGCAGTTGCGCGTCCGACGCTCCGTATTCGGCGTTGCCGAAGCCGCCGAACAGTGTGACGCCGTCGGCCACACGGATGTCGACCGGCCGCAGGTCGCCGTGTGAGATCTGCTTCTGTTGCAGAGTGTCCAGCGCTCGCCACACTCCGGGCAGCACTTCGGCGGACTGTTCGGTGATCGCCGTGCCGCACGGCTGCGTGTGCGCGTACAACATCCAGCCACGCGACAGCGCGGCGACCGCGACGGGGGTGCCGCTGCCGAGCCCCAGGTCGGCGACGGCGATCGCCATGAGCGCGCGATGCTCGACCGCACGGTGCATGGAACCGTGGATGGCCGCGGTTTCGCTGGAGCGGAAGGTCAGCCAGCGCCACAGCTGGCGCAGCGCGCCGAAACTGCGCTGGTTCTTGCCGAACATCTCGACGAGCAGCTCGCGTTCCGGCCCTTCGATGGCGGCGGCGAGCACCAACGGACCGCGGCCCGCCGGATGCACCACGGTGAACCCGGTGACCGTGTGACCACGATTGGCGAGCACCCGCACGGCCGCGTCGAGCGGAACCTCCAACGCGGGCGTGCCCACCACGAGCACGATCACCGCGCCGACCAGCCAGCCGACCGCGAGCCCGAACATCGCCCGGGCGGGCACCACGGTGCTGACCGCGAGGTGGATCGGCGCGAACGCCAGCAGCAGGAACCACAACCAGCGCCGCGGGCGGGTGGGCAGCCACGGACTGGCGACGGTGAGCATGGCGGCGATCATCGCGATCCAGCGCGGATCGTCGAGGAACTGGGACAGGAAGGTGTCCAACCGGTCCGGCACCTGCAGATGCCATTTCGGCGCGGAGAGGCCGGTGCCGGTGATGGACAACAGCAATCCCGCTACCACCCCGGCAGCGGCATAGCCGGCGAGCAGCTTCCACTGCCTGCCGATGATCAGCTCGATCAGGATCGCGAACGGCAGCGCGAGAATCGCCATGCCGTAGACCAGGTACACCAGGTTCGACTGGTCCGGGTTGAGGAAACCGACGATGTTGGAGACCGAGCGTTCCAGGGCCAGCCATTCCGGGCGGGTGATCAGTGAGGCCGCGATCACGACCGCCACCCACAGTGTTGCGAGGACGACCCGGATGATGTCACTCGTGCGCCGGATCAGCGGCTGTAGCAGGCTCCCCGTGACCGGGATCTCCCGCCCGTCCACTCGCATGCTCGCCCGCCTCTCCGGGTATTCAGGCCGTACTGGTTGGAGCCGCGAGACCCGCGTTCAGGTCCTGCGTCGAGTGCCGCTCCCCTTTTCTGGGCGTACCCGGTGAGTTACCCATGTGCGTACGAAGTCTGTTGTTACGTTCGCTGCACGATACCGGCTGGTGTGGACGATCCGGCTCGCGGAACCCCGCCGCTGTCTCCGCTCGGTTGTGCAGTGTGCCGGACATCACTCACGCTCGAGGTTGATCTTCACATCAGTGTCAAGTTTCAGCATGAGGGCATGGACAACGAACTCTTCGAGTACAGCCCGATCGTCGATCGTCCGCCGTTGCGGTGGCCCGGCGGTGCCAGGGTGGCGTTCTATGTCGGACTCAATGTCGAGCACTATCGGGTGGACCGGCCGTCCACGAGCATCTTTCCCGGTACTGCCGGGCTCGCGCCGGATCCGCTGAACTACGGCTGGCGTGATTACGGACCGCGGGTGGGCATCTGGCGGGTGATCGAGGTGCTCGACCGGCACGGTATCCGGGCCAGCGCGTTGCTGAATTCCGATGTCGCCGAGCGGTATCCGCAGATCATCGCGGCGGGTGTACGGCGGGACTGGGCGTGGCTCGCGCACGGGAAGAACAACTCGATCTTCCAGCCGGACGTTCCGGCGGAGGAGGAGGGCGCCTACCTCGCCGATGTGGTCGCGACCATCGAGCGCGCGACCGGACGCAGGCCGCGCGGCTGGATGGGGCCCGCGCTCACCGAGTCCTTCCGCACCCCGTCGCTGCTGGCCGAACTCGGCCTCGGCTACGTCCTCGACTGGACCAACGACGACCAGCCCTATCCCCTGTCGGTACCCGGCGTGCTCAGTGTCCCTTACTCGGTGGAACTCAACGACAACACACTGTTCCTCGGCAAAGCCACCAGCGGACCGGATTTCGTGCGCATGGTCCGCGATCAGTTCGACCAGCTCTACGCCGAGTCGGCCGACAGCGGGCGGGTCATGGCGCTGGCCCTGCACCCCTTCGTGATCGGGCAGGCTTTCCGGATCAAATACCTGGACGAAGCACTCGCATACGTGTCGGGCCACCCGAGAGTGTGGCTGACCACCAGCGACGAGATCGCCGCCCACTACTCGAGCGCGTCGGTGCTTGCCGAACCCGCGCGAGCCGATGACGATCGGGTCAGGTAAACCGATCTGCGAGAGGCAGCGATGGCAGCGCAGGAACAGACACAGGACCAGGACCTCACCGGAAAGACGGTGGTGGTGACCGGCGCGAGCTCGGGCATCGGCGCGGCAGCGGCGCAGCGGCTCGCGGCTCGCGGCGCCACCGTCGCCGTCGTCGGCCGATCACCGGAGCGCACCGCCGAGGTGGCGGCGAAGGCGGGCGCGCAGCCGTTCGTCGCCGACTTCGCCCGGCTCGACGACGTGCGCAAGCTGGCCGACCAACTGCTCGACCGGTACCCGACGATCGACGTGCTGGCCAACAACGCGGGCGGCGCGTGGCCCAAGCGGACGGTCACCGACGACGGCAACGAACTCACCTTCCAGGTCAATCACCTGTCCCCGTTCCTGCTGACCAACCTGCTGCTGGAGCGTTTGACCCGTTCGCGGGCCCGGGTGGTGAACACCGCGAGCACGACCTACCGGATGGCGAAGCTGGACTTGGACACGGCCAACGCGCCGACCGGCTCGTTCAACCAGCTCGGCGCGTACGGCGCGTCCAAACTGGCGAATATCTTGTTCACCAGGGAACTGGCCCGCCGCACCGAGGGCACCGGCATCACCACCGCGGCCTTCCACCCCGGTGTGGTCGCGACCCATGTCTACGACAACGCGCCACTCGGCTTCGGCTGGTTCGTCCGGTCTCCGCTGGCGCGCCCGTTCTTCATCCAGCCGGACAAGGGCGCCGAGCCGCTGGTGCATTTGGCCACGACCGCCGACGGTGCGGCGATCAACGGCCAGTACTTCCATCGTTTCCGACTGGAGCCGCCGCGCAACAAGCAGGCGGTCGACGCCGATCTCGCGGGACGGCTCTGGACGCTGTCCGAGCGGGCCACCGGGCTCACGTCGACCGAATAGTCAGGCGGTCACGGTTCTGCGAGCCGGAGTGAGGAGCCCGCTGCCCGCTCCGGCTCGACACCGACCCCGTACACCCCACCGGACACCGCGCCCGCGTCCAGCTCGACGATCGCGCGCGCGACTTGCTCGGTGGGGACCAGGGCCGGAAAAGTGGTCGGGGCGATCGCGTTCGCGCGCACCCCGAACTCGGCGAACTCGGCGGCGATATTCCGGGTCAGCTGGTTGAGCGCGGCTTTCGACGCGGAGTACAGCGTCTGTGCCGGGTAGACCTCCGAGCCGGAGATGCTCGAGACATTGACGATGTTGCGGTTGCGCGCGCGATTCTCGGGTCCCGCGTGCAACCAGCATCGTTGTGCCAGCCGCGCCGAAAGACGCAGGGGTACCGCTACGTTCAGCGCGAAGTGCGGATCGAAGTCGTCCAGCGCTGCGTCGCCGTCGACGATGCCGCCCGGATGCAGCCGGACGTGCGCCGCGTTGTTCACCAGCAGGTCGACTCCGCCGAACCGGGCCAGCGCCAGATCGACCACCCGTTCCACTTCACCCGGCTCGGTCAGATCCGACCGCACCACGAACACACGGGAATCGTTCTCGGGCACGGTCGCGTCCGGCGCCAGCGGATCGATGTACCACTCCAGCTGCGACGGCACCGCGGGTGTGCGCGTGCGGCACACGGCGACGATGTCGTAGTCGCGGTAGTAGGCCTGGCAGAACGCGTCGCCCAGCGTGCCGCTCGCACCGGTGAGCAGGCAGACGCGGCGTTCACCAGTGGACAATCTTGTCTCCTCCCCAGCGCCGTTCGGCGTCCGCCTTGGTGCGGTGCACCCACATCACCACGCTGTTGCGGTCGTTGACGTTGTTGCCCGCGAACGTGTGCCAGGTGCGCGGGGTGACCTCGAACAGCAGCAGCGAATTGTCCAGCGGCGGGACGAGGGACACCGACGGCAGCGCGGCTCCCTGGGCGACGTGGTCGTACAGCGCGGTCTCGCCGCCGTCGCCCGGCTGCCAGCCCGGATTGCCCAGATAGAACAGCACCGCGATGCCGCGCACGGTCTCGCGCGCGACGACGCCGGGCGCGCGTGCCCCAGTTTTGGTGTGCACGGTGGCGTCGGGCAGGCGTACTTCGCCGGGACTTGGCGGCGGGCCGGGGAACCAGGCCGGGTTGAGATCGTTGTGCGGCCAGCCGAACGGGCTGCCCGGCCCGTGGTGGTGCACCGATCCTTCGACGTCGCCGGTCGGTTCGACACCCCCGAGCCGGGCGACCAGGTCGTGCCACTCGCGTGAGGTGAACACCGCGAGCGGGCCGTCGCGCAGGTCCCCCAGCCGAATTCCGTCGGCGCTGTAGCCGTCGGCGACCGGGGCGACCAGGTCGGGGCGCTCGCCGCGAACCCGCTCCAGTTGCTCGGTCAACCGCTGATAGAACTCGGGAACGAAGACATCGCGGGCGTACACGTGCGGAAAGGGCCTGCTGCGCCGGATCCAGCGTCGGTGGGCGAACAACTCTGCGAACCACTGCGGAACCGGCGGTGTCGCGAGCTCCGGCTCGGTTGTCACCATTACTCCCTCCCGGTCGAACCTCCGTGATCATATTGCCCGTACCCGGAACACGCGGGCCGGTACCGGCCCTGCGAGGATCACGCGAATGAACCGGGATCTGCGGGTGTGTTTCGTCGGGGATTCGTTCGTCGCCGGTGTCGGCGACCCGGATTTCCGGGGGTGGGTAGGCAGGCTCGCGTCCGCGGCACATGCGGAAGGGATTCCGCTGACGGCCTACAACCTCGGGGTGCGCAGACAGACCTCGGCCGAGATCGTGCGGCGCTTCCGCGCCGAATGCGCGCCCCGCCTGCCGGAGGGCGTGGACGCGCGGGTCGTGCTCTCCTTCGGCGTGAACGACGCCATGCACGAGAACGGCGGTCCGCGGGTCGCGCCCGGGGAATCGGTGGCCAACCTCGGCGAGTTGCTCGGGCAGGCGGGCGAGCGAGGGTGGCCGGTGCTGATGGTCGCTCCGCCGCCGATCGCCGACGACGAGCACAATGCCCGCACCGCCGCACTGGACGAGCGATTCGCGCAGGTCTGCGCCGCGGCGGAGGTGCCGTACGTGCGAGTGCACCAGCTACTGCGCGACAGCGCGGTGTGGGCCGCCGACGTGCGCGCGGGTGACGGGGCGCACCCAGGGGCGGCGGGTTACGAGGAGATGGCCGCGCTCATCGCTCCGCAGTGGCGCGCGTGGCTGTCGCGGTGACACGTCGATTTCGGATCGTATAGACTAATCTGTCTCAGACAGAACAGGCTACTATTTCGAATTCGGCGTCACCGACCCGGCGTTGCACCGAAATCCCCTGCGCCCCAAAGTGACCGGAATTACCCGATCGACATTCCCCGCTCGGCCGCCTCTGCCCGCCGTCTCCGCGCGGGCTCCAGATCCAGCGTCGGCGAACCGCCCTTCGGCACCTCGTCCGAGACGAACGCTTCGCTCAATTCCGGTACCCAACGGACGATCTCGTCGCGATAAGGACCTTCGGTCTCCAGCTGACCGAGCACGCCCACGAGCGTGAGGAACGAGCGGGCGAACGGCGTGAAGTAGGCGGGCATGGTCAGCTGCCGGACCACATTGGTCAATCGAGGATTGGTGGTGCGCAACACTTGTCGCCGCAACCAGCGGGTGGTCAGCCGGTAGGTCTCGTGCCGGAAGGGTTCACCGCAGGGAGTGATGGCGGCGTAGAGCGCGTCGCTGTCGAGAGCGAGTCCGTTCGCCACGAAGCCGTGTCGGCGCGTGGCGTCGGCCAGATCTCCTGGCCCGCCTCGGAATATCGCTTTACAGCAGTCGAGCGTCAGTTCGCCGAAACCCGCAGGAGGCCACGGGCTGCACGCGCCGAAGTCCATGACGCCGAGCCGGCCGTCCGGCAGCACGCGGAAGTTGCCCGGATGCGGATCGGCGTACAGCAGGCCGTGGCGAGCCCAGCCGGAGGTCACGAAGCGGACCATGAGCATGCCCACCCGGTCACGCTCGGCCTGCGTGCCCGCGGCGAGGACGCGCGGTACGGGTGTGCCATCGATCCATTCGCTGATCAGCACGTCACCGTGTTGCGCAACCACATTCGGCACATAGAAGTCGGGATCATCCGCGTAGGCCGCGGCGAAGGCGCGCTGATGCTCGGCTTCCGCCGCATAGTCGAGTTCCCCTGCGACCGACGCGCAGATCGCTTCGGTCACCGCCTTCACGTCCGCGCCCGGCAGGAAAACCGTGGCGAGATAGGAGATCCGGCGCAGGTGGTCCAAATCGCGGGCCACCGCCTGCCTGCCGCCGGGATACATCACCTTGACCGCGACCGGTCTGCCGTCGTGCCAGATCGCCCGGTGCACCTGCCCTAGCGAGGCCGCGGCGGCGCGTCGATCATCGAACTCGCGGAAGTGCGAATGCCATTCCATCCCCATGCTTTCGGCTATGGCAGCGCGGACGGTGTGCGGCAGCATCGCGGGCGCGGCGTCCTGCAACCTGCTGAGCGCGATCCGGTACGGCTCGGCCACCTCCCGCGGCAGTGCCAACTCGTAGATGGCCAGCAGTTGCCCCAGCTTCGCGGCGCAGCCTTTCAGCTCGCCGAGCACCTCGAAGATGTGCTGCGCGGTGCGGAGCTGAATGTCCCGATTGACTTCTTCGGCCGATCTGCCGAGCGCCCGCTTGCCGATGCCCGCGGCCTGCCGTCCCGCGAAGGCCACCGGCAGCGCGGCCAGTCTCGCGCCGCGAACAGCGCCGTGAACAGGCGGTTTATCGTGGGAACGCGACGCGAAGAGCCGGGATCGTTTGCCCGCGGCCCCCGGCTCGGGGCGCTCTCCGATGGGCCGGATGGTCATGACTCACCTCACAGTCGCGGGCACAAGTGTGACACAGGTGCAGTACCCGACAGTAGGGCTTAGACTGTCTGGGACGTGTTCGAAAGTAGTCGAAAGGTGACTTCGATGGGATCCCAGACGGTGGTCGCCGACGTTGCCGACGAGCTGGCGCGCCGGGTTGCCGCGGGGGAATATCAGCCGGGGGATCTCATGCCGTCGGTGCGTCAGGTCGCCGAGGAATTCGATATGAACCGCGCGACCGCGCAGCTGACGCTGGGCAGGCTGGAGTCGTACGGTTTCGTCGAAGCCCGGCGCGGCAAGGGATTCACGATCCGTGACGTCCGAGAGGCGGGCGGGGTGGACGTGTACCGCCAGCTGTTCCGCTTCTCGATTCCCATGCCGGACATCGCGATGGAGATGTTCCGCGACATCGTGGACGTCGAGCGCAATCTTGTGCTCGAGACGCTGCTCGCCTACACCGGTGGCGAACAGCGGATCGATTCGGCCGAACTGAAATCCACCATCGACGAGCTCGAATCCCTGGCGCGTCAGCAGGTTCCGGATCTGCGGCAGATGCTGGCGCTCGAGGTCGCGCTGGTGCGCAGACTGCTGACCACGCTCGGTCTCCCCATGCAGCGGGCGATCTTGAACTCGATCGGTGAGACGGTGCTCGAGGTGCCGGAGGCGGTCGAAGCGTATTTCGCGGGCGCGCCGGATCTGCACGTTCTGGTCTGGCGAGCGCTGGCCGCGGTGTGGGATTCCGGCTCGGGGCCGAGCGAGGCTCAGCTGGCGCTGTTCGAGGATCTGTTCGGCATGTACCACGAGAAGGTGATCGCGCGCTTCGAGGAATTGGTGGTCGGCATCGAGGAAAGCGCCGGCGTGAACCAGGCCGCCACCGCCTAGTCGTTTCGTACGCTGCACAGTGCGTCTGGGACGATTTGCCCCGACCATCCTCTCGTTGCGCCGAAGTCAGCCGGGCCACCGCGTTCCCTGAGGGTATCTGTCCCAGACGCTAATGGGTCGAATGGGATGAATCGGCCGCGACTCGCGCGGGTGTTCGGGCCGCTGCGCACCGCGCCGACCACGACGAAATCGTCTCCGGCACAGGGTCTCAGCGGCGCGACCGAGTGCTTCTGGGCAGCGGGGTTCGAGTTCGGCCCGAAGTCGTGAACCGGAGATCGCACCGGCGTAGGGGTGGCCGCCGCTACGCCGGTGCGATCGTCCCGGGCTTCGACCGGACGGATGCCGCACGGCATCGCCGTCCCGGAATCGACGCCCGGACTCAGGCCCCGCCGTTGAGCTTGTTGAGGCGCTCGCACGCCTCGACGTACTCCTGGATCAGGCGGTTGACCACATCCGCGGAACGCTCCACCCGATTCATCATGCCGACGATCTGG
The DNA here is from genome assembly GCF_053604885.1 of Nocardia sp. NPDC003999. Lineage (NCBI taxonomy): Bacteria > Bacillati > Actinomycetota > Actinomycetes > Mycobacteriales > Nocardiaceae > Nocardia > Nocardia sp. NPDC003999. The sequence goes on from NZ_JBSGIB010000004.1 coordinate 93,612, forward strand.
CCGACCGGATTGAAGTTGACGTCCTTGGCGGCCTCCGGATAACGGTGCCCGCGCTTCACGCCTTCCAACGCGACCATCATCTGCAGCGGCATCGGCAGCGGGTCGGGGGTATCGGCCCGCTCCCACGCCTCGGTCCAGTCGTTGCGCAGCATGCGGGCGGGCTTGCCGGTCCATGCGCGCGAACGCACGGTGTCGTGGCTGGTCGCGTCGATGTAGGTCTGCATCTGGGCGGGCGGCACGTTGGCTTCCTCGACGGTGAGCCACACCGAGCCGGTCCACGCGCCCGCCGCGCCCATCGCCATCGCGGCGGCCACCTGGCGGCCGTTGCCGATGCCGCCCGCGGCCAGCACGGGCAGATCGCCGACGGCATCGATGACCTGTGGCCACAGCACCATCGAGGAGACCTCGCCGCAGTGGCCGCCGCCCTCGGTGCCCTGGCAGACCACGAAGTCGAGGCCGGCGCGCTTGTGGTTGAGCGCGTGCTTGACCGAACCGCACAGCGCGCCGATCAACCGGCCGGAATCCTGCACCTGCTTGATCACGTCCTCGGGCGGGGTGCCGAGGGCGTTGGCGACCAGCTTCGCCTTCGGGTGCCGCAGAATCACCTCCACCTGCGGGCCCGCTGTGGTGGCGGTCCAGCCGAGCAGTTGGTTGTGGTGCTCGCCTTCGGGCAGCTTGGGCACGCCGTGGTCGGCGAGGATCTTCTCGGCGAAGTCGCGGTGCCCCTGCGGGACCAGTTCGGCCAGCTTGGCTTCGAGTTCCTCCGGGCTCAGTCCATCGATGCCCTTGCCCTCGTACTTGGAGGGAATCACCAGATCGACGCCGTACACGCCCTGTACGTGCTCATCCAGCCAAGCCAACTCGACCTCGAGCTGCTCGGCGGTGAAGCCGACGGCGCCGAGCACGCCGAGTCCGCCCGCATTGCTGACCGCGGCCGCCACGTCGCGGCAGTGGGTGAAGGCGAAGATAGGGAATTCGATCCCGAGCCGTTCGCAGATTTCGGTACGCATGGCGTGCTGGTCTCCCTAACTGCTCCGCCGCGAACGGCGCGGCGCAGATGTACTAGAACGAGTTGCATAAGTGGCGCTCGGTTCGGCCTGGTCGCCGCACGTCGAGTCCACCGCGAGCCGCTGATATCGCCATGAAGCGGCTGCGGCATCCTCGACTGGCCTTCGCACCATGCCTCGACAGTAACACGTTCTAGTTTTCTGCGGAATGCGATGCCGGATCAGGCGGTGGCGCGCTCCAGTTCGGCGAGCGACTCCTCCAGGTGGTCGAGCAGACGGGGCAGCTGCGGCACACTGCGACGGCAGCCGACCAGACCGAAGTCGAGATTGCCCGCGTTGGAGGTGAGCGTGATGTTCACCGCCTGACCGTCGAACGGGATCGACAGCGGGTAACTCGCGTCGAGACGCGCGCCGTTCCAGTACATCGGCTCTCGCGGCCCGGGCACGTTCGAGATGACGATGTTGAAGGTCGGACTGGTCCACGGGATCAGCGCGGGCACGAGGTTGAGGGCGAGCGGGCTGAGCATCAGTGCCGACAACGCCATCGTCTGATTGCACGACAGCGTGCGATAGACGTCCTTGCCGTCGCGCATCGACGCGGTGACCACCTGCAGGCGCTCCAGCGCATCGGCGATGTCGGTGCCGAGGTTGCACAGCACCGCGCCGACCTTGACCCCGTTGGTCTCGTCGTCGTCCTCGGCGCGCAGCGACATCGGCACCATCGCGACCAACGGCTTGTCCGGCAGAGCGTCTCGTTCGAGCAGGTAGCGCCGCAGTGCGCCCGCCGACATGGTGAGCACCACGTCGTTGAGCGTCGAGCCGGTCGCCTTTTTCACTTGCTGCAACCGTTCCAACGGCCAGGACCGCACCACCGCACGGCGCGCGCCGCCGATCGGGACGTTGAACATGGTGCGCGGCGCCGCGAACGGCAGGGTCAGCTGCTGCCGCGACAGCGCGGTGCGCGCGGCACGCAGCACCGATGCGCCGGATGTCGCGGCGGAGAACAGGTTTCGCGCCACACCATCCGTACCGGACGGCGTCCTACGCCTGCCCCGAGGCAGGTGCCACGGCACGCGCGTGACACTCGAGGACGGATCGCCGGTCAGCGTGCGCCGGAGTAGACGCTGGGCGGAAACGCCGTCGATCAACGCGTGATGCATCTTCGAATACAGTGCGAACCTGCCGTCGGCGAGGCCCTCGATCAGGTGGAACTCCCACAGCGGGCGGTGCCGGTCGAGCAGACTGCCGTGCAGGCCGGAGGCCAGCTCAACGAGTTGGTCCATGCGTCCCGGCCCGGGCACGGCCAGCCGCCGCACGTGGTAGTCGAGTTCCACGTCCTCGGCGCGCGTCCACGCCATCTGCGGAGACCCGAAGATCGTCGCGGGATGCTTGCGAAAGGCCGGATCGATGTCGGTGCTGCGTAATAGCTTGTCGTGCACTTGTGCGGCGAAGTCCGCTCCGGCGTCCTCCGGCGGCTCGAACAGCTGCAACGCTCCCACGTGCATCGGCTGTTCGCGGGATTCGGCGAGCAAGAAGACGGCATCGACCGGCGCGATGAATTCCATGATGAGTCGCCCCCTGACGACATGGTGAGGATGTTCGGAGTACGAATCGACCACGTTGTCGGCGGGCCCGCGCAGCCATGAAACCGCCGCGACACGACAAACTTACCCGGGCGCGACGGACCGCGTTCGGTGAATCACCGAACCTTCGAGGCCAGCAGGTAGGCCTGCCCGAACCGCTCGTCGGGACCCGGCTCGCGCACCATGCGAGCGATCATGGCGAACCCGGCGTCACCGAGCAGACGCACGAGACGCTTCGGCGCCCACCGGTAGGCGCGAGTCACCTTGTGGTCGAAGGCTTCCACCGCGTCGGGCTGGTCGGCCGTCTGGAAAGCCAGCAACACGTGCCCTTTGCTTGCGAGTACCCGATGGAACTCGCTCAACACGTGCGGCACGCGATCCGGTGGGAGGTGAATCAACGAATACCACGCGACTATGCCGCCGAGCGCCTCGTTGCTTATCGGTAGCTGCTCTACGGAACCTTGCGCGAAAAGTAGCTGCGGATGTTCCACGCGGGCCAGCTCCACCATTCGCGGCGAGAGATCGATCCCGAATACCTGCGCACCCAACGCAGCGAGGTGTCCGGTGATCCGTCCCGGGCCGCAGCCGACATCGGCTATGGGGCCGGAGCCGTTGCCCGCCACCGATTCCACGAAGGCGCCGAGCATCGCCCGATCGAGCATCGCACCGGCGAGGTGGTGGCGGAAAAGCTCGGTGTAGAGCTCGGCGACGTCGTCGTAGGCGGCTCGGGTGACGGCCACGTCAGGGTGTTCGTCTGCGAAGTCTTCGGTCGAATCCAGCACCCGGAGCAGCGTATTACGTGCTCACTCCCTCGAATCGAATGCCAGGGCGACGGCGAGGTCGTCCGCGTAGACGCGGTGCCGGGTGATGAGGCGCCGTGGCGATCACCTCTCGGGTAATTGGGCGGCAGCTTCCGGCGCGGCGGGCGCGTCCGCTCGTGCCGCTGTGTCGCGACCGCGCGCGGTTCCCAGCACGGAACCGAGGATGACCAGCGGGAAGCCGATCGCCATGCCCGCGGTCAGCGGCTCGCCGAGCGCCGTGACGCCGAGCAGGATCGCCACCGCGGGATTGATGTAGGTGATCACCGTCGCACGGGCCGGGCCGACCTCGGCGATCAGCGCGAAGAAGAACAGGAACGCTACGGCCGTGCAGATCACCGCGAGGCCGAGCACCGACCAGGCCGCGTCGGCGGTGATGCGCGACGGGCGCAGCCACCCCGCGAACGGCGCGTAGATCACCGCCGCCAGCAGCAGCGATGCGGTCACCACACCGAGCGGGGGCAGATCGGCCAGTGCGCGATTGATGACGATCGGACCGACCGCGTAGCCGACCGTGGTGAGCCCGATCGCCGCGATCGCCGCCGGATTCCCCGAATCGACATCCAAGCCGACGAGCGCGGCGACGCCCGCGAACCCGACGAGCAGGCCGACCACCCGGCTCGCGTCGAACCGGTCGTGGCCGAGCACGGTCACGATCACCACGGCGATCAGCGGCACCGCCGCGATCAGCAAGCCGACCGTCGAACTGTGCAGCGTGGTCTCGGCGTACCCGATCAGGAACCACGGCCCGGTGATCTCCACCAGGGTGTAGAGCAGCAGAGGCCGCCATCGCCGGAACACCGGCGCCAGCGCGTCGGCGTAGAGCGCGACCGGCAGGAGCAGCAAGCCACCGATCAGCGTGCGGCCGAACGCGACCACGATCGGGTCGAGATCCTCCACCGCGATGCGGATCATCGCGTACGGCACGCCCCAGATCACGCCCATCGCCAGGAAGAGGGCCCATCCGCGGCGGGTCATCGCACGACCACCGCGCGGTGCGGACGGACGGCGACCGATTCGGTGCCGGGGGTTGAGAACATGCTCCGCTCGCTTTCGACCACTGGGAGCTTATCCAGGTGATCCGATCATCCGACAGATCCACTTCCCCGCTCCGGCAAGGCCGGTTCGCTCCGGTTTCCATGTCCCGTTCGTCCTATTTGAGCGAATGATGCGCGAGTGCAACGTTGTTCGGGCTAGTCTTCGCCCGGAGCGAAGGGAAGGCATCATCGTGGTCGACGTCATCCGCCGACTGGCCCCGAGCGAGGAGATGTTCGCCGCGGGCGAGGTCTTCATCGGTTATGCGGCACGGGTATCCGGTCGGTTGGACCTGCCCGCGTTGACAGCCGCCTTCGAGGCAGTCGCCCGGGCGCATCCCATTCTGCGCGCCCGCATCGAGTCGTCCGCCGACGGCGGTCGAGTCTTCACCGTGACGGACGCGGCACCCCAGGTCTTTGTCGCCGACGGCGATACCGAATTCCCCTTCACCGGAGCGAAATTCGACCAGCGCACCGGCGTCTGTGGGCTGTGCGTGGTACGCGACGGCGACACCGCGAGCGTCACCGTCGTGATCCATCACAGCATCGCGGACGCGTTCCACGCGTTCGCCATCGTCACCGAGTTCTGGGCCGGGTATCGAGACGCGGTCGGCGGAAAGATCCCCGAGTCGCCGGTGCACGCGTTCCCCGAATCGATCGAGCATCTGCTCGCGGCGCGAGGCATCGAGAAGATGGCGCTGCCCGGAGCCGGGGCCGCTGCTACCGCGCCACAGGTACCGCAGCCGCGCGACGACGACTATCCGACGCTGCACACCACCCGATGCCGGCTCTCCCGAGAGGAGACCGCGGCGCTGGTCGCCCTCGGACATCGCGAGAACGTCACGGTGCACGGTCTGGTGTCGGCGGCGCTGTTGCGGACCGAAGCCGAGATCCGCGAGCTACCGCTCACCGGGCTGCTCTACCTGTACTCCGTCGACCTGCGGACCAGGGTGAGCCCCGAAATCTCCGCCACCGAAGGCACGAACGTCCTCGGTTTCGCCAATTACCTCTCCCCCGAATCCGCCGTCACGCTGGTGGAATCGGCCCGCGGCATCAGCGCGGCGCTGCACGCGGGCCTGGCCGCTGGCATCGTGCAACGCACGCCGTTGAGCATCCCCGACATGGCGGCGGCGCCGCGACCGGCTCTGCCCGGCGTGGTCATCGCGACCAACTGGGGCACTATCCCGCCGCTGCCCGAGCAGGGCGAGTTGCGCATCGACGACTTCCACTCCACCATGCTCGCGAAGCCGGACCTGACCGGCCGCCGTCCGCAGCAACCGGGCGGCGGCACCTGCGTCATCAGCACTTTCGCCGGACGGCTGAGTGTGGAGATCCATCATCCTGAGGAATTCACCCAGCTCCAACGCCATCGCGTCGAAGTGCTGGCCCGCAACCTTCGCGCCGTGCACGACTGATTCCGCCCGACACCGAGCGCACCCGGTTACACGTCACCGCTCGCGCGTTGGCGGGCGAATACGCCGCGGGCCGCGATCACGCCGAACGGCTGTGATCGCGGCCCGCGGGTCGATCAGTTCGACGCCTTCGCGGTCGCCGTGGTGGTCGGCGCCGCGGAGTGCGTTGTCGTCGTGGTCGATTCGGTCGTGGTGGTCGGCTTCGTCGTCTCGACCGGCGCCGCGACCGGAGCAGGCGCGGGCGTGGTGGTGGTGACCACCGGCGCCGAGGTGGTGGTCGAGGTCGGCGCCGTCGTCGTCGGCCGGTCCGTGGTGCCGGTCGTCGTAGGGGCGGCGCTGGTCGGCTTCGGTGCCGTGGTCGAGCTCTTGGCGGGTTCGGTCGTCGGAGCCGCCGAGGTGGTCTCCGCCGCCTTGTACACGGCGGCCAGGTCCGCCTCCTGCGGCTTGGACGTCGGGTCGACCTGCTTACCGGCCTGCGCCTGCTTCGCCAGATGGGCGAGCCACGCGGCCGCGTACTCCGCCGAGGTCAGCGGCTTGCCCGCGGCGGGGTCCGCGTCGTCCCAGTAGTCGAAGTGGTGACCGGTGTGATTCGGGCCCAGGGTGAGGTTGTACGGGTCGCTGAGGATGACCGGGATCGTGTTCTGGTTCGTCACGATGAGCCCGACGATCTCGTTGAGCACCTTCTGCGGCAGGTAGGCCAGCGGCGACATGTCGTTCGTGGCAATGGAGTCCGCCTGCACCGGCGCTTTCTTCTCACCCGGCTTGTACGCCGGGTCCGACACCCGCAGCAGCACCTGCAGGAAGGTCTCGTCGCTCTGCATCCAGTTCGGCTGCGACTGGATGTCCGCGAACGCCGCCATCGCGATCCGGCCGAGGACCACGGCGACGTCCTGCCCGGTCGCCGGCGTGAGCCCGTCGCGCTCGAGCGCGTCCACGTTCAACTGCCTGCCGACATTGACCACCAATTGCAGCAGGGAGATGTTCTGCGGCGCCGAGCAGGTGAGATCGCCATCGGAGCAGAACGACGCGATCTTGCCGTTCAGCGCGCCGAAGTCACCGCTGGTGCCGCGCACCGCGCCCTGCCCGGGAACCGCGTTCGTGCCGTTCTGATATTGCTGGTCGAAGCCGTCCGGGTTGCTGAACGGGTCCTTCGATCCCGGGAACGGCCCGTCGCCCGCAGAGCGACCCGAGTCGGCGAGGATGATGACGCCGACGACGTCGGCCGGATCCACGATCCCGTACGCGCCGTCCTGGCCGGGTTCCTGATGGCCGATCTGCATCGCGACGCGGCGGACGACGTCGGCGCCCTCGCTGTAGCCGACGATCGAGAACTTGGTGTCGGGGCACGCCTGGGCGATCTCCCGCATCACCCGCTCGGTGTTCGCGACACCGGCGTTGACAGCGTCCTCGTAGGTGGACATATTCGCCGGATAGGCGATGTAGACCGCGGCGTACGCGTCCGGATCGACGTCGTCGGCCGGTGCGTTGACGACCGGATCGACCCACTCACTGCTGTGATCACCCGACAGCGCGGCGGGCAACGGGTTGCCGTTGGCATCCACCAGCATCCTGGTGGTCCCCTCCACCGGAGTGTCGTTGCGACCGGCCACCGAGATGGTGACCATGTCGCGGCATTCCGTGACAGAGGTCGTGAGCTGGGTTTCCCTGGTTTCCGGCGTCGACGTCAACGCCAACGAGGTGGCGACCACCGCCGCCACGCCCAGCACCGCCGGAGCGGCAACCGCCGAAGCGATGCGATGCCGCGCGAAGAACTCGCGAAGAGCCATGTCCTGATTTCCATTCCATACACCGACAAAGTGGACGGACAAGCCCCCCGACGGGCCATACGTCACCGAGGACGTCGTGGTAGGGGCCCTGAGCGTTACTTAGTGCCGGATGGAAGGGTTCGAACCGCGAAGCGTCCCCTTGCGCCTGATTGCTGCTTGACCTTCACGTATGCGTCAATCCTTAGCGTCGGGGCATGACGACTGTGACGCGAACCTCCCGAGCGATTCAGCTGGCCGCGCGACCGAACGGATTGCCGGCATTGCCGGACTTCCGGCTGATCGAAGAGGCGGTACCCGATCCCGCACCGGGACAAGTGCTGATCCGCAACCTGTACCTGTCGCTCGATCCGGGGATGCTGATGCAAATCGGCGGATATCCCGAAATCCCGATGCCCGCCTTCGCTGTCGGCGAAGTGATGTCCGGTGGCGCGATCGGTGAGGTCGTCGCGTCCGCTGACCAGTATGTGCCGGAGGGAGCATTGGTGCTGCACCAACACGGCTGGCGCGAGTACGCCATCGCGGACGCCGACAGCGTTCGGGTCGTCGACGCACAGGCGTATCCGTCGCCGTCGACGTACCTCGGTTTCGGATTGGTCGCGTATGTGGGGCTGACCGTGGTCGCGGGGTTACGCGAGGGTGAGACCGTTCTGGTCTCCAGCGCCGCCGGAGCTACCGGAAGCCTGGCCGGCCAGCTCGCGCGACTGCTCGGCGCCGGGCGAGTCGTCGGGAGCGTGGGATCACCGCGGAAGGCCCGCTACGTCATCGACGAGCTCGGCTTCGACACGGCGTTCGACTATCACGACCAGCCGTTGTCCGACCAGTTCCGGGCAGCCGCGCCGGAAGGGGTCGACGTGTATTTCGACAACGTCGGCGGCGCGCAACTGCGCGCCGCGATCGAGACGATGAACGTCGGCGGACGAATCGCCCTGTGCGGCGCGCTCGCCCGGCAGCGCGCGGGTGGGACGCCCGATGGTGGGCCCGGAGACCTGCTGCCGGTGATCGCGAAGCGAATCACACTGCGCGGATTCACCGCCCTCGATCACCTGGATCTGGCGCCGGAATTCGGACGGCGGTTACGCCAGTGGCTCGCCGAGGGTTCGCTGCGGCACGCCGAGAATGTCGTCGATGGGCTGGAAAACGCTCCACAGGCACTGCTCGACCTGGTGCGAGGTCGCTACACCGGGAAAGTAGTTGTGCGGCTCACGCGTTGAACAGTCACCACGGGAAGGACACGACAATGCTGATCGGTGAACTGGCGGAGCGGACCGGAACGACCACGCGCGCTCTGCGCTTCTACGAGGAACGAGGTCTGCTCACCTGTGAACGCACCACTTCGGGCTACCGCCGCTACGACGAAGAGGCGGTGAAGCGGGTACACAACATCCGGGAACTGCTCGATGCCGGATTCACCATCGACGATGTCCGCGCGTTCGTGCCCTACCTCGACCGCGACCTGCCCCAAACTTTCCCGTTCGAGCCGCGGTGCCCCAACGGGTACGCATCCGTCGGCCCACCACGGTTCGCCGAGCTCAATCGGCGCATCGCGAATCTGATCGAACTACGTGATCGCCTGATCGACCGGATGCCGTGGCTGGCACAGGACAGCCCGAGCGAGCCGACTGGCGAAGACCAACAGCCGTGCGGTACTTGAGCCCAGCCTCCCCCGAACTCAGCCGCGCGCCATATCCACGAACCGCGACAAATGCAGCTGATGGGCGACGGTGATCGTCGCGGTGGGGCCGTTACGGTGTTTACCGAGAATCAGGTCGGCCTCACCGCCGCGCGGGTCGTCGCGCTCGAAAGCGTCGGGACGGTGCAGCAGGATGACCATATCCGCGTCTTGTTCCAAAGATCCCGACTCGCGGAGATCGGACACCATGGGGCGCTTGTCGGTTCGTTGTTCGGGACCGCGGTTGAGCTGGCTGATCGCGACCACCGGCACTTCGAGTTCCTTGGCCAGCAGTTTCAGATTACGGGAGAAGTCCGAGACTTCCTGCTGACGGGATTCGACCTTTTTGCCGGACGTCATCAGCTGGAGGTAATCCACGACCACGAGTTTCAAATCATGGCGCTGCTTGAGCCGCCGCGCTTTGGCGCGGATCTCCATCATCGTCAGGTTCGGCGAATCGTCCACGAACAGCGGCGCCTCGCTGATCTCACTCATCCGCCGCGCCAACTTGGTCCAGTCGTCGTCGCTCATCCGCCCGGACCGCATATCCCCGAGCTTGATCTTCGCCTCCGCCGACAACAACCGCATGACGATCTCGGTACGACTCATCTCCAAGGAAAAGATAACGCTCGCCAAGCCATGCTTGATCGAGCAACTGCGCATGAAATCCATTCCCAAAGTCGAGTTGTGCGTGGGAATCATCGAGCGTCCGGCCAGATACAGATGATCGGCGTTGTCCACTTCGACGCAGCGCACCGGCACGCTGTCGATCCGGCGTACATCGACGACGAATCGCGAGTTCGATCGCACCGTGCTGCGGCTGGCGCGCCGTTCCTTGTGCAGCAAGGCCTTCCGATACAGACCGAACACCTCGTCGTCGGTGGCGAAGGTGAGGGTGTAAGCGGTAGAGGATTCCTCGGAACGCCCTCGGACTCGCTTGGTGGAGAGATGACAGCGGTAACCGAGGCCGACGATCAGCTCGTGCACGTCTGCGACGAGCCGGGCGTTCGTGACACTGAACTGTACGGAGCCGCCGTTGGTCACGGTGCCGTCGGTGTCCAGCAAACCGGCCAGTAGGGACCGTCGCTGTTGCTCGGACGCTCGCAGGTAGTCGATGGGAATGTGCTTGTCACCGAGGACACCGAGCGTCCGCAGGCGCGCCTGCACGCTCCCGACGGTGTTCCGGCACTTCTGGCACAGGCGCAGACCGATCGACCGTTCGCCGCAATTCGGGCAGCGCGGTGCAGGCACCGGAGCCGAAAGGAACCGAGCCTTTCCGCCGCAGGACCGCCCACAGGTGCGGACCTCGGTGGTGAAAGGAACGAATTCCTTGCCGCAGACCAGGCACTCGCGTGCGGGGATCGGCTCGTCGGCAGGCAATGTCAGCTGATAACGCAGCCGAGCCGACCGCGAGGGCACCGCGACGATCCCCTCGGCCTCGATTCGCGCGATGATCTCTGGATCGGCGCAGGTGAGCTGTGCGGCGGCGGACGTTCCGTCGCCGAGCCAGGCGCCCAGCGTGTAGGGCGGCACCGTCAGGGCGCGCGCAGGCAGTTGTAGCGGGCCGGAATTGCTGACCGAGTGGTTCAGTCTGCGATCCGCGGTGTCGCACCGCAGCGTTCTCGCGATCTCGGCGGTCGTACGCACCTCGGCAGCTGCCCGTTTCGACCGTCTGGATGCCCTGGTCTCCGTGAGCCATTGATGTTGTTCATCCGCGACGAGCACGGAGCCGTCGGAGAACTCCACCTCGTAGCAGGGACGCCCGGACAAAACGTCGGTCGCCGCTACGACGCGGGTGGGACGACCCTTCGCGTCCAACAATTCGTCGCCGACGTGGACCTCACCCATGGTGGTCCATCCGGTGGGTGTCGGAAGGGGGGTGTCCAGGGCCAGCGCCTTGCCCACACCAGGCCTGGCCGCGACGATGATCATCTGACCGGGGTGCAGGCCATTGGTGATTTCGTCGAGTTCGGTGAAACCGGTGGGGACGCCGAGGGAGATGCCGCCGCGGCTGGCGATGGAGTCGATTTCGTCCATCGTCGGCTGGAGCAGTTCTTCGAGGGGGAGGAAGTCTTCGCTGGTGCGGCGTTCGGTGACCTCGTAGACCTCGGCTTGGGCGCGGTCGACGACCTCGGCGACGTCCTGGCCGTCGGCGCCCGCGTAGCCGTACTGGACGATGCGGGTGCCCGCCTCGACCAGGCGGCGCAAAATGGCCTTCTCGGCCACGATTTCGGCGTAGTAGCCCGCGTTGGCCGCGGTCGGCACGGTCTGGGTGAGCGTGACCAGATACGGCGCGCCGCCGATGCGCTTGAGCTCGCCACGGCGGTCCAGGCCCGCGGCGACGGTCACCGGGTCGGCGGGTTCGCCGCGCCCGTAGAGATCCAGGATCGTGTCGTAGATGGCCTGATGGGCGGGACGGTAGAAATCGCCGGGCCGAATCGCCTCGACGACGTCGGCGATGGCGTCCTTGCTCAACAGCATGCCGCCGAGCACCGACTGCTCGGCCGCCATGTCGTGCGGAGGCTGGCGGCCGAAGTCCTCGCCGGGAGGTTCGGGCGGGAAGTCCGTGTGCCCGCGGTCATCGGTGGTTGTCACCAGACTCGACCGTCCTCTCTACCCCACGACCGGGATGCACCCTGTCGACTCGTTTTACTCCCGGGCACCGACACGTTCGAAAAAGCCTTTGACCAGGGCTCCAGCTACCGCCGCGGCACCGGTCCGTGCGCGCGCTCGGGAGCGGCCCGCGCGCAGCGATGCGACGAACCTAGGCGACCCGCTGGCTGTGCACCAAACCGCACTGTGCACACAGCTGTGGATAACTTGGGGAGAGTTCACTCAACCGTGTGCACCCCCTGTGTACAACTTGGGGAAAACCCAGGTCGGCGGGGTCAAATACGCAGATAGATATGGACTTCCGCGTTCTTCCAGGTGTGGATTAATGAAGTACCGGCGTGTCGGCCAAGTTGAACAGCCGGGCGTGTTGGGTTAACAGCACGTGAGCTGCATATGGCCTGAATCACATTGCGGACGGTCGGTTCGACCAGTAATCCACAGGCTGGGTAGACCAGGCGTCGTTGCGGTGTGCGGTGCGGCCCAGATTGTCCCTGATGACGCGCTCGGTCATCTGGCAAATAATTAGCTACAAAGCGGCTCGCGGCAGCGGAGCACGACCGAGGACCACTCCCGTGAACGGACGGGAGTGGTCCTCGACGCGATGCCTGGAATCAGGCGGCGGTGACCGTGAGGTCGAACTTCGCCGCCACGTCCGGGTGCAGGTGCACCAGGATGGCGTGCTTGCCGGTCGACTTGATGTGCGCCTTCGGCAGCTCGATGCTGCGCTTGTCGACGACGGGGCCACCCGCCGCCTTGACGGCCGCCGCGACGTCCGACTGGGTCACCGAGCCGAACAGCTTGCCGGTGCCCGCGGTCTTCACCGCCAGCGAGACCGACTCCAGGTTCTCGATGGCCTGCTTCAGCTCGTTGGCGTGGTCCAGGTCGCGGACCCGGCGGGCTTCCTGCGCCCGGCGAATGCCCTCGACCTGCTTCTGCGCGCCACGGCTGGCCGCGATCGCCAGGCCGCGCGGCAGCAGGTAGTTGCGGCCGTAGCCGTCCTTGACCTCAACGGTGTCGCCGGGGGCACCGAGGTTGTCCACATCAGCGGTAAGAATCAACTTCATTGGCGTGCCTCCCTTTCTCAGCGAGCCGTCGACACGTAAGGCAGCAGCGCGACCTCACGCGAGTTCTTGACCGCAACCGCGACATCACGCTGGTGCTGGACGCAGTTGCCGGTGACGCGGCGGGCGCGGATCTTGCCGCGGTCGCTGACGTACTTGCGCAGCAACGCCGTGTCCTTGTAATCGATCGTGACGGTTCCGGTCTTGCTCTCCTTGCAGAACGAGCAAGCCTTCTTCTTCAGCACCTTTTCGCGCGCGGGCGCTTTAGGCATGGTCTTGTACTCCGTAATCAGTGATGGCCCGAATCGTGCGGGCCGTTGTGGCCGTTCTCAGAACGGCGGTTCGTCATCCATGCGGCTGTTGCCCCCGAAGGAGCCTGCCGCGGGCGCACTGCCCCAAGGGTCGTCCTCGGCACCGCCGGAACGCCCACCGCCACCACCGGAGGAGGCATAGCCGCCACCGCCGCCGGACCCGGACCCGAAGCCGCCGCCACCACTGCCGCGGCTGGTCTTGTTGACCTTCGCGGTGGCGTAGCGCAGCGAGGGACCGACCTCGTCGACCTCGAGCTCGACGACCGTGCGCTTCTCACCCTCGCGGGTTTCGTAGGAGCGCTGCTTGAGCCGTCCGCTCACGATGACACGGGAACCCCTGGTCAGGCTTTCGGCGACATTCTCTGCGGCCTCGCGCCAGATATTGCAGCGCAGGAACAGCGCTTCGCCGTCTTTCCATTCGTTCGAATTACGGTCGAACACACGGGGAGTCGACGCGACGGTGAAATTCGCCACCGCCTGTCCCGCCGGTGTGAATCGAAGCTCCGGGTCGGCCGTCAGATTTCCGATGACGGTGATGACCGTGTCGCCTGCCATGTGGTTCCTCCTGCTCGGTGTGCAGTCCGCGTCTCGCTGTTGCGCTAGAGCCTAGGCACAGGCTCCGACGCAAACGAGGGTTGCCGGACTACTTGTCGTGGCGCAGAACCTTGGTGCGCAGCACCGACTCGTTGAGACCGAGCTGGCGGTCGAGCTCGCTCACGGTGGCGGGCTCGGCGGTCAGGTCGACCACGGCGTAGATGCCCTCGGCGTGCTTGGCGATCTCGTAGGCGAGCCTGCGGCGGCCCCAGATGTCGACCTTGTCGATCTTGCCGCCCTCGGTGCGAACGACACTGAGCAGGTTGTCCAGCGACGGACCAACAGTGCGCTCGTCCAGGCTCGGATCGAGGATGACCATCACTTCGTAATGACGCACGGACCAATCACCTCCTGTGGACTAGGAAACGGCCACGGACGGTCCGTGGCAGGAGGGTCGTTGCGTCAGCAACCCGAACAGGCTACATGAGCGGCACCTGAGCAGTGAAATCGCCCCGCGAGCCGCCCCGGCTCGCACGTGTTCGGCTCGCGCGTTCGCGTCGCTAGGAAGGGGAATGGCGGCACGGCCCCGACCGTCCGCTTAGGGTGGATCCATGCCGACCGGACTCGCCGCCAGCGACCTGCCCGCGGGTGGCGTGCGACGCCGCGCGGCGTTCGCCGTGGTGGTGGTGCTGCTCTGCGGTCTCGTCCTCGCGCTGGCGTACGCGAACAAGGCGCGTTGCGCGGGTGCGCCGTTCGACCGGGACGGGCGCAGCACGGTTTTCGATGTGATCAAGGATTCGGACGTCTGCTATTCCGATATCCAATTCCTCTGGCTCGGCCGAGACATCAACGAGCACGTCTTTCCCTATGTGACCGGCGGCATCACCGACGACGGGGCGTTGGTCGGCGGCGCGGTGGAATATCCGGTGCTCAGCGGCGTGCTGATGTGGTTCGGCGCGGTGAGCGCGCACAATGACGCCGATTTCCTGCGGTACTCGGCGCTGCTGCTGGCGCCCTTCGCGTTGCTGACCGCGTGGATGCTGGCTCGCCTGGCCGGCGGCGCGGCCCTGCTGTGGGCGGCCGGACCGCCGCTGGTGCTCTATGCCTTCCACAACTGGGAGCTTCCGGTGGTGTGCACGGCGGTGGCGGCCGTCTACGTGATGACCGCGTTGACCCGCTACTCGGTGCGTACCAGGGGCGTCGTGGCCGCGGTGCTGCTCGGGCTCGGGTTCTGCCTCAAGCTGTACCCGGGGATCTTCGTGTTGCCCTTGCTGGCGTACGTGCTCACCGGCGGTGGCGAGCGCGACACGGGAGCGGGCGATCGCGGACCGGACGTCCGTGGCGCTCTGCTCACCGCGGGCGCGGCGATCGGCACCGTGGTAGTGGTGAATCTGCCGTTCGCGCTGGTGGGTTACGAAGGCTGGCGCGCGTCCATCACCTTCCAGCAGTTGCGTCAGGCCGATATCACCACGAATTCCATCTGGTACTGGGGACTTCGGCCGATGTTCGGTCCCGATCCGCGCAGCGAGGCGGCGTTCCAGCAACTGGTCTCGGTCGCTTCCCCGTTGCTGGTGCTCGCGGCGTTCGCGCTGGCCATGTGGCTCGGCTGGCGGCGCTACCTGGCGACCGGCGTGTTCCCGTGGGTCGGTGTGAGCGGCGCGATGCTGTGTGGATTCCTGTTGTTCCACAAGGTGCATTCCCCGCAGTACACCCTCTGGCTGGTGCCGTTCCTGGTGCTGCTCGAGATCCCCTGGTGGTTGGTCGGCAGCTATCTCGTCGCCGACGCGGCCATCGGGATCGGGGTGTTCCGCTACTTCTACTCGATGGGTACGGGCAAGTCGGTCGAGTTGATGGAGCACATCGTCCAATTCGGTGTGTGGGGGCGCGCGAGCCTGCTGATCGTGTTCTTCTTCGTCTTCCTGTGGGCGGCGCCGCGTGGAAATCGGTCGATGACGCCCCGGGCCGCGCGGTCCGACCCCCGCGATCTGGTTCCGGTGGTCTAAGGCCCACCGTGCCGGGCCCGAAAGGCCGCGCTTTTGGCGCGGTTGCCGCACAGGGTCATGTCGCACCACCGGCGCGAGCCGCCACGGGAAGTGTCCACATACAGCCGCGTGCACACGGGGCGACCGCACTCCTTGACGAGCGCCCTGCTGCCCAGTAACTCGATCGCGGAACGTGCGACGGCGGCCAAGGCCGCGTCCGCGTCGCCGGAACGGACGACCGTGCCGTCGGCGCGCAGGCTGATCGAGGGCGGGACGCCCTCGGCGAATTCGTTGACGGTCCGGCGATCGCCGTCGTCGAAGGCGGTTTCGCGGGCAGCGGCCAGCGCCATGCGATAGGCCGCCTCACGCAAGCGCACCGCCCGCGCGAGGGTGTCCGCGTCGGCGGTTGGCGGACTGTCGAGCAGGCCCGCGGCGACGATCCAGTCGGCCAGCGCCGCGGGTGTGGAGAGGACGTCCTCGAACCTGGTCGAGCGCCCCATGACGGTACCGGCGAAGTCCAGGGCGAGGTTGCCGCTCACGAAGGTGAACACCTCCTCATAGTAACCGCCTTGACAGGTTATTGAACCGGATGCCACTGTGATAACCACCCAAGGTGGTTACTCGAGGAGGGTCCGTGCAGAGCCGATTCGCGATGGTGGCCGCGCAGCCGCTGTTCGTCTTGTTGTGGAGCAGTGCGTTCATCGCGGGGGTGATCGGGGTCGGCGCGGCGCCGCCGCTACTGGTGCTGTTCGTGCGCTTCGCCGTCGCGGGAGTGCTGCTCACGGCCTACGCCCTCCTCGCGCGGGTCACGTGGCCGCAGGGAGGCCAATTGCGTCACGTGCTCGTCGCCGGGCTGTTGATGCAGATGGTCCAGTTCGGCGCGTTCTACACGGCGATGGCCGAGCATGTTTCGGCGGCGGTGATCGCGCTGGTGCAGGGCTTGAATCCGGTGGTCATCGCTCTGTGCGCCGGACTGATCGGCGAAGTCGTCACGATGCGGCAGTGGTTCGGCTTCGGCATCGGCGGCATCGGAGTCGCACTCGCCGTGTTCGACCAGTCCCACTTCTCCCTGGCCGGACTGCTGCTGTGCGTGGCAGGGCTGCTCGGGTTGAGCATCGGCACCGTGTACCAGAAGCGATTCACGCCCACCGTCGATCCCAGGGCGGCCACGGCGCTGCACGTGGCGATCAGCGCGCCGATCGCCGGGGTGCTGACCTGGCTGTCCGGCCAAGTGCACGTGTCGGACGTGGGCCGGTTCGCCGGGTCGCTCATCTGGATGGTGCTGGTCAACTCCATGGCCGCGTTCCTGCTGCTCAACGCCATGTTGCGCCGGTGGGACGCGACCAGGGTGGGCAAGCTGTTCTTCGCGACGCCCGCCGTGACCGCGATCCTGGCCTGGTTGCTGATCGATCAGCCGCTGCGACCGTTGACCGTCGCCGGACTCGCCATCGGCCTGGTGGGTTTGGTGTTCGCGGCTCGCAAGCCGGCGACGGCGGTCGTCGCGCGGCAGCCGGTGCCCGTGCCGCGGTGACCTACTTGCGCCCGGCCTGCCACTGCATACCCCACTGGTATGCCTGGTCGAGTTCGCGCTGGGCGCCGTTGACGTAGTGCACTTCCCGGTGCACGGTGATCCCGGCCCCCTGGTTCTGCAGCAGGGCGATGGCGCACGAGCGAGCGCCGTCCACCGGAGAATCGAGGCGGACCTCGACCTGCGGACCGGATGTGGGGTAGAGCGTCACCACGCCGTCGGCGGCGGCCCAGTTCGGCACACCCTCGTAGATGAAGGCGAAGATCAGGATGCGCCGGAACAGCTCGGGCCGCGCGAGGTCGATGTGCAGGTTCTCGCCCGACGCGGCCGCGCCGCTGCGATCGTCGCCGTCGAGCCGGATGTAGGGCTCGGCCTCCAGCGTGCCGAAATTGCCGCCGATCGCCTGGACGACGCCCTTGGCGCCGTTGGACAGTTCGTAGAGACAGCCGAGGTCGAGATCGATCGGCTTGGCGCGGCGGAAGAATCCCCTCGGTCCGCTCGACCAGTTCAGGTTGACCCGCATGGTGCCCTGCTGCTCACCCGGCTTGGTCAGGTTGATGCTCGGTGTCGCCTTCGACAGGGTCACCTTGGACAGGTTGACGCCGCCGGGGTTGTCGTCGATCGCCATGGCGCGATCCCCCCTCTGTGGAAACGAGAGCGGCAGCGGCCATCCCTCGGGATGGGGCCGCTGCCGCAACGGGTCTTCGGGCTGCTTGCCGGGAATCAGCCTACCGGCGTCGGTTCCCGTTCGCTGTCCAGTTCCTCTTCGTCCGCTCGGCCGTTGCGGACGATGCTGGTGATGAACGCCGCGCCGATGAACGCGACGCCGACCAGGCCGGTGACGACCTCGTTGATGTGCACTCCGATCGAGACCAGCAGGATCGCCGCGAGCGCGCCGATCGCCCAGTGCGCGCCGTGCTCCAGGTAGACGTACTCCGACAGCGTGCCCTTGCGAACCAGGTACACCGTGATCGACCGGACGAACATGGCGCCGATCAGGCCGAGGCCGAGCGCGATGATGATCGGGTCGGAGGTGATGGCGAACGCGCCGATCACGCCGTCGAAGGAGAACGACGCGTCGAGCACCTCCAGGTAGAGGAACAGGAAGAAGCCCGCCTTACCGGTGGCCTTGACCAGCTCCGACGGCCCTCCGCTCTGCTCCTCGGTGTGGAACATGGAGCCGAGCCCGTCCACCGCGATGTAGGTGATCATGCCGAGCAGGCCCGCGACCAGCACGGTCGAGCGGTGCGCCTCGTCGGCGATGAACTCCGCGGTGAGGATCAGGCCCGCACCCGCGACCACCACGGAGAGCATGTCCAGCTTGCCCGCCTTGGCAAGCGGCCGCTCCAGCCAGCTCAGCCAGGTGATCTCGCGTTCCTCGAAGATGAAGTTGAGGAACAGCAGGGCCAGGAACATACCGCCGAACGCCGCGATCTGCGGATGCGCGTCGGTGAGCAGCTTCTCGTAGCTCGGGCTGCCGTCCGGGAAGGTAAGGGCGCCGTCCGGGGGCGGGTTGAGGGCCAGGTCGAAGGCCCGCACCGGATCCAGCCCCGCGGTGATCCACACGATCGCCAGCGGGAAGACCAGCCGCATGCCGAACACGGCGATCAGCACGCCGACGGTGAGGAAGATCCGCTGCCAGAACGCGCTCATCCGTTCCAGGACGGTGGCGTTGATCACGGCGTTGTCGAACGAGAGCGACACCTCGAGGATGCCGAGGATCGCGGCGAGCGCGAGGGCGGTCGGTCCGCCGTACACGACCGCGACGACGAGCGAGAGCACCGTGACGACGAGGGACATGCCGAATATGCGCAGGACCACGCTGGGACCTTTCGTGAGTGAAAACGAGGCGGCGACGTTTGCTACCAGCGTGGCTGCTGGATCGCCGGTTGTCCAACGTTGCTCCCAGGGCGCCGGCATGCCTGGGTGGCACGACGAGGGGGCCCGTCGCCGGGCCCCCTGTGAACAGCTAAGTGTTGCTCAGACGTTCACGCCGTAATCACGGGCGATGCCCGCCAGACCGGAGGCGTAGCCCTGACCGATCGCGCGGAACTTCCACTCCGCGCCGTTGCGGTACAGCTCGCCGAAGACCATGGCGGTCTCGGTCGAGGCGTCCTCGGTGAGGTCGTAGCGGGCGAGCTCCTCACCGTTGCTGCGGTCCACGACACGGATGTAGGCGTTGCGGACCTGGCCGAAGGACTGCGACCGGGAGTCGGCGTCGTAGATCGAGACCGGGAAGAAGATGCTCTCGATCGTGGGCGGGGTGTTCGCCAGGTCGACGTTGATGACCTCGTCGTCGCCCTCGCCTTCGCCGGTCCGGTTGTCGCCCGCGTGCTCGATCGAGCCCTCGGGAGAACGCAGGTTGTTGAAGAAGACGAAGTGCTGGTCGGACAGGACCTTCTTGTCCCCGCCGGTCGCGATGGCGCTGGCGTCGAGGTCGAAGTCGGTGCCGGTGGTGGTCCGCACATCCCACCCCAGGCCGACCGAGACAGCAGTGAGGTTAGGCGCCGCCTTGGTCAGCGAGACATTGCCGCCCTTGGACAAACTGACACCCATGCGGGATTCCCTTTCAATAGTCCGTCATTGGTTCCCAGCATGTCCGGATCGCCGGGGACGCCATCGACAGTAGTAGGTTTCCGCGAACTTTCGTAGGAACCCGCGTAACCCCCGGCGAACAGGAAGATCTCCTACCATCGGGGCGTGGCAGGCCGGAGGCGTGGATGGTTTCGTTCGTCGGAGAACGACGAGTGGATCGAGCATGCCCGCACGACGCTGGCGACGGCTTTCCTCGACATGGATCGGCGCCAGAGCGCGGCCGAGGCCGCGGTGCACGCCGCCGATCAGATCTTCCCCGAGCGGCGCACGGGCGCGCGCTGGGAACCGTTGCGGCACAGGTGCTATGGCGCCGCGGAGGTGTATCTGACGCTGAGCGCCGAGCTGGAGGCCGCGCAGCAGGGCGGCCCGCCGGTGCCGCAGGGCCGGCAGCGCGTCGACGCGGCGGTACGGCAACTGGCCGACGCGGCGCGCGCGGTCGACGAGTTCTATCGCGGCGACCAGGGCAAGCTGGAGGAGTCGGTGGCGGTGCTCGGCGCGGTGCCGCAGTTGGCCCAGCAGGTCAAGGTCGCCGCGGCCGGTGTGCGCGGGCGGGCCGCCGAATCGGAGTTCGCGGACTATCCGTCGGTGCGCAGGCACGCCGCCGCGGTCGATGAGGCGCTGGTCACACTGGAGGCGGCGGGCTCCGGCGGGTCCGCGGGCACCGTGCGGGAGGCCGCGAACCATCTGCAGGCGGTCACCAACGAGCTGGCGGATGCGTTGGCGCAAGCACCATCTCGGGCGGCGGCCGCGAACAACGCGATATCGTCCGTGACAACCCGGCTTGCCGCGGTCCGGACCAGGGCCGAAGGCGTTCCGCAGGCGTTCTCGGCGCTGCTGCGCGAGTTCAATGCTGCGAGTTCGGCCGATCTGGCTAACAATGAGCGGGAAAGTCAGCGAGCCATCGAGGCCGCGGACGCGGCCCTCGGCAGGGCGCGTGCGGCGGCGGTAGAGAACAATCCGGAGTTTGCACTTGATCTGACCACATCCGCGCGCGGGTTCCTCGCCGAGGCCGAGCAGCGAGTCGACGCCGTCACCAAGCGGCTCAGCCTGCTGCGTGCGATTCGGTCCGACCCGCACGAACAGGCCAAGGCCGTACGATTCCGGCTGCGGGACGCCCAGATGCTCGCGGTGAGCCGCGGGCTGGTCGCCGAATGGGGCTCGGTCCTCGACGCGCAAGCGGCACGAATCGACCGAATCAGCGAAACACTGTCGGGGCGTCACCCCGACTACTGGGCCTATGTGGCGGAACTGGATGCCGTCACCGAATTCATAGCCGGGGTAGTGGATCGAATGAGAAGACAAGCAGGACCACGACGAGAATGAGAATGGGGCAACGATGACCGCAGGCATCGCCGTCCAGCAGGAGGTTTCCCTGCGGAAGCGAATGCCGCTGCGCCACTTCCGGCAGTTGCCCGGACCGGAGGCGAGGCGTCTTTTCCACCGGCAGCCCGAACCGTTCGGCGACGACAACACCGACCGCGAGCTGCTCGCGATCGGTCTCGGTGCGACGCTGTACGCGCCCGCGACCAGGCCCGATCTCGCGCTGACGATCGGCAGGCGGGCCGGGCACGGCGTGTGTTCGATGGTGATCGACCTCGAGGACGCGGTGGCCGATCACGAGGTGGAGTACGCCAAGCGGCAGACCGTCGACGCGCTGGATCTGCTCGCGGGCAGCCACGACGCCAACCCGCTGTTGTTCGTTCGGGTGCGCGACGCGGACACGATCACCGAGCTCATCGAGCAACTCGGACCGGGCGCCAAGGTGCTGACCGGTTTCGTGTTCCCGAAGTTCGACAGCGTCACCGGGCCGAAGTACCTCAACGCGCTGAACGTGGCGGCCCAGCGGCTGGGCCGGCCGCTGTACGGGATGCCGGTGCTGGAGTCGGCGGGGCTGGTGCATCGGGAGACCCGCGATTACGAACTCACCCAGATCGCGGCGCTGCTGGCCGCGCACCGGGACCGGGTGCTCGCGGTGCGGGTCGGCGCGACCGACATGTGCTCGACCTTCGGCATCCGGCGCGACCGCGACCTGACCATCTACGACGTGCGCGTGGTCGCCGACGTCATCGCCGACATCGTGAACTACCTGGGGCGCGCGGACGGAACCGGATTCGTCATCACGGGGCCGGTGTGGGAGTACTTCGCCGATCACGAACGGATGTTCCGGCCGCTGCTGCGGACGGCGCCGTTCGAGGAGTCCGACGCGGTGCCGTTCCGGCAGTACCTGGTCAGCCGGGATCTGGACGGTTTGCTGCGGGAGATCACGTTGGACCGGGCCAACGGCATCCAGGGCAAGACGGTGATCCACCCGTCCCACGTGGCGGCCGTGCACGCGTTGTCGGTGGTGACACACGAGGAGTACTCGGACGCGCTGGACATCCTGCGCGACGACGTCGGCGGCGTGGCGGCCTCCGGCTACCGGAACAAGATGAACGAGATGCGGCCGCACCGCAGTTGGGCGCGACAGACCTTGTTGCGCGCGCGGGTGTTCGGCGTGGCGAACAAGGGAGTGTCGTTCGTGGATCTGCTGACGGCGTTGGTCACCGTATGAGCCGAACCGCGACCGATTTCGGCGACAACGAAACATTCTGGGCGACAAAAGTACTCGGTATAGACCTGCATCACGATCCGGTGCGCGAACTCGGCTCGGACCGGCTGCGCACGGCGCGTTTGCCGATCACGGCCCTGGTGCAGCCGGGTGTGCGCCACAACAATCGGCGCCGGGCGCACCTGCTGGTTTCCACCGTGCTGGGCAAGCATCTGCCGACCGATCCGCGGGTGGTGCTCGGTGCGGGCGATCAGCTGGGCGATCTGGTCCGCGCGGTGCTCGGTGAGCGCGATGCCGTCGTGCTCGGATTCGCCGAGACCGCAACGGGTCTCGGTCATTGTGTGGCCGCGCGAATCGGCGCGAGCTGCTATCTGCATTCGACCCGGCGCGCGGTGCCGCACGCGTCGACGCTCGCCGGTTTCGAGGAAGGGCACTCGCACGCCACTTCCCACCTGCTGCAACCGGCGCCTGCCGACATCTTCGTCAACGATCTGCCGCTGGTACTCGTCGATGACGAGATTTCCACCGGCGCGACGGCGATCGATGCGGTGCGCGCGCTGCACGCCTTCGCGCCCCGTGCGCACTACGTGCTCGCGTCACTGGTCGATCTGCGCACCGAGGCCGATCGCGCCCGATTCGACGCGGCCGCGGCCGAACTCGGTGCCCGGATCGACACGGTCTGTCTCGCCATCGGTCGCGCGTCGCTGCCCGACGGGCTGGTCGAGGCGGTCGGCGCCCTTCCCGAACCGCGGCTCAACCCGACCGCCGCGCATCTCGGTTCGTTCGGGCGCGTCGAACTCCCCTGGCCGACCGCGGTTCCAGAGGGTGGCAGGCACGGCGTACTCGCTTCCGACATCGGCGCGTTCGAGGCGGCGCTGCTGGAAGCAGGCCAGGCTTTGACCGCCCGGCTCGACGCGGACTTCGCGGGCAGGCACGTCATCGTGCTCGGACACGAGGAGCTGATGTACCTGCCCCTGCGATTGGCGGCGCTGCTCGCCGAGTCGGGCACGCCCACCCGCTTCCAGACCACCACGCGATCGCCCGCGTACGTGCTGGATGAACCGGGATATCCGTTGCGGCGAGGGTTTCGCTTCACCGCGCCCGAGCCGGGCGATGCCGCGCCGCGCTATCTCTACAACGCGCAGTGGCCCGCGCCCTCGCTCGACCTGTTCGAGGCCGACTTGGCGGGGCTGGTCGCCGCCCCGTCGGAGCGCGATGCCGCCGTGACGATCACCGACGACGGTGTGGACAGCGGCGCGGAGGGCGACGGCCCGGCCGCCGATCCGGTGCTCGTCGTCGTGGTCGACTCGCCTGCCGACACCGCGGAGCTGACGGCCGAACACGGGCTGATCGATGTACTGACCGCTTCCGGGGCCGACGTGCTGCTCGCGGTGCTGCCGGAGGCGGATCCGCGGCGGCTGTACGCCGAACGCGTGGAGTCGAACGGGAGCCGGATATGACCGGTACCAGGGTGGGCGCGCTACCCATCCCGTTGCACGGACCGGAATTCGGCTCCTACGCGGCCGAGGAAGTTTCCTGGCTGCTGAAGGATCTGTCGGAAGTCGACCTGGAGGCCGACATCGCCGAGCGGGAACGGCGGATCCAGGCCGGGAAGGCGCACTACGCGGAGTCGCTGCCGATCGAATATCAGCCCGACGCGTCGTACCGGGCGCTGTTCGACGAGGTGCTCGCGGCCAGCGCCGAACGGCTCGCGCTGGCCGTGGCGACCGTGTCGGAGCTGGTCGTCGCCGAACGTGGCGAGGACGTCGTCCTGGTGTCGCTGGCCCGCGCGGGCACGCCGGTCGGCATTCTCATGCGCCGGTGGCTGCGTTCGCGGCGTCCGAGCCTGGAGGTGCCGCACTACGCGGTGTCGATCGTGCGGGATCGCGGCATCGACGCGGTGGCGCTGGACTATCTGGCCGAGCAGCACGATCCGTCCTCGGTCGTGTTCGTGGACGGATGGACCGGCAAAGGCGCGATCACCCGCGAACTGACCGAAGCGCTGGACGCCTACCACGCCGCCGGTGGCCCGCGGTTCGACGACGAATTGGCGGTGCTGGCCGATCCAGGGCACTGCGTGCGCACCTACGGCACCCGCGACGACTTCCTGATCGCCTCGGCCTGCCTGAATTCGACTGTCTCCGGCTTGGTTTCGCGCACGGTTCTGAACGACACGCTGATCGGACCCGGCGATTTCCACGGCGCCAAGTTCTACCGCGAACTGGCCGGTGACGACGTGTCCGGGCGCCTGCTGGACACCGTGAGCGGCGCCTTCGACGCGA
Source organism: Nocardia sp. NPDC003999 (assembly GCF_053604885.1). NCBI lineage: Bacteria > Bacillati > Actinomycetota > Actinomycetes > Mycobacteriales > Nocardiaceae > Nocardia > Nocardia sp. NPDC003999. The sequence goes on from NZ_JBSGIB010000004.1 coordinate 118,376, forward strand.
TCCGCGATCGGGTGCCCGCCGAGGTGGCCGCGATCCGCGTGAGCGACCGGACGCCCACCTGGACCGGCTGGGCATCGGTGGAGCAGGTGCGGGAGCGGTACGGCATCACCAGCGTGAATTTCGTGAAGCCCGGTGTCGGCGAGACCACGCGGGTGCTGCTGCGGCGGGTGCCGTGGCGGGTGCTGGTGCGCGAGGCGGACGCGCCGGAGCACGCGCACATCCGGATGCTCGCCTCGGCCCGGGGTGTCCCGGTCGAAATCGTCGCCGACCTGGCATATTCGTGTATGGGATTGATCAAGGACGTGCAGCAGTGAACCTATCCCCGGCAACCCATCGAAGACGGGCGCTGATCGCGACCGACCTGGACCGGACGATGATCTACTCGCGTAACGCCTTCAGCACCACCGCCGACGTGCCGACGGTCTGCGTGGAGCATCTGGAAGGGGCGCCGCTTTCGTTCATGACCACCACCGCGGCGCTGCGGATGCAGACCCTGACCGAACCCGCCGCCGTCGTTCCCACCACCACCCGCACCATCAAACAGTTCGACCGCATCCGGCTGCCCGGAGCGCCGTGGCGCTACGCGATCACGAGCAACGGCGGGAACATCCTGGTGGATGGCGTGCCCGATCTGAGCTGGCGCATCGACATCGACGCCAAGGTCCGTGCGGGTGGGGCCACCCTGTCCGAGGTGAGCAAGGAATTGCACACCCGCATCGACGACTCCTGGGTCACCAAGTTCCGCGTGGCCGACCACCTGTTCTGCTATCTGGTGGTCAAGCCCAAAGCCGTCCCCGAGGGATTCCTCGCCGAGTGGGACGACTGGTGCCGTCCGCGCGGCTGGTCGGCCTCCCAGCAGGGCCGCAAGATCTACACCATGCCGGTCGCGGTCTGCAAGAGCCGCGCGGTCGCCGAGGTGCGCAATCGCCTCTGGGAAAACCGGGAACTCGCCGACGAGGCGCGCACCCTCGCCGCGGGCGACGGCGCCCTCGACGCCGAAATGCTGCGCGCCGCCGACTCCGCCATCCGCCCCCGCCACGGCGAACTCGAACAACTCAACTGGACCCACCCCAACCTCACCGTCACCCGAGCCACCGGCATCCTCGCGGGCGAGGAGATCATCAACTGGTTCATCAAGGCTGCTCCGACGCCTTCCGAGTAGCCAGGACGGCATCGGTGTACTGCTCGGTGGTGAGATCGCCGTCCTGGATTCCGAGTCGACGAAACGTGGTACGCACGATTTCCAGCGCTTCCGCCAGCTCCGCTTCGGGCACGATGGTTTCCAGCTCGATGAACGTGCCGTCCAATTCGGGGACGGTCACCAGCGTGGCCAGCAACTCGAGCGCCAGCAGCCCAGACCGCGTACAGCCAACAGGTCTATTCGATCTGCGATCAGCGCTTGTCGGCGTAGCTCGGCACCGGCCTCCGACTGCACGGTGAATGCTTGCGCGATCTCGGCGTGGCCGGTGAGCGTATGAGACGCGGAGCGAGGCCGAACAAGACGCGCGCGTGGTCCGGCATAGAGATGCCATCGGCGATCCGCTCGAACACGTCGAAGCGGGTGACAGTTCTTCTGCTGTTGGTGATCTCGTTGACTCGACCCTGGCCCAGCCCTACTGCCGCTGCGATGCGTTAGTCGTCGACGGGAAGGCGTTCCCACTCGACCAGCGAATAGGCCGCCCGTGTATCGGTCGGTCGGGATGCATTCGTCGACTCACACCAGGTCGGTGCCTGGCTCGAAGGTCGACTTGAAGTCCGGGCATTCGACCAGGGGATCGTGGGTGCAGGTGGCGGCGTGGCGGAGGCTGTCGCGCATGCGGATGAGGCGGGTTATGTCGTCGTCGAGTTGCCGGGCTTTTTCGGCCATGCGCGCGCGCAGTTCGGCGTCGGAGGGGGAGGCGCGGAGGAAGCGGGCGATTTCGGTGAGGGTGAAACCGGCGCCGCGTGCGCAGATGATGAGGGCCAGGCGGCTCAGGACGTCGGGGTGGTAGGTGCGGCGTAGGCCGTTGCGGCCGGTCGGGGCGATGAGTCCGCGTTTCTCGTAGAAACGCAGAGCGGAGGGGGCGAGGCCGGTTTGTTCGCCGACCTCGGCGATATCGAGCAGGTCGGCCATCTCGTCTCCTTGACTTGAACCGCGCTTCAAGTCACAGACTAGCTCACATGACAATCCATCACCTCAATTGCGGATCGGTTCGGCAGATCGAAGCCACCTACGACGGACCCGCGCCCGCGCATGCCGTGAACCACTGCCTGCTGGTCGAGACCGCGTCCGACGGCCTGGTCCTGATCGAGACGGGCATCGGACTGGACGACGTGCGCGACCCGGCGGGCACCCTCGGCGCGGACTGGGTGGCGATGGCCCAGCCCATCCTTTCCGAAGACGAGACCGCGATCCGGCAGGTCGAACGGCTCGGCTACGAGCCCGCCGACGTCCGGCACATCATCCTCACCCACCTCGACGTGGACCACTGCGGCGGATTGCCCGACTTCCCGCACGCACAGGTCCACGTCCTCGCCGCCGAACTGGCAGCGGCGCAGGCCGAAGCGCCGAGCTTCCGCTATCGCTCCGCGCACTGGGCGCACGATCCGAACTGGGTGGCCTACCCGTCGGAACCGACCGGACAATGGTTCGGTTTCAACGCGATCCAACCGAAGGACCTGCCCGACGACTTCCAGCTGATCCCGCTGGGCGGGCACACCGCGGGCCACACCGGGGTCGCCGTTCGCCACGGCGACAGTTGGTTGCTGCACTGCGGCGACGCGTACTACTACCACCGCGAACTCGATCCGGCTCCGCAGCCGCACCCGGTGCTCGACGTCGTGCAGACCGGTTCCGAGGTCCACCACGACTTGCGGCTGGGCACCCAGGCTCGGCTGCGCGAGCTACACCGCGATTACGGCGACGAGGTCACCCTGATCAGCGCGCACGACCCGTGGGAGTTCCAGCGCGCGAGCTGACCCCTACCGGCGCTGCCAGCACTGTGCCCGGTCGCCGAGATTCCACCACGAGATATAGCCCGGGTCCTGGTCGAGCAAGGTCCATCCGGCTTCGAGCAGGTCGAAGAACGCGCTGTCGGCCGTCCGCCCGCCGCGTGCTTCGCCGATGTAGATCAGCGACGAGCCGCCCGCCTCCTGGTAGGCGGCGAGGGTGCTGGAGGCCATCGGGTTCTCCCAGCCGGGCGGCCAGCAGAGGAACAGCGCGTGGTCGGCGTGCCCGGCCACCAGATCGGCCGTGGAAGACGGCGGCGTGGCGGTGGGATGCCAGGTGGCGGCCTGCCCCGGCGCGGCGGGGAAGGCCGTGTTGGTCGCCCGGTCCGGCGGGTGGGAGTCGAAAGCGCTGATGGGCACGCCGATTCGGGTGAGCTGATGCGCCCAGTAACCGCGCCCGGAGCCGACTTCCAGCACCGGCCTGCCCTGCGCGACGTCCGCTACCCAGCGCAGTGTGGCAGGTGCGGGGATCGCGTACGCGTACGCGGCTTGCAGCACGATCTGCGCATACGCCAGCCGCGCGCTGCCTTTCGGGTTGCCGCCGTTCACCTCGGCGCGGTTCGCGCGCTCCCTCGGTCCGGGCGATACCGCGGCGGCGACGATGTCCCAGTACGGATTCGTGCTGGCACCGCCGGTCATGTAGTGCAGTAGGTGTAGGTCGAACGTGGCGTCGGTGATGTCGTCACCGGTGCCGGGCAACCGGCCCGCGGTGGACCAGTAGTCCGCGACCCGCGGATACGCTGTCGCGAAGGTGGATTCGTCTAGGACGAGGTTCGTCAGCGCCGTGCGGCGCTGCGGCGAAAGCGCCAAGTCAGCCATCTTTAGATTCTCCGCCGACCGTCACCGGCCCTGGGGAACATCGAGACGAGTTCACCGACCTGTCGCGAATCCTTCGCTCTCCGTGGGTGATACGTCCACAAGCCTGTTCGCGCCCCGGCTCACCCGCTGTCGCGCATCGACACCAGTCCGCCGAGTGTGCCGAGGTAGGCCGCTCCGTCGGGGCCGAGGGCGATTCCGGCGTAATTGTTGTTGAAGCCGAGGCCGGTGCCGGACAGCTGTTTCCACACGGTCGCGCCGGTGCGGTAGTCGAGGGCCGTCCAGTACCAGGGATCGCTCGGATCGGTGCCCTTCGTGTAGGTGTAGATCAACCCGGTGGCCAGGGACAGCTTCGGTACCACCGACGGCGCGGCCTCGACCGCGTTGGTCCAGGTCAGATGGCAGCCGTTGCCGTCGGCGTCGATGTCGACACGGGCGAAGCCCGCGGCGGTGGTCTTGCCGGAGGCGACCGCGTCGGGGTGTCCGTAGCCGTAGTTGTTCTCGACGATGAGTGAGCGTCCCGCGCCGATCAGCGAGTTCTCGGTGGCGCTGTGGCCCGGCTCGAACACCGGCACCGCGCACACCTGCCGTTCGGCGACCGAGGGCGCGGTGCGGTAGACGACGACGTTCATCGGATCGGCATTGTCGGTGATGGCGACATAGCCGTCGGGCAGGACGGTGGGCGTGGTGCCGGTTCCGTCGTCCACTTGGCCCGGCTTGCGCTGGTTGCTGTTGGCGTAGGTGGTTTGCCAGGTGATCCCGGGCGCGCCGTCGGGACCGGCGTCGAAACGCAGGAGCCGCCGGTTGGTGGCGATGTAGACCTCACCGGCCGCACCGACCGCGAACGAGTTCTCGATCTGATTCTCCGCACCGTCTCCGAGCCGAACCACCTGCGCTGCTCCGGTATCCGGATCCAGTGTGCCGACCACGCCGTTCGTCTTGGCCACGAACCAGATCAGGCCGTTCGAGTCCGGCAGTGCGGAGTTCAGCGTCTCCTCGGGGTGCAGCACGCCGGTCAGGTCGTAGTCGCGTACCAGCGAGAACCCGTCGGCGGCGGGGTTCTCGGCGAACACTTGAATGTGTCCGGTGCTGGTGCCCACCACGGCGCGGTCTTCGTCATCGAGGTAGAAGTACCCGCCGCCGCCGAAATTGTTGAAAGCGCCGGGCCGCAGCGTATCGAGGGGATTCTTGCCGGGCAGTGGATGTTTGCCGAGGACGCTCATCGTCGTCGGGTCGATGAGGTAAAGGCCCGGTTGCAGCCCCAGGCAGGTGCTGACGATGCGTCCGGCGCGGTCGAACGCCACCGAACCGCACTCGCTGCCGAGCAGCAGGGAATCGGTCCGCGGTGACCGGCCGAGCGGACCGGGGCGGCGGTAGGTATCGCTCATCCACCCGTCGTTGTGGACTCCCGAGTTTCCGTTCGGCGCGAGATGTGGGTTCTGCGGGACCGGTGGGATGCCGGTGACCGGTTCGCCGCTCGCGGCGGCACCGACGAATCGCGCCGGTTCCGGCACGGCGGGCACCGAAGGAATCGGCGTCGCGGCGGCGGGCACCGCGACTACCGCGGCAAGGATTGCCGCAGGCAGCGTCGCGCGCAGAACCTGGGAGGGGAGGATGTGAAACACGAATGAACGGTATCCGGGTCCGGCGGGCCGCGAATCCCCCACGCGAGTGATTACGCGGGCACGGCCGCGACCGTCGGTACCCGATTCGCGTCGCCGCCGCGTTTCAGTACTGCTGGTGCCCGGCCAGTTGCTGGGCGATGAGTCCTTGCAGTCGTTGCAGGCCGCCGACGGTGATGCCGCTCTGGATCTGTCCCTCGATGGTGCGCACCAGCACGGAGTCGCTGAGCACCTTCTCGCTGGACTGGATCAGCACGGTCCCCGCGCCGGTGAAATCGAACTGGCGCTCCTCACCGGAGTTCACGCCGAATCGTGCCGCACCGGCGGCCAGGAAACCCGAGATCCAGCGTTCGTCGTAGTGGTGGCTCGGGGAGGGGCAATCCGCCCAGCCGACCAGCGACTCGGGGTCGACGCGCAGCGGTGGCTCGGCGAACATCACCGGCCCGTTGGACGAGGCGAGGAACTTGCCGGTGCCGATCAACGTGAGGAACCCGGGCACGATGGACTGGTTGAGCGACAGGCCCGGCTCGAAGGCCAGCAGGTTCGCCGCCCGGATGGTCAGGTTGCCGTTGTCCTCGAGATCGTAGGAGTTGATGTCGTAGCCACGGTCGCCGATGATCAGCTTGCCGTGCCCCTCCGCGACGACGTAGTCGCCGGTGAACAGCGGCGCCGAGAACTGCTGCGACACCATGTGCAGCAGTCCGCCCTGCAACCCGTGGCTGAGCGCCTGGAACCGGATGTCGCCGTAGTAGGCGATCATCGCGCCCTTGCGCATGAACCACGGCTTGTTCAGGTCGATGCAGTAGGCGTAGCTGTTTCCCGGGATGTTGTCGCTCTCACCGAGGTTCATGGGGTTGAGGATCTGGGACATGCTCACAACTTCTCTTCGGAGGCCTGCACGTAGACGACGCCCTGCCCGACGCAATGCAACTGCATCGCCTCGCCGGAACCGCGCCCGACGGCGTCCCGCCAGCTCAGCGCCGCTTTGAGCTCGGTCTGCACATTGCCGTAGGCGGCGACGAAGGCTTGCGGATCGACCACGACCGGATTCGGGCCGCCTACTTGCAATTCCAGGAATCCGCCGTGCGCGAGCAGCACCGCGGCGCCCTGCCCGGACAACTGGGTGGTGAACAGGCCCTGTCCGGTCAACGCCCCCGAGGCGGCGCCACGCAGTGCGCCCATCAGGCCGCCACCGCCTCCGCCACCCGAACTCATCACGGAGACCACCGAACTCTGCAATCCGGCGGTGTTGGCGAGCAGTCGCGAAGCCTCGACGCGCAACGTCGCACCCGGCTGCATGTGAACGACGTGCACCTCCAGGCCGGCGAATCCGTAATGGACCTCGCCATTGCCCTGCGCGAGCATGGTGCGCTCGTGCTCACCCGCCATCGCGCGGCCCGCGAGCCCCATCAGCCCGCCCATGCCGCCCATCCCTTGCGCCCCCGGAACCTGGTGGGGGGCAAAGGAAACATCGCCGGTGTAGAACAGCATCGCGCCGTTGCGAGCGACCACGCCGCCCGCCATTCCGACGTTGACCTTGACGACTTTGCCGTTGATCTTCTCGAACATCCGTCTCTACCGTTCCGCCGGTTGGATCAACACCACGCCGTGGCCGTCCCAGCGCAGCGAGAACGCCTCGCCCGCGTCCTGACCGACGAAACTGCGCCAGGACACGTCGGTGACGAAGGACTGGTTGAGGTTTCCGCGCGCCGCGACGAACGCGTCCGGATCGACGATCAGCGGGTACTGCGGCGAGACCTCCAGGTGGATGAGCGGACCGCCGGCCGAGAGCAGCGCGACCTGGCCCTGGCCGGAGACGGTCGTGGTGAACAGGCCCTGTCCGGTCGACGCACCGCGCAAACCGGCGAAACGCACGTCGGTGCGGAGGTTCCCGGCGAACGCGAGCAGTTGTTGCGACTCCACTTGCAGCGTCTCGTTGTTCAAGTCGACGACGGTGACGTGCTGGCCGTTGACCGCGAAGAACACTCGTCCGTGACCGGCGCACTCCATCAGCGAGAGCTTCTCACCGGTGGCTCGGCGCTTCAGCCCGGCGAGCACGCCGTCGCCACCGCCGAAGCCGGCCGCCTTGAACTGCACGTTTCCCTCGTAGGCGATCATCGAACCGGAGATCGCGCGGAGGCTGGTGCCGGCCAGATGGGCCTCGATCACCTTCTTCGACTGCTCGAACAGTTGCGCCATGGAATGTTTGCCTGCTGTCTCGATCGGGAACACGGTGGGATCGCCGTATTCCATCTACGTGCCGTCACCCTAACCGATGGTTCCGGGGGTGTCGGGGCAGCACGGCCGTTCGATTCCAGCGCCGCGCAGCGCGTTTCTCGTAGAGTGTCAGGCGAACGCACCGACAAGCGAAGGGTCGAACTTGTCCGCAACTCTCGCCAAGGGCCAGAACGGTCCGCTGGCCACCAACGACGTGGTGATATCCGTCCAGCTCACGGCGCCGGCGGATTTGTCGGCGCTACTGGTCACCGAGCGGGGCAAGGTCCGTTCCGATGCGGATTTCGTCTTCTTCAACCAGCCGAGCGGCCCCGGGGTCAATCTGCAGCCTGCGCCCGCGGGGCAGCCCGCGTCGCTGGCTGTGTCGCTGAACGCGGTGCCCGCCGACATCGATCAGATTCGCGCTGTGATCACGCTCGACGACGCGAACAGCAATTTCGGTAGGTTCCCCGCCCCGACCGCGATCGTGTCGGATGCGGCCGGAAATCAGTTGTACGCCTATCGGATCGACGGGCTGAACACCGAGTCGATCGTGATCGCGCTCGAGCTGTACCGCCGCCAGGGTGCGTGGAAGGTGCGTGCGGTCGGACAGGGCTACGCGGGCGGTTTCGCCGCGCTGGTCACCGATCACGGTGTGACGGTCGACGATGCTCCCGCCCAGCCCGCTCAGGCTCCCCAGGCCCCGCCGCCGCCTCCGCAGCAGCCGCCCGTCCAGCAGCAGCCGAACTACCCGCCGCCGACCACCCCGGCGTACCCCACCCAGCAGCAGGCGCCGCAGTACGCGCCGACCGGTGGTTATCCGCCGCCCGGACCTGGCTACCCGCCGCCCGGCCCCGGCCAGCCACCGCAGGGTGCCCCTGGTTATCCGCCGCCCGGTCCGGGTTACCCGCCGCCGCCCGGCCCCGGGCCCGGCTACCCGCCGCCCGGCCAGCCGCCGCAGCCGCAGCAGCCCGCCGAGGTCAGCCTCAGCAAGGACCGCCCGGTCAGCCTGGTCAAGGGGCAGCGCGTCACGCTGCGCAAGGAAGGCGCCGCGCTGACCTTCGTGAAGATGGGTCTCGGCTGGGATCCGGTGCGCAGCCGCGGCATGTTCGGCAACCGCACGGTCGACATCGACCTCGACGCGTCGGTCATCATGTTCGCCGACATGAACCCGGTGGACGTCGCGTACTACGGACAGTTGACTTCCAAAGACGGCTCCATCCGCCACCAGGGCGACAACCTCACCGGTGAGGGCGAGGGCGACGACGAGGTGATCCTGGTCGACCTGACCCGCGTCCCCGCGCACGTCAACACGCTGCTGTTCATCGTGACCTCCTACAAGGGCCACACCTTCGAGCAGGTGCAGAACGCGTTCTGCCGCTTGGTCGACGGGACGAACAACGGCGAGCTGGCCAGATACACCCTCGCGGGCGGCATGCCGTTCACCGCGATGGCGATGGCCAAGCTGTACCGGGTGGGCAACGACTGGAAACTGCAGGCGCTCGGCGAAGGCTTCCAGGCCAAGCATCCGGGTGAGGCGGTGCCGCAGCTCGGCCGCTTCCTCGTCAACGGTTGATCGGCGGCGGGACAGCAGGGCGGACAAGGTGATTCAACTGCAGGCCGGTCAGAACATCCCGTTGACCGGTGAGGTCGTTCGATTCAGTGCGAAAGCCGAGGCTGCCCTCGATGTTTCCGCGCTGGTGGTGGCGGAGAACCTGAAGGTGTTCTCCAGCGACGATTTCGTCTTCTACAACCAGCCCGCCACGGCAGGGGTCGCTTTGGCGGCCGACGGGGTCACGATCACGCTCACCGAGGTGCGCGCGGACGCGAAGGCCGTACTACTGGTGGTCAGCGTCGATCCGGCCGCCCCCGCGCGGGCGGGCGGGCTCGGGCCGGTCACCGCCACCCTGTCCGAGAACGACAGCGCGACCGCCGAATTCGCGATCACCCCGTCATCCGGTGAGACGGCGCTGATCTGCCTGGAGGTGTACCGGCGCGGTCCGGCCTGGAAACTGCGGGCGGTGGGCCAGGGTTACGCGGGCGGCCTCGCCGTGCTGCTCACCGCGCACGGCGTCGAGGTCGACGGTGCGGCCCCGGAGCAGGCCGACCAACCCGGTACGCACACCATGTCCGGTCCACTGGCGGGTGACGCGCAGATCGCCGCTGCCGGTGCGCCGCTGGAAGTCGGTCACGGCCTGGAACGGCTGTGGATGGTGTTCGAGGACGTGGCGCGGTCGGCCGCCGCGCTGGTATCGGCACGTGAGTACGCGGCCAAGCGGTTGGATCACGAGCTGTCGCTCGCCGTCTCCGATCCCGCGACCAGGAACACTCCGGCGGCCGAGCAGGCGCGCAGCGCCGCGCAGCAACGGCACGACGAACTAGTCGACACCGCCGAGCGCAACCACCAGCGGGATGCCGAACAGCTGATGGGCGAACTCGCCGCGGCCGACCGGGTGCTGCCGCGCGCCCTCGCGTCCTGGGACTCACCCGCTTGGGACAAGCCGTCCGCGCCGAGCGACGGTATCCGGCTCGGTGAGTTGTACGCGCTCGACCGGGGCTCGCTGCGTATTCCGTACTGTGTTCCGGTGCCGCTGAATCGGCCGCTGTGGATCGATGCCGAGTCGACCCGTGCGGTCGCGCCGGTCGTGGGCGCACTGCTGGCGCGGTTGCTCGCCACGGCGCCGCAACGGCGAACGCTGGTCGACATCATCGACCTCACCGATGCGTTCGGCGGCTTCACCGGCCTGCTCGCTCCCGTGCTGAACGGACCGCCGATCACCGACCACGCCGACATCTCGGCGCGGCTGCAAGCGCTGGTGGACGCGGCCGAACTGGCGGAATTGGCTTATACGAGCGGCGCTTTCACGCCGCCCAGCGAGCACCGGGTCCTGCTGGCCGCGGACTTTCCGCACGGCTACCAGAGTTCGGACGCACAGCGCATCGGCGCGTTGATCACGCGCGGCGAGCTGATCGGACTGTCCATCGTGATCGTGGGCGCGAACGAATCCGATTCGGCCGACACCACCGTGGCGATGCTGTCGCAGTCGTGCCGCCACCTGCCGACGATCGGCGGCACGCCGCTGTTCGATCCATGGACCGGCAGCGCGTGGCAACTCGATCTGGACCTGTTGCCGCACGAGCCGGAACGGCAGGCGCGCTTCCTGCGTACGAGGTGAGCGCCTGAACCGGCGACCGGGTCAGCCGCCCGCGACCGCCGTACGCGGCCGCAGCGGCTCAGGCAGCCAGGGCAGCGGCGGATCCGGCATGCGGTCGACGACACCGCCGACCGGGTCGTCGACGAAGTCGCGCCGCACCAGGTCCTCCTCCGGGCGGTAGATCTGGCGCACGATCAAGGCGCACAGCCCCACCACCGCCAAGTCGCGCAGGGCGACGGTGCCGGTGAACCACTGCTCTGGCAAACCTTTGCGGTCCAAACCGAGGTAGTAGAACATTCGCGGCACCCAGACCAGCGCGTCGACGGTCATCCAAGTCAGCAGGATGCGCCGGTGCGGCAGCGCCAGGACGGCCAGCGGCACCAGCCACAACGAGTACTGCGGACTCCACACCTTGTTCGTCAGCAGGAACGCCGCGACCACGAGGAAGCACAGTTGCGCCAGCCGCGGCCGTCGAGGCGCGGTGAAACCGATGTAGGCGATCACCGCGCAGGCCGCGACGAACGCCAGCAGTGAGACGGCGTTCAGGATCGCGGGCTGCTCCCCGTAGGTCAGCGCGCCGTCGAAGCCGCGCCAGCCGGTGAACGAGGAGATCACGTTGTAGATCGAGTCCGGGTCGGCGTGCCGGGTGGTGTTGAGCCGGAAGAATTCCTGCCAGCCGTTCGGGAACAACGCGGCGATCGGAAGATTCACCACCAGCCAGGTCGCCAGCGCGGCGCACATCGCGACGGACGCGGCGCCGATCGGTCGGGCGCTGAGGAATTGGATGCGGTAGGGCGTCTCCCGCACCCACGCCAGGAAGGTCGGCCAGCCGTCGATGTCGCGTATCCGCAGGCCGAGGTGCGTGCGCAGCGTGCGTTGCCTCGTCTCGGTACGCAGGCACAGCACGAGGATCGGCCCGAGCAGCAACAGCGGATACAGTTTGGCGGCGCCGCCCAGACCGAGCAGCACGCCCGCCAGCACGGGTTTGCGCCGGGCCCAGGCGAGCAGGCCGGTCGCGGCGAAGGCGGTCGCGAGCGCGTCGAAATTGGTGAAGGCGTGCACGATCACCAACGGCGAACAGGCGATCAGCGCCGCGTCCCAGATCCGGCGGCCGGACAGCAACGCCGATGCCCAGACGGTGATCAGCCAGGCCATGGCGAGACCGACCGCGACGACGTTGAAGTAGATCACCACTTGGAGCGCGCCGGGCAGCGGCGAAGCGTCCCAGCTCTTCGCGATCCGCATCGAAAGGTACTGGTACAGGCCCGAGAGCACGGGATATTCCATGTACCGCGTCTCCCGTCCACCGTCGGGAGTCTGTTCGGTCCACTGCTTCTTGTACGGGAAGGCGCCTTCGTTCAGGCGCTCGGCCCCGTAGAGCGGCACGGTGTCCGAATAGCACATCGCCACGTACTGGCGGCCGTTGTTCCAGTCGAGCGTGGGACCGTCCGCGCCGGTGGTCTGCTGGATGCATCCCGCTTTGCCGAACCAGCCGAGCGCCAGGAACATCAGGGCGAACGCCATCAGCACCCGCATGGGCGTCCAGAACCGCACCCGCCCGATCAGCGCATGATCACCGACCGGCCCACCGATCACCGTCGACAATTGCGCGGCGAGCGAATCGTTGCGACTCGGCCGGTCCCGCGCGTCCGCCGATCGCAGATCAGAGGCGAGCGGAGCAGGGGCGGCGTAGTACGCCCCACCGGGCGCCTTCTGGTCCGACAGCGGTGCCCTCCCATTCCTCCGTGGCTCCACCAGCTGCTGATCGGTCACGGAAACCGAGGCTACCCGGAGTACGGCCCACGGTCCGGACCGAGTCGGCTTCGGTCTTCCGCGCGTTGCCATCCGCGCACGGCCTCCGGGCATCGCGAGCGTAATCCGGAACGTATGTCGTCCCGCAGGGATACTTCAAGTACGCAGAATGCTCGAGCTGGGCGGGTGCCAGGGAGAGGTGCTACCAGGATCCGAATGGTTTCTGGTACAAGACTCCGATCTGATCTCTTCCTTCGTGTCGGCCCTGGCTGCGATCGGATACGTTGGCCAGGGCTGAAAGGATTCGGTCTTTCGACCGCTGTTGGGCGGTCGAGCCTTTCCGTATTTTCTCATGCGTTGGGTATGAATGACGCCGGGCGGGGATGGCCCGCATGATCAACGCATTCTGGTCTGGACATCCTTGGCGAGTTCGGTGATCCGCCTGCTGACCAATAATGTCTGCCCAGAGGGGCGTTTTTCACGGTGATCCTGTCCACCGAAGTTCGGATATGTACTTGCATCCGAGGGCGCCGGGAATGGAATTCGCCGACCGGACCGATCGATCACGGCTTCCCGGAATTACCAGCCCAGGGAGCAAGCCGTCTCTCGGCAATCCGGCGCAAATACGACGAAGGCCGGGACCGGACCTGATGCGGTCGGACCCGGCCTGTGCGCCGGCGAACTATCGGCCCCGTGTCGGAGCGGTTCCGTTCGTGCCTTCGTTGTTACCCGAGTTGCCGTTGTTGCCGGGTCTCGGTGAGCCGGTGGCCGTCGGTGCGGCACCGTCGGACGGTGCGACCGGTTGGCCGGGCAGCGGTCCGGAGTCCGGTTCACGCTGCTGCTGCGGGCGCTGCTGCTGAGGTGCGGGCTGGACGCCGGGGACCGGGATCGTGATGCCGGGCAGAATCTCCACCTGGGTCGGCGCGACCACCACGGGTGGCAGAAGCGGAGAGTCGACAGTGGACGGCGGGGTGTAGGGCGCCGACCATTCGGGGACACCGGCCTGGCCCTTGATGGGGGCGGGCTTCGGGAACGTCTCGTTGCGAGTCCCCGAGAGCGCGCCGTCCATGGTCGCCTTCCAGATGTCGGAGGGCAGACCGGAGCCGTAGATCATGCCGCCGCTGTAGTTGCGCAGCGGCGAGTTGTCGACGCTGCCGACCCACACCGCCGTCGACAGCGACGGGGTGTAGCCCACCATCCAGGCGTCCTTGTTCTCGCCGGTATCCAGCAGCTGCGCGGTACCGGTCTTGGTCGCCGATTCGCGCCCGTTGGCCAGCCCGTGGTTACGGGAGTAGGCCGCGATCGGCTTCATCGCGGCGGTGACGTTGTCGGCGACAGCGGCCGAAACGCGCTGCTCACCGGCTACCTCACCACGGTCGAGCAGGACCTGACCGTCGGCGGTCACGACCTTCGACACGAAGTGCGGCGCGTGGTAGACGCCGGAGGCGGCCAGCGTCGCATACATGGAGGCCATGTCGAGCGGCCGCGCCTGGTACTGGCCGAGCACGATGCCGTTGTTGGGCCCGGAGCCGTCCGACTCGGTGAGCGTCTTGCCGACTCCCGCGATGGTGTCCGGCATGCCGAGCTTGTACGCCATGTCGGCGATCTTGCGCGGGCCGTTCTGCATGTCCAGCTCCATCCGGTAGAAGCTGGTGTTCAGTGACCGTTTCAGCGCCTCGGCGATGGTGCACGTGCCGCAACCCTCGCCTTCGACGTTGGAGATCTTGATGCCGTTCACGGTCAGCGGCGAGCTGTCGTACATCTGCGACAGCGGGATGCCCAGCTCCAGGTTGGCCGCGAGGCCGATGACCTTGAACGACGAACCGGTCTGCAAACCGGCGTTGGCGTAGTCGTAACCTTGGCCGTTGTCGCCGCCGTAGTAGGCGCGCACGGCACCGGTGTGCGGATCGATCGAGACCACGGCGGTACGCAACTGCTCCGGCTCACCCTTCATCTTCGAGGTGGCCGCGTCGACCGCGGCCTGCTGGGCCTTCGGGTCGATCGTGGTGGTGATCTGCAAGCCCGCGGTGTTCAGTTGCTGCTCGCTGATGCCCGCCGCGCCGAGTTCCTTGAGCACCTGGGTCTTGATCAGGCCCTCGGGGCCGGAGTCCTGCGCCTTGTCCCGAGTCGAGGAGAGCGGGACGACCTGCGGGTACTGCAGGCCCTGTCGCTCGGTCGCGCTCAGGTTGCCGCCGGAGACCATGCCGTCGAGCACGTAGTTCCAGCGGGTCTTCGCGCCCTCGGGATTCTTCTCCGGGTCCAGGCTGGACGGCAGCTGGATGGTGGCGGCGAGCACCGCGCCCTCGGCGACGGTGAGTTCCGACACCGGCTTGCCGAAGTACGCCTTGGCCGCTGCGTCGATGCCATACGCGCCGCGACCGAAATAGATGGTGTTCAGATACGCGGCGAGGATCTCGTCCTTGCTCCACTGCCGCGCCATCTTGGCCGAGATGACCAGCTCGTGCATCTTGCGGGTTAGCGAGTGCTCGTCACCGACCAGCGCGTTCTTCACGTACTGCTGGGTGATGGTCGAGCCACCGCCCGCACTCTCCCGGCCGAGAACGTTGTCCCTGGCCGCGCGCGCGAAGCCGGAGATCGAGAAGCCGGGGTTGGTGTAGAAGTCGCGGTCCTCGGCGGCCATCACCGCGTTGCGTACGTGCGGCGGGATCTGGTCGATGGTGACGTCGGTCCGGTTGCCTTCCGGCGGAACCACTTTGCTGATCACCGAGGTGCCGTCGGAGGCGAAGATGGTCGCCACCTGGTTCGACTTCAGGTCCCCCGGCTGCGGCACCGACACCGTGGTGTACGCGGCCAGGAAGATGCCGCTGGGCAGCAGAATGGCCAGCGCGATCAGCACGTAGAGGGTGCGGCGCACGATCCGCCATGGGAATTTCTTCTGCTGCCCGGGCTGCCGCCTTCCCGGCCCGTCGGAGCCGCCGCTGCCGCCGCGGCGCGGCGGCGGGCCCGACGGCGGACCGCCCGCGGCCTGCCTGCGTTCGCCGGTCGTGGGGCCGCTACCGGTGACGCGACGTCCGTCACGGTCCACCGCCGGACGTGCGCCGGTGGCCGGACGCGGTCCGGTGGCGGGGCCGCGCCTGTCGCGTTCGTTCACCGCCTCGGTCAGGGAAGCCGGCCGCTGCGTCCGCTGGGCAGGCTGGGGGCCGGGAGCGCCACCATTGGGCGCGCCGCGGTTGGGCTGTGGCGGTCGGCCCGGCTGGGGCGGACGGCCGCCCTGCGGAGGACGACCGTTCGGCGGAGGGCCGGGACGGCGCGGCGGCTGGGGGCCGCGCGGCTCACCGGGGAGAGGGCGCGCACCGGGCGGCGGGACCGGACGGGCGCCGGGAGGTGGTCCGGGACGGGGATTCTGATACGGGTTGGGACTTGGACGTGAACTCTGCGGAGGACGACCGCCATGTGGCTCATCGCCGTAGGGCTCGTAGGGCGAATTCACTGACAAGATCTCCATAACTCGTAGCGGTCCAGGTGGCAATCAGCGGTAGTCGTCACCGCGGCGGACGCATGCCGGCTCCGCGAGTCACCCGCCGGGGACGACCCAGGCACTTCATTCGGCGGCGGTGCGCCGGTTCGCGCGTGTCCCGGAGCGGCGTCGCGGCGGTGCCGGCGCGGAACCGAGTACATAGGACTGCACCAGATGATTCCAGCTGCAGGTCCGGCATACCTCGACGACATGAACCGAGAATTCTTCGCGCGTCTCGGCGAGTCGCGCAAGCTCCTCGGGTGTGCGAGCCGATCCGGCGACCGGCCCCAGGCCGTCGCCGAAGACCCAGGATACGAGGGTCAGCTGTTCCTTCCGGCAGATGGGGCATGTGACCTCGCTCCCGCGGCCATGGAACTTCGCCGCACGCAAGAGATAAGGATTCGCATCACACACCTCGGCGACATCGACCCGGCCCGCATAGACGTCAGCCAGCAGCGACCGGCGCCGCAGGGCGTAGTCGACAACTTGCCGCTGAATTCGCACGAGAACCAGAGTAGCGGGGATGGAATCGGGCCGCCCCGGGCTGCTGCGGATTGACCGTTCCCGACCGGGCCGATCCAGCGCGTCGCGCCGCTACCCGGACTACGATCCGTCTGTGTCCACCGCAGCATCCGGGCGCATGCGAGCGCGTGATCTCGACCGCGCCGACGCATCCGGTCTTCTGGATGCCGCCTACGCCGAGGGGCAGCTCGGCGCCGACGAGTACCACGACCGGATCGCGCAGGCCGCGGCGGCGAAGACGCTCGGCGAATTGGCCGCGCTCACCGCCGACCTGCAAACCCCGGCCGCTGCGCGCGGGTTCGCCGCGCGGCGCCCGTCGGGCGCGCGAAAAGTATTGCGCCGCTCCGGTTCCGGCGGCAGTTATCCCGGTCACACCAGGGCGCGCGATGCCGATCGCGCCACTACGCGCGAACTGCTCGACCGCGCCCGTGCCGATGGCCAGCTGTCCGAAGACGAGCACGACGCCCTCATCGAACTCGCCGCGGAAGCGCGCACCCTGGGAGATCTGGACGATCTGGTCGCGGATCTCCAGCGGCCACGCGACGTCGCCCCCGCGCCGCGACCGCCGCGGTCGCATCGACCCCAGTGGTATCGGGCCGCGGTCGCTGTGGCAGCGGCGCTGGCCGCCTGCGCCGGTTTTCTCGCGGTCACCAAGGAGGCGGAACCGCGATCCACGGCGCAAGCCCCGCCGGTCGTGGACGTGGGGGCGGTGCAGCCCGTGGTGGTTCCGACGCCGAGTCTGGTCACCACCGAGGGGATCGCCACCTTCCTGCGCAACTACCAGCGGAAATTCGGCGACCTCCAGGTGGACGAGCTGTATATGCACGGTGATCACGCCTCGCTCACCCGGGCTGTGCCCGGCCAGCCGAACCGGAAGGTCCAGTACGACTACCGCGGTGGTTTCGCCCAGTCCATGCAGATCGAGACACGCAAGGCGGACACGCCGTCGGTGGATCTGGCCGGACTGAACGTGGAGGCGATCGGCAGGGCTCTCGCCGACGCGGCCACCATGACCCGAGTGCCCGGCGGCGTCGTCACGCATTTCAAGGTGGGCGTGAACGGTCTGTCTCCCGGGTACGGCGTTGCTGCCGGGCAACCCGTCATCGAGGTCTACGTGAGCAACGCGGTGAAAGAAAGCGGCCACTTCGTGCTGACCCCGACGGGCGAGGTGCGCCGCGTATGGCCGTTCGGAGGATGAGCGATGGCGACCACCCGATACAGCGACGTCCGGGCCCGCGACACCGACCGCGCCGACGTGTGCGGGCTGCTGGACGCCGCGCTCGCTGACGGCCAGCTCACCGCCGACGAGCACGCCGCGCGTACCGCTCGAGCCATGCGCGCGAAGTCCTTCGGCGAGCTCGAGGCGTTGATCGATGATCTGCAGATCCCCGACGGGCTGGCGAATGCCCCGGTGGTCCGGGTCGACCGGCGGCGTCCGCGCCGCTGGCTGGCGCCGGTGTCGGTGGTCGTCGCGGCCCTGGTGGCAGGCGCGATGGTCGGGGGGATCAGCCGTTGCGGTGTCGATCTGCCCGGCTTCGGGGAGGACGTTCCCGACTTGACCACCGGCGCGGGGCTGGCCTATTTCCTCGCGGAGTACCGGGCCGAATTCGGCGATATGAACGCCGACGAGGTCACGTTCTATCCGAAGTATGCGGTTGTGGACCGGCAGAAGCCCGGCAGCGCCTCCGAGACCGGCGACTACCACTACAACGGCGACTTCCGCACCTCCGGGACCTCCCAGCGGGAACGCGGGGCCCGCAGCTTCGACCTGGCCGCCATCGACGTGCCCGCCATCGCGGGCCTGCTGGCCGGTGCGCCGCGGACGGTGAGGTGCCCGGACGGCGTGATCACCCTGGTCATCGTGCAGTTCGATACGCACGGTCCATACGATCGCGGCGCCGTCGTGGAGATCCACGTCACGGGCAAGGACGGCTCGTCCGGCTACCTGACGACCACTTTCGCGGGCGAGCCGCTAGCGGTCTTCCCACCCACTCGCTGAACCGCGAGTTCGGCCGCACCGGGCCTACGGCTGTGCACAGATGTATCGCTCCGATATAGTGGAAAGTCGCATCCATCGGTTAGGTTCTGTACACAGTCAGGGGGTGAAGCCCGGTGCTCGAACTGGCAATCCTCGGGCTGCTCCTGGAAGCGCCCATGCACGGGTACGAGCTGCGCAAGCGGTTGACGGGCCTGCTCGGGGCCTTCCGTGCCTTCTCCTACGGATCGCTCTACCCGACACTGCGCCGCATGCAGGCGGACGGGTTGATCGCCGAGGAGATCCCCGCGGGCGCGACGACACGCCGCGCGCGACGGGTCTATCAATTGACCCCGGCCGGGCGGGAACGGTTCAGCGAGTTGCTCGCCGACACCGGGCCGCAGAACTACACCGACGACGGCTTCGGCGTTCATCTGGCTTTCTTCAGCCGCACTCCCGCGGAAGCGCGGATGCGGATCCTGGAGGGCAGGCGGCGTCAGGTCGAGGAGCGCCGAGAGGGGCTCCGGGAGGCGATCAAGAAGGCCAGCGGGTCGCTGGATCGCTACACCCGGCAGCTCCATCAACTCGGACTCGAATCAAGCGAGCGCGAAGTGCGCTGGCTCAACGAGTTGATTGCGGCGGAGCAATCGACGAAGGCGGCACCACAGAAAGAGGGAAATATCGGCCATGAGTGACGTCAAGAAGGCTGACAACGCCACAGAGGTTCGCGTCGCCATCGTGGGTGTGGGCAACTGCGCCTCCTCGCTGGTCCAGGGCGTGCAGTACTACAAGGACGCGGACGAATCCGCGACCGTCCCCGGCCTGATGCACGTGCGGTTCGGGCCGTACCACGTCCGCGACGTCAAGTTCGTCGCCGCGTTCGACGTGGACGCCAAGAAGGTCGGCTTCGACCTGGCCGAGGCGATCTTCGCCAGCGAGAACAACACGATCAAGATCTCCGACGTGCCGCCGAGCGACGTCGTCGTGCAGCGCGGGCCGACCCTCGACGGCATCGGCAAGTACTACGCGCAGACCATCGAGCTGTCCGAGGCCGAGCCGGTCGACGTGGTGCGGGTGCTGAAGGACAACAACGTCGACGTGCTGGTGTCCTACCTGCCGGTGGGCTCGGAGGAGGCCGACAAGTTCTACGCGCAGTGCGCGATCGACGCGGGTGTCGCGTTCGTCAACGCGTTGCCGGTGTTCATCGCCTCCGACCCGGTCTGGGCGGCGAAGTTCACCGAAGCCGGTGTCCCCATCGTCGGTGACGACATCAAGAGCCAGGTCGGCGCGACCATCACCCACCGCGTGATGGCCAAGCTGTTCGAGGATCGCGGTGTGCAGCTCGACCGCACCATGCAGCTGAACGTCGGCGGCAACATGGACTTCAAGAACATGCTCGAGCGCGAGCGCCTGGAGTCGAAGAAGATCTCCAAGACCCAAGCCGTCACCAGCAACCTCAAGAAGGAACTCGGCGCCAACGACGTGCACATCGGCCCGTCCGACCACGTGGGCTGGCTCGACGACCGCAAGTGGGCCTACGTCCGCCTGGAAGGCCGCGCCTTCGGTGACGTGCCGCTGAACCTGGAGTACAAGCTCGAGGTGTGGGACTCGCCGAACTCCGCGGGCATCATCATCGACGCGGTACGCGCGGCGAAGATCGCCAAGGACCGCGGCATCGGCGGACCGGTCATCCCCGCCTCGGCCTACCTGATGAAGTCCCCGCCGCAGCAGCTCGCCGACGACATCGCGCGCGCCCAGCTGGAAGCCTTCATCATCGGCGCCGAGTGATTCGGTGACACCGACGCAAGCCGGCCGGAGGCAGAAGCCTCCGGCCGGCTGCGTTGTGCGGCGTCCGCGCTAGTCCAGCGAGACGTAGACCTCCACCGACGCCGGGCCGGTGTAGCGCTCCACCTCGGCGGTGTGGGAGCGGGTGATGGTTCCCGCGTTCTCCGCCTTCGCCACCTGTGCCCAGGCGGTGCGCAGCAGGTCGTAGGGCTTGTCGGAGACGACGAACTTGGCGTAGCGGCCCTGCGGGATGATGGTGAGCACATCGCCGGAGTCCAGCTCGTCCATCGCGCCGATCTCGTAGCCGAGTACGGCGACGGCGTGGTCGTTCTGACCGATGTAGGCCGCCACCCGCGGCACGTTCTTCTCCCGCGCCAGATAGCGATCCCAGGTGAAGTTCACCAGGTCGAGGTCACGCGCGGTCACCTCCCGGCCGGCCAGCGGCACGGTCAGGCCCGCGACCATGCTCTGCGGCAATGTGACGATCTCGAAGTCCACTGTCTGTTCCTACCCGTTGCCCTGATCGTCTGCCACTGCCACGAAAACTTCCACCGTCCGTGCGTCCGGATAGTGTTCCCAGTCGCCGGTATAAGCGCGAATGAGTCGCCCCGCGGCCTCCGCGTCCCACACTGCTCGCCAGATGCTCACGATGGTGTCGCCGAGATTGTCTCCACTGGCGACGAACCGGGCGAAGCGCCCGGCGGGCACCCGGGCGAGCACGTCTCCGGGCTGCAGGTCGGCCAAGCCGTGACAGCGGTAGCCGACGATATGGGTCAGGTACGAATTGATCTCCGGCGCGTGGTCGACGTACGCGGTGGTCGGCGGTCCGGGCAGCTTGCGGGCCAGGTTGCGCTTCCACGCCTCTTCGACTTTCGCGCGGCGCGGCCCCTCGACCGCGAGCGCGGGGCTGCGAAGCACTGTTCCCGCCACCAGCGTCTCGGGTTGGTCAACGACATTGAAATCCACCGGCGTAGCCCCTATGTCTCGTCTGTCCTCAATTGGCGTCGGTCCCGGTGCCCTCCGTGGTGACGCAGGCTACCGCCTCCGGGCCCGTCGCTCGCGCCGCGCTGTCGTCGCTCGGGCGCATATCCTTCCGCATTGTTTTCGCGGTTTCGGCGTCGGCCCGTTCCGACGCACTCGCTGTTCGCTCTCACTCTGGCAAACGATGCTGCCATGTCATGCGTTCCGCCGGGCCACGGAAGGTCACAGCATCATCGCTATCCAGGAACCGGAATGCTCAGTCCGGGGAAAATCTCGACCTCGCTGGGCGGTTGCGGGCTGGGCGGGATGATGACGACGGGCTCGCGCTGCGATGACGGCTGTGGTGGGTTCAGGATGTCGTAGGGACCGCCGGAGGGCGGCTTGCTCGGATTCGGCCGGGCCGGGGCTTGCGCGCCCGGAGCCTGCGCACCAGGGAACTGTTCGATCGGAGCGCCGTCGAGCGCGTCGTCCATGACCTGTTTCCAGATGTCGGCGGGCAGGCCGGAGCCGTAGATGTCGGCTCCGCGTGCGGTGCGGATCGGTTGTGGCTGATCGGTTCCGACCCACACCGCCGTGGACAGCGACGGGGTGAAGCCGATCATCCACGCGTCCTTGTTCGACTCGCTCGCGCCGAACTGCGTGGTACCTGTCTTGGCTGCCGATGGGCGGTTGTTCTTCAGCGCGTGCCCGTTGGAGTAGGCCGCGATCGGGAGCATCGCCTCGACGGTGTTCTCCGCGATCGTCTTGGAGATGCGCTGTTGACCCGCGGGCGGCTGGTCGCCGACCTTTTGCTCGCCGCGATCCAGCAGCACCCGCCCGTCACCGGTCACCACTCGCTGCACGAAGTACGGCCGGTGGTAGACGCCCGACGCGCCGATCGTGGCATACGCCGAGGCCATATCGATCGGCCGGACCGAATACTGCCCGAGGACGATTCCGTTCAGCGGTTTCCCGCCGTCCTCGGTAAGGGTCTTGCCCGCGACGCCGGGCAGCTCCTCCGGAATCCCCGCCGCGTGCGCCGCGTCCGCGATGGACTGAGGACCGTCGAACATCGTCATGGTCAGCCGGTAGAAGCTGGTGTTCAGCGAGCGTTTGAGCGCCTCGGCCATGGTGCACTTGCCGCACGATTCGCCGTCCACGTTGGTGATCCGGGTACCGCGGTCGGTCACGGGGGAGCTGTCCAGCACGCGGGAGAGCGGAATGCTCTGCTGTTGCGCGGCGATCGCCGCGAAGACCTTGAACGCCGAGCCGGTCTGCAACGGCGCCTGGGCGAAGTCGAAGCCGATGCCGTCGTAGCCGCCGAAGTACGCGCGTACCGCGCCGGAACGCGGATCGATCGACACCACCGCTGCGCGCAGTTCCGGTGGCTGCGCACCGAGCCGGTCGCGCACCGCGCCCAGTACCGCGTGCTGCGCTCTGGCGTCGATGGTGGTGGTGATCTGCAGCGCGCCCTTGTTCAAGTCGCGCTCGCTGATGCCGGAGTCGCGCAGCTCGCGCACGACCTGGTTGCGGATCAGGCCCTCGGGGCCGCGAGCCACGTTCTCGTCCGGGATCTGGCTGAGCGGGATGATCGGCGGAAAGGTGGTCGCGTCCCGATCGCCCGGCGCGAGCGCGCCCATCTCGACCATTCCGTCGATCACGTACCGCCAGCGGGCCTTCAGGTCCGCGAGGTGGGTTTCCGGATCCAGGATCGAGGGCGTGCGGATCAGCGCCGCGAGCACCGCGCCCTCCGCGAGGGTCAGCTGGTCGACCTGCTTGTCGAAGTAGACCTTGGCCGCCGCGCCGATGCCGTACGACCCGCGGCCGTAGTAGATGGTGTTGAGGTAGGCGGCGAGGATGTCGTCTTTGCTCCACTGCCGTGCCATCTTCGCCGCGATGATCAGCTCGCGCATCTTGCGGGTGACCGTGCGCTCGGAGCCGAGAAAGGCGTTCTTCACGTACTGCTGGGTGATCGTGGAGCCGCCGCCCGCGTTGTCCTTGCCGAGCAGATTGTCTCGCGCGGCGCGCAGGAAGCCGGAAGTCGAATAGCCGGGATTGGTATAGAAATTGCGGTCCTCCGCCGACAGCACCGCGTCGCGCACCGGACGCGGCACATCGGACAACGGCACCGGCGTCCGATTCCCGTCCGGCGGGACGATTTTCGCGAGCACGGTGCTGCCGTCGGCGGCGAAGACGGTCGCGATCTGATTCGTCTGCACCGCATTCGGATCCGGGATCTCGGCGCTCCAGTACGCCAGGACCGACAGCAGCGCGGGCACCACGCCGAAGATGATGAACAAGGCCAGCAGCAGGCGGCGGATGCGTTCGGCCCGGCTGCGCGGCGGACGATCCGGCTCCGTGGGGCGCGGCGCGGTCGGTCGCGATTTCCGGCGAGCCGCCGCGCGCTCGCGCCGCTCCCGCGCGTTCCGGTTCGGCGTATCGGGCCGCTGCGTCCAGCCCGCGATCGAGGCATACGGTGCGGTCGGAGGACCCCCCTTGGCGCCACGCCTGCGTTCACGCGGTTTGCGGAACGAGCTCACGATCATCTCCTCCCGGAGCGTCGGACGAACTCACCTGCACGAACGGACGGAAAAGAGCATCGAAAGGCCGAGTTTACCGCGTACGTTCACAACCGGGTTTCCACTTCTCGGGCCGTTGACACAGCGGTGCACGCAGACCATAAGCGTGCTGCGCGAAGCGGCGAACTATCTGTCCCTAGCGATCCCGCCAACGCCACCACACCAGCTCAACCACGGGTTTCGAGCGAAGCGGCAAAAGACTCAGCTCTTCACGCCGCCCGCGGTGAGGCCGGAGATGATCCGGCGCTGGAAGATCAGGACCATGACGACCAGCGGGATGGTGACGATCGTGCCTGCCGCCATGATCGCCGCGTACGGCTGCACCAGCGGGTTGTTGCCGGAGAAGCGGGCGATGGCGACGGTCACCGGCTCGGTCTTGTCGCTGGAAAGCAAACGGGCGAGCAGGTATTCGTTGACCGCCGCGATGAACGCGAGGATCGCGGTGGTGAACACGGCGGGAGCGGCCAGGGGCAGCATCACCAAGCGGAAGGCCTGCAGTTTGGTGGCGCCGTCGATCCGCGCGGCTTCTTCGAGTTCCCACGGCAGTTCGGCGAAGAAGGACGCGAGGATGTAGACCGTCATCGGCAGCACGAACGAGATGTTCGGAATGATCATCGCCTGGTATTCGCCGATCCAGCCGAGGTTGGTGAAGAGCTGGAACAGCGGGGTCACCAGGACGACCACCGGGAACATCGAGGCGCTGAGAATCAGTCCGGACACCACGTACTTGCCGTGGAAGGTGAGCCGGGCCAGCGCGTACGCGGCCAGCACGCCGATCCCCAGCGCGATCACCGTCGTGATGGAGCCGATGACGAGGCTGTTGACCAGCGCCTTGCCGAAGTCGTTGCCGCGGCTGGTGTCGAACGCGTTGCGGAAGTTCTCCAGCGTCACGTGGGTCGGCCACGGAGTGTTGTCGAAGGTGTAGTCGGGATCGCGGAACGCGGTGACCGCCATCCAGTAGAACGGCGCGAGCCCCCACACCAGCACGATCAGCGCGCCCAGGTACAGCCGTACCGAGCCGATGCGTTTGGTCCACGGCACCGGCGCCGCGGCGGATTCGCTCGTCACGGCCTGCTCCGCTGTCTGCACGGACATCAGTGCGCCTCCCGCTGTTCTTCCTGGGTACGAACCGCGTTGGCGCCCAGGATCTTCACCAGCACGAACGCCACGGCGAAGATCAAAAGGAAGGTGATCGTGGACAACGCGGCCGCGCTGTTGGGGCCTTGCCGGACCTGATCGACCACCAGGATGGATACCGTGCGGGTGGCGGGGTTGCCCAGCGTCATGATCGCGGGCAGGTCGTACATCCGCAGCGCGTCCATGGTCCGGAACAGCACCGCGACCAGCAGGGCCGGCTTCAGCAGCGGCAGCGTGATCTGGGTGAACCGCTGCCAGGCCGACGCGCCGTCGACGCGAGCCGCCTCGTACACGTCGGCCGGGATGACTTGCAGGCCTGCCAGCAGCAGCAGCGCCATGAACGGCGTGGTCTTCCAGACGTCGGCCGCGATCACCGCGATCCGGGCGGGCCACGGGTCCGAAGTCCACAGGATGTGCGTGCCGAGCACGCGGTTCACCACGCCGTCGTACTGGAACATGAATTCCCACAACCGCGCGGTGACGGCGGTCGGGATCGCCCACGGGATCAGCACGGCCGCGCGCAGCAGCGCCCGGCCACGGAAGGTCTTACCCATCACCATGGCCATGCCGAGGCCGATCGTGGCCTCCAGCGCGACGGTGACGACCGTGAAGAACAGCGTGACCCCGATGGCCAGCCAGAATTGCGAGCCGAGATTGCCGGTCGGGCACGGCACCGTCTCGCCGGTCGCGATCTGGCACTGTTGCAGCAGCCAGTGCGTGTAATTGTCGAACCCGGCGTTGCCGCCTTCGACGAACATGCCGGTCGCCGGGTCGAGTCCCGAGTCCTTCTGGAAGGACATCCACAGCGCCCGGAACACGGGATAACCGATGACGACCGCGAGCGCGATCAGGACGGGGGTGACGAACAGCCAGGCTTTCCCGGAGCGACGCAGCTCCGAGGCCAGCCTGGCGGCGAAGCCGCGCCTGGCCGGAACGAATTCGTCTTTCGGCACGCTAGTCGCCGTTCCCGAAGGATCCGACACCGTTTCTCTCCTGCGGGTTCGTCGGGTCCGTTGCGTTCAACCGCTCACGATCCAGCGGTTTCGATGCCCTTTTGCATACCGGTGATCGCGTCGTCGACGGACTTGGTTCCGTTCAACGCAGCATAGGCGTTGTCCTGGATGGCCTTGCTCACGGCGGGGTAGAACGGCGTCACCGGGCGCGGCACGGCGCTGGCGATGGAGTCCTTGAGCGCGGGCAGGTACGGCATCTTCGCGATCAGCGCCGGGTCGTCGTACATGGACGCGCGCACCGAGGGCAGCGCGCCCGCGGCGACGATGTGCTGCGCGTCCTCGCTGATCAGGAAGCGCAGGAAGTCCAGCGCGGTTGCCTTGTTCTTGGAGTACGCGCTGATCGCCGCGTTGTAGCCGCCGAGGGTGGAGGCGCCGACGCCGTTCTCCCCCGGCAGCGGGGCGACCGCGAACTTGTCCTTCACGGCGGAGGCCTCGCCGCCGACGTCACCGAAGGTGGACGGCCACGAGCGCAGGAACATCAGCTTGCCCGTCGCGAAGGCGTTGCTGGACTCGGGCTCCTTGAAGGTGATGGCCTCTTTGGGAATGTCGCCGTTGTTGTAGGCGTCGACCAGGACCTTCAGTCCGGCGCGGGACTGCGGGCTGTTCACCGTGGGGGTCTTGCCGTCGGCGCCGACGAAGCTGCCGCCGTAGGCGTTGATCACCTCGGCCGCGTTCACGGTCAGACCCTCGTAGGGCGCGAACTGACCCGCGTAGCAACCGATGTTCTGCTGGCGCGCGATGGGGCACTGGGCCAGCAGCTCGTTCCAGGTCTTGGGCGGGTTCGGCACCAAATCCTTGCGGTAGAACAGCAGGCCGCCGTTGGTGTTGCGCGGCGCGGCGTACAACGTGTTGTTGTAGGTGGCGCTGGCGACCGGCGGGGACAGCAGCGCGCTGGTGTCGATGGCGAAGGAATCCTTCAACGGCTGGATCCAGCCCTTGGCGGCGAACTCGGCGGTCCACGGCACGTCCAAGGCGACCACGTCGTAGTTGGACTGCTTGGAACGCATGTGCTCGACCAGGTCGTCGTACTGCTGCGAGGCGTCGTTCGACTGCTCCTTGAACGTCACCTGCTCGTCCGGGTGCGCGGCGTTCCAGCGCTCGATCAGCTGCTTCACCGCGCCGGTCTCGGTGGTGTCCTTGCCCTCGACGTAGGTGATCGGGCCGCGACCGGTGAGATTCTGGCTGATCGGGCTCCCGCTGCTGTCGCTGGAGCAGGCGCTGGTGAACGTCGCGGTCAGCAGCCCGACCGACGCGAGGGCCACCGCGGCCCGCGGTACGAGCGACGAACGTAGGGACGTCACCTTCTTCACAGCCATCGCAAACACTCCAGGATCGTTCGTGAGCGGCAGCACACCCTGCCGGTGCACAAGGCAAGATACATGGTGCCGATCCGGCGTGCGGGACAGTGGCTGGAACTCGCCCACTAGGCTGGGGCGCGATGTCTTCGCCGAACGCGGTTCCCGATCGGATGCTCACGCGCATCGGTGGGCTGCTGCGCAAGGCCGAGTGCACGGACAACGAACACGAGGCCGAGGCGTTTCTCGCCGCTGCTCAGCGGCTGGCCACTAAGTCGTCCATCGACCTCGCCGTGGCGCGGGCGCACATCGCGGGACGCGAGCGCAGGCCCACACCGGTGCAGCGGATCATTCCGATCGGCGAGCCCGGCAAACGCGGGTTGCGCACCTATGTCCAGCTGTTCGTCGCGATCGCGGCCGCGAACGACGTGCGCTGTGACGTCGCCCGGACTTCGACACAGGTCTACGCCTACGGGTTCGACTCCGACATCGACACCTGCGAGGCGCTCTACGCCAGCCTGCTCGTGCAGATGGTGCGCGCGTCCGACCAGTACATCAAGTCGGGGGCCTACCGATCGGCCACCGTCGAGAAGATCGTGGTGGAGAAGCGGTGGGGTCGCCAGGTGCGGCGCCGGGTGCAGGCGCCGGTCGCCGGTGTGACGGCGCGGCTGAATTTCCAGATGGCGTTCGCCGCGCGGATCGGGCGGCGGCTGTCGGAGGTCAAGGCCGAGGTGGAAGCCGAAGTGTTGCCACGCGACGCCGAGGTGTCCGGGACGGCGCTGGCCCTGCGGAACAAGGAGATCGAGCTCACAGACTTCTACGCGAAGACGTCGGAGGCGCGCGGCACCTGGCGCGGGCCGCAGGAGTCGGCGGGACATTCGGCGGCGGCGCGGGCGGCGGGGGACCGGGCGGGGCGGGCCGCACGGATCGGTAATTCGCCCGAACTGCCCGCCGCGCGTAAGAAGTTGAACTCTTCCGAGGGCGGTTGACCGGCGTGGACGTCACGGGCCGAACCGGGCGAGCGGCTGCCGGGGTCCGGTCGGCGCACCTCGGCGACAGGCCGATGCCGCCCGTGGGATCGGCGGCGCGGCGATGACCGTGCGCGACGGCCAGCGTGCCAAGGTCTACGACGCCGAGCAGTTGGTACGCGGGGTGTTCGATCGCGCGGACGAGCACGGTGTGCGCACCGTCGAACTCTATGGTTCGCAGCTCACGTTGCCGATCGAGCGCCGCTTCGCCTCGGTGGAATCCGTACAGAGTTATACGGACAAGGTGCTGGCGCTCAATTGGGTGCGGGCGCGCTGGGAGCGGGCCGCCGTGGCGGTGCGCGTCCGTTCTCGCGCCGGAACAACGGCCGCGCACTACGAGGCGGCCGGGAACGTTCTGGCGGTTCCGCTGCACACCGGCGGCACCGCGTGGGCGCTGCGGGAATTGGTCATCCTGCACGAACTGGCGCATCACCTCGAATCCGCCCCCGAGTCGGCAGCCCCGCACGGCCCGGAATTCTGCGACCGCTACGTGGACCTCGTAGACGGCGTCGTCGGTCCTGAGGCAGCGTTGCTCTTGCGCACGACGATGCTGGGATGCGGCGTCCGGATCGGGTGAGCGGCCGGCGATTCTTTACCAGGTTTCCGCGATCAGGCATTCACCTGGTGACCGGAATGGCGATCCAGGCGGCTGTCATCGTGGCCGCTAGGCCGCCCTGCCTGCGAATATGAGGCGATGTTGAGCCTAGCGGTCCTGTGTAGGGTCTGGTGGGATCGAGGTGCGCTGCTGGAGTAGGAGAAGGCTCGAGTAACGGGGTCGGCGTTGATCTTGGCCGTGGAGTTGGTGCGTTACCTGCGCCGCTGGTACGCGTGCTCGTCTCGGTCTCGGGAGTAGCAGGGTATAGCAGATCCTGAGGGGTTCGGTGCACGCTGCCACACCTGCCTGACCCCGAACACAGGTGTCGCTTGGGGGTGCGAGGTGGACCCGTTGCAACCACGCGCGTTATGTGGCCGGGTTCTTCTGTGCGGCGAGGGCACTGACGCGAGCCAAGCGGTCCTGCCACCAGGCGGCGCGATCGGCATCGGGCTGCCGATGGCTTTCGAGCAATTCCGGTTCCGGCTCGGGTGGGGTGCGCAGAACCGGGAGGTAACCGTCGACCGCACGCAGGGATCCGCGCGTCACGTCCCCGGTGAGCAGGCTCAGCGTGCCCAACCCGCAGGCGAAGTCGAGTTCGGGCAGCGCCCCGGCCAGCGCCAGCTGTGCGGCTAGGCCGACGCTGGTCTCCAAGGCGGAGGAGACCACGCAGGGCAGCCCGGCTGCCTCGGCCACCTGCAAGGCGCGGCGGACTCCGCCGAGCGGCGTGCATTTGAGGACGGCGATGTCGGCGGCCCCGGCGACCGCGACCCGCATCGGGTCCTCGGCGCGGCGGATGGATTCGTCGGCGGCGATGCGCACGTCCACGCGGCGGCGCACCGCGGCGAGTTCCTCGATGGTGCGGCACGGCTGTTCCACGTACTCCAGCCCGCCCGCGGCCTTGTCGATCAGTTCGATGTGGCGCACCGCGGTGTCGATATCCCAGACCGCGTTGGCGTCGACTCGGATCGCGCCGTTGGGGCCGAGCGCGTCGCGGACCGCCTCCACCCTGGCCAGATCCTCGGCGAGCGATTCCGGGTGGTCGGCGACTTTCACCTTGGCGGTGCGGCAGCCGGATCGGGCCACGATCGCGTGCGCCTGCCGCGGGTCGACGGCGGGCACGGTGCAATTGATCGGAATGCGATCCCGCACCGGTTCGGGCCAGCCGGTGGTTACCTGCTCCACGGCGGTGGCCAGCCAGCCGGCGGCCTCCCGGTCGTCGTATTCGGGAAACGGACAGAATTCGCCCCAGCCGAGCGGCCCGTGGATCAGCATGCCCTCGCGCACCGTGATGCCACGGAAGCGGGTGCGCATCGGAATGGCGTAGACGATGTTCTGCGCTGCGGAGTCGCTCATCGCCGACCAGCTTATGCGGCTGCGGCGGCCGATCGCGGGATTGCGCATGCGGACTCGAGTAGTTTCCCCGAGTCGGCCCGGCGCGCGAGACGGGATCGTTGGCGTCATGATCCACACCGGTACTCCGCAGCCTTGGCCGTACGGCACGCCGCCCGTAGGGCAGCGGCCGGTGCGGACCTGGGACGTCGTACTCGCAGTCGTGCTGTACTCCGTCGCCGTAGTTCTGGGTGCGGCCGCCGCCTATTTCACCGTCTTCTTCGCCTTCGCCTCAGATCCGTGCGGTCAGGACAACTGCCGCACCGAATACCTCGGCTGGGCGTTCGCGGTGTCGTGGGGCGGGACGGCGACCGCGATCGTCGGGGTTACCGCGATCCTTGTTCTCGCCGCGATCAAGCGTTGGTACATGTGGTACTGGCCGGTGCTGGCGATGGCGCTCATCGTCCTGTCGTTCGCCGGCGGCGTCGCGCTGGCTTCCCAGGTCTACACAGGCGCTTGAGATGCCCTGCGGCCGTTGACCGGTCATGCTGAAGCAATGGCGTGGCACATCCGGCGACGAACGGCCGATGCCTTGCGCGTGGCGCTGGGGTCGGTGATCGTCCTCGGATTCGGCTGGGTGATGGCCGCTTTCGTCCCGCTCTACGAAGTGCTCCTGCGCGACGGACACGAGGGCCGAGGCGTCGGGTACCTGCCGTGGGCACAGGTCATCGCCTGGGCGGGCATCGTGGCGTCGGTGCTCGCAGCGGTCGTCTCGGCCCTGGAGAAGGTGCGCGACCGGAGGCCGATCGCTTGGACTCCGCTGATCGCGGTGCCGCTGATCCTCGAATCCTGGCTGGTCGGCTTCTTGATCGCGGTCGTGCTGGTCTCCTATTGATCTGCCGCTGCTCCGAGTTCGATCTGCCCAGGTGTGGGCTAGTTTTCGAGCGGAGGGTGCCGGTCGAAAACTGCCCACAGATCCGCCCATGGACTCGGTTGGGAAAGAAGCGGATCAGCCCAGCCGCTCCACGATGGTGGCGTTCGCCAGACCACCTGCCTCGCACATGGTTTGCAGGCCGTAGCGGGCGCCGCGGTCCTGCATGGCGTGGACCAGCGTGGTC
This sequence comes from Nocardia sp. NPDC003999, assembly GCF_053604885.1. Taxonomy (NCBI): domain Bacteria; kingdom Bacillati; phylum Actinomycetota; class Actinomycetes; order Mycobacteriales; family Nocardiaceae; genus Nocardia; species Nocardia sp. NPDC003999. Next base: position 149,737 of record NZ_JBSGIB010000004.1, read on the forward strand.
ATCAGGCGTGCGCCGGACGCGCCGAGCGGGTGCCCGATCGCGATCGCGCCGCCGTTGACGTTGACCTTCGCCAGGTCCGCACCGGTGTCGTGCGCCCAGGCCAGGACCACCGGCGAGAACGCTTCGTTGATCTCGATCAGGTCGATGTCCGACAGCTGCAAACCGGCCCGCTGCAAGACCTTTCTGGTCGCCGGGATCACCGCGGTGAGCATCAGCAGCGGGTCGTCGCCGGCCACCGCGAAGCTGTGCAGCCGGGCGAGCGGCTTCAGCCCGAGTTCCTTCGCGCGCTCGCCGGTCATGATGAGCACCGCCGCGCTGCCGTCGCTGACCTGGCTCGCGCTCGCGGCCGTGATCGCCCAGCCGATCTGCGGGAAGCGGGCGGCCATGGCCGGGTCGTAGTAGGCGGGACGGAGTGCGCCCAGCGTCTCCAGCGTGCTACCGACCCGGATGCCCTCATCGGTGGCGAGTCCGTTGATCGGCGCTAGTTCCCGCGCGAACAGGCCGTTCTTGGTGGCGAGCGCGGCCTTCTCGTGGCTGGCGAGCGCGAACTCGTCCAGCTGGGTGCGGGTGAGTTCCCATTTCGCCGCGATCAGCTCCGCGCTGATGCCCTGCGACACCAGGCCTTCCGGGTAGCGCTCGGCGAAGCCGACGCCGGAGATGTCGTCCGATCCGACCAGATTGGCGCCCATGGGAATCCGGCCCATCGACTCCACGCCTGCGGCGACCACGATGTCGTAGGCGCCCGCGATCACGCCTTGCGCGGCGAAGTGGATCGCCTGCTGGCTGCTGCCGCACTGCCGGTCGACGGTGGTGGCCGGGACCGATTCGGGATATCCGGCGGCCAATGCGGCCCGCCGTGTCATATTCGCCCCCTGCTCGCCGAACTGGGTGACGACGCCGCCGATCACGTCATCGATGAGGGCGGGATCGATGCCGCTGCGGTTCACCACCTCGCGCAGGCTGTGGGCCAGCAGATCAACCGCATTGACGTCGTACAGTGCTCCGTTCGGCTTGCCTTTGCCGATCGGCGTGCGTACCGCTTCGACGATCACCGCGTCTCTCATGGTGCTTCCTTCCGGACCGAGAGCCGGGCCGCCATGCCTGGCTCTATCAACACATAGTCAGATTACACCTGGCAATAGTTGACACAAGTCAGCTCCGGTATGATGTTCGTCATGGCAGCAGTGATGGAAGGACCGTTGGCCGATCTCAGCGCGTGGAAGGCCGAGGAATGCTCGATCGCCAAGGCGATGGACATCGTCGGTACGCGTTCGGCGGTGCTCATCCTGCGCGAGGCGTACTACGGGACCCGGCGGTTCGACGGGTTCGCCAGCCGCGTCGGCATCACCGACGCGGCGGCCGCGGCCCAGTTGCGCAAGCTCACCGAGGCGGGCTTGCTGGCGAAACGGCCCTACCGAGAGGAAGGCAAGCGCACCAGGCACGAATACGTGCTCACCCGGATGGGACGAGATCTACTGCCCGCCGTGCTGGCGCTCATGCAGTGGGGCGACGCCTACTTGCAGCCGGGGCCTGCCCCACTGCTCTTGGTCGAGGAGTCGACCGGCGCCCCGGTGCGGGTGCAGGTGCGCAGCGAGTCCGGCCGCGAGATCGAACTCGAGGAACTGGGCGTACGGCTCAACGAGGAGTACGCCCAGCAGCGGCGCGAGCGCCGTCGAGTGGACGCGACAGACTGATGCCCGCTCGCGGCGCTGTGCCGAGCGGGCCGTCGACCTGCGATGCCGCGACCACACCTGAGCTGCCGATCCGCCGGCGGTGACCGCCTCGCGCTGGATCGAGCCGAGAGCCGAAGCCGTGCGGCCCACCCGGCAGCGTGCTCAGTTGAGCCTGCGTCCTTCGGTGTCGAAGAAGTAGACGTGCTCCGGCGCGGTGGCCAGCCGCAGCCGGGCGCCCTTCGCAGGCGGATTGCGCCAATCCGCGCGCGAGACGATGGTTTCCCCGGCGCCGTCGGTCCCGCCTTCGGCGACGGTGCGGCCGTAGATGTAGGCGTCGGAACCGAGTTCCTCCACCACGTCGACTTCCATCTCGATGCCGGAGCCGTTACCCAGTTCGAAATGCTCCGGGCGGATACCGACCGTCACGGTGTTCCCCGCCTCGTCCGCGACCGTGCGCGGCAGCGCGATCGCGTGCCCGCCCAGCTCCACCCGGCTATCGGTGACCGGAAGCGTGAACAGGTTCATGGCAGGCGAACCCATGAACCCCGCGACGAACACGTTGGCCGGATCGCGGTAGAGGTCGCGCGGAGTGGCGCACTGCTGCAACAGGCCGTCCTTCAGCACCGCGACCCGATCGCCCATGGTCATCGCCTCGACCTGGTCGTGGGTGACGTACACCGTGGTGGTGCCGAGCCTGCGCTGCAACTGCGCGATCTGGGTGCGGGTCTGCACGCGCAGCTTGGCGTCCAGGTTGGACAGCGGCTCGTCCATCAGGAACACCTGCGGCTGCCGCACGATCGCGCGGCCCATCGCCACCCGCTGACGCTGGCCGCCGGACAGCGCCTTCGGCTTGCGATCCAGGAAGGGCTCCAGGTCCAGCAGCTTGGCCGCCTCCAGGACCCGCTTCTCCTTCTCCGCCTTGGCCACCTTGGCCAGCTTCAGCGCGAAGCCCATGTTCTCCGCGACGGTCATGTGCGGATAGAGCGCGTAGTTCTGGAACACCATGGCGATATCGCGTTCCTTCGGCTCGGCGTGCGTGACGTCGTTCTCGCCGATCAGGATGCGTCCGCCGTTGACCTCCTCCAGCCCGGCGAGCATGCGCAACGAGGTCGATTTCCCGCAGCCGGAGGGACCGACCAGGACGAGGAATTCGCCGTCCTCGATCTCCAGGTTCAGCCGATCCACGGCGGGTTTGGCGGATCCGGGGTAGAGCCGCGTCGCGTTGTCGAAGGTCACAGTGGCCATGACGAATTCACATCCCATCCCGGCAGGAACGTGCCGGACGATCCGAGTAAGGGTGCGGCGATCCTATCGGGCGGGCCGGCGACGAGCCACGTCAGCGGGTGCGCGCCTCGAAGAACGCGCGCGGGACGTCGACCAGCATGGTGTCGATCTGCTCCTCCGTGACATCGCGTTCGAGCACGTAGGGGAACACATCGTCGAACAGGTGGGTGTAGTGCCACTGCGGCAGGGCGGCCATGGCGGCGGGCTCGATCCAGTCGATATAGCAGCTCGCGTCCTGGGACAGCACCATCCGGTCGGTGTAGCCGCGGCGGACCATCTCGATCAGGGTGTCGGCGCGGGCTTCGAAGGTGGTGTCGAGGTTGATGCCGAAGCGGTCCATGCCGAGCACGAAGCCGGCGTCGGCGAGTTCGGCGAGGTGATCGCAGTCGGTGGTGTCGCCGCTGTGCCCGAGCACGATGCGACCCGGGTCGACGCCTTCCTCGTCGCACATCACGCGCTTCACGTCGAGCCCGGCGCGCGACTCCGGATGGGTGTGCACCGTGATCGGCACGCCGGTCTCGAGATGGGCCCTGGCGACCGCGCGCATGACCCGTTCGACGCCCGCGGTCAGCCCTTGCTTGTCGATCGCGCACTTGAGCATGCCCGCCTTGACCCCGGTGCCCGCGATGCCGTCGCGGATGTCGCCGACGAACATGTCGACCATCGGGTCGGGGACCTGCGCGCCGACGATCTCGTTCAACGCAGGGCCGCGGTAGTGGAAGAAGAACGGGACATCCCCGTAGGTGTAGATGCCGGTGGCGACCACCAGGTTCAGCGGCACCTGCTCGGCGATCCGCTGGATCCGTGGGATGTAGCGGCCCAGCCCGACCACCGTCGGATCGACGATCGTCCGCACCCCGGCGTCGTAGGCGACCCGCAACCGTCGCACGGCATCGGCGATGCGTTCGTCCTCGGAGCCCCATTCGGCCGGGTAGTTCTGCTGGACGTCCCCGGTGAGCACGAAGACGTGCTCGTGCATAAGTGTCACTCCGAGCTCGGCGGAATCGATCGGCCCGCGCACGGTTTCCAGCGTCGACACAGCGATTTCTCCTCATCTGAGCTGCGCATTCGCAGGAATCGTACGAACCGGTATGTGAGGTGGGCCATATTCGCCGGTGCTGAATCTTCGTACAACTTTCGTGCGCATCGCACAGAAGGACGCGGCTCAGGCCACCGGGCACGGTTGCAGCACCGCCGGTCCGAACCAGCGGGCGGCTTGCAACGCCAGATGCAGGTGCAGCGTGCGATCGTGATCGTCGAAGTCGTGGCGGGTCAGGTCGAGTGCCTGCCGCACCCGGTACTGGACGGTGTTGCGGTGCACGGCCAACTCCTGCGCGGCCGCGGCGTAGCTGCGGTTGTTGGCCAGGAAGACGCGCAGGGTTTCGCGCAGCCAGAGATTGCGCTGGTTGCCGGTCGCGAGTTCACCCAGGCAGTCGGCCACGTACTGGCGCAGTTCCTCGATGTCGCCGCCCAGCAGCGCGACGGCCGCCACCTGGTCGTGCGACACCGCGCGGGGCGCGTCGGGACCGGCCAGCAGCACGAGTTCGCGCACCCGATCGGCTTGCCGCAGGCTGCGGCGGAATCCCGCGACGCCGGAACCGCGCCCGCCCACCGCCACACGCACCGGCAACGCCAGTGCCGACAGGGCACGCTCGATGGCCTCGGCATCGATGGTCGTGTCCCGAGCGATCGAGAACCACAGCCGCACTTCGCGTTCGTCGGTCGGCACCAGCAGCGCCCGGCGGGGGTGGCCGAGCAGCGGAACCAGCGCCGCGCGCACGGCGTCCAGGACATCCACCGCGGCCCGTGCGGACAGCTGCGGCTCGGTCCAGGCGTTCACCGCGACGTGCCGGCCGGACAAGGGATAGCCGAGCACTTGCTCGGCCTGGCCGATGTCGTCGGCCGAGCCGTCGAGCACCCGCGCCACCCATTCCTGACGCAGGCCGCCGCGACTGCCCACCCACCGGTCGCGCTCCTGCTCGTAGGCGATGCCGACGTGCTCGCACACCCGGTCGATGTACACCGCGGAGCGATGGACGATCCGGATGATCGCCGCCGCGCTGTCGGAGCCACCCAGTTCCGCCGCGTAGCGCATCGCGATGTCGAGGAACCCGGCATGCCCCACCCGGTACGCCCGCATCAGCGCCGACAGCGGGACGTCGCGCTGCGCGAGCGTGCGCGCGTACACCAGCGCCCGCGCCGGGGCGTGCACGTCGTGCTCGGCGGCGTCGTTCTGCACGAAGTCGAGGACGGACATCAGATTGTCGGTGGTGCCCGCCTCGAACAGGCCCCGCAGCCGGGTATCCAGGTCGAGCGCCGCGACTTGCGCGCGCATCACCGCCGACAGCTCGGCGATCAGCTGATCGCGACCGCGCAGCATCGTCGAGACGACCGCGCGAACCACTTCGTTCTCGCCGTCGGCCACTGGCGACACCTCCCTTCGCCGGGCTCGGCATCGGGTCTCAACCTAGCCCCCGCCGGACGCGCCGGAAGCATCGTGCGGCGACCTGCGGGAACCCCACCGCGCCGGTAGCCTCGGGGCGGGGGCGGGCCGAGCGACGAGGAGTAATGCCATGAGTCGTCCAGTTCGTATCGGAGTTCAGCTACAACCGCAGCACGCGCCGGAGTACCGGCTCATCCGTGACGCGGTGTTGCGGTGCGAGGACGCGGGCGTCGACATCGTGTTCAATTGGGACCACTTCTACCCGCTCACCGGCGATCCCGACGGCGCGCACTTCGAGTGCTGGACGATGCTGGGCGCGTTCGCCGAGCAGACCGAACGGGTGGAGATCGGCGCGCTGGTCACCGGCGGCGGCTACCGCAATCCGGATCTGCTGGCCGATATGGCGCGCACCGTCGACCACATCAGCGGCGGGCGGCTCATCCTCGGCATCGGCGCGGGCTGGTTCGAGAAGGACTACGACGAGTACGGCTACGAATTCGGCACCCCGGGCAGCAGGCTCGAGTTGCTGAAGGAGACGCTCGCCCGGATCAGCGCCCGGCTGCCGAAGCTCAATCCGCGCCCGACTCGCGACCTGCCGATCCTGATCGGCGGCGGTGGCGAGAAGAAGACCTTGCGGCTGGTCGCGCAGTACGCCGACATGTGGCACACCTTCGCCGACCTGGACGTGCTCGCGCACAAGAACAAGGTGCTCGCCGAGCACTGCGCCGCCGTCGGCACCGACCAGGCGCGCATCGAGCGCTCGGTGCAGTGGCCGGGACTGGAGAAGGCGCCCGCTTTCGTCGAGGCGGGAGTCACCACCTTCACCATCGGGGCCAGCGGACCGGATTACGACCTGAGCGAGGTCGCGAAGGCCGTGCGGTGGCGTGACGAGGTCAACCCGGAACCGGTGAGCGGGCTGGCCTGATCCGGATTGCCCGGCGACTGTTGCGCGAGGGCGGTGTGGAGTTCGAATCACCGTGATCGCAACTCTGGACCGCCGCAGCGGCATGGATTCCGGCAATTCCGGCCCTGGGGTAGCCGTGGGTTAGCAGAATTCCGCCGCTAGGGTTGTCCGTCATGGCTGTTCTGCCCGCTGTTCGGTCTCGTGCGTTGATCGCCGTGATATTGCTTGCCGTCGGTCTCAGCGCGACGGCGTGCGGTTCCGGCTCCGACGACGCGAGCACCGAGCGCAACCTCTGCGCACCGCCCGGCCCGGCCGCCGCCTCCGCCGCGCCGACCAACCTGGCCTCGTCGGCCGCCGCGGGCAGCGACCGCTACACCACCGCGACCACCGCGCCGCTGACCTCGATCGACGTCTCGAAGCTCGGCTTGATCACGCCCGGCAAGCTCAGCGTCGGCACGCTCTCGGACGCGCCGCCGAGCATCTGCGTCGACCGGCAGGGCACGTTCACCGGCTTCGACAACGAGCTGCTGAAGGCGATCGGCGCGAAGCTCGGCCTCCAGGTGGAGTTCTCCGGCACCGAGTTCGCCGGGCTGCTCGCCCAGGTGTCCGGCGGTCGCTTCGACGTGGGCTCGTCCAACATCACCACCACCGACGCGCGCCGCCAGCTGGTCGGCTTCACCAACGGCTACGACTTCGGCTACTTCTCCCTGGTGGTGCCGAGCGGCAGCGGCATCAAGGGGTTCGCCGACCTGAACCGGAGCACACGGATCGCGGTGGTGCAGGGCACCGTGCAGGACGAGTTCGTCGTGAACCAGCTGCATCTGGACCCGGTGAAGTTCCCCGACTACAACACCGCCTACGCCAACTTGAAGTCCGGCCAGGTGGACGCCTGGGTGGCCCCGTCCGCCCAAGCGGAAGGCGCGATCAAGCCGGGCGACGGAACATCGGTGTCGCAGAACACCTTCAGCCTGGACAACTTCGTCGGCTACGCGGTCGCCAAGAACAACCAGCCGCTGATCGACGCGCTCAACAGCGGCCTGGACGCGGTGATCGCGGACGGCACCTACGCCAAGCTCTACACCGACTGGGTGCCACGGGAGCTGCCGCCGGGCTGGAAGCCGGGCTCGCGGGCCGCGCCCGCGCCGCAGCTGCCGGACTTCGCGGCGCTCGCGGCGGGCAAGAAAAAGGACGAGACGGAGCAGAACGCGCCGAAATCCACGGTGCAGCAGTTGCGGGAGACGTTCTTCGACTGGTCGCTGTACCGCAAGGCATTTCCCGATCTGTTGAAGACCGGCCTGCCCAATACCTTGATCCTCGCGGTGGTCTCGGGTGCGCTCGGCACCGTGATCGGCATGCTGCTCGCGGTCGCCGGTATTTCGCGGACTCGCTGGTTGCGCTGGCCCGCGCGGGTTTACACCGACATCTTCCGCGGTTTGCCCGCCGTGGTGATCATCCTGCTGATCGGTCTCGGCGTCGGGCCGGTGGTGCGCAACCTCACCGGCAACAACCCGTACTGGCTCGGTGCGGTCGCGCTGGCGTTGCTCGCCTCGGCCTACATCGGCGAGATCTTCCGCTCCGGCATCCAATCGGTCGAGGCCGGGCAGTTGGAGGCGGCGCGCGCCATCGGTTTCGGTTACCGCCAGGCGATGACGCTGGTGGTGATCCCGCAGGGCGTGCGCCGGGTGCTCCCGGCTCTGATGAACCAGTTCATCGCCCTCATCAAGGATTCCTCGCTGATCTACTTCCTCGGCCTGCTCGCCACCCAGCGCGAGCTGTTCGCCGTCGGCCGCGATCTCAACGCGCAGACCGGCAATCTCTCGCCGCTGGTCGCCGCCGGTCTGGCCTATCTGCTGCTCACCATCCCGCTCACCCACCTGGTGAACTACATCGACCGCCGGATGCGGACCGGCCGACCCGACCGGCCGATCGACCAGGTGGAGGCGGCCACGATCACGGAAGGGCGCGGATAGATGAGTGCCTCCCTCACCGGTACCGGACTGCATCTGACGCTCGGACACAACCACGTGCTGCGCGGGATCGACATCCACGTCGACGCGGGCAAGACCGTCACCGTCATCGGGCCGTCCGGGTCGGGCAAGTCGACCCTGCTGCGGGTGCTGAACCGGTTGTACGAGCCCGATCAGGGCGACGTGCTGCTGGACGGCAAGTCCGTGCTCACCGAGAATCCGGACCGGCTGCGGCAGCGTATCGGCATGGTGTTCCAGCATTTCAATCTGTTCCCGCACAAGACCGTCGCGGAGAACGTCGCGCTGGGCCCGCGCAAGCTGCGCGGCCTGTCCAAGGATCGAGCACGGGCGCTGGCCGTCGAGCAATTGGAGATCGTCGGTCTGGCCGACAAGGCCGATTCCCGTCCCGGGAACCTGTCCGGCGGGCAGCAGCAGCGCGTGGCCATCGCACGGGCGCTGGCGATGCAGCCGGAACTCATGTTCTTCGACGAGGCCACCTCGGCGCTGGATCCCGAGCTGGTGAAGGGCGTGCTCGGTTTGATGACCGACCTCGCCTCCGGCGGCATGTCGATGGTCGTGGTCACCCACGAGATGGGCTTCGCCCGCACGGTGTCCGACAGCGTGGTGTTCATGGATCAGGGGCAGGTCGTGGAGACCGGCACGCCCGACGCTTTGTTCGACGACGCGCGGACTCCGCGTTTGCAGAGGTTCCTCGCCCAGGTGCTCTGAGTCGGTAGCACATTCGGGGCAACTTTCATTGATGCGCATCTGCTAATGTATTTGTCATCACGATTCCAGCTATCCGCGCGAGGAAAGAGGGAAATTCGATGACCACAGCACACGCCCAGCACACCGGCCACGACCATGTGCACGGCCCGGACTGCGGGCACACGGCGTTCCAGCACGGCGATCACATCGACTACGCCCACGATGGTCATCTGCATCGCGAACACGCGGGTCACTACGACGAATGCGAGCGGTCCGAGCACTGCGAATGCCGCGATCACCCGCACCGGCACGGTCCGAACTGCGGCCACGAGGCCGTCCAGCACGGCGACCACGTCGACTACCTGCACGACGGCCATCGTCACGCCGCCCACGACGGTCACTTCGACGAGCACTGATTCGCGTCGGTCTCCGGTTCTAGAGTCGGGCGGGTGATCGAAGAACTCGAGATTCGTACCGGGGCGGGAACCTTCGACGTACTGGCCGCCGGCGCTCCCGGCGGACGGGAAGTGCTGTTGCTGCACGAGTTCCCCCAATGCGCACGGGAGTGGGAGTTCCAGCTCCGCGTCCTCGGCGGCGGCGGGTGCCGCGTCGTCGCGCCCGACCAGCGCGGGTACTCGCCGGGAGTGCGGCCGGAGCGAGCCGCCGACTATCGGCTCGAGGAACTGGTCGGCGACGTGGTCGCGATAGCCGACGCGCTGGGGTGGGAGCGCTTCGACCTGATCGGCCACGGCTGCGGCGCGCGGGTCGGATGGGCAGTGGCGGCGGAGCTGCCGGAGCGCGTCCGCACGTTCAGCGCGGTGTCGCATCCGCATCCTTCCGCGCTCCAGCAGGCGATAGCCGAGGACGAGGATCAAGCGTTGCGGTCCCACCATGTGATCGCCCTTCGGCAGCCGCGCACCGCGGAGCGGGCTCTGCTCGCCGACGACGCCGCCGCGCTGCGCCGGATCTTCGAGTGGAAGATCCCGGAGGAACGCGTCGAGGATTACGTGGGCCGGTTGTCGCGGCCCGGCGCGCTCACCGCCGCGTTGAACTGGTATCGCGCCATGGACCTCGCCGGTCCGACCGGCCCGGTGTGCGTTCCCACCTTGTACGTATGGGGCACCGAGGACGCGACCTTCGGCTCCACCGCGGCGCTGGCGACCGGAAAGTACGTCTCCGGCCCGTACCGATTCGAGATGCTCGAGGACGTCTCGCACTGGGTTCCGGAAGAGGCGCCCGAGGCGCTGACCCGCCTGCTGATCCAGCACCTGCTCGCCCATCGCGGGTGAATGCCTCGGCGGCGCTGTTCATCCCGCCGTTCCCCGCACACGGTGTGCGGACGGAGGGAAAGCTGAGTCTCGTCCACCGACAAGCAAGGGAGGTGAACCGTGGACGTCAAGGAAGTCAATCGGCGAACCATCGCCCAGTTCCGAGCGGGCGGCGAGATCGAGGGCATGCAACGCGACCGTCTGATCTTGCTGACCACGATCGGCCGCAGAACCGGCGCCCCGTACACCACCCCGCTGATGTTCCACCACGACGGCGACCGCCTGCTCGTCGTCGCTTCCAACATCGGTGCGCCGAAACATCCCGACTGGTACGTGAACCTGCGGGAGAACCCGCGCGTCACCGTAGAAGTGGGCGAGGAGAGCTATCCGGCGCTGGCCGCCCCGTTGACCGGCGACGACCGTGCCCGCACCTGGGCGATGCTGAAGAACGCCTATCCGTTCTTCGCCGAACACGAGATGCAGACGTCCCGGGTCATCCCGGTGGTCGCCCTCACGCGGGCGTGAGGAGCACCGGACTAGCGGCGGGCGCGCGTGTCGGCCGCGTCGACTCGCCGGTCGGCGACCAGGTCGAGCAGGGCGGTCAGATTGTCGGGGTCGGTGGGGTCAACGGCCCCTTCCGGTAGAGCCAGTTCCGTGAGCCGTTGGCCCCGGTGGAAGGCGGCGGGGCGCAGCGGCGGCGCGTCGTCGGGTTGCCCGAGGATGGTGGCGAGGTTTCCGTCGTTGTCGTAGACGGCGTAGTAGCGCATTGGTGGGCTCCTCAGAGGCCGGTCGAGGCGGTCATCCAACTGGTGTTGCTGGTTCTCCTGGTCGCGAATCGTGATGGGTGACGGCGTTCGAGCTTATCCACACGTTCGAAGCTGAGTGTCGGTTTGCGCACTAGTTGCGTTACCCATTCTCGCGCGTTTCCCGCGGCATCGCTGCACGTAGACCGGTATATGTAGACCGCGCGGGATGGTTTGCCCGAGTTAGGCACACACGGTGGCGAAGGCCGCCCAGAGCACCGGGGAATGCTCGATCCGGCCGGTGTCGCGCCACGCGGTGAGACGGTCGCGCTGCCATTCGGCGATGGCGGTCACGGGGTCGGGTCGCTCGTGCGCCTCGTCGATGGCGCAGATCGTCTCCTGGAGCGGGTGGACCTGCGCCGGTGCGCCCGCGACGCGCTGAAAGGCGAAATCCGTGGGCAGCGGCCACCGGCTGGCGGTGACCAGTTCCGCGCCGCCGGTGATCATCGCGGCGGTCAAGCCGAGCGCTTCGCTGAACCGCAGGTCGCCGCCGCTCTCACAGGCGATCAGCGCGACCCGGCTCGGCATCGGCCACAGTCGTTGTCCGGCCACAGGTTCCGATTCGATGGTATGCGTTCCGAGCAGGAGGTCTTTGGCCGAGAGCGGCCGGTGGGTGCGGGACGGTTCCGCGAAGCCGACGGCATCGGCGGTGCAGGCGAGATGCAGTTCGGCGTCCTCACTGCGGCCCGATCCGGGCGCGGCGGCGGTGACGTGTCCGACGTAGAGCAAGCGGCTCGCGCCCGCGCGCAGGACGGAGCCGAGCCAGTCGCGATCGACATCCGTGCGCCGGAAGGTCTCGACCGGGTTCGCTACCGCGGGGCGCAAGCGGTCGTTCGCGGTGTACATCGCCATTCGTTGTGCGAGCGGGGCTTCAGCGGTCATCCGGCCCAGCACCGAGCCGAGCGTCGAATCGGCGCGGAAGCCGGGAACGCGCGGATCCAGCACCGCGACGACCGGCCGCGCGGCGGTCTCGGTCCAAGTGCGGGCGATCCGTCCGGGCGCTTGCGCGACGCCGGCAGGCGCGAGCAGGCTGACGTCGGCGATGTCGATCAGCCGGACGTCGCGATCCGGCGCGACGAGTTCCCACGGCACCTGGGCGACACGCGGTGACGGTTGCAGCCGGATATGCGGGCGCACGCCGCGCTGCCACAGCTCGTAGAGCTGCGCGGCCAGGCCATAAGGCAAAAGTGCTCGCGAAAGCGCCTGTGCGACGGCATATTCCCGTTCGTAGTCGGCGAACGCGCCGGTGGTGAGCGCCTGCTCGAGACCGCCGGGCTCGGCGGGACGCGGCAGCGCGTCGGCGAGCAGTCCGACCGCCCGCATCGCCGCGTCCTCCGGGAGCACTCCCGCGCCGCGAGGCGCGCTGTCGTCGACCCATCGCCACGACACGTAGATGTCTCCCGCGTCCGCCATGCGGACCAGCACCGTCGGTCGCGTCATACCGTCAGCACCCGATCGTCGCGGATCACCCGGCCGTAGCGCTGTTCGGCGGCGGCGATGAACGGCGCGAGCGCGATTCGGCCTTCCGCGGCAAGTGCCAGGCGCGGTGGCGGAGCGACCGGCAGACCCGCTCCGGCCGCGACCTCTGCCAAGGCGGCGCCCAGTTGCAGGGCGGCGTTGCCGGGATGATCGGTGAAGTCCTCCGGCGGGTCGAGCAGATCGAGCGGAAGCCGTGTGCGAGTCGCCCGTTCGGTGCGATCGAGCGCCAAAGCTGTCCCAGCGCACTGTGTTTCGACCAAATCGGTGACGAGGACACCGTTGCCGGAAAGGTAGGCGAAGCGGAACGCAAGCCGCATCGCGGGGTCGGCGATCTGCCGGTTCCACTGCTCGCGCTGCGTACCGTTCGGCAAGGTGTGGCGCACGGCGTCGATGGCCAGGGCGGCGGGAACGGCGATCCCCACAGCGCGCCAGAGCAACTCCGCGGGCGGCGACTCGGACGCGTCGATCGCGCCTTCCAGGAGCGTCGCGTGCCAGAAATCGAGCTGGGCGCAGTGCAGGCCTAGGCCACGCTCGGCATAGACCGCGAACGCGGCGGCGAGCAATTCCTCGCACTCTGCGACCCGCCCGGACTTGAACGCCACGGTGGCGGAACGAATGCGCAGGTCGGCGGCATCCAGTACGGCGCTGGACGTGACGAAATACGAGAGGCTCCGCCCGTAGAGATCCTGGGCGTCCGCCAGATCGCCGCGGCCCTCGGCGAGAAATCCCATGGTCTTGAGTCCGACCCCGGCCCGATACCCCAGCCCGGCCTGCTCGAAATAGGCCTGACTGGATCGCAGCGGCGCCTCGGCCTCGTCGTACCGCTCGAGGCGGACGAGCATGGTGGCGAGATTCTGTTCGGTCTCGGCGACCGCGTTGCGGTCGCCCGCGGACTCGAACGCGGCGAGCGCTTGCCGCGTGAAATCGACGGCCAGGTCGCGGCGTCCGGTCTCGAAGTAGGTGGCGGCGAGATTCATCAGCGGGTGACCCGCCAGTTGCGGCGCGAAACGCTGTGCCGCGTCGAGTGATTCGGTGGCGATCTCGGCGGCGTAGGCCCAGTTCTGCCGGTGCAGTGCGACGGCGGTCAGGGAGAGCAGGCAGGCCACGCGCAGCACGCCGAGATCGGTGTCGGTGTTGTCGGCGAGCAAGGCGCGTGCTTGCTCCAGCGCCGCTTGCGCCGCGTCGAGATCGCCCAGATGCTGGAGCGCTTGCGACATGTTGACCAGGGCATTCGGGCGCAATCGCGGTGCGTGTTCGGGCATCTCGGCCAACGCCGAGCGGTAGAGGGCGAGCGAGGCGGCGTGGTCGCCGAGTTCGTCGGCCATGCTCGCGGCGTTGATGATCGCGCCGAGCCGGATATCGCCGGTTGTTCGTTCAGCGGCGTCCTCGAACAGGCGTTTCGCCTCGGCGGGGTCGCCGCGGGTGTATGCGGCGGCGCCAGCGGCGAGCAGTTCCCGGCCGTCGTCCGGAGTCGCCTCGGTCATATCAGAAGTCCGAATCCGATGCGGCAGCGGCGATTTCCGCCAGCAGGAGCGAGTCGGCGGAGTTGCCGGATGCTTCGTCCGCGCGGTGCAGCCGCGTCGTGACCAGGTCGCGAATCCGCGCTCGGCGCGTCGCCGCGTCCGGCTCCTGTTCGTCCACGCCGACGCCCGGGACGTAGATGTGCACGGTCACGCCCGCTTCCGCTCCGGCCGGAGCCGTGCTCTCGGCCCGCCAGAGCTCGCCGTCGCGGATCAGCGGCACGTCGGCGGCGTCCGCCGGAGTGCGAATTCCGGCCCTGGGATGCAGGTGTGCCGGTAGGTCCGTTGGCGAAAGTGGGGCGGCGACCGCGCTCACCCGCACTATCGTGGTCCCCGCCGCGCGCACCACTTCCCAGGACACTGCGCGCTCCGAGGCGTCGAGCAGGCCCGGCGGGCAGCGATGCCAGTCCCAGCCCGCGCTGCCCCTGGCCAGGACGAGAGCGCCGGGCGCGACGATGGTGGCCGGTCCGGCGGCGAGCGCGTAATCCTCCGCGCGGCCGAGTGCCCGCGCGGCCGTGCGTTCTTCGGGAGTCGCGTCGGCGCCGTCGACGATCAGATCGCATTCCTCGCTCAGCGTGGCTATCTCGTCTTCCAGCAGGTCTTCGTCCAGCGGGGCGATGCCGTCCAGAGTCGACGCGGGCCACCAGCGTGCCGCCCAGCGGGCGTAGCCGAGCCGCCAGGCATGCGCGGCGAGGTCGGGCAGTGCGGGCTCGGCCGTGTATTCCCCTTCACTGCCGCTCGTTTCGTCGAGAGCGATGGCCACCTCTGGGCCGTACACCGCCCAGATCCACTCCTGTGCGAGGTCGATGTCGTCGAGCACCGCCGCCGGGGTCGTCTGCCCGCTGAGCAGGCTCCACGTCAGATGCCCGCCCGCCACCTCGAGCACGAGCACGTCCACCCCGGCCGCGCCGTCCACGACGGTCGGAGCGTCGTCCGGCGCGATGATCCACAGGCCGTCGCGGCGGCGGATGCGTACGGTCGTCATCAGCTCGCCTTCGTTTCCGCCGCGTCCGGCTCACCCACGCTCGCCCGCACGCTCAGCGCCCGCTTGACCCGCGTGCGATGGTCCAGGATCACCGAACGCGCCACACCGTCGAGCAGATCCCACAGCTCGTCCGGATCGTAAACGGCGAACTCTCGGACATCTCTGCCGTGCAAGCGGACCCACAAGCGCCGCAGGTACGGCTGCCACGGCGTGATCAGCTCGGCGGCGATGGCGGCCAGCGGACCGGTGGGCCGCTCGGCGGACACCACCAGCCGCCGCGCCTGCAACACGTATGCTTCCCGCTGCCAGCGGCTGTTCACCACCTGATGCGCCGTGGATTGCGTTGTTTCCGTCGCTGTTTCGGCTAGACGTAGCCGCGGTCGGCCCGTCGACTGTTCACGACGGTGCTCGATGGGCGCCAAACCGGTCGCCAGCGCGGTCCCCGCCGTCGCTGTTACGCGCAGCGACTCGTCCAGCAGCGCCCACGGTGCACAACTCCGCGCGATCTCGGCGTCGACCAGCTCGGGGATCGGCGGCAGCTCCGCGCGCTCGGTGGATGCCTGGAGCACGGTGAACACCCGCTCGTACACGGTGCGATCGAACGGGAGCCCGAGGGTCGATTTCGAGGCCGAAGAACCGATCGCGGGGCGAGGCGGCACCGGATGCGTGGTCAACCCGAGTTCCTGAGCGGACGCGTCCTGCCACAGCCGGATCCCCGCGTGCGTACCCGCATGGGCGGCGATCAGCCGGTCCAGGGTCTCCTGTCCGTCGGCGTCCTCACCGAGTCGTGCGGCCGCACAGGCTTCCAGCAGCTCGTCCACCTCCGCGTCGTGGTCACCGCCCGGCGGGCCGGTGAGCGGACGCCGCCGCCAGGCCAGCTCGAGCAGACCGGCCAGCTCCCGTTCCCGCTCGCGGTCGGTGAGGTATTCCTTCAGCGCTTGCGTGGTGCGTCCGGCGGTGTACTCGTGGATCTCGCGCAGTGCGTCCTCCGCGACTCCGCGCGCCCGCGCCGGATCCGGCATACCCGAGGTGGTCGCCAGCTCGAAACAGCGCTGGAAATACAGATCCTGCGGGTGCCCCTCGGTGATCCGCAGCGTCCGCCGCACCTGCTTGAGCACCGTGAACCAGGCCGCCGTCGCACGCAGTACATCGGCCGCCGCCTGAATGCGCGCCTCCAACAACACCGCGCCATCCGCCGTCAGGATCGGCCCCGCGCACAACGGATGCTGCACGGGCCGGATCACCAACGGGTCGAGCACGAGCTTCACCGTCCGGCGCAGCGGACCCCCGTGCGGGCCGCTGAGCGGTTCGACACCCTCGAGCCTGCGCCACACCTCATCGAGCACCATGGCGCGCGGTCGTCGCATGCGTGCAGTGTATTGCCGCGACTCTCGTCCCGGCGGGTTCGCGGCAACCTCACGACGGATTCCTCGGCGTCGGTCGTACACGAACCGGCGCCGCAAGCAGTCGCGCTGCTACCTGTGCGGAGCGCTTATCTCTTCAAGGGCTCCGAGGTAAGCCGTCACCACCAGGACGGACGTTTCGTATCGGACACCGAATTGTCCACACTCACTGTCGGTTTCAGATCTGCCAGTCGTAACATCCAGCCGCTGACGGCCGAAGAGAACCCTGAACAGGAGGAGATTCTATGAAGAAAGTGTTGACTACCGCTGTACGCGTCGCGGCGGCCGGTGTTTCGGGTTTGGCATTCGTCGCAATTGTCGGTTCCGGGACCGCCCAAGCGGCGCCGCAGGATTGCGTCGTCGAGCGAGACCTTTTCGGTGCGTCGACGACTTGCCAACCCGACGGAGGAAGCAACTACGTCTTGCACGTCGACTGCTTCGGCCTCTACGCCAGCGGGCCGTTCCCGCAGTATGGTGTCGGCTCCTATCAAGCGCTCAGCTACCCCTTCACGCCGAGCGGCCAGCGCGTCACCACGGGATGCACGGGAATGGGTCCCGGTGTGGTGGCGGTGGCGACCAACGCTTACGTCGAGATTTATCGCGGTTAGGTTCTGTCTCGAAGTGGTGTGACTTCGAACTGGGTGTGGCTTACCACACACCATTGAATCCGGGGCCTAAGGTCTGACTCGGTCCGCCCATCGGGGGCAGCTGAGTGGAGGGATTCGAAGAATGAAGTTCGAGAAGATCACCGCTGCCGTTTTCCTGGCCGTCTCGGCCGTGGGTGTCACCGCGGCGACCGCCCATGCGGAACCGGCCATAACGGAGCAGCCGACTGCGGGGTACACGACTTCCGGTGTGGATCACGGAATCCCCTACGAGATCACTGTTTCGCCAGTCGACGGCGTCGTTACCACTACCGTCGAGAACGGCAGGTTCGAGATCGCACAGAACGGTGCGGTGGTGCTCGAGTCCGGCGACGGAGCGGCAGTGACCGAAGTGCCGCAACAGTACGACGTCGACGGGCATTCGATCGCGATCGCGCAGCACATCGGCGCGGACGGCCGCACCCTGACCTCGACACCGACCGCAGAAGATACCGCGCAGCTGAAGGACATCAGCTCCTACGACCGGCTCAAGGAGCAGATCAACAAGAACCTGCCCGGCGTCGTCGCCGGTGCCATCGTGGGCGGTCTCCTCGGGGCGTGCGTGATCCTGGTCTGGGGAGTCAGCATCCCCATCGGTGCGCTGATCGGTGGAACCATCGGCGGATACGCCATGGGCGGCCCGGAGTTCCTCGATGCCGTACAGGGGTTTGTCGCCAACCAGGGCAGGTGAGAGAGCGGCCGACTCGACACAGCCGGTCGCCCGCGGACCCGGCCGCACGGTACGAGCCCTCCCGCTGTGCACGACGGAAGGGCTCATAGCAACCTGCGTGCGGCAGGCTATCCGGCTGGCTCGGCCCGGTCACCGGCGATGTAGGTACCGCGGACGTAGTCGATGTCGTCGGCGTCGGGGAAATCGGCATCGTGGTACCCGGTTGTGCCGCTGCGGCGGGCCGACAAGAGCCGCCGCGATGACCAACACGGCGAACAGCCCCCGAGATGCGGGAAGATAAGGGCGTGGATCAGGAGATTTCGAGAGCCGGCGCCGAGCTGCTGGCGGCCGACATCGAGTCGGCTCTCGGCTTCGAGGTACACATCGACGAAAGGATCCCCGAGCATCGGCGCCGGATGTCTTTTGCACCGGCCTGGTGGATCGAGTTCAGCGTTCCGGCACTGAACGTCTTCGTCGGCACCAGCCCCGGCGAGTTCACGCCCAGCGGTGTGGCATGCGAGCTCGCCTGGCATATCCACGACGACGTCCTGTCCCGCAGCGGGAAGATCTGGCCCGCCGACCCTGCGGGTGGGGACCAGCCGTTGCTGCCCACCCTTGACGGATGGTGCGGACAGGGCGGCTCGACACCGTTCGGGCAGGCCGAGGCAGCGAAGGATCCCGATCCGGACCTTGACGGTGTGGTCCGGTGGTGGCTGCCCCGCCATTCCGACGGGCTCATTGCCAGCCACTCCGGCGACGTGTGGTTCTGCCTGTGGGAGTACAAAGGCGACGAACAACTCATTACCTCGGGCATGCCGGTGACATGGTCCATCGGCGAAGGCGGACACGGAAAGTATCGCAAGGCAAGCGAAGTCCGGCCAGCTCAGCCGTAGTTTCTTCTTGTAGACAGATCTTCCTCGACAAGCTTTCCGGCAAGCTCGCCTCCGTCCGGAACTCGACAAGGCGCTGCTGGTGGCCAACCGGGAAGGCGATCAACCAGCGGTGCACGACGGAAGAGCGCATAGCAACCTGCGTGGGGCAGACTATCCGCCGATCACCTCGACGATGATCTCAACGGGTGTGTCGGTCTGCGTAGAGTCTGAGCATCCCTGTGCCGTCAGCGTGTGCGCGCCAGCGGATTGCGGTGTCCATCGGATCGTGGCGACGCCGTTGGCATCCGGGTAGCGCGTGATCGGCACCCCGCCCAAGTCGGTGAGGTCGTAGATGATCGCCCCGTTTCGCCGCTCGGGATCGCTGACAGCAGCTTGCCCCAGTCCCGACCCTCCACGCGGACAGCCACGAGAACCACCGCCTCCACACTCGCCGTGGCGGCAGGAGGTGTGGAAAGTCTAGGTGACGCCCGTGTTGTGCCGCTGACACCAAATCTAGTGACACTAGATTGTCAAGCAATGCTACAGTCGGTCTATGGGGATCCAGACGCGACGAGAGCGTGAGCGCGCCGAGCGGCACCGGCTGATCATCGACACCGCTCGGGAGTTGGCCGAGTCGCAGGGCTGGGACGCGGTGACTGTGCGCAGGTTGGCGGAACGGATCGAATACAGCCAGCCTGTGCTGTATTCGCATTTCGCGGGCAAGGATGAGATCGTCACGGCGGTCGCCGAGGAGGGTATCGCGGAGATGGCCGCGTGGAGCCGCGCGGCGTTGGAGTCCGCGGGCGGTGAGCCGCGCGCGGCGTTGGCGGCGGTGGCGCGGTCCTACCTCGAGTTCGCGACCGCGCGGCCCGCGCTCTACGACGCGATGTTCCTGATGAAGGTGAACCTCGCGTTCGGCGAGAATGCCTCGCAGCCGCTGCGGGACGCGTTCGCCGTCATGTTCGCCGCTTTCTCACCGTTCGCGGGCGAGCACGATCCGGAGACTTTCACCGAGGTCGGTTGGAGCGCCCTGCACGGCCTGGCGACCCTGGACCGCGGCGGACGTCTGCGACCGGCTCAGCGGGACGCCCGTGTGGCGGTGTTGATCGACCAGTGGACCCGGTAGACCTCTGCCGTGGTGAGCGCACCGATCTGGGTCGTCATTTCTGCCCTGGCTCGGGCGCTCCCAGAACTCTTGTCTGCCAGAGACTCTTACATCCCTGATTTCGTCGCGTAGTTCCGTACGCGGTTTGTGACCGATTCGCGGTTTCGGCGAGCCGCGGTTTCCTGTTTCCGGTGCGCCGAATCCAGGTCGGGCCGGAAACGGCCATTTTTCGCCCCATCGCATCGCGCGGTACGCGGCAGAGGGGTGCGTCTGTACGGGTGGCCTCGGTGTGCGGCCGTGATGCCGCCGCTCGAGCTGCGGCGGCGTCACCGGGCAGCTGGTCGGATCGCCCGCGTCGAGGTGGGGTTGTCGGGTGCCGTCGATCGCCGAGCCCGAAGCGGTCGGGCTGCCCGCAACTCGGTCGACGAGGGCCGGGACCGGCGCGGTCGGGCTGCCCGCAACCCGGTCGACGAGTGCCGGAGGGTAATGAGCCCCAGTCCCACCGGCGGATCCGGCGGACCGAAGACCTGTCAGCGTCAGGTGACCGGCTTGCTGGGCGACGGTGTCCGCTCGGTCGGAACACGCATGTGCGGCTTGCTGATCCGAGCGAGATCCTGCGGTAGCGATCGGAAATCTAGCAAAGCTAGACAAGATAGCGAGCGAATGTTACCTTTGCTCCAGTTCCTAACGACGCTAGAATTTGGAAAGCGAGCCGAGAATGCTCATCGTCACCGGCCAGATCATCGCCGCCGCCGCCGTTGTCTCGAACGCCATCGTCTATGGCACCGATGTCTCCGTGGCCATGATCACCCGATCGGTCTACCGCAAGCTCGACGACGCGACCGTGACCATGAGTGCGGGATGGGGTCACTACTACGGCGACAGACGCATGCCGGTCGTCGGCGTGGTCGGTGTGGTCAGCGCGGTACTCACGCTGCTGATCGCGTTGTGGGCCGGGCAGATCGGCGCCGCTGTCGCGGCGGGGATCACGGTGGCGGCACTGCTCACCTGGCTGGCCTTCTACGTCCGCATCGCCAAGCCGATCAATTCCCAGCAGACCGCCGCCGCGCGAAGCGGCATCATCCCGGCCAATGCCCGTGCCCTGCAGGACAAGTGGGACAGCATTCTGAAATACCGGGTCACCCTGCAGTTCGTCGCCATCGCCGGACTGTGCGCAGCGCTGATCCTGTTCTGACCTCAGAGCACGCGGCAGGCAACAGCTTGCGCTTCCCGCGCCCGACAACTCACAGCTGATCGCCGGGCACACATCTGATATCGAATCCACCAAGGAGTAACCGACATGACCTTCACCATCAACGAACAGCAATTCCTCGCCGAGGCCGGGATCGGTCGGCTGGCCACGGTGTCGCCCGACGGCGTCGTGCAGAACAACCCGACCAGCTATCGGGTGAACGCCGACGGCACGATCGACATCGGGGGCATGCGGATGCGCGCCAGTCGAAAGTACCGCAATGTCGAGGCAGGCAGCCGGGTCTCGTTCGTCATCGACCAACAGGTTTCCTTGGAGCCATACGTGATTCGCGGCATCGAGGTACGCGGCACCGCCGAGGCGCTCGATGACGAGGAGCCACCGTTCCCTCCCCAGGAACGCGCGATCATCCGAATTCACCCCGAACAAATCATCTCCTGGGGCATCGACGGCGGACCCTTCGACTTCACCAGTCGCCGCGCCGAGTAGCCAGGCATCGTGGGCTTCCCACGAGGAAGGCCGTCACCGACCGTCCGCCTCAATCGACCGACCTCCGGCACGGCCGGAACCGACAGATCGCGCTCACACTCCGCATCGCGCTCACGCCCGCGGCCGGTAAGGCCCTCGAAGAGAATTCGGTGGAAGACGACATGCCGAGCCAACCAGAAGTCGGCCCAGTCGCGGACGTACTGAACAGGAAGCTCGCACGGTCACTCCGGGCAACATGCACGCCGGAGAGCTCATCGAAGAGTCAGCAGGGCCGTGGATCATCGGTCGAGGCGCAGTTCCAGCAGGCAACGCTGTTCGGTCAGGTCGGCCACCGTGTCGAGGGTCAGGCCGTGGGCCGTGGCGAGCGTGCGGAATTCCTCGATGCGGCGTTCGCGTCCGCCGAAGATCACGAGCATGGCCAGGTCGAACTCGGTGCCCGCGTGGCGGTCTCCGACCGGTTCGATGATCATGATCCGGCCGTCGGGGCGGACTGCTTCGGCGCAGCGGGCCAGGATGCGGTGCGCGTGGTCGTCGTCCCAGTCGTGCGAATCAAAACTCTGGCCCGGAAATAGCTTCCTTGTGTCCGAGAAAAGTGTGGGGGTTCAGCGGTTCGCGATGACTAGCTGACACGGTGAACTAGGGTGGGTGGAGCCGGACGAGGATCGAGTTGAAGCGGGGGATCTTGTGTTCGACGTCAATCCGGAGAGCCTACGGACGGCGGCGCAAGCATTGGCTGTGTTGCCGGCACAGATGGATGAAGTTGCGTCCTTGGGCGCCGATCAGGTCGACGGGAAGTTGGATGGATCCGCAGTCGGACATAGCCTAGGGCAGACGACATCGTTGGGATCTCGAGCGCGAGAGACGTTGAAAGCCAGATTTATTCGATTCTCAGAGCTTCTCGAACATGCGGCGAGTACCTACCGCGACGACGATATGGCAGCCGCCGCCCAACTGGCTGCGGTGACCGATCTGATCCCGACTGATTCCCACGATGGCAACTAAAGCGACACCTACACCGGGGGAGGTCCTGAGCTGGGACGTTTCGGCGCTGGCTGGCATCGCGGACAGGTCCAACCAGATCGCGGACATGGTCCTGAAGACCTCCAACTCGATGCACACCGTGATCCACGACCTCGCATGGCGGGGACAAGCCCGCCACGCGGCCGAGGACAAGGCCGACCGTGAGCAGACCCAGATGCGTACGATCGCCACGGCGTTCTACGACCTCGGTACTGCCTGCGCAGGCGCTGCCCGCGACATGCAGTACCCGCTGTCGGAGATCAAGACCATTTTCGAGCACTACGTCGTCGCTCCGGTCACCGTTGCCGACGACTGGAGCATTACCGGGATCACTGACTGGAGTTCGGAAGCGGGCACGCAGCTGTCACGACTGAACGGCCTGGTGTCGGCTCTGACGACAGCGGACGCCCAATGGGGCGCGAAGATTGCCGATGCCAACGAGAAACTTCAGCTACTCGAGTCGACAGACATCCTGTTTCAGGCCGCCAATGACGGGCTGGTACAACCACCGGGCGGGTGGAGCAAAGATCCGGGCATGAGGATGGCTCAGGAGATCGCCTACGGTCACGCTTGGACGAAGCACCGCGAGGACTTCAAGGGAATGACGCAGGACGAGCTCGCAGAGAAGGTCTATCAAATCATCCAGGGCCCACAAATGGAGCGTCTGGGCAAGGACAAAGTCGGCAATCCTGTGATGATGAGCTACGACGGGTTCATCGTCATCGTCGATCCCAGCACTACTGACCACGGCACCGTGTACCGGCCGAAGGACCCATTAGGTGAGTTCATCCGCCTCACCAACCAGGCCACGGATCCGTCACTCGCCCCTGACAGGCTCCCCGGCGGAACCGGAGGGACGCCTCCTGGAAAACCTGGCGGTGACCGGTAGTTAGCGACCACAACTCGAGGAGAAATACTGTTGGAATTCGATATGTCGAGCCTGACCCACGCGGAACGCGATTTCGTGGACGGGGCTCTTGCCAGTTGGGTGGGAGTCTCGGCGAACGCGCCGATCCCAGTGCGCGCACTGGGGTTCGCCGATCGTGATCGGTTTGATGACGAAACCGCCAGGCTCCGGCGTGCTGTCCGCGACGGAACCATGTTGACCGAGGTCGAGACGGCCAGAGTGCTGTTTCTGAGCGAACTGGCTTTCGGCAGCGACTTATTCGGTGCGGGTGTCGAATTCCAAATCGTCAACGGAATACGCGACGCCGAAGCGATCACGATCCTGCGTTCCTTGCAGCGGAAGCTCTACACCCGTGCTGGCGCCAAAGCGTTGTTCGAGCCCGAACTCTACGCACCCGGATAACTGAGCCTCATGGCCCCTCGTGCAGTCTCTCGGTCGGCGATCGGCGTAAGCCTGTGTCGTCTACGCGAGACGCACATCCGTCGTGGCCAGGCCGAAGATCTCGCGTCCTGGGACTTCGCGACGATGACGACGACAGCGGTCCTGGTCTCGGGGCCGAGCGACTCGACGCGCCCGGTGAACTCGACGCTCCCGACAGCGGCGGCTTCGACGACTGTGTAATTCGACAGCCGGACCCCGTACCCGGTGGGGCGCCCGGCTGACACCTGCACTATCCATTCATCCGCAGTCGGAGTCTCGGCCCTACCGCCGCATGGGCTGACGAAGGACAAGGCCACCATGCCCCCAGCTCGAGCGCGATGTCTCTGCCCTGCGGCTTGACCCTCACGCAGCGTGAGGCCGGAAGGTGGGGTGCATGAGTGATTACTACAACGCGTTCGAGATCAGTCCCGTGCCCGATCCCGGCCCGGACGCGGTCCCGCCGGAGCCGTTTCGTGGCATTTATGGAATGCCCGCGTTCGTGACTATCCCCACGAGCGATTTGGCGGCGTCGGTGGATTTCTGGATTCGTGGGCTCGGGTTCTTCGAGCTGTTCAGCATTCCCGGCAGAGTTGTGCATCTGCGCCGGTGGGCCTTTCAGGACGTACTCCTCGTCCCGGCGGGGAGCGTTCCGGAGCAGGCGCCGGCGGTGAGCTTCAGTTTCGCGTGCGTGCTCAGCCAGGTCGATTCCCTTGTTGAGAACTGTCGTGCGTTGCGCCCGAACTCGGTCGACGGTCCACGGGATACCCCGTGGAACACCCGTGACGTGAAGGTGATCACCCCCGAGAACGCGCGGATCGTTTTCACCGCGGCGAAGCCCTTCGATCCGGCCAGCCAGGAGGCGCGGAATCTCGAGGCCGTCGGGATCACCCCACCGGGTGTCGGTCGCGGCGACAATGTTGAGCATGCCTGATGCCACTGACGCCGATGGCCTGACTGTCGGTCAGGTCTCGACGCGTCTGGGCGTGACGGTCCGCGCGCTGCACCACTGGGATGAGATCGGTCTGGCGCGCCCGTCGCTGCGCACCGTCGCCGGATATCGGCTCTACGCCGCAGGTGATCTGGAACGCCTGCACCGCATCGTCGTCTACCGTGAGCTCGGTCTCGGCCTGGACAGGATCCGGGCCATCTTGGACGATTCGGCCGCAGACGTGCCCGGCGCATTGCGCGCGCAGCGCATCCAGATCGCCGAACGGATCGACCGGCTCCAGCAACTCGGCGCCGGACTGGATCGGATGATCGACGCCCACGAGCGCGGCCTGCTGCTGACCGTGGAGCAGCAGGCCGCGATCTTCGGCCCCCAGTGGCAGCCGGACTGGCCCGCCCAAGCCCGTCAGCGCTACGGAGACACGACGCAATGGCAGCAGTACGCCGAACGCGCAGCCTCTCGCGGTCCGGAGGAATGGCAGGCCATCGCCGACGCCATGGCCGATCTCGACCGTGCCCTCGGGGATGCGATGGAAGCCGGGGTCACACCGGGGAGCCCAGAAGCGAATCAGCTCGTCGAGCGGCACCGCGAAGTCTTCGCTTCGTACTTTCCACTCACCAGGCAGATGCAGGTCTGTCTCGGCCGCAGGTACGAGGCTGACCCGGGATTCGCCGCCCACTACGACGGCATCCGCGCAGGCCTTGCCACGTGGTTCCGTCGAATCATCGACGCCAGCGCGCGCGCCCACGACATCGACCCGGACACCGCGAACTGGGAGTAGAGCGGGGGCGGAGTCATCCGAAACGGATGAACGATCGCACGGGTTGTCACTTCACTTTCGCAGTTTTGGGCAAACGAGTGTTCGACGCGTACGGCGATGTTCTCGGCTACCGACTACGGGCGCGCGGCCAACCCCGCCGGACAGCGTGTAAAGAGTCTTTACAGTCCCGCACTCCAGCGCTGACCACCCCGCCACGACCAGGAGAACCCGATCTGTAAGCGGCTACTTAAGACTGGTGGTAGGGCTCGATCCCGGCCAGGATCAGTCCCAGGTACCCGGTGGGAGGCTCTCTAAGCGGCTGACCACCAGCGTCGTCGGTGTGGCTCGCTAATGGCTTGCGTCCCATCGAGTTACCGTGCGGGCGTGGCTGGAAAGGGGTCTGCCCAGGCTCGAAGTAGCGGTGCCTTCCTGCACGGATACCGATCCGTCGATCTGGAAGGATACCGATGTCGGTCATCATCGGCATTGACCCGCACAAACGCTCGGCCACCATCGAAATCATCGACTCCGACGCGAAGATCCTCGCGACCGGGCGTTACGGCACCGACACCGCCGGATACAGTGAAATGCTCGTCGCCGCACAACGATTCCCGCAACGGGTATGGGCGATCGAGGGTTGCAACGGTGTCGGACGGCATGTGGCGCACCGGCTCGTGGCCGACGGGGAAACCGTCATCGACGTGCCCGCGAAACTGTCGGCGCAGGTGCGGGTGTTCGCCACCGGCAACGGCCGTAAAACCGACCCGGTCGACGCGCATTCGGTCGCGTTGGCGGCGTTGCGGTCGCCGAATCTGCGCCGGGTAGAGGCGGATCCGGAGCTGGTCGCGTTGGGTCTGCTGGTCGATCGTCGTGACGAGCTCGGCCGTGCCCGCACCGAACTGTTGAACCGTATTCACCGGCTGCTGCTGGAACTGGTGCCCGGAGGTGCCAAGAGGTTTCTGTCGGCCATGCAGGCCCGCGCCCTGGCCGAGACCGTTGAACCCGGCGATGCCGCGGCCCGGGTTCGTTTACGGCTGGTGAACGAGCTGATCGACGATCTCGAGGTCGTCGACCGGAAAACAAAAGCTGCGGACAAAGAACTCAAGCAACTGGTTCTCGCACGCGGGTCGACTCTGATGGATCTGAACGGCATCGGACCCTGCGGTGCGGCACGGCTTCTCGCCGACACCGACAACGTCCACCGTTTCGTGTCCCGGGACCGGTTCGCTTCCTGGAACGGCACCGCACCCTTGGATGCCTCCTCCGGCCAGCAGCAACGACACCGGCTCTCCCGAGCCGGCAACCGCAAGATCAACCACGTCCTGCACACCATGGCCGTGGTCCAACTGCGTCACCCGACGGCAGGCAGGGGCTATTATGACAGCAAGAAGGCCGCCGGGAAGACCTCCATGGAGGCGATGCGGGCACTCAAACGGCGTCTGTCCAACGTCGTCTACCAGCGGATGCTCGCCGATCAGCGGCGGCCCGGACCTACCGCCATACAGTCTAACGGCGAACTCCCAACTGCCTCTTGACATAAAGGGGAGCCATGTCAGTTCATGTCGAGATGTCATGCCCCCGAGGCCATGCACTGGCGGATACCCAATGATGGGAAGTTGATCGAGGCCCGGACCCCTAGCCTCGGGACGAGACCGCGCCGGTCCCATCCATCATCGAAATCGAACGTTTCCGCGTTCCTCCAGAGGTTGTTGTATGACTCGCACTACGCCGCCACGTCCGGTCGATCTCGTGGCCGTCTTTCCTGAGCTGGCGCCACTGGCCCGCACCGCGACTCGGTTGCACCCCCGTCCGGGAACACCATCGGCGCACGACAGTTCGATCGGGGGGCCACTGTTGTGGCCGGCGAGCGAGCCATGGCCGTACTGCCACGCTGAGGACCACGATTTGGAACCGGATTCCGACGGTTCGATTGCGATGGTGCCGGTCGCGCAGTTGTACGTCCGTGACGTGCCCGGTTTGTCTCCGCCCGAGGGGGCGGACCTGCTGCAAGTGTTGTGGTGCCCCTTCGAGCACGACGACGATGGTATGCCCAAGACCGCACTGTTCTGGCGGTTGGCAGCGGCGATCACCGACGTTCTGATGGATCCTCCGGAACCCGCGGAGTACGAGGAAGACCTGGTGCCCGATTCGTGCATGATCGATCCGGAACAAGTGATCGAATACCCGCACTCAGGGGAGCTCGAGGGGGAGCTTCGGCAACGAGTGGACCAGTGGACCATGGCCCAGATTCCCGGAGTCGAGTTCGGCGGTCTCGAAGACGACGATCACCCTTACAACTTCTTGTGTATCGCACCCGGATGGAAGATCGGCGGCTTTATCAGATGGGGCATGCAAGATCCCTATCCGAATCCTTGCCCCACCTGCGGCACCCCGACCGAGCCGCTACTGACGATCGCCAGCCGCGAGTGGCGATCCGACATCCACCACTGGATTCCGTATGAGGACCAAGCCGCCAACATCTCATGGGGCGCTTACCAAGGCGGGCCGAGCACGCCGACCCAGATCTGCGTCTCCGACGTCAACGACCAGATCATCCGAATCTGCCCGGTGTCACATGAGCACCCACACATCCAGATGATGCAATAACCAATTACACGCCGAACGTTCACTTCCACGGCTGCGGTGTAACCGTGCTCGGCATTACCGAGCACTATGGTTCAGGATAGTCAGGTAGGTCTGAGCGACCGGAATGGCAGCTGACGTGTGACAGCCGGTGACCTTGTCGGCGCGTTCCGATCCCAGCCGGTGCGGGTGCTGGTCGTGCGCGAACCTCGCCGATCCGGTCTGGCGCTGCTGACCACCGACACCACCACCGCGGCAGCCGAACTCATCGAGCGGTACTCGATGAGGTGGTCCGTGGAGGTCGCATTCTTCGACGCGAAGCATGTCACCGGCGCCGACGAGGCCCGCAACCGCACCCGGCTCGCGGTGGAGCGCACCGTCCCTTTCGGGATGCTCACGCAGACCCTGGTGATCCTCTGGTATCACCTCGCCGGGCATTCACCGGGCGTCGTCGCCGAGCACCGCGGCCGGGCGCGCTGGTACACCACCAAACACCATCCCAGCTATCCCGACATGCTCGCCAAGCTGCGCCGCACGCTGATCGCTGCCCAATATTGTGCCGACCTACCTGGCGACCCCACCCCTGAACAAATTCACACCATTCGCCTGGCCTGGGCAAACACCGGGACCTGATCGCGAAACACGAGGTTGTCAGAGGCCGCGCAGACCTTTGCCGAAGACGACGGTGCCCATGATGAGCAGCACGATGGCCAACACCAGGTGGCTGTTGGCCTGGAGCCGATTGCGCAGGCGTTCGAGCGGGTTGCGTAGCCGGTCGGCGGCGAGGATGTAGCCGAGAATCACGGCTAGCACGCTGGAGGCGGCGAGCAGAGTGAAGACGGCGACGGCGACGATCTGGCCGCCGACGCTGGTGTTGCTGGAGCCGATGATCACGCCTGCCGACAGGCACAGCAGCAGATTCTTCGGGTTCACGGCCGACAACAAGATCCCCAGCCCGGTGGCCCTGGCGACGGTGAGTCGGTCGACCGCGCGCATCCACCCGGGTACCTCGGTGTCGGTGCGCGACCGCCACTGTGCCACGGCCAGCGCCAGGAGCAGTATCCCGAGCACGATCTTGACCCATGCGCCCGCCGTCGAGGGTTGCCGATCAGCCGAACCACCCAGCGACCCGGACAGCAGCGCCACAAGCGTTGTCGCCGCGAGGATGCCCACGACCCAGCCGAGCGCGAACCCGCGACCGGCTCCGCCCGCGTGGGCCGACAGAATCATCAAGATCGCCGCGATGATCGGAATCGGTGAGATCGCGACCCCTACCGCGAGCGGCAACAGATCACCCAGGACAGCGCCCATCTTCCGAACCCTAGAGCAGCCACCGCGCCGTTCAGGGGATGCGGACCTTTGTCGGCGGCCTTCGTAACCACCCTGTGCCCCTGGGCCAGGCTCCGCTGTGGCGATATCACCCCGGAGGGAGGAGGACAGATGACCCGCCTATTTCGACCGCCAGAAGGTCGGTGCCGGTGCTCCCGCCACGCAGTCGGCCCGGTAGTTCCAAGGTCGGGCCGCAGTAGGAAATAACGTAGAAGTTGTATAACGCTGGGGATATAATCGTGTGGAAACAATGGTATATCGACAACATTCCGCTAGCCGAAAAGCGTTATCAACGATGGCTCGACACGAAGGACAGTGAGGACGATGGCACGTAGTTGGAAGGACGTGAAAAATGACGTGCATGCGCAGGGACTCATCGATCCGGCGCATGTCGCCGAGGCAAAGCTAGAGATCGAAGGGGCGCAGCGAGCTTATCGGCTGGCGCAGGTCCGTAAGGCTCAGGCGCGCACACAGAGTGAGATCGCCGAGGCGATGGGTGTTACGCAGGCGCGGGTGTCCAATATCGAGCGGGGCGACATGTCACATACCGAGCTCGGCACACTGGCAGCCTATGTTCGTGCGCTCGGGGGAAAGCTGCGTGTGGTAGCTGAATTCGGTAACGGCGACACTTTGGCTTTGCAATAACTGCGGCCTTGTCCGGTGGTGACCTTACGGCCAGCTTCTGTCGAGTACCCGTTCTGGTCTGAACTCGTGCAGTGCGCTTCCGACACCGGCGATGCCGAGGCATCATTCGTTCGATACCAAGCGGCGTCGCCGAACCGGCACGGCCGCTATCCGGGCGTTTTCGCCCTGGTCAACGGTTTGGCGTGGTCAGGATTCCTCACCGTCGAGCAGGAGGCGTTCCGGCGACGTGAAAATAGTTGGTATCAGGAACATCTCATCGATCCCGGGCAACTCGATCTCTCGCCCTACGACCGAACCCACCACCCTCGGGCAGAAGCATGGTTCAAGTCCTCAGCCACTCGGTTCATCGCCCGTGTGGGCGGCTACCTCGCGATACTGGACGCCCACGGCGTCGCATGGACTCGTCTGGAATCGGATGACCCAGGCCATGTTCTCTACGACGATCCCTACCAGGTCATCGTCACCCCTCGCTGATTCCGCCTCGGACGTATGTGGTTCGCATGGTGGGAAGATCACGAGTGGCACATGGTCGCGGCAAAGCCCGAGAAGCCCCTCCACCGTGCGCCACTCGCGGGACCTCTTCCTGTTGGCGTTGAGCGTTCATGGTCCGTCGTAGAGGCGTTCGTTCGGTAACCGCCGTAGGCCGGTCGTGTCGCCGGGAAGCACCTCGACGGAGTCGACGAACTGTCGTCGGTGCTGCTCCTGGAGGAACCATAGTGCGGATGTGAGGCAGGCGGCGAAGTCCAGGCGGTGACCGTCGATCACCACCGCCAGGCGCACGTCCGGCTGCTCCGGGTGCGGCGACACTTGCTCTCGGGTGTGGTCGAGGGCCGGTTGGTGCTTGCGCCGCACGGAAGAGTCCGCGTGGGCGGCTTGCATGATCACTCGCCGACGATGATCTTCGGAAGTACCGAGGAGCGCGCCCCCTGGACCCTCCGATTTCCTCAGTTTGTACAGCGCCGCTATGTAGGTGGCGCAGGTCATGGGTGGGCAGTCTTGGTGATGGTGGTAGGCCGTGCGCGCGGCCTCGTAGCTTTGCATCGGCCAGTGCGGGTTGTTGTGGTCCAACCACGAAAGCGTCCGGGCGAGGACGTTGGTGTCGTAGCACGGTCCGCTCGGGTCGGCCTCGGCATCGCCGTTGGCTGCCATTGTGTTCGAACACCTCCCGCGAAACGGCGGCACGGAGCCGCGACGGAATTTCGGAGTTATGTGCGTATGGCCGCCACGCTTCAGATGGAGGGCCAGCCGTTACGCCGGAATCAGCTCCGCGCGCACCCACGGATCGCGGCGCGGCTCGGTGAGGTCACACATGTGCTGGATATCGGCGTCGGATGGGAGCGGTCGGCTCGCGGCCAGTTCCAGATAAAGCTTTTCGGCGCAGGTGACGCGGTACTCCAGGATCGCCGTGCTCACGAAGAAGCAGATCGCGAGCCACGAGACGACGCCGAAGGCGATGAGCGCGGGCATCATCGTGTTACCGGCCATAGCGCGGAGCCGTAGCAGTCTGCGACCCCGCGTCGGACCATGCCCGCACGGCATCGACGACAGCAAGGCCGGACGGTAGGAAGGCGTTCCGAGCCGGGACAATCCATTGCCGGATGGAGCCGTTCGGGCTAGGGGAGGGGAGTGCGATAACGGCTCCCTCTCGCGCGATGCTCACGTCCCTGCGGAACATCTCGGCGAACAGTTTGACGTCGTCGTCTTCGATGTCGGGACTGATGAGGAACGTCCAGCGACCCGAACGCTGGTGTCCGACAATAGGTCCGAGCGCGACGCCTCTGCTCTGCATGTGCGCTTTCACCGCTCGGCCCAACCTGCTCGGCATCGTCACCGCCCACACCGATCCGGCGCGCATCACGATCCGGCCGAGTTCCGGTGGGTCGATCACGGCGTTGAAACCGCAACTCCTTCGGTAGAACATGCAGCGGGACACTGGTGTGTCCCCGAACGCTCCTTCATCCATCGGTAGACCTCAACTCACGTAGAAGGCGGGTAGGTGCGCCCGGCCCCGGCCCCCGTGCTGGGCGGTGCACCGGCGTCGGAAGCGTGAGCGGAAGATCGCCGTCGCTTGCTCACGCCGCCGGGCGCACGATCAGGAGACACCCAAAACCCCCTCGCCGCGACGATTTCAACGCAAACGTTCGCAAAAATCTGTTGCCGTTTTAGTTGTTGACGCATCCTTGTTCGAGTTGCAACACACTCCGGAAGGTCGAGATGGCAACAGATTCCACAATCGCCCGGCGTATCCTGGGCATGCAGCTGGAGACGCTGCGCGAGCGCGCTGATATCACAAGAGATGCCGCAGCTACCGCGATCGCCTCCGCCCGATCAACGATCTGGAAGATGGAGACCGGTCAACCGGTGCGCTTCAACCCGGTCCTGATCGAGCGACTGTGTCAGCTCTACAACGCCACCGAGAAGGAGACGCAGGTCGTCCTAGAGCTGGTCAAGGAAACCAAGGGCGCAAAAGGCTGGTGGCAGGCATTTGCCGAGGACACGATCCCGAAAGACTTCAACCTGTTCGTAGGTCTAGAAGATGCCGCCAACCGGATTACGTCGTACCAGAGCACTGTCTTGCCCGGCCTGCTGCAAACCGACGACTACCGGCGAGCGATCATCTGGGCCGAGTACCCGAACATGCCGGTGGAAGACGTTGAGCGGCACTTGGAGGTCGGACGGAAGCGTCGATCGCGGCTCACTGCCAAGAAGAACCCAGTAGCCATGGATGTGTTCGTTGACGAGTCCGCCCTTCGCCGCACTGCGGGAAGCGCCTCGGTCATGACTGCACAGCTTCAGCATCTCGCCGATGTCGGACAGTCGGCGAACATTGCGATACGGGTCGTGCCGACATCGACCGGCATCTACCGCGCGCTCTTGATCGGTTCTTTCGTCCTCCTCGAGTTCCCCCGGCACTCCACCGCAGATCTCACCATGCCCCCGGTGGTCTACCTCCAAGGCTTCATCGGCGACCTGTACCTTGAGAAAACCGACGAGGTGCGGCAGTACCGTCAAGTCACTGCCGAGCTGGACCGCTTGGCACTGGACCGGGCTGCGAGCCGAAATCTCGTCCTCCAGGTTGCGAAGGAGTATGAACGGTGAACGTTGATCTATCCGGCGCGGTGTGGTTCAAGAGCACCCGTAGCGGGACGAAGGATTGTGTCGAGGTCGCCCACCTCGAAGGCGGCATGGTCGGCGTCCGCGACTCGAAGAACCCGACCGGCCCGGCGCTGGTGTTCACCCCCGGCGAATGGGACGCATTCACCGCTGGCGTGAACGACGGCGAGTTCAAGCGCCCCTAGCAGTAAGCAACCACCGCGGCCCGGCCCCTGTCCTCGAATGGACTGGGGCCGGACCGTTTTCGTTGTGATACGCGGCGCTTTATGGCGCGTTTCGCGCTGTTAGGTGGCTGAGGATCTGGAAGGGCATGCGGTCGGTTCAGCCGTGCGTGGCCTGGCGTCGAAGTTTGCGTGCTGGCGACTATGCGAGGCGGACATCCGCAGTGGCGAGGCCGAAGATCTTGCGCCCTGCGGATTTGGCGACGATGACGATGACGGCGGTCCTGGTGTCGGGGTCTAGCGACTTCACGCGCCCGGTGAACTCGACACTTCCGGCGGAGGCGGCTTCCACGATCGTGTAGTTCGAGAGCCGGACCGCGTACCTGGTCATCGCGCCTGGGTCACCGAGCCAGTCGGTAACGAAGCCTGCCCCCAGACCCATCGTGAGCATGCCGTGCGCGATCACGTCCGGAAGGCCCGCTAGCGCCGCGATGTCGTCGTGCCAGTGGATCGGGTTGGCGTCTCCAGCGACGCCGGCGTAGTTCACCAGGTCGCCCCGCGTCAGCCGCGCGATCCGTGCGGGAAGCTCGTCACCGACCGAGATGTCCTCGAAGCGGATGCCGGTGCGCGGAACTCGCGTCCGGACGGTCGTGGATTGGTGTGGGCGGGGCTCCGAAGCCGGATGTGTCACCGTCTGCCTGTCCGCCGCTGCGTGGCCTGCGGTGGCGGTTCGGGAGGGCACATCGATACCGTGCATGACCACGCGCTCGATCGCCCCGCTGATGCCCGCGTCGACGTCCTCGCCGGTGATGCCGACGACGGTCGTGTGCATGACCTGCACAACCCGGCCTGTCTGGTCGGTGAAGGTGTTCTTGACGGTGAGCAGATCCTTGCCCGCTATGCGGCGCACCGAAGCGAGCTCGACATCGCTGATCAGCCGGTCACCGGCCACCACCGGGTGGTGCATCTCGAAGACCTGATCGGTTTGCACGAACACGTCGTAGCCGGTGATGACACTCTCGAAAAGCTTGCGGTTGGCGAGCATCGCGGCGATCGAGATGAATGTGGTCGGCGCGACCAGGCCCGCGTACCCGAGCTCGTCGGCAGCGTCCTCGCTCCAGTGCGCGGGATGGAAGTCCTGCACGGCTCGCGCGTACTCGCGGATCTTCTCCCGACCCACCTCGTAATAGTCATCGACGCGATAGTGATGCCCCACCTGCCCGGCCACATCGAATGTCGCTTCCACCAAGCCGCTCCTCGCTTCAGATTCCTACCAGCCGCCCAATCGGGTAATCGCAGAACCCGACTGCATCGAATGGACACCACTCTTTCACGACGCACGGCTAGGTCCGACAGGGCAAGTCGAGGATGCCGACCGTCGGTACTCCGAAGTGTTTCGTGCGTGACTCCACGTCGCTTCGTGATCAGCAGCGGGTAGTCGCACGTCCTCTACCTGCGTAAACGCCGAAAACCTGGGATCGGTAGGGCGCGAATCGTTCCTACCTTTTTCTCAACGGCCCGACAGGAGGCCGGAGGAACCGAACCAGGGGCGCCGCCCCTCGAACGACAAGGACACAGACCATGAACACCACTTCGCTCCGCATCGCCGCCGCCGCCATCGCCGCTGCCGCCGCAGTCGGCGTGCTCACCGGATGCGGTGACAGCAAGGGCAGCTCGCCCGCCGCGCCCTCCTCGGCGCAGCCTGCGGCCCCGGCGGGCAAGTCGGTCGCTTCGGTCGACGGCAAGGCCTTCGACGCGAAGTTCGACACCACCTGCGCCAAGCAGGGCGGCACCCTGGCGCTCGCGCTGACCGACATCGCGAACTCCGCCTACGGCAACCTCTCGGTGAGCGCGACCATCACCGACGCGAACACCGTGCAGGCGGTCGCGATCGCGGGCAGCAAGGGCGGCGACAACGGTCTGCCCTACGCGGTCGGCTTCGGCAACGGCATGCCGGGCGGCTCCGCCAAGGTCGTCAAGGACGGCAACACCTTCAAGGTCACCGGCGAGGGCGTGGGCGCCCCCGACTTGACCAACCCACTGGCCGGGCCGAAGACGTCGAAGTTCGACATCACCTTCGCCTGCTCGTCCATCGTCGGCGCCTGATCGCCGCATGCCCTCCGATCCGCCCCCGTCATCCTGGCGACCTACCGGGATGACGGGGCGCGGTGAAATCTCGACTCTCACAAAGGAAGCGCCATGAAGAAGATCCGTTCGACCGCCCTCGCCCTCGGCGCCGCCGCGATCGGCTACTACGTCTACCACGCCGTCACCTACGTCCCCACCAGCGAATGGGAGCCCGCCGGAATGGGTTGGCTCGGCGTCGAAATGGCGCTGCCGATCATCGCGCTCACCCTGATCCCCATCGTGTTCGCGTTCACCGGCGAAGGCATCCTGAGCGCGCTGACCGGACGCAACAGCGCGGAGTTCCGCGACGGGCTCACCGGCCTCGGCACCGTCCGATCGGTGCGGCAGACCGGCGTGACCGTCAACGACCAGCCGCAGGTCCACGTCGAGTTCAGCGTGGAAGGCTCGGACGGCAAGATCTTCCATTCCTCCGCGAAGATGATCGTGCCGCTCACCGAACTGGCCCTGCTGCGCGCCGGGGTGGTGCTGCCCGTGCGTTACCTGCCCGGCCGGACCGACAAGGTCGAGGTCGACCTGTCCGGCGACGCGGCCGCCGCGCAGCACGCGATGAACGAGTCCCTGATCCGCAAGGGCATGACCACGCGGCACAAGCTCGACATCGCCGAGCGCGGCATCGCCACCCAGGCGGTGGTGCAGTCGCTGTCGGTCACCGGCAATATCCGCGATGGTCACTCCGAGGTCGAACTCGGACTGGTCGTCACCCGGCCCGATGGCTCGAGCTTCGCGACCCGGGTGACGAAGTTCCTCGCACCGGCCAGCGTCGGCCACGTGCAGGTGGGCCGGGTACTGCGGGCGCACTACCTTCCCGAGAACGAAAGCGAGGTCGTCATCGCCCTTCCGGTGAACGCCTGATGGGTGAGCCGGGCGAAGCCGCCTTTCGACACCGATGCCGCGTCGATTCGAGATCATCGAATCGGCGCGGCACTCGTTTGTTCCCAGCTCTGGCGGCCCGGCAATTTGAGGGTTACCTAATTGGGCGGTTGTTCACTTTGCCGTCCCTTCCGGATTGTCCGGATGGTTTACCGTGCGGCCATCGGCCAAACCCAGGAGTCACCGTGAGTCTTCAGCCACTCGCCCTTTTCGTGAAGCACGACGGACAGTCGTCGCGCGCTGCCGTGACATGTGAGTACAAGTGCGCGAACGCGTGCTTCCACGAGGCGCCGAACACCTCCTCGGGCGCCTACTTCGGTGACATCGTCAGCTCCATGAACCGGCGCGGACTGATCAAGGGCGGTGCGGCCGCCGTGCTCGCGGTGGGTGCGGGCAGCGTCCTCGCGGCCTGCGGCGACGACAGCGAGCCGACCACAGTGGGCTCCACCTCGCCCGCGGGCCCGCCCGGAACCGGCACCGACTTCGCCGCCGTCGCGCCGAACAAGGAAGACGCCGTGGTGATCCCGGACGGCTACGAGCAGTCCGTCGTGATCCGCTGGGGCGACCCGCTGTTCCCGGACGCGCCCGCCTTCGACTTCGACAAGCAGACCGCCGCCGCGCAGGCCGAGCAGTTCGGCTACAACAACGACTTCGCCGCCCTGCTGCCGATCGAGGGCCAAGCCAACAGCTACCTACTGGTGGTCAATCACGAGTACACCACCAGCCCGCACATGTTCCGCGGCTACAACAAGGACGCGCCGACCGACGAGCAGATCGCGGTCACCATGGCCGCGCACGGCTTGACCGTAGTCGAGGTGAAAGGCGAAGCCGGTTCCGGCAAGCTCGTTCCCGCTTTCGGCAAGTACAACCGCAGGATCACCGCGAGCACCGAGTTCAAGCTCACCGGTCCGGCCGCGGGCAGCGACTTCGTGAAGACTTCGGCCGATCCGACCGGCACCAAGGTGCTCGGCACCTTCGCCAACTGTTCGGGCGGCCTGACGCCGTGGGGCACCGTGCTGTCCGGCGAGGAGAACTTCCACGGCTACTTCGCCAACGCGGACAAGGTGACCGAGTCGGCCGCCGCTGCGCGGCTGAAGCGCTACGGTTTCGCCGCGGGCAAGACCACCAACCTGTGGGAGCGCGCGGACAAGCGTTTCGATCTGGCGCAGGAACCCAACGAGGCCAACCGATTCGGGTACGTCATCGAGGTGGACCCGTGGGATCCGAACTCGACGCCGATCAAGCACACCGCGATGGGCCGGGTGAAGCACGAGGCCGCCACCATCTACGTCACCAAGAACGGCGACGTCGTCTCCTACACCGGTGACGACGAGAAGTTCGACTACATGTACAAGTTCGTGTCCTCGCGCAAGATCCAGCCGGGCACCGGCGCGGCGAGCATGCGGCAGAATCTGACCATCCTGGACGCGGGCACGCTGTATGTCGCCAAGCTCGCGGGCGATCACGCGGACAAGATCGACGGCACCGGCGCCAATCCGTCCGACAAGGGCTTCACCGGCACCGGCCAGTGGATCCCGCTGCTGGAGACCGGCGCGGACGGCAAGGGCAAGTCGCTGGTCGAGGGCATGAGCGCGGAAGAGGTGGCGGTCTTCACCCGCCTGGCCGCCGACAAGGTGGGCGCGACCAAGATGGACCGCCCGGAGGACTTCGAGGCCAACCCCTACACCGGCAAGGTGTATGTGGCGCTGACCAACAACGACAACCGCGGCGCGGACGGCAAGCAGGGTCCGGACGAGGCGAACCCGCGCAAGCTGAACAAGAACGGCCAGATCCTGGAGATCGACGACAACCACACCGGCACGACGTTCACCTGGTCGCTGCTGCTGGTCTGCGGCGATCCCGCGGCGGCCGACACCTACTTCGCCGGGTACGACAAGTCCAAGGTCAGCCCGATCTCCTGCCCGGACAACCTGGCCTTCGACCCGTACGGCAACTTGTGGATCGCCACCGACGGCAACGCGTTGAAGTCGAACGACGGATTGTTCTCCGTGGTGCTCGACGGCCCGAATCGCGGCCGGACCAAGCAATTCCTCACCGTCCCGCGCGGTGCGGAGACCTGCGGTCCGGTGGTCAGCGAGGCGCGGGTCATGGTGTGTGTGCAGCATCCCGGCGAGGCCGACGACGCCACTCCGGAGAACCCGTTGTCGCACTGGCCCGACGGTGGTACGGCCCAGCCCCGCCCCTCGGTGGTGGCGGTCTGGAAGAAGGCCGGCGGCCGCATCGGGGTCTGATACCACAGCCGCGGCACCCCCGGCCCCCTGCAACCACGGCCACCCTCCGCGGCTTTCCCGCGAGTGGAGCCGCTACTCGACTGGGCGGGTAGCGGCTCCGCTCCTACCCGCTGCCGGTGCCGCTCATGTTGGCGTAACCGGCGAAACTGCCCTGGGCGCCGCTGTAGACGTTGAGGTCGACGCGGCCCGCGATGCCCGGAATGGTGCCGCTGTCGGTGGTCTGCCAGAACGTCCAGGTGGACCAGCCGCCGGGGACCTCGGGTTGGGGGTTGCCCCGGTAGTCGGCGATCCACAGCGGGTACTCGGCGAACTCGTCGGTGTCGGCCATCGCGGTACGCCAGAAGTTGGGGTAGGTGTAGACGATCGGGACGCGGCCGGTGAGCATTTCCACGGTGTTCAGATAGCGGCGGGTCCAGTCGATCAACGCCGCGGGGCCGAGACCGCCGGTGTTCTCCAGATCCAGCACCGGCGGCAGATCGAGCGGCCCGTTCTGTCCCAGCGCCACCGCCGCGTAGAGCGCGGCCTGCGGTTCGGGGGGCAGGTTGGGCCGGGCGTAGTGGTAGGTGCCCCGAGCCATTCCGGCCGCGCGCATCAGCAGGCTGTCGGGCACGAAGTACGGGTTGACGTAGCTGAGCCCCTCGGTGGCCTTGACCATGGCGAAGTCGTGGCCGGAGCGTTTGACCGCGAACCAGTCGATCACGGTCGCGTCGGTGTGCTGCCACGAGGAGACGTCCGGACCGGTCGGCGCGGCGGTCGCGGGTAGCGTGGCGACGAGAATGCCGGACAGCGTGATCAGTGACAGCGCCGCGCCGCGGCGAGTGGTCGACCTCCAGATGTCCATGCCGCAGGACGATAGCCATTCGCTCTGGCCGTTACCAGTGTGACCACTGGGGTGTCAGAACTGTTCTGAGCTTTCACCCCATCCAATCCAGTACAGACGCCGCCGTCCACGACTGCTGCATGCTGCCGAGCGGTTCGCCGGTGAACGGCTCGTAGTACTCGGCGAAGCTGCCGTCGCTGGCCTGGCGCAAGCCCTCGGCGCGCAGCATGAACGACCGCTCGGCCCAGCCGCGCCGAGCGAAGACCCAGGAGAACAGCCAGCTCATCACCGGCCACACCGGCCCGCGCCAATACTCGCGGGAACGGAAGTCCTTGGACACCGGCGAGGTCGATGGCGGCAGCGCGTAACGCAGATCCGGATGGCCGCAGAAGCGCGGGCCCTCGAACAGGCGCAGCAGAGCACGCTCGGTGTCGCGGGGGAGGCCGCCGCACAGCAGCGGCGCGAACATCGAGAGCGTCTCGGTGTTGATCCACCGCTGCAACCGCACGTCGAAATCGCGGGCCGCGCCGGTGCGGGCGTCGGCCGTCGCGACGACGCCCGCGCGGAACCGGTCGGCCCACGCGTAGAGATCGCGCACGTCGGCGTGGGGTTGCTTGTACTCCTCGCCGATATTGGCCAGCACCTCGCAGGCCAGCGCGAAGATTCCGGTGACGAACACGTCCTCGACGGCGAAGCTCATGGTCGAGGCGAGCTGATAGTCGTCATAACCCGCTCGGCGCATCTGCTCGACCAGCCACAGATAGCGGTCGTACTCGCGGTCGGTGGGGCGCTGGGTCGGATCGGAGACCACCAGCACGTCCTCACGGCGATAGGGCGGCAGATCGCCGGGGACCACGTGCTCGTAGGCGCGATCCCAGCGCGGCGAGTTGTCCATCCCGGACTCCCAGCCGTGATACAGCGTGATGCGGCCGGTCTCCTTGGGGTCGCGGGCATGCGCCAGCCAGCGGTGCCAGCGCACCAGATCCGGCCAGCGCCGGTTGAGGAACTCCTCGGCCACGGACCTGGTGCTGCGGCCGTGCCTACGGGAATGATCCAGGATCCGCTGCACCGCGATGGCGTGCACGGGCGGCTGGGTGATCCCCGAGGTGTCCGGGCCGTCGGGCGCGTTGGCCGCCAGCTTGCGGCACTCCCAGCGGGCCGGGCCGGGGAAGTAACCGTCCACGCCGTTTGCGAAGACGATGTGCGGGATCATGCCGTTCTTCCACTGCGCGGACAGCAGGGTGTCCAGCTCGACCACGGCCCGCTCCACGCTCAGCGGCGCGAGCCCGACCGCGACGAACGCCGCGTCCCAGCTCCACATGTGCGGGTACAACCGGGGCGCCGCGCTGGTCATCGTGCCCAGGTCGTTGCCGCGCAGCAGGTAGGCAGCGCGGGCCGCGAGCTGAGTGGGGGTGAAGCCCGGATGTGCCATCCCCCTATTCTGCGATGTCACCCGCAGATATGCCCGCTCAGCGGTGTTCGTTTCGTCTCCATCAGATCGGCCTGTGGCCGCTTCGTGTTCGGCGGTTCTCACTTTCGCATGCCCCGTCCGTGATTCGCTGCTCGAGATTCTCGCCCCGAACCAGCCTGCATCGCTAGTCGTTCGTCCAGTGCTACGGGTTTTTACGCCTTCTTCACCCAGCCGGTTACGGTGGGGCCCATGACTTCCGCCGCGACCACGAAACGGACCGCGTTGATCACCGGCGCCAGTCGCGGCCTCGGCGCCGCGATCGCCAGGGAGCTCGCGCCGACCCACGACCTGCTGCTCGGCGCCCGGTCGGCGGAATCGCTGCGCGGCATCCTGACGGAGTTGCCCGACGCGCGGGGCTGGCCGGTCGAGTTGACCGACTACGCCGCCGTCGCCGCGGCGGTCGAGCCGATCCGGAGCCTGAACGTGCTGGTGCACAACGCGGGCATCGCCGATCTCGGCACGATCGCGGAATCCACCGTCGAACAGTGGCGAAACACGTTGGAAGCCAACGTTATCGCGGTCGCCGAACTCACCCGGCTGCTGCTGCCCGCGCTGCGGGCGGGCCAGGGTCACGTGGTGCTGATCAACTCGGGCGCGGGGCTGCGCGCCAATGCGGGCTGGGCCTCCTACGCGGCGAGCAAATTCGGCCTGCGCGCCTTCGGCGACGCGCTGCGCCAGGAGGAGCCGGAGCTGCGGGTGACCTCGATCCATCCGGGCCGAATCGACACCGATATGCAGCGGGCGATCATCGCGGGCGAGGGGCGCGAGTACCGGGCCGAGGACTTCCTCGCCCCCGAGACCGTGGCGTACACGGTGCGTTCCGCCATCGACACCCCGCGCGACGCGCACCCCACCGAGGTCGTGCTCCGGCCGTACTGATCCCGGAGTCACCCGGCGGCGCTCTTTCGGCCGAAGCGCTCGCTCGGCTGTCGGCGCGCACATCGCCGATGGCGTGTTCCGTCGGTACTGATCCCGTACGGGTCCGACGGCGCTGTCTCGGCCCACGCGTTCCCCTCGCGACTGTCGCACGCACGTCGCCGATCGGCTTGTCGCCCGTGCGATCGACCTGCTGATCGACGGGGAGACGGGTGGCCACCGACCTGATGACGCGCTGTAGCTCACCGCCGTGCTCTCGTCCCTGTGATTTGCTCAACAGACCACGCGGGTTCAGGTTCCCGTCAAGTTCGCTCGTTAGCGTCCGGCCCCATCCCCGAGGGTTCGTCGCGGGGAGGTTCGAGCGAGCAAGAGGGATCAGGTTGTGGACAGACGTCGCATGCTGGCGTTGCTGACAGCGGGCGCGGCGGTCGCGCTGACCGGATGCGCGGTGGCCGAGGGCGACCCGATCGACAGCGGTTCCGCGGGCGGCGTGCCCCGGCCGCCCGCACCGCCGTTGTTGCCGCCTCCGCCCGGCGGACCGAAGACGCCGATCCCGGCGGGCACGATCACCGCGCTGCCGGGGCCGGGCAGCAGCATGGCGCTCACCGTGGACGACGGAGCCAGTCCCGAGGTCGTCGGCGCCTACATCCGATTCGCCAAGGACACCGGCGCGCGGTTCACCTTCTTCGTGACCGCCTACT
The DNA here is from genome assembly GCF_053604885.1 of Nocardia sp. NPDC003999. Classification (NCBI taxonomy): domain Bacteria; kingdom Bacillati; phylum Actinomycetota; class Actinomycetes; order Mycobacteriales; family Nocardiaceae; genus Nocardia; species Nocardia sp. NPDC003999. The sequence continues at coordinate 192,187 of NZ_JBSGIB010000004.1, forward strand.
ACGACTCGTGGGCGATCCACCGGGACGCCTTGCGGCCCTTGGTCGAATCCGGGCAGATCCAGCTCGGCAACCACACCTGGGATCACCCGGATCTGACCAAGCTGTCCGCGTCGGCCGTTGCCGGGCAGCTGGAGCGGGCGAAGACCTACCTGCGCCAGAACTTCGGGGTGGACGGCACCCCGTACTTCCGCCCGCCGTTCGGCAGGCACAACGCCACGGTCGACCGGGTGGCCGCCGACCTCGGCTACACCGTGCCCACCATGTGGTACGGCTCACTGTCCGATTCCGGTGTGATCACCGAGGAGTATCTGATCGAATGCGCGCGGCGGTATTTCCAGTCGCAGACGATCGTCATCGGGCACGCCAACGCACCCGCCGTCACCCACTGCTACGGACAGCTGGTCGACATCATCAAGGAGCGCAACCTGTCCATGGTCACGCTCGACGACGTGCTGCTCCCGCCGCGCTGACCCGCCGTCAGGCGACGATGTTCACCAGGCGCCCCGGCACCACGATCAGCTTGCGCGGCGCCTTCCCGTTGAGCAGCGCGTCGATCTTCTCGTCGGCCAGCGCCGCCGCCTCGATCGCCGCGTTGTCCGCGTCGGCCGCCACCTGAATCCGGCTGCGCACCTTGCCGTTCACCTGGATCGGGTACTCCACCGACTCCTCGACCAGCAGCGCCGGATCGGCGACCGGGAACGGGCCGTGCGCCAGCGAGGCGGTGTGACCCAGGCGGTCCCACAGCTCCTCGGCGATGTGCGGGGCCAGCGGCGCCAGCATCAGCACCAGCGGCTCCACCACCGAGCGCGGCGCGCCGTCCGGGTAGCTCTTGGTCAGGTGGTTGGTCAGCTCGATCAGCTTGGCGCCCGCCGTGTTGTCGCGCAGCGCGGCGAAATCCTCGTCCACGCCCGCGATCGTCTTGTGCAGCAGGCGCAACGTCTCCTCGCTCGCGGCGGCGTCGGTGACCCGCACCGCGCCGGTCTCCTCGTTCACCACCAGACGCCAGGCGCGCTGCAGGAACCGGTGCGCGCCGACGACGTCCTTGGTCGCCCACGGGCGCGAGGTGTCCAGCGGACCCATCGCCATCTCGTAGAAGCGGAAGGTGTCCGCGCCGTACAGATCGCACATCTCGTCCGGGGAGATGGCGTTCTTCAGTGACTTGCCGATCTTGCCGTACTCCTGGCGCACCTCGATCTCGGCGCCGGTGGGGTCGGTCCAGAAGAACTTGCCGTCGCGCTCGACCACCTCGGCGGCGGGCACGTACGCGCCGCGCTCGTCGGTGTAGGCGTGCGCCTGGATGTAGCCCTGGTTGAACAGCCGCCGGTACGGCTCGCTCGCGGACACGTCACCCAGATCGAACAGCACCTTCTGCCAGAAGCGGGCGTACAGCAGGTGCAGAACCGCGTGCTCGACGCCGCCGACGTACAGGTCGACGCCGCCCGGGTCGTTCGGCCCGCCGACGTCGGCGCGCGGGCCCAGCCAGTACGCCTCGTTCTCCTTGGCGCAGAACGTCTCGGTGTTCGTCGGGTCGGCGTAGCGGATCTCGTACCAGGAACTGCCCGCCCACTGCGGCATGACATTGGTGTCGCGGCGGTAGCGCTTCAGCCCGTCGCCGAGATCCAGTTCGACTTCCACCCAGTCGGTGGCCTTGGCCAGCGGCGGGGAGGGTTCGGAGTTCGCGTCGTCCGGATCGAAGGTCACCGGGGCGAAATCGTCCAGCTCCGGCAGCACCACCGGCAGCATGGATTCCGGCAGCGCGTGGGGTGCGCCCTGCTCGTCGTACACGATCGGGAACGGCTCGCCCCAATAGCGCTGGCGCGCGAACAACCAGTCGCGCAGCTTGTATTGGATGGTGCCCTTGCCGTGTCCGTCGGCCTCGAGCCGGGCGATCATCGCCGCTTTGGCCTCCTCGACGGACAGGCCGTCGAGGTAATCGGAGTTCACCAGCGCGCCTTCGCCCGCGTGGGCGCCCTGCTCCAGGTCGCCGCCGCTGATCACCTCGATGATCGGCAGCCCGAGGACGGACGCGAATTCCCAGTCGCGGTGGTCGTGCCCGGGAACGGCCATGATGGCGCCGGTGCCGTAGCCGCTGAGCACGTAGTCGGCGATGAAGATCGGCACGGCCGCGCCGTTGGCCGGGTTGATCGCGTGATTGCCAAGGAAGACGCCGGTCTTCTCCTTGTTCTCCTGACGCTCCAAATCCGACTTGGCCGCGATCGACTTGCGGTAGGCCGCCACGGCTTCGGCCGGTGTGGCGGCGCCCTCGTTGGTCCACCTGGGGTCGGTGCCCGCAGGCCACGCGGCGGCGGTCAGCTTGTCGACCAGCTCGTGTTCCGGCGCGAGCACCACATAGGTGGCGCCGAACAAGGTGTCGGGGCGGGTGGTGAAGACCTCGATCTGCTCGCCGTCGGCGTCGAACTTCACCTGCGCGCCCCGGGATCGTCCGATCCAGTTGCGCTGCATGGCCTTGACGTTCTCCGGCCAGTCCAGCCGGTCCAGGTCGTCGACCAGGCGATCGGAATAGGCGGTGATGCGCATCATCCACTGCCGCAAGTGCTTACGGAACACCGGGAAGTTGCCGCGCTCGCTGCGACCGTCGGCGGTGACCTCCTCGTTCGCCAGCACGGTACCCAGGCCAGGGCACCAGTTGACCATCGAATCGGTCTGGTACACCAGGCGATACGAATCCAGCAGCGCGCCGCGCTCGGCGGGCGGCATCGTGTCCCAGGACTTGCCCTCCGGCACGGCCCGTGCGCCGGACGCGAACTCGGCCGCCAGCTCGGCGATCGGGCGGGCCCGGTTCAGCTCCGTGTCGTACCAAGCGTTGTAGATCCGCAGGAAGATCCACTGTGTCCAGCGGTAGTACTCCGGATCGGTGGTCGCGAACGAGCGACGCCGGTCGTGGCCGAGCCCGAGGCGGTCCAGCTGACGCTGCATGGTGGCGATGTTCGACTCGGTGGTGTCGCGCGGGTGCGCGCCGGTCTGTACCGCGTACTGCTCGGCGGGCAGGCCGAACGCGTCGTAGCCGAGGGCGTGCAGCACGTTGCGCCCGTGCATGCGGTGGTAGCGGGCGAAGACGTCCGTGGCGATGTAGCCGAGCGGATGCCCGACGTGCAGGCCCGCGCCCGACGGGTACGGGAACATGTCCTGGATGAACAGCTTGTCGGCCGGTGTCGGACCGGCCAGCGGTCCCACCGGGTTCGGCGCGTGGAAGGTTCCGCGCTCGTCCCACGTCCGCTGCCACCGGCTCTCGATGCGGCCGGCAAGCTCCGCGTTGTACCGGTGCTCAGGTACATCGCTTTCGGTTGCACGTGTGTCTTGCACGGTCCTGCCTTCTTGTGGTCGCCGATCCCCGACAAACTTCGTCTATCAGGGTAGAACGTCGCATCGGCAGGACCGAAAATCGGGCTGGCCTGCGGTTGCGGCCGGGTTCGCCGGACGAGGCGCCCGTCGGCGGGCGCGGGGCAACGATGCGCTAGCCTGCATGGGTGTTCGTCGTCGCTCTCGTCCTGTTCGTGCTGGCTGTCGTGGCCGTCACAACCGGAGCACTCGGGCTGACCGGCCGGTTGCCCCGGAATCGTTTCTTCGGTGTCCACACCGAGGCCGCGCTGTCCACGGACGAGACGTTCCGCGTCGCCAACCGGGTCGCCGCTCCCACCTCGATCGCGGCCGGGGCGCTGCTGTTCGCCGGTGGTCTCGTCGGGCTGGTCGCGGGCGGCTTCGTCGCGCTGGCCGTCGCGGCCTGCGCTGCCGTCGTCGCCCTGTTCACCCTCGGCGCCGGTGCGAACGCCGCCGCGCAGGCGGCCGAAGCCATCGCCCCGCCGCCGCAGACCGGTGGTTGCGGCAACTCCTGTGGCGCCTGCTCGCTCCGCGACGCCTGCCAGCCCGCGAGCTGAGGCCGCTCACCCCGCGTCGGCGCACTCCGGCGGCGGGACGCTGCGCGACAACGGACTGTCGACCGGCGTGAAGTAGAGCACACACAGCAATACCGGCACCGTTCCGAGATTGCGCGCCACGTGCGGGTAGCGCGGCCCGCTCGGTTCCCGGAAGATCCGCGGGCGCCGGTAGGTGACCGGCGCGCAGTCCGCACCGGGATGATCCAGCGTCCCCCGCGCGACCAGCACGAACAATGTCCCGTCGTGGTAGTGCCACCCGCTGCTGCCACCCGGCTCGATGAGCGTCTGGCGCAGCACGACCGCCCACCGTCCCAGAGCGAACCGGAACAGGACCCTACTGGCCGTCCCATGAGCGGGCGCCGCGTTCACCTCGAAATCGGACCACACGCTTCGATCGAACCATCCCCTCCTCCGCGGAGTTCCGATAGCACTCGCGCGGGCACCGGTGCGCAGACGCGCAGTGCCGCGAAAAAGCACGGTCAGTGCGATCCGTGCGGTTGCTCGGCCGCCCTGAGGCGTTGTCAGCAGTGGGCACAACCGCGTGCCGTCACCGGCCTATGGTGAGGGCTCCGCAGGTGCTGCCGGCATCACCGAAGGGATCCCGTAAGCATGAGTGAATCGCAGCAGTGGCTGTACACGTCATCGGGCGAACACCAAGTTGTCGTTCTGAAGAAGACTCCAGTCGTGTCCTACCCCTTCGGGTCGGCGCAGCCGGAATCGTCATCCAGCGACAGCGGTGCTACGGGCATCTCGGCCGCCACCGGTCGTGCCACGGTGGAAGACCCGAGGGTCATGCATACCCGGCCGAGCCTGGCGGCGGCGGTGGATGCCGCCGCTGAAGAGCGGAACGACACGCGGGGCGCACGCGCGGCCGCCGCCGACTCGCAGTCGACGCCCGTCGGTCCCGGGTACACCGAGGATCTCCACCCCGCACCATCCGCGGCGGCCGCGACCACGAACAATCCCGAATGCGCCGTTGAACCCATGCCGCAGGCGCACGCCCTCGCGCAGGTGCGCAAGCACATACTCACCCGCGATTCCGGCACCGATAGCACCTCACCGGGACGGCTGGCGGCCGAGCGCTTCAGCGTCGGCTGGATGGTGTACACGCCCGCAATCGGGGGCCGGCGCACCAACGCGATCTACTACGTCGCCGACGACGGCGAACTCGAGGAGACCTCACCCGAGGCTGATCCCTCCACCTACCTCGAATCCGTCGAACGGCGGTTTTGGCAACGCCAGGCCCTGTTCGGATGAATCGTCCGTCCCCCCGAACTACGACGACTGATACAGCAGCGCCGCACACGGGCCGACGGCAGCGGTGAACTCAAACAAACCTTTCGCGAAGGGTGCCCTCTGCGGTGAGGGCCTGGAGTACCGCGTCGTCGGACGCCGGGTCGCCGACGGCGATGCGTGCGCTGCCGTCGGCGTAGGACTTCGCGGCTATGCCCGCGCGCCGCAGCGCCGTGTTCGCACCAGGACCGGGTACGTACAGGAAGTTCGCGTGGCTTTCCGGTATCGCGAATCCATGAGCCAGTAGTGCGCTGCGGAGTGCGTCGCGCCTTTCGGCGATGCGCAGGGTGCGCGCGGCGAGTTCGGGTGCGGCGGCGTACGAGGCGGCGACCGCGGCCACCGCCGCCGCGCTCATCCCGAAGGGCAATTGCAGTGTGCCGATTCGCGCGATCAACTCGGCCCGGCCGAAGGCGTAGCCGATACGCAGCCCGGCCAAGCCGTACGCTTTCGAAAAGGTACGTAGCACAACAAGGTTGGGATGCTTCGCGATCAGCGCCCGTGGGTCGACGTATGCGGTGGCGCCGAGGAATTCGACGTACGCCTCGTCCAGAACGACCGGGACCCGGCTGGGAACGTCGGACAGGAATGCCTTCAGCTCGTCGGCCGGGATGACCGTTCCGGTGGGATTGTGCGGACGGCACACCACGATCAGCGCGGTGCGACGGTCGACTGCCCGCCGCATCGCCCGCAGATCCTGGTTCCCCGCCGAATCCAGCGGCACCGGCACCGCGGTGACGCCGGCCATCTCGGCCATGATCGGATACCCGTCGAACGTCGGTGCGCTGTAGACGATCTCGTCTCCCGGCGTGGTCAGGGTCTGCAAGATCTGCAGTGCCACGCCGGTCGCCCCCGACCCGACCACCACTTGGTCCGCCCCTACACCGAGGTGCTGGGCGATCAGCGTCGGCAGGCGGCGCGGCAGGAACTCCGGGTATCGATTGGCCTGAGCCAGTGTCATGTGCACGGCTCGCAACACCGAAGGCAGCGGCGGGAACGGATTCTCGCTCAGAGCGAGGTCGAAGCGGGGTGGCACCCGGTGCGTCCGGTACCGGTGCGACGGCCGGGTGCCGTCGACGACGCGCACGCTCATCGCGCGGCTCCCCAGCGGACGGCGGCCGCGCCCGCGAAGTCGCCCGCGTGCGCGAACGCCGACATCAGGACCAGCGATCCGTTGGGCAGCCGTCCCGCCCGGTTCTCCACGTCCAGGGTCACCGGGATGCCAGCGGCGAACAGGTTTCCGCAGGAATCGAAGGTGTCGGGGTGACGGTGCGGCGGGAGCTCCAGCGCGTCGTGCCAGTTGCGCAGGAACAGCCGGTTCGGCTGGTTGGTGACGAACGTGTCGACGTCGCGTCCCCGCACGCCGATCCGGTCGCACACCGCCAGGGCGACTTCCGGAACGAGCCGATTGCCCCTGGCGAACACCTTGGTGATCTTGGACTCGGTGAAGCTGACGCAGCCCTGGCCCTCGCCCGGCTCCCAGTACTTGCGCTCGCCGTTGGTGGAGAAGTCCATGTCGCCGGCGAATTCGGGATAGGTCCGGCATTCGATGTCGAGAATCGGCGCGCTGTCGTCCTTGCGGAGCAGTCCGACACCGCAGCCGTCACCGGGCACCGGAGCCTGCGCCAGCTTGCGGATATCGGTCTGGGTGAACACCGGTCCCGCGCAGTTCTGGGTGGCCGCGATCAGCGCGGTGCGGGCGGGCGTGGTCTGCAGGATCATCCGGGCCATCGCCATCATGTGCACGAACGCCGCACACCCGCCGTTGTGCACGTCGTAGACGTACGAGGGACGGATGCCGAGCCGTCGCGCCACCTCGGGCCCGGAGCCGAGCACCGGATTGTCCGGCAGTTGGGTGTGCGTGATCAAGACGTCGACCTCGGCGATCGCGTCGGCGCCGTTGCGTTCGATCAGCGGTGCGACGGCGCGCTCGACCATGTCCACCGCGGTCTCGTCGCGCGCGACGTGGTGGCGGCCCTTGGGCGAGCGGAACATGACGTTCTTCGCCATCCGGTCCGAGCGCGAGAACTGGGTGAAGTACTCGGTGCCGACCGGCTCGCCCGGTAGGTACGAGGCCACGTCGACGAGACTGACCTCAGGGAGATGTTGTTGCGTGGTGGTCACTCGAGCCTCACTTCATCCAGTCGGGCTTGATCGGCAGGCCGTGCGCGGCCCGGTACTCGCAGATGGCTTTGAGGTTGTCCATCTCCAGCTGATGCCCCGCCGAGAACATCTCCCAGAAGTCGCCGACCCACACCGGCCGGTTCGGGGGAGCGGACTCCGGGTACGGGTTGTCGTCGTAGAAGGGGTGCTTGCAGTTGACCCACAACACCACCGAACCCGGCTTGTGGAACACCAATTGCGCGTCGACCACGCGCAGCAGGTAGATCATCCACAGGTGTTGTCCCTGGTCCCAGGCACAGTGGTAGTCGACGGTCATGGCGTCGGGGTTGGCGACGGTGCGGGTGAAGATCTCGGTCTCCGAGCCCAGCCGGTCATAGGCCAGCCAGAGTCCGGGTTCGTCGGTCTCCACGAACCCGCGCAGGCTGTAGGTCCACTCCTCCAGCGACCTGGTGTCGGCGAGGTATTCGTAGACCTCGCGCGGCGGCGCGTCGATGTACGCCTGCACCGGACAGTATTCGCCGAAGATCTGCTCGTGCGGATACACCGACCGCAGCATGTCCATGATGATCGGCGTGGTCGCGTCTTTGTCGGAGTTCTCGATGCGGAGCACGCCGGGCACGGCCTGTTCCGGGATATCGCTGAGGGCGGGGAGGGAACTGGTGGTCACGGTGATACTCCTTCGGGTAGGCGTCGGCGGGCGCCGCCGCGTGGGGTTCATCGAAGATCGCGGGATTGCTCCACGGCGTTAATGAAGGGCAGGAACGGAGGAATCTCGTCGGGATCGCATTCGATCGAAAGGAACGACGGTCCTTCGGTTTCCAGGCAGCGACGCAGTGTGGCGGCGAGCTCGCCGACGGTGCGCACCGAGAACGCGGGCAGACCGGGGAACATCGCGGCGATGCCCGCGCCGAGGTCGGCCGGGCGGAATCGGTTGAAGCTGTACCGGTCCTGGTAATACAGCTGCTCCCTGGTCACGCACATGGCGTGCGCGTTGTTGTTCAACACGACGAAGGTGACCGGAAGGGCGTGCTCGATCGCGGTGTGCAACTCCATGCCGTGCATGTAGAACGAGCCGTCACCCGCGATGACCACCGTCCGCCGGACACCGTCGGTCCGCGCATGCCGCGCGAACGCGGACCCGATGCCCGCCCCGAAGGCGTAACCCATTCCGCCCATCCCGAGGGCGACCACGAACCGCCCGTCCCGCGGCACCCTGAGGTGGTGCACGACCGACGCGCCGGTGTTGCCCGCGTCGGCGAACACGTCGGTGCCCTCCGGCAATGCGGCATCGATCGCCTCGACCACATCCCGGTACCGCAGACCGGGGCCCGAGGAGTCGGGCACCCGCAGCGAAGTCAGCGGTTGCGTCGCGTGCACGCGTTCGGATCCGGTACTGCCGTCGTCCAATTCGTCGGCGAGCTCGGCGAGTGTTCGCGACAGATCGGTACTGGTCGCATGGATGGCGGGCAGATACGGTGGCGCCACGCCGATGCTCGCGACCGTTCGCTCGGCGAGCGCGGCCTCCGAGCCGGCGCGGGTGGTGACCGGCAATCGGGTGCCGACCAGCAAGCACAGGGCCGAGGACCGGATGGCCGCCGCCAGTTCCGGGTGCCCCATGGTGCCCGCGACGCCGCAGAAGGCGGGATCGGCGTTGTCGTAGACGTCCTTCGCGTCCGGCGCGACGCCCACCGCGGCATCCAAGGCGGTGGCGAGGCGGGCAAGCTCGTCGCGCGCGTCGTCGCGCGCGACCTGATCGCCCGCGATGATCACGATCTTCCCGGTGTGCCGGGCCGTGGCGAGCGCGGCGCGAACACGAGCGAGTCCGGCCCGGTCGGACCGATGTGTCCTGGCGGCGGGACAGAGCGGCGCGATAGGGCCCGCGTCGGCCTGCTGCACGTCTTTGGGCAGCAGCAGCACCGCCGGGCCGCCCCGGCGGGCGGCCTGCACCGCTCTATCCAGCCGATCCGCCAGGTCGGCAGCGGTTTCCACCCGTGCGCAATAGGTGCTGACCGCGCCGAACAGACGGACCGCATCGATGGCGCCCGCGCGTCCGCTGGTGTCCTGGAAGGCGCCGTTGCCCTCCAGCGCGGTCGGGGGCTGCCCGACCAGGGCGAGTACCGGTACCCGCGACGCGAACGATTCGGCGAGCCCGGCGACGAGATTCATCGCGCCGCCGCCGGAGGTCGCCGCGACCACGCCCAATCCGTTTGTGCCACGGGCATATCCGTCGGCCATGGTCGCCGCGGAGAACTCGTGTTTCGCGACCACGCCGGTGACGTGGTCCGGCGCATCGAAGATCGCGTCGTACAGGTCCTCGATATTGGCGCCGTCCACTCCGAAGATGTGGCGCACGCCCAACGCCGAAACCGCTTGCACCAGATGGTCCACGACTCGAGTCCGCATCCGCACTCCCTTCCGCTGACGAAATTTCGACTGCGTACACGAGTGATACGGACCTGGTCGCCGAACGGTTCAACGGCGGAGCAGAAGATGTGCCGACCAACCTTGCGTGTACGTATACATCTACGTATAGTTGGGACATGCCCAACAAGACGATCTACGTGGCCGATGACGACCTCCCGCTCTTCCAGCGCGCGCAGGAGTTGGTCGGCGGCAACCTCTCGGGGGCGGTGGTCACGGCGCTGCGCCGGTTCATCGAACTCGAGGAGGGGCGGCTGGAGGGCTATGACGAGATCGTGCTCAAGGTCGGTCGCGATGGTGTGCGACAGGTCCGCTTCTCCGGGACCCTGCTAGGGGAGTGGCACGAGGTGAACGATACGCGCATCGAGCACGTCCAGGTGTATCGCAGCCGCAAGGGCAAATTCGTGATGCACGCCCAGTATTCGAACTGGGACGAGTATCCCGCCGAGGCGGGCACGAATTGGCTCAAGGACTGGCGAGACCCGAAAAGCTGGCGGCGTTTGCTCGGCGTCGGGCAGCAGGACTGGGGTGACTTCATCTTCGTCGTGGTGGATTCCCTCGACGAGTTGAAGGACCGACTGCCCGACAAGCTCTACCGGCGGGTGGTCGACGTGGCCGAAGGGCCGAAGATCGAGGACCTGGATATCTAACCGCCGCAACCGAATCGACTGACGCCGCGCCCCAAAAGGGGAGCGGCGTGGATAACACATGCCCATATGCGCATAGTGAAATGAATGTCAGAAAGGAAAGACCATGGTGAACGGCCATCGCGTGCCCGCCGTCTCGGTGCGCGGCCTGCGGAAATCGTTCGGCGAGCAAGTCGTGCTCGACGGGATAGACCTCACCGTCCCGGAGGGAACGGTCTTCTCGCTGCTCGGGCCGAACGGCGCGGGCAAGACCACCACCGTGCGGATCCTGACCACACTGATCCCTCCCGACGCGGGCGAAATCCGGGTGGGCGGCCATGATCTCACCGCCGAGCGCAAGCAGGTGCGCGCGCAGATCGGCGTGACCGGGCAGTTCTCGGCGGTCGACGAACTGCTCACCGGCCGGGAGAACCTGCTGCTGATGGGCGATCTGCATCATCTGTCCCGGCGGGACAACCGCAGGCTGGCGGCGGATCTGCTGGAGCGCTTCGACTTGGTCGACGCGGCGGACAAGACGGCGTCCACCTATTCCGGCGGCATGACCAGGCGCCTCGATCTGGCCATGACGCTGGTCGGCGATCCGCGCATCATCTTCCTCGACGAGCCGACCACCGGGCTCGATCCACGCAGCAGGCGCGCGATCTGGGACATCATCCGCGGGCTGGTCGACGATTACCGCGTCACGGTCTTCCTCACCACCCAGTATCTGGAGGAGGCCGACCAGCTCGCCGACCGCATCGCGGTGCTCGACCGGGGCAAGCTCGTCGCCGAAGGCACCGCGGCGGAGTTGAAGCGGCTGGTGCCGGGCGGCCACATCCGTCTGGAATTCGCCGATCGAGCCGCCTTGACCACGGCGGCCGACGCGCTCGGCGCCGTGGCCCCGCCGCCGGACGACGACGAGGACCTCACCCTCGCGGTGCCCAGCGACGGCGGCGTGAAATCCCTGCGCGCCGTGCTGGACCGGCTCGACGACGAGCGAATCGAGGTCGAGGGCCTCGCCGTGCACACCCCCAACCTCGACGACGTCTTCCTCACCCTCACCGGCCACCCCACGACCGAAAAGGAACCCGTGCGATGAGCATGTCCTACGCCCTCGCCGACTCGGCGACCATGCTGCGGCGCAATCTCGTGCGTGCCAAGCGCTATCCGAGCATGACCTTCGGCGTCATCGTGATGCCGACGGTGCTGTTGCTGGTGTTCAACTTCGTCTTCGGTGGCGCGCTGGAGAAGTCGTCCGGCGGAAACTACATCGACTATCTCGCGCCGGGCATGCTGCTGATGATTCCGGCGTACATGACGGTCTCGGTCGCGGTGGCGGTCGCCACCGACACGACCAAGGGCATCGTGAACCGGTTCCGCACCATGGACATCGCGCAGTCGGCCATGCTGACCGGTCACGTGGTCGGCGCGCTGATCCAGGCGTTGATCGGCATCGCCGCGATGGCGGGCGTCGCACTGCTCATCGGCTTCCGCCCGAACGCGAACCCGGTCGAGTGGCTCGCCGTGTTCGCGCTGCTCGCGTCGGTGATGTTCGCGCTCACCTGGCTGTCGGTGGCGCTCGGCCTGCTCGCGCCGACCCCTGAGAGCGCCAGCAACTCGCCCTTTCCGCTGGTGATGCTGCCGTTCCTCGGCAGCGGCCTGGTCGCCACCGACACCATGCCCGCCGGGTTGCGTCAGTTCGCCGAATACCAGCCCTTCACGCCGTTCACCGAGACCATCCGCGGCCTGCTGATGGGTACCGAGATCGGCGCCAACGGGATCATCTCGCTCGCCTGGTGCGTCGGGCTCGCGGCGGCCGGGTACCTGTGGTCGTCCTCGATCTTCCGGCGGCAGACGCGCTGAACCGGTCGCCGACGCAGAGATCCCCCGCGGGCAGCGCCTGGCGGGGGATCGCTCGTCGCTCAGACCGTGCCGGTGAGCAGAACCTTTCCGGTATTCGCCGCGCGGATGTCGACCGAGCGGATCTGGTCGGGCGGGCCCTCGATGGTCTGATCGATGGTCAGCTCGGTGCCGGGGCTCGCGGGCCACTGGCCGAGCTGCTGCTGCAGACCGTTGATCCGGGTGGCGTACAGCACGAGATTCGGGTTGTAGGGCAATGGCTCGCCGGGGGGATAGCTGCAGGTCATCACGAGTCGCGTCTGGTCACCCGCCGGGATGAGCTTGAAGCTCGCCGAGACCGGAGTCGGCTCGACCGGCGTCATCTGACGTTCGGCGAACGCCTGCTCGCTGGTGCCCGGCCCCGGCGCGTTGTGCGTTCCGGACACCGTGACCGCGATCGGAACCGCGATCGCCACCGCGGCCGCGGCCGAGGCCAGCGCGATGCCGACCGATGCCCACCCGCTGCGGCGGCGCCGCCGCTCGGCCGCGTCGGCCAACCGCGATGGCGGCGGGAACTCGGGCATCGGCGGCGGCGGTGGTTCCGGCGCGGCGTGCGCGGGCGGCTCGATCATCGTCGTCGCGATGTCGGCATCCACGAGGGCGAGCATGCCGGGCAAGCCCGCCAGCTCGGCCACGGACGCCCGACAGTCGGGGCAGCTCGAGAGATGGCTCTCGTACTGCAAACGCTCGTGGCGGGTCAGGGACCCGAGCACGTACGGGGCGTCCCACGTGCTGAAATCGTCGGTGATATCTGTCACTGGTTTGTCACCCCCATCTCCTGTAATGCCAGGCGCAATGCGCGCATGCCGTAGTGCATCCGGGACTTCACCGTGCCCGCGGGGACGTCGAGTTCCTCGGCGATCTGGTGGGTCGACAGTCCCCGGTAGTAGGCCCGCACGATCACCTCGCGATGATCGGCGCTGAGCCTGCCGAGCGCGTCGGCGACCAGCCAGCCGTCCAGCGCGCGGTCGGACTGGTCCGGGGTCGCCCGCTCGGGCGGGTTGTCGGTGCGGAATTCGCGCCTGCTGCGGGCGCTGCGGTGCTCATCCACGGCGAGATTGCGCGCCACGGTGAACAACCACGCCCGCGCCGACGTGGTGGACTGATCCAAGACGTTCGGGCGTTGCCATGCTCGCAGCAACGTTTCCTGCACGATGTCCTCTGCCCGTCCCGGGTCCCGAACCAGGCCGAGCGTGTACCGCCACAACGGGGTGGCGTGTTCGCGATAGAGAGCCCGCATCAATTCGGATTGATCGTCGGGCTGTCCCGTCTCGCCACGTTTCTTGCGCACAACTGGATACCTCTCCGCTCGAGTTGCGGGGCCGGTCGGTGGGCGCACCCGATGCGTCACCCATGCTTTCGCCGGTTCAGTTGTCGTGTCTCATGCCGTGTCTCCTTCGATCCTTTCGAGGAGTACACGTGCTCAGTTGCGTTCGAGTTCAATCGGGTGTGTCGCGAGCAGGGACAGCGGGAGCGGCTGGCGGCGCAGCACGTGCGCCCACAGGTCGGGGCGGCCGGTGCTGATCGGATCGGATGGCAGGGCCGATACCACGATCCAGTCGTCGTTCTCCAACTCGCCCTCCAGCTGCCCGAAGGTCCAGCCGGCGTAACCCGCGAAGATCCGGATGCCCTCGACCAGTGGGCCGACCCGCTCGGGGTCGGCGTCCAGGTCGACCAGCACGACGCGTCCGTCGATGCGGCGCAGCCCGGGGACACCATCGATCCGGGCGCCCACCCGGACCGTGCCCAGGCACAGCGCGGCGTCCCGTTTCACCGGGCCGCCGATGAACAGCGTGCGTGGGGCCGCGACCGCGTCGGTCCAGCGCGGCAGCACCTCGTGCACGGCCGTGTCGCTCGGGCGGTTCAGCACGACACCGAGACTGCCCGCCTCGTTGTGCTCGATGATGTAGACGACGGTGCGCCGGAAGGTCGGCTCGACCAGTTCGGTGGCCGACACCAGCAGCGTCCCGGCACGAACCACCTGCTCACCGTGCCGGAAATCGCGTCGCCTGCGGTCGCCGTGCCCGCCGCGAGTCTTCCGATCGTCCGGGTCTTCTGCGCGTGCCACTCCGACATCATCGCAGCTGTTCGCCCACAATGCGCCTTCTGCGGCCCACTTGTGTGTTCCGGATTTGCCGAACGGGTCGCGGACCGGGCGCCGGACGTCACGTTGCGCCACCGCCGCCACATCGTAGAGTCCACGTCATGGAACTGCCCGAGGTGCGCCTCGAGAACAACGACGCCGTGTACGACTTCTATCGCGAGCACCGTCAGAACCGTCTGAAGGCATGGGGTGCGTACGCCATTCTCGCCCGCCGCTACCATCCGCGCGTCACCTACGCCGAGGGCGCGCGCGAAGCGCTCCGCACGGTGATCAGGCAGAACAGGCCGCTGCTGATCGCGATCAACCACCTTTCCGAGAGCGATCCGTACACCGTGGCGGCGGCCGCGTGGCGCAGCGGACTACGCCGGGTGATCGGCCGGGTGCGCGTGCTGGCCAAGGACGAACTGTTCGCCGACCCCGATCAGCGGCGCAAGATCGACATGATGGGCGGCATCCCGGTGTTCCGCGGCAAGGATCACGGCATTCGCGCGGTGAACGCCGCGGGACAACTCATGATGGACGTCTGCGCGGAGCGGATGGCCCGTGGCGACGGCATCGCGGTGTTCCCCGAGGGCACCTGCAACGACGTGGACCCCTCCCGCGTGCAGGCGGTTGGCAGCGGCATCGGGCACATCGCCTTCCGGGCGATGAAACTCGGCGCCGAGCCCGTGCTGGTGTCGATGGCGCTGAGCTACGGTCCGCGCACGGACCCGGCGGTGCAGCCGACGAAAGAGGAGGCCAAGGGAGCCAGCTTCTACTTCAATGTCCCGGTGCTCGATTTGCCGCCCCGGCCCGGCGACATCGCCCGGCTGGTGCGCACCGATCTGCAACAGGCGCTCGACGGCGCTGTCGCGGCCTACTGAGGCAGGTTCAGCCGGTCGCGCGCCCAGTGCGGCACCATCACCAGGTATTCGGGGCGGGTCTCGATGAAATGGTGGACCGCCCGGCACATGGGCAGCGCGCCGAGCTTGTCGTCGCGGGTGCTGTCGAGCGCGGTCTCGATCAACAGCCGCGCATAGCCCTGCCCCTCGTAGCGCGGATAGATCTCGGTGTGCACGAACGCGCGCTCGGAGGCCGTGTCCTGGTATTCGGCGTAGCCGGCGATCGCACCGTCGACGTAGATCTCGAAACGTTCCAGTGCGGTGTTGTTGCTGACCTCGGTCGACATGGCTCGACGCTACTCTGTGCGCCGGTGTCCCGGTAAATCACGCACGCGGCGGGGCGGAATCCCGCCACCGACTTGTCTGTCCGGGCGGGCCTGCGCAGAATGCTCTTGGTCGGGTCCGTCGTCGCGCGCGAGCGGGCAGGCTCGGGGAGGTACCGGAATATGTTGAGGACACCGCGCGTTTCGCGGGTCGCGGCCGCCGTCGTCGCCGTGGGCCTGCTCGGTGGATCGATCGTCGCGGGCGTGGCGGACGCCGCGCCGGGTGTCGCGTTCGGCAAGTGCCCCGAGGGTTCCGTGCCCGCCGATCGGGGCGTGCAGTGCGCCGTCGTGAGCGTGCCGATGAACTACGCCGACCCGGATGGCGCGAAGATCGAGCTGACGGTCAGCCGCATCGCGGCTACCGGCGAGCGGGAAGGTGTGCTGTTCGCCAATCCCGGTGGGCCGGGCGCGGATGCGCTGGACTATTGGGCGCGCCGGTTGGACGTGTTCCCCGCCGCGCTGGCCGAGCATTACGACCGGATCGCCGTCCAGCCGCGCGGACTGCGTTGGGCGACACCGCTGCAATGCGGCACGAGCGCGAAGAACGGGGAGGGGCAGCAGGTCTCGCTCGGCGGCGGCAACCGCGACGAGATCAAGAAAGCCTGTGACGCGGCGCAGCCCGGCTACCTGGACACCATTACCACCGAGAGCACCGCGCGCGACCTCGACGCCGTGCGTTCCGCGCTCGGCTTCGAACGGATCGACTACCTCGGCACGTCCTACGGCACCTACCTCGGCGCGGTGTACGCGGCACTGTTCGGCGACCACGTGGACCGGATGATCCTGGACTCCAACGTCAATCCGGACTGGGTGTGGACCGAGGAGTTCGCCCAGCAGCAGGTCGCGGGCAAACAGCGCCTGGACGATCTGTTCGCCTGGATCGCCGACCACGACGGCGAATACCACCTCGGCGACACGGCGTTGCAGGTCTACCGCACCTGGGTCCGGTTGGCGGCAGGCCAGGGCGGCGGTTGGTACGCCAACCTGACACCGCCGCCAGCGAGCATCGCCGACCTGCCCGGCGTGCTGCCGGAGCCGTTGGCGGAGATCGCCCGGGACGGCTACACCGGCGGCGTAGAGCAACTCGGCAAACTGCAGAATCTGTTGCGCACCTTGGTGAGCGGCGGCGTATCCGCGCAGGTTCCGTTGCTCGGCGCCACCACCGTGGCCACCTATACCCGCACCTTCTGGCCCACCTTCGCCCGCGCGATGGCCGACGCCGCTGCCGACCCGGCGAACGTGCAGCGGTTGCGGGCCATCGAGGGCGCGACTTCGACCGACCCCACCGGGCGGTTCGTGTTCAGTGCGATCACCTGCAACGAGAACGCCGTGGCAGGCAGGCCGGAACTGCTCGGCGCGGCGGCAGGCACCATCGCCTCCGGCGGCAACGCCATGGACGCGCGCGCCGACCTGGTGCGCTCGGGGATGGCCTGTGGTTCCTGGAAACCCGTGACGAAACCGGTGCCGATCACGGGCGCCGGGCTGCGCGCCCCGCCCCTGGTACTGCAGAGCCGCCACGACGCGCTGACCAAGTACGAAGGCGGCCCGGCCATGGCCACGGCGCTGGGCGGCGCGCTGGTCGTCGTGGACGGCGGCGACCACGGCACGTTCGGTCGCGGCAATCCGGCGGTGGACGAGGCCGTGCTCACCTACTTGCGCACCGGAAAGGTCGGCATCACACGGGCCGACGAGGCTCCGCTGCCCACACGCTGAAAGTCCGACCCCACGAAAGTGGTTCGTGACCGCTGTCCGACATCGCGAGCTGGGACTGCGGCGCAAAAGCAACTCGTCATCTCGATCGGGCCGACGTTGTCCTCGCCCGCTGTCGATCCGGCCCGCGGGGTCGGTCGGAGTGCGGCGACCGGCGTGCAGGTCCGGATGTTCCTTGCCCGTCGACGCCGGTGCGATTTCACGTCGCGCAGTTCAGCGATATCCGCCGGTCAGGACACTGTTCACCGCTTTCGTGTGCGGAGTCCACGCTTGTCCGAGGTCGGCGAAGACGACGGCTGTGGCGGATGTGTCGTGGTGCGACCGGCCCGGTCGCGTCCGAGAATGTGGGGATGACACCCGCTGCGCGAGTCATCCTCGCTCCGGACAAGTTCAAGGGGTCGCTCGCCGCGCCCGAGGTGGCGGCGGCGCTGGCTGACGGTTTGCGGAGCAGCGCCCCGGAGACCGAGATCCGGCAGCTGCCGGTCGCAGACGGCGGTGACGGCACGGTCGAGGCGTTCGTCGCGGCTGGTTGGGCGCGGGTGGAGGTGACCGCTCCGGGGCCGACGGGGGTTCCGCGTCGCACATCCTATGCCCGGCACGGTGCGACCGCGGTCGTCGAACTGGCATCCGTGGTCGGACTGTCGATTTTGCCCGAGCGTCGACTGGACCCGTTGGGCGCGAGCACATACGGGCTCGGCGTCGTGCTGGCGCATGCCATGGAGCACGGCGCGACCGATATCGTGCTCGGTCTCGGTGGCAGCGCCTCCACCGACGGCGGCGCGGGCATGGTGCAGGCGCTCGGCGTCCGCGTGCTCGATGCCGACGCACGGGAATTGCCGCGCGGCGGAGCGGTCCTCACCCGTGCCGCGCGTCTCGACCGTTCCGGCTTGCACCCCGGCGTCGCGGAAACGACGTTCACGCTGGCTTGCGACGTCGACAATCCGCTACTCGGGCCCACCGGCGCGGCGGCGGTGTACGGGCCGCAGAAGGGCGCAGGGCCCGCCGAGGTCGATGTCCTCGAATCCGCTCTCGGCACTTGGGCGCAACTCGTCGGCCCGGAATTCGCGCGGCTGCCCGGCGCGGGCGCGGCGGGCGGTACCGGTTTCGGCGCGCTCGCCGTGCTGGGCGCGCGGGTCCGCAGCGGCATCGAGGTCGTGCTCGAACTGCTCGATTTCCCCGCCCTGCTCGCTACCGCCACCCTCGTGGTGACCGGTGAGGGATCGCTCGATCGGCAGAGCTTGCACGGCAAAGCGCCGGTCGGCGTGTGCGCGGCCGCGCGTAAGGCCGACGTCCCGGTGATAGCCGTGGCGGGCCGCACGCTGCTCACGCCCGACGAGATCCGGGCCGCGGGCTTCGCGGACTGCTACGCGCTCGCCGCTCTGGAGCCCGACCCGGAACGGTCGATGGCCGAGGCGGCGTCGCTGCTCCGACGCGTCGGCGCGCGGATCGCCGCCGACCGGCTGGATTAGCTCGCCGACGCCAGCGTGCTCGCGGCCAGTTGGTGCTTGTGCCGTTCGCCCCATTCCTCGAGCGGGCGCAGTGCCGCGGCCAACTCCTCGCCGAGCGGCGTGAGCGAGTACTCCACCCGGGGCGGGACCTCGGGATAGACCTCGCGGTGCACCACACCGCTGGCCTCGAGCTGACGCAGGTTCTCGGCGAGCACCTTCTCACTGACTCCGTCGAGCAGCTTGCGGATCTGGCCGAAGCGCTGGGGGCCGATGCCGAGGACCCACATCAGGTGCATCTTCCACTTGCCGCCCACGACATCGATCGCGACCGTCATGCCGCACACTTCGTGATCCGCGTCACTGCTCATGCCCACCGCGCTCCTCTGACCTCGTTTCGAACCTCGAGGTAAGCAACCGCACCTCCACGTTCGGTCTTCCCGACTCTACCTGCGGGAACGACGATGAATTCCGGCGCCGACGCAAGTAACCGACGAGAACCGAAGGGACACATCATGTCCGAACAGACCACCGCCCGCGCTGTCTCCGTCGTCGGCCTCGGGCCGATGGGGCAGGCGATGGTCCGGGCCTTCCTGGCCGCGGGCGTCGAGGTGACGGTGTGGAACCGCAGCCCCGAGAAAGTCGACGCCATGGTCGAAATCGGCGCGAAGCGCGCCGCGACCGTCGCCGCCGCCCTCGATGCCAACGAGGTCACCGTGCTCAGCCTGACCCACTACGCGGCGATGTACGACGTGCTCGGTCCGGCGACCGGCCACCTCGACGGCAAGGTGATCGCGAACCTGTCCTCCGACTCGCCGGAGCAGGCGCGAAAGGGTGCGGCGTGGGTCCGCTCGCACGGCGCGCAGTTCCTCTCCGGCGGCGTCATGTCGGCGGGGGACAACATCGCGCATCCGGCGTCCTACATCTTCTACAGCGGCCCGCGTGCGGTGTTCGACGCCCACGCCGAGCTGCTGCGCCCCTTGAGCCCGCAGGAGTACCTCGGCGCGGACGACGGCCTGGCCCAGATCTTCTACCAGGGGCTGCTGACCATCTTCCATCCCTGGTTGCTCGCCTTCGACCAGGCCACGGCGATGATCGATCGGTCCGGTCACGATGTCGCCGCGTTCGTCCCGTTCGCGATCCGCTCGGCCGCCGCCTTCCCCTACTTCATGGAGGAGCACTCGGTCGCCAACAAGAACGGCGGCTGGGCGTCATTGGCCAGTCTGAAGATGATGGACGCGGGCGCGCAGCACGTTATCGACGCGAGCGAGGAAATCGGCGTCGACGCCGTCCTCTCGCACACCGCCCAGGGGCTGTGGCGCAAGGCCATCGCCGCCAGCGAGCGGGCCGAAACCCCATTTCCACCTACGCCCTGCTGCGCGACCCCGCCTGACGTCGCGGAGTCGGCCGGGTCCTCGCACTGTCGACGCGAGGACCCGACGGGGTCTTCTGCTTCCCAGGGGTTGATATGCAGCCTTGTGGTTGCCTATGGTGTAAATAGGCAGCCGCAAGGCTGCATGTTGGAAAGGTGGGCGATGGACGAGGTGTTTCGGGCGCTGGCCGACCCGAGCAGGCGGCGGCTGCTGGACAGCCTGAATGCCCGCAACGGTCAGACACTGCGGGAGTTGTGCGCGGGGCTGGCGATGGCCCGCCAGTCGGTGAGCAAGCATCTCGCGGTGCTGGAGGCGGCCAACCTCATCACGACCCGGCGCAGTGGCCGGGAAAAACTGCACTACCTCAATGCCGAGCCCATCAACGCCATCGCCGAACGCTGGATCGACCGGTACGACCGCGAGCGCGTGAACGCGCTCGCCGACCTGAAGAGAGCACTGGAGGAACAACCCATGGGCGACAACGCATTCGTCTACACGACCTACATCAAGACCACCGCCGAAAAGCTCTGGCAAGCGCTGACCGATCCGGCGTTCACCAACCGCTACTGGGGCGCGAGCTTCGACACGGACTGGCGTCCCGGATCGGAAATGACTTGGCGCCAACAGAACTGGAGCAGCAAGGATCCCGAACAAGTGGTGCTGGAGGCCGAACGGTACCGCCGCTTGTCCTACACCTGGCACACCTTCGACCCGGCCTTCGCCGAGACGTTCGACATGAACCCCGACGACGTCGCTGCCTGGTCCCGTGAGCCCCGCTCGAAAGTGACGTTCGAACTAGAGCCTCGGGGCGAGACCGTCAAGCTGACCGTCATCCACGACGGCTTCGAACCGAACAGCCGAGTCCTCGAAGGAATCACCACCGGCTGGCCCAGCATCCTCTCCAACCTCAAAACCCTCCTGGAAACCGGCGAACCCCTCCCGGCCCCATAGGCCCTTCGGAAGCACGAAGAGAGCAGTGCTCTTGACTTGCCGTGCCCTTCGTGGAACACTTCTCTCTATAGAGAGCAGTGCTCACAACAGGGAGTAGTCATGGACCTCAACACCCGCTACGTCGGCCCCGCCGGATTCGACGCGGTCTTCAACCGGATCGCCAACCTGCTGCCCAAGCTGGGCATCAGCGTGATGGGGTCGCGGCTGCTCGCGGTGCGCGGGCGCAAGAGCGGGGAATGGCGCACGACGATGGTGAACCTGATGGTGCGCGAGGACGGCGAGCGCTTCCTCGTCGCGCCGCGCGGGCACACGCAGTGGGTGCGCAACCTGCGCGTGGCGGGCGGGGGCGAGTTGCGGCTCGGCCGCAAGGTCGAGGTGTTCACCGCCACCGAGGTGCCCGATGCCGACAAGGTGCCCCTGCTGCGCCTCTACCTGCGGAAGTGGGGCTGGGAGGTCGGCAAGTTCTTCGAGGGCGTGACCAAGGACGCCACCGATGAGGAACTCGCCGCCATCGCGCCGGGGTTCCCGGTCTTCCAGCTGAAGTGAGCTCAGCGCGAGCGGGCCAGGAATTCGATGGCGGCGGCGTAACCCTGGATGCCCATTCCCGCGACCACGGCGGTCGCGATCGGAGAGATGTAGGAGTGGTGCCGGAACTCCTCGCGTGCGTGCACATTGCTGATATGCACCTCGACGATCGGGAGTTCCGGGATCACCAGCGCGTCGCGGAGCGCCACCGAGGTGTGGGTGAGGCCGCCGGGGTTGATCACGATGCCCGACTCGGCGCCGCGCGCCTGGTGGATGCGATCGATCAGCGCGCCTTCGGAGTTGGACTGGAAGGCGACGATCTTCCGGTCGAACTTCGCCGCGGTCCGTTCGCACAACTCCACGACGTCCTCCAGCGTCGCCGACCCGTACACCTCCGGCTGCCTGGTGCCGAGCATGTTGAGGTTCGGGCCGTTGAGAACCAGGATCGGGCCCGGTGTCGCGTCCGCCGTCACAGCCATGCACGGCAAGATACCGCGTCACACCGCGCCGCCCGACCGGGCCCGACCGGCTACAGCCCCTGCGGGCCTTCCGAACGCAGGTCGTCGACCTTGCGCATGGCTTCGCGCAATTCCTCTAGCCACGTCTCCGCGTGCTTGCCCGCCAGTTTCACCGTCCAGGCGAGCGCGTCGGCGCGGGAACGGGCGACGCCGGCGTCGACCAAGGTGTCGAGCACCTTGCGTTCCGGCTGACGCAACCGGGTCATCACGGGCACGGCCAGGTGGGTGAACAGAATCCGTTCCCCGTCCACCGAGACGCCCCAGGCCACATTGCGCCGGTAGCGGTGCTGCGCTTCGTTCGCGATCTGCATCCGGGCGGGCCGGGTGGACTCGCGGAACCGGGCGACCGCTCCCTCCTTGGTCGCGCGGGGAACGTCTTCGGTCGAGGCTTCGGAATCGTCGGCGTCCGGCTTCTTCTCCGGCTGCGGAATCGGCAGCTCACCGATGACGACGATCTCGTCCCGGTCGATCTCGATCACCGGCGGACCGGTGAACCAGTCATTTGGCAATCTTCCGGCGAACCAATCCGGTACGTCCGACGGGTCCGGCAGGTCGGCTTGCTGCCAACCGCCCGTTCGACCGAAACCCCGGCCGCGGTGTGCGTTTCTCATGGCGGGTCACCTACTTACTGTGGTGCGTTGCTTTCAGTGATTACAAGATTACGTCGCAAACCACGCGGGGGAGTTGCGCTCAGTGCGAACAAGGGTCCGGTTGCTTCGCTCCGGACCCGTCGGGGTATTTATTGATACGAAACGTCGAGTCGGGTAGTAACCGCGCGACTTTTCGAGAAGGCCGGTACGGTAGCGGCGCCGGTTGCCGCCAACCGGCTGGACGATGATCATGAAAGGCCCCCCGAGATGCGTCATCCCGGGGCAGAATTGGGATGCTGAGCATGGGTAACGTCCGCGCTACGGAGGCATCGCGGTCTGGTCTTTTTCGGGTACGGTGGTCTTGTTACTGGAGTGACAAGAGTGAAGAGTGGGCGACATGGACGTGTGGGGATCCCGCCGCTTTCGTGTTCGCGGCGCAATGGCACTCATGGGGGTGGCGGCGCTCGCGCTCGGGATCGGGTCGTGCGGGATACACGAGAAGCAGAATGAAGCGGAAGCGGTCGTAGAGCGCTTCACGGACCTGCTCGACGATCAGGACTACACCAAGGCGGCAGACCTGACGTCGTACCCCATCGCGGCCACAGCAACTCTGAAGCAAATGTTCGAGGGGTTGCACGGCGCCAAGGTCGACTACCGCAAGACCCAGTTCATCGGCCTGGACGCGCAGTCGGCGATCTTCAGCATGGACGTCGAGTGGAGCTTCGGCGAGCGCAAGACCTGGAATTACAGTCTCGAGGGCAACGTGCGCAAGCTCGCCATCGGCTGGCGGATCTCCTGGGAGCCCGCGGTCGTGATGCCGCAGCTGGCGCACAACCGGACGGTGCGGCTGGTGCGCACCTATCCGACGCCGGCGCCACGGGTCAACGACATCGCCGGTGAACCGCTGATGACCGAGCAGACCATCAACGTCGTCAAGCTCGATCCCGCCAAGATGCCCGACCCGGTCGCTTCGACCGACGCGCTGGCCAAGGCCATCGAGCCGGTCGCGCCGCTGATCACCGGGCCTGCGCTGATGCAGCAGCTGGCCACCTCGCAGGGCAAGCCGATCATCGCGGTGAACTTGCGCGAGGGGGACTTCGCGATCCTGGAGCCGCGGATGGCGCCGATACCCGGCGTGGTGATGGAGAAGCAGCCACGGCTGATCTCCGCCGACCGCCGGGTCTGGTCGCCGATGCTGGACGCGCTGCGCAAGGTGCAGCAGGAGAGTCAGGAAGCGCATTCCGGTTGGGGCGTGCAGCTGTTCGAGCAGGATGGGCGGTTCATCACGCAACTCGCCGGTCAGCAGGGTCCGCCGGGACCGGACATCGCGGGCACGATGGACCAGCGCTTGCAACGTGCCGCCGAGGACGCGGTGGTCAGCGTGCCCACGCAGGCCTCGATCGTGGCGATCCAGCCGTCCACGGGGGCGGTGGTGGCGGTCGCGCAGAACAGCCAGGCCAGTGAGCACGGCTCGGTGGCGTTCACCGGACTGTATCCGGTGGGCAGCAACATGGACCTGTTCCGCGCCGTCGCGGCGTCGGCGAAGAACAAGGCGCCGCAAGATGTCTCGGTGCAGGACGCGGCCGAGGCGGCGACCGCGCTCGGCGTCGGCATCGACTTCAAGGTGCCCGGCCTCGACGAGGTGACCGGTCGTCTGGCCATCGCGGGGCGCAGCGCCGAGCAGGTGCTCCAAGGCGGTGGTTCGGACGCTGTCCTGGCCAGCCCGTACGGCATGGCCATCGCCGCGGCCGCGATCGCGCGCGGGGCCGTGCCGCCGCCGATGATCGAGGCCGGACGCCCGAGCGCCACCGACGCCCGGCTCGACCCGCTGCCGCCGCAGACCGCCGACCGGCTGCGCGGCATGCTGCGCGACGCCACGAACGCCCCGGAACTGGCGAGCGTGCGCCGCTACCGCGACGTCGCCGCGTTCGCCGCGACCGCGGGTCCGGACGGGTGGCTGATCGGGTCGATGGGCGATCTGGTCTTCGCGATCCACATCAACGACGTGGACAGCAAGGACGCGACCGCGCGGATGGCGGCCAGAATGTTGCAGGCGCTGGCGACTCCGGAGCCGTGATCACCGCACGGCTTTGTACACCGCGCGCCAGCCGAGCAGGAACACCGCGAGCACCACACCGGCGACCAGCACGAAGCTGACCGCTGTGCCCTGACCGCTGACCACGCGCAGCAGCATGCCCCCGACCAAGGTGCACGTCCAGATCACGACTCCGGCGGGCCACAGCGGGGTGATGTCGAAGCGCGCGTCGCCCGCGGCGGCGCGCCACCGGAGCGCCACGACCAGCCAGCCGACGACCAATCCCGTCGCGAACGGCCACACGGTGCGCAGCAGCCCGGCGAGCACCGCTTCGTCGTGGCTGCGCCTGCCGATCGCGCAGAAGACGACGACGAGCAGCGCATCGACCACGAAGGGCACCAGTTTCCTCACGCGGGCCAGCGTAACGGCAGCCAGGACGCGGCTTCCGTCACAGCCGCCGCTGCTCGAACTCCTTCTCGAACTCCGCGTCGTCGGCCTGCGGCCTACGGAACAGGAACAGGAACACGATCCACCCTGCGATAGCCACCAGGATGAAGCTCACCATCCGATAGACGAACGCCGCGGCTACCGCCTGCGCGGCGGACAGACCCGCGGCGGCGGTGAGGCCGTAGATCAGCGTCGCGTCGACGTAGACGATGCCGCCCGGCGCGAACGGAATGGACCCGACAGCCTTGCCCACGGCGAACGCGAGCAGCAGACCGGCGATGCGCGGATCGGCGCCGACCGCGTAACAGGCCGCGCCCAGGCAGGCCACGTCGGCGAAACGATGCACCAGCGCCCAGAGCGTGACCAAGACGCCGTCGCGCTTGCCGAGCTCGACCGACTCCAACTGACCGAGCATGTCCTCGATCTTGGCGGCGCCGTGCTCGGGCGGGCGTTTGCGCAGCCGGTTGACCAGCGCCAGCAGGTTGCGCAGCAACGCGTCGAGCGAACCGGGATTGCGTGAGACATGATTGCCCGCCCACACCAGCGCGACGACGGCGGCCAGCGAGAGGATCAGCTTCAGCGGGCCGATCTGCCCGCCCGCCAGCAGCGTGCCGCCGACGCCGAGCAGCGCCAGCCCCACCGCGGCCACCACGCCCGAGAACACCAGCTGCCAGGAGGCGACGACCGGACTGGCGCCCCAGCGTCTGGTCTGCCGGTAGGTGAACGTGGTGGAGAACACCTGGCCCGCCGGCAGGGTCACCGACATCGCCGTCGCACCGTAGACC
Organism: Nocardia sp. NPDC003999; assembly: GCF_053604885.1. Taxonomy (NCBI): domain Bacteria; kingdom Bacillati; phylum Actinomycetota; class Actinomycetes; order Mycobacteriales; family Nocardiaceae; genus Nocardia; species Nocardia sp. NPDC003999. The sequence goes on from NZ_JBSGIB010000004.1 coordinate 218,130, forward strand.
ACGGCGACGGACTTCCGCTGACTCACCGCGACGCCACCCGCGTTGAGCAACTGCTTCTGCACCCGGCCGAATCCACTCATCGACAGCGCCTGCAGCCAGATAGCGGCCGCCAGCCAACCCCAGTGGATCTCGGTGAGCTTGCGCCAGGACTCGTGGAGCCGCGGCCAGAGGTACACGCCCTCGGCGATCAGCAGGGCCAGCAGAGCGGCGCCGAGCACCCATTTCAACCAGCGGAATCTGCCACGGCGGGAACCCGCCGTGGGCGGCGGCGCAGGATCGTCTGCTCGTTCCCCGTCGGCCGTCACGCGGTCAGCCTAACGAACGCGCCGTTTCGACATCGGTATCGTCGGGCGCGTCGGCCCGTTCTCGTGGCCAGGCCAAAAGCGTTTTCCTGCGTCTGCCGCGCAGCTGTACCTCGTCGCCGGTTTCCCACTGGTCCTGCTCGCTCTCCTCGGCGAAATACAGCGCGCTGCCCGAGGCCAGCGTCCGGCCGGGACGTTCTTTGGCCAGCTCGGTGAGCCGGGATGCCTCGTTGACCGGATCCCCGATCACCGTGTATTCGAAGCGGTTGGCCGCGCCGATGTTCCCCGCGACGGCCAGTCCCGCCGAAACACCGATGCCGATGTCCAGGCCGGGAACTTCCCGCAGGGTCTCGCGCAATTCGCGCGCGGCGGCGAGCGCGGCGGTCGGCGCGTCCGGGCGGTCCAGCGGCGCGCCGAAGATGGCCAGCGCCGCGTCGCCGACGAATTTGTTGACGAAGCCGTGGTGGCGGTCGATCACATCGACCACGATGCGGAAGAACTCGTTGAGCAGGCTCACCACCTCGGTGGGCGGCCGCTCTGCCGCGGTGGCGGTGGACCCGACCATGTCGACGAACAGCACCGCGACGAACCGGGTCTCGCCGCCGAGTTCGGTGCCGTAGTCCAGCGCCCGCTGCGCCACCTCTTCGCCGACGTGCTGACCGAACAGTTCCTGCAGCTGACGGCGCTTGGCCGCCTCCTCCATCATCCGGTTGAAGCCGACCTGCAACAGGCCGATCTCACTGCCGTCGAAGACCTCGACCTGCACGTCCCGCGCCCCGGCCTGGACCCGGTCGATGGCCTGGCTGAGCTGGCGCACCGGGTCGGAGATGCTCGAACCGGTGAGCATGGACAGCGCGAGCGCCTGCATGATCACCACGCCGCACAGCAGCAGGATGGAGATGGCCAGCGACTGGGCGGAGAACTTCACGTCCGAGGAGATCTGGGTCACGCACAACAGCACGATGGCGATGGTGGGGGCGAAGGTGCCCATACCCCAGGTCATCCCCATCCTGGTGCCGACGCCGGGGGTGAGGGTGTGGTCGAAGGTGCCCTCGGTCAGAGCTTGGGCCGCCACCGGGCGCAGGATGCGCTCACCCAGCATGTAGGTGAAGCCGAACACGATGGTCGCGGCCATGCACTCGGTGACGATGACCGCGCCCGCCAGCGCGGGAGTGTCCCTGATGATCAGCGCGGCCAGCACGGCTCCGCCGATCAGCCACAGCGCGAGGTGCAGGATCGCCTGGCGCAGCGGTGCGTGCAGCGCGGCCATCTGCTCCTGGCGGCTCGGCGGTCCGCCGCGCATCTGCCAGCGCATCACCGGGCGCAGCATCAGCGCGGACGCGGCCATGCTGAGCAGGCCGCCCGCCACGAAGACGACGGCCGGAATCAGCAGGCCGGTGCTCCTGGCACCGGTTGGCTCGCCCTCGGGGACGGGTAGTCCGTACTGGATGAAGGCCCACACCAGAACCGCGCCGAAAGCGTTCGCCAGCAGCATCGATGTCAGGTACAGCGGCCAGCGCGTTCGCATGGTCTGTTTGACCGCTTCCAGAGGCGCCGACACGGGGTCCAATCTAGCGTTCCGGTCCCGTCGGCCTGTCCGCGGCGCTGACCGCCGGTGAAGGCCGACAGGCTACGGCCGGGCCGATCAGGCGTACCTCCGCCTTCGCTCCGGCCATGCGCGGGCGAAGGACGGACTACGTCCGACAGCACCCGTTAGGCGTACCTCCGCCTTCGCTCCGGCCATGCGCGAGCTGAAGACGGACTACGTCCGACAGCACCCGTTAGGCTCACGGAGGTGACCGACCCGAAGCCAAGTCCAGAGCGGAAAATCACGCTGTCGCGGCCCGCGGCGGAGACGGTGCACCCGATCGTCCGGGTATCGGCGGAGTGGGGCTGGCGGCTGCTGGTGCTGTTCGCGCTGGGGCTCGCGGTCACGGCGATCGTGCAGAAATTGGCGACCGTGGTCATCCCGCTGGCCATCGCGCTGCTCGCGGCGGCGTTGCTCGCGCCGCTGGTGGACTGGATGCAGCGATTGGGCGTGCCGCGCTCGGTGGGTGTCTTCGTCGCGCTGGTCGGGTCGATCGGCGTGGTCGCGGGCATCATGACCTTCGTCGTGGAACAGTTCGTCGCCGGTGTGCCGCAGCTGTCGAACAAGTTCACCGACAGCATCCACCAGATCCAGGACTGGCTGATCAACGGCAGGCTGCATCTGAGCAACGAGCAGATCCGCAACGTGGGCGACGCCATCGTCAAGGCGATCCAGTCCAATCAGGACAGTCTGACCAGCGGGGCGCTCACCACCGCCACTGTGATCGGCGAATTGCTGACCGGCACCTTCCTGACGCTGTTCATCCTGATCTTCTTCCTCTACGGCGGCGATCAGATCTGGGAGTTCGTCACCAGGATCGTGCCCACCGACCATCGCGAGCGGGTCCGCACCGCCGGGCGGCTCGGGTTCGGCACGCTGGTCGGGTTCGTCCGCGCGACGGTCGTGGTCGCAGCGGTGGACGCCATCGGCATCGGCGCCGGTCTGGCCATTCTCGGTGTGCCTTTGGCGTTGCCGCTGGCCTCGCTGGTGTTCATCGGCGCGTTCATCCCGATCATCGGCGCGTTCCTGGCCGGATTCATCGCGGTGTTCATCGCGCTGGTGACCAAAGGGCTGGTCACCGCCCTGATCGTGCTCGGCATCATCATCGCCGTGATGCAGCTCGAGGGCCATGTGCTGCAACCGCTGCTGCTGGGGCGGGCGGTCAGTATCCACCCGCTGGCCGTGGTGCTGGCGATCACGGCGGGCGTGGTGATCGGCGGGATCGCGGGCGGTCTGCTGGCGGTGCCGTTCGTGGCCGTGATGAACACGGCGATCCGGTCGTTGCTGGAAGGCCCCGAGGAACTGTACGGGGAGCTGCAGACCGGCGAGGACCATCACGGGCTGTATTCGGCCGAACCGGATCGGCCCGAGCCCGGCCGGTTCGACGTGGCCGCGACGCTGATCGAGGCGACCAAGAAGCAGGCCACGGAGTCGGCGCAGCGGAAGGCGGAGTCCGATGACGGCGCGCAAGCCGGCGACGGCACGACGAAGGGCTGAGCTGCGCTCGGCCGACGTGGCGACCACACCGCTGTGGCGGGCCGCGCAGGCGTTGCGGCTGGTCACGCTGCTGTACGCGGTCGGCCAGCAGATCGCTTCGGTGCCGTACTACACGAACCAGCGGTTGAGCTGGGTGCTCATCGCGTTGATGGCGGTGTGGTCGGGCGCTTCGGCGATCATGCTGTCGCAGTGGCATTTCCCCGAGGTGGCGCGGCTGCGCACTTGGGTGGTGATCGGCGATCACGTGGTCGTGATCGGGCTGATGGCCGCGACCCGCCTGGTCGCCGACTACGACTGGTATCACGGGCACCAGACGCTGCCCACCACGCTGTGGGCCACCAACGCCGTCATCGGCGCGGCGATCCTGCGCGGACCGTTCGCGGGCGTGCTGTCCGGAGCCTTGATCGCCGCGGTGTCGCTGACGGTGCGCGATCAGTGGGGTGAGGACGTGTGGGCGGACGCGACGGTGCCGGTGCTCGTCTCGGTGGGTCTCGCACTCGGCTTGGCCGCCAACACCGCGCGCCGCGCCCAGGACCAGCTGGAGCAGGCCGTGCGCCTGACCGCGGCGGCCGAGGAGCGCGAACGGCTGTCGCGCGAGGTGCACGACGGCGTGTTGCAGGTGCTCAGCTACATCAAGCGCCGAGGCAGCGAAATCGGCGGACCCACGGAGGAATTGGCCCTGCGCGCCGGTGAACAGGAGGTGGCGCTGCGCGTGCTGATCACCGAGCAGGCCGATCACCGGGACGCGGGCGGAGCCGAGGTCGACCTGCGGCCACTGCTGACCGCGCAGTCCACGCCGACGGTGTCGGTGTCCACGCCCGGCGATCCGGTGCGGGTCGGCCGCTGGATGGCGAACGAGATCACCTCTGCCGTGGCCACGGCGTTGTCCAATGTGGAGCTGCACGCCGGGCCGGATGCGAGAGCATATGTGTTGCTGGAGGACACCGGCGACGAAGTGGTGATCAGCGTGCGCGACGACGGCGTAGGCATCCCGCCAGGAAGGCTGGCCGAGGCGGAAGCCGAAGGGCGCATGGGAGTTTCCCGGTCCATCGTGGGGCGGATCGCGGCACTCGGCGGCAGTGCGGACCTGCTCACCGAGATCGATGGCGGGGTCGGATTCGGCACCGAATGGGAATTCCGGGTGCCCAGATGAGCGAGCGTCGGCGAGGCGCGGGCATGAGCGGAGGCGCTGATGGCGGACCAGACGGCCGGGTCCATTTCGGTGATGGTGGTGGACGACCACCCGATGTGGCGGGACGGTGTCTCCCGCGATCTCTCCGAAGCCGGATTCCGGGTGACGGCCACGGCCGACGGTGTCGCCGCGGCGAGCAGGCGCGCCGGGGCGGTGCGGCCGGACGTGGTGCTGATGGACATGCAGCTGGCCGACGGCAACGGGGCACAGGCGACGGCCGAGGTGCTGCGGGTGTCGCCGCAGAGCCGGGTGCTGGTGCTCTCGGCATCAGCCGAGCGTGACGACGTGCTCGACGCCATCAAGGCGGGCGCCTCGGGTTACCTGGTCAAGAGCGCGTCGGCGGCCGAGCTCATCGACGCGGTGCGCGCCACCGCGGCCGGTCAAGCGGTGTTCACACCGGGGCTGGCCGGACTCGTGCTCGGCGAGTACCGGCGGATGGCGACCACGCCCGTGCGTCCCGACGAGCCGCACCGGCCCGCGCTGACCGAGCGCGAGACCGAGGTGCTGCGGATGGTGGCGAAAGGGCTGTCCGCCAAGCAGATCGCGACGCGGCTGGGATTGAGTCACCGCACCGTGGAGAACCATGTGCAGGCGACGTTACGCAAACTCCAGCTGGCGAACCGGGTCGAATTGACTCGGTACGCCATCGAACAGGGGCTCGAGTAGCCCGGAAGGTGCTCTCGAATCAGGGATCGCCCTGATGCGGTCGTGGCCGTCCGCTGGGTAACCTCGATCGCATGGGTGGGCCCGAATCGGTATCGAATGCGGTCGGCTCCGGCGGCGCGGTGGGCGACCGGGAACTGCGCGTGTCGGACGCCGAGCGGGAACACGTCGGTCAGCTGCTACAGCGCGCGGTCGGCCTCGGCATGCTCTCGCTCGGTGAGTTCACCGAGCGGATGGACACCGCGCTGGCCGCCAAGACCCGCGGCGAATTGAACGCCGTCCTCATCGATCTGCCCGGCGTCCGCCTGGTGGGGCAGCCAGCCGCGCCGCCGTCGACGTTCGTGAACTCCTCGCCCGCCTTCACCAGGCAGGCGTCCGGCTCGAACGGCGCGAGCAACGTAATCCGTTCGCGGTTGTCCGGGGTGAGCCGCCGCGGCCCGTGGCAGGTGCCGCCCACCCTGTATCTGAACAACTGGCTGTCCGGGGTCACCTTGGACTTCACCGAGGCGATCATGTCGACCCAGGTGGTCGAGCTGCGGGTCGACGACTTCGCCGGTTCGATCAATCTGATCGTGCCCGCGGAGGCCACCGTCGACCTGAACGGGCTGGAGCTGATCGGTTCCAGCGTGAACAACAAGGTCCGCACCGGGCCGCCGCTGGGCGCCCTGCACCTGGTGGTGCACGGCAAGATCCGATTCGGCTCGGTCACCGCGAAGCATCCGTTCATGGCGCAGTGGCGCCGGTTGATGGGGCGCTGAGCGGCTGGTCAGCCCGCCGTGGGAGTCAGGTCGAGCGTGGGGTAGTCGGTGTAGCCTTCCGCGCCGCCCACGTACATCAGATGCGCGTCGCGCACCGGGTTGAGTGGTGCGCCGGTGCGCAGCCGCTCGACCAGATCGGGGTTGGCCAGGAAGGAACGGCCCAGCGAGATCGCGTCCGCACCGCCTGCGAGCAGGCGCTGCGCGGCTTCCCGGCCGCCGTCCTCGGGCAGCGGGACGCCCCAGCCCAGATTCGGGTTGGCGATGAGGGCCCCCGGCCACAGCGCCCGAACCCGTTGGAACAGGGGCTGTTCGGAGTCGGCGAAGACGTAGTGCAGGTAGGCGAGGCCCTTGCCGGCCAGCGCCGAGACGAGTGCGGGGTAGATGTCCTCGGTGTCGCCCTCATCGATGCCGTTGACGGACACTCCGGGGGAGATCCGCACGCCGACGCGCTCGGCGCCGATCGCGTCGGCGACCGCCTCGGCCACCGCCACGGTGAATCGGATGCGGTTGGCCACCGACCCGCCGTAGGAGTCGGTGCGCTGGTTGGTGTTCTGCGCCAGGAATTGGTGCAGCAGGTAGCCGTTCGCGCTGTGCACCTCGACTCCGGCGAATCCCGCCGCGATCGCGTTTTCCGCCGCGGACGCGAAATCGGCGATGGTGGCCTCGATATCGGCGGTGGTCATCTCCAGCGGGACGACGGCATCCTGCGCGCCGCTAGGAGTGTGGATGGGCTCGGGCAACGGAACCGGCGAGGGCGCGACCGGGTGCAGCCCGCTGTTGTCCGGATGGCCGACCCGGCCGCCGTGCTGGAGTTGCAGGAACATTCGCCCGCCCGCCGCCGCGACGGCGCCGGTCACCGCTCGCCAGCCTGCCACATGCGCGTCGGTGTAGATGCCGGGAATGTCGGCGTAGGTCTGACCCACCCGGTTCGGCGTGGTCGCCTCGGCGATGATCAGGCCGGCGCTCGCGCGCTGTGCGTAGTAGGTCGCCATGATCTGGGACGGCGTGCCGTCGGCCGCGGCGCGGTTACGGGTCATCGGCGCCATCACCAGGCGGTGCGGCAGCGCGAGGGAGCCGAGGGTCGTGGGCTGGAAGAGATCGGAAGCCGCTGCGTTCGTCATGTTGGTACGGTAAAACTTGACATCAATGTGAGATTCAAGCCCGAAGGCGAAAGGCCAGGTGAGGATGCGAATCGGGGAACTCGCCGAGCGCACCGGCGTGAGCGAACGGTCGCTGCGCTATTACGAGGAGCAGGGCATGCTGGCCTCCGACCGCACGAGCGGCGGTCACCGCGACTATCCGGAGCGCGCGGTGGACCGGGTCATCCACATCCAAGAGTTGCTCGCGGCGGGACTCACCAGCAAGAAGATCGCGCGAATCCTGCCCTGCATGCGCGATGCGGACGGCGGTCCCAACGAGTACGCCACGCCCGCGCTGGTCGACGAGCTGCACACCGAGCGCGAACGGATCACCCGCACCATCAATGATCTCCTGCGCTCGCGCGAGGTGCTGGACGAGGTGATCGAACGAGCCGGGGAACGACCGGCGGGCTAGGTGTTGACCCCGATCCGGCGGGCGAACGCGCGCAGCGGCACCTTGCGGTCGTGGTCGAGCAGTTCGGACACGATGTGGCGCGGCAGCGACTGGTATTTCAGCCAGTCCGCGCCGCCCACCCGTTCCGCGGTCAGCAAGGCGTCCAGCGCGCGCTGGTGCCGGCCGGTGCGGGTCAGCGCGACCGCCGTGTCGGCGAGGTGCCGCGCCCGGGATGCCTGCGGGAGACTGCCGTTGACCGGCATGTCCTTGGCCGCGGCCAGCGCCTCCGGGTAGCGCTCGGAGGAGATGTTGACATCGACCGTCTGCATGACGACCTGGGAAGGGCCGAAATAGGTCTCGTAGTCCTGCCGGTCCGTGCCGATCCGCAGGGCCACCTCGCTCGCCGCTTCCACCAGGGACAAGGCGTCGTGCACGTCCTGGGCCCGGCCCGCCGCGGTCGCGCCCTGCAACACCAGCGAGCCGTAGGCGGACAGATGCGTTGGCGTGACGTCGCCGGAGGGCTCCAGGGTCGCGGCCGCGTTCAGCGCCACGCCGCGCGACTCGTCGTAGCGGCCCTGCACCAGCAACTGCCAGGCCACCGAACCGCGGATGGTGGCCAGCAGTAGGGGATCGTTGCCCAGCTCGGCGGCGGCGAGCGCCTGCCGGATGGCCAGGAACGCCGGATCGGTCTGGCCGAGATGCACCAGCGTGCATCCGGTTACCCAGTACATCCGGGCCAGCAACTCGTTGGCGGGTGCGACCGAACCGTTGCGCGCGGCGTGCACGGTGGCGCGCAGCTGGGTCAATCCCGGCGGAAGGATCGAGGTCAGCAGCTCGTAGCGGCCCGACCAGTAAGCGCCCCAAGCGTATTCGACCGAGCGCCGGCCGTCGTCGAGGCTGACCGCCTCCTCTTCCCTTGTCTCGCCGAGCAGGTCGTCTACCGGCGTCAGCGCGCGGCGGATGGCCACGATGCCCGCGTCCGGATTGGTGGACGGCACGCCTTGGCGCTTGCCGATCAGATCGGCGATATCCACGTCCAAGGCGCGCGCGATCTTCTGCAAGCTGGCGATGGAGGCGGTTTGGCGGCCACCCTGCTCGAGTTTGCGCACCAGATCCACGCTGACACCCGCCTGATCGGCGAGCTGGCGCTGCGTGAGCGCCTTCCCGCGGAACTGGCGGATCCGAACTCCGATCGACGATTCGTCCATACCCAAGTCCTTTTGTTAAATCTGGGTTTCAGAGTACGACGCTATGTTATCTGGGACTACCGAAGTGGGACATTGCGTACGACTCGTTCGCTGCTGGTTGGAATACCGTTGCCTTTCTGCAACTTTGAATGCAAAGGGCGGCGGCAATGAAAACCATGCCGAAGAACACCTTGCAGGCCGGGCGCGCCGATCGCGCGTGGCGGCCTGGTGCACAGACCACGCGACCGGCGCGCCACCGCGCGATTCGACCGCTACGCCAGGTCAGCGCTCTGCCCGCGAACGCCGGAACACGGATGCGCGACCAGCGCGGGTTGCTACCCCGAAAGCCTCTCGTTTCGACCGAATTCGGCTACTGCGATGCGGAGTAAAGCGATGTTCGAGGGCTGTCACGACCCCCAGGAAGTCGCGCATCTGCTGCGGCATACCTACGGGCTTCCGGTTCAGTTGCTGGCCGGACGCCCGACGATAACCACCGGCTCCATCATGGGCGCGATCGTCATGCCGCCGGAACTGGGTCGCAAGGTGCTCGTCCAATTGGACCGCAACCACACCGCACCCGTCATCGCCGATCCGGGCGAGCGCACATGGACCTTTCTCGTCACGCCCCCGAGCCCCGCTCGGCCGGTCGAGGTCGCGGTCCGGCGCTGTCTCGCCGGTCACGGGGTCACCGTGGTCCCCGGCGGTCGCATCATCCTGCTCCCCAGCTCCGACTCGGCACTGGGCTGGCACTGGGCGGGCGAACCGGCGCCGGGCGTCCTGCGCATGCCGCCGCGCACCGCGGTGATCGAGGCCGTGCACGAGGTCGTCGGGTTGCGCACCTACTGACCACTTGGCGCGACCGGTCCTCATCCGACTGCCCCGGGTGAGGGCCGGTCGGGCGGGTAGAACCCGCCTGTCTACCAGGGGTAACTACTCATGCTCGCGCGCGTCGCGGTGACCAGCATGAAGTCATGACTACCTCCATCGATCCGGCGTTGCTCGCGCGTCTCTCCGGCGAGTTCACGACGCTGGGGACGCAGTTGGGCGTGCTCGGCCGGGATCTGCGTGTGCTACATGAGCAGGTCGTCGCGGATGCGGGTGTCCCGGTGCGTCCGGCCTCATCCGACACGCCGGGTGTGCCCGGGAACGAGGTACCGCGCGGGGCAGCGTCCGGCGAGGCGCGCGATTCGATTGCGCAACCGTCGGTATACGGCGAGACCGGCGGACAGGCGTTCGGCGATGCCTCGGAACCCGGTGCGCCCGCACGCCCGGTCGCGGGGTCGTCGAGTGGAATCGGAGGGTCTGTCAGCGGTGGGTTCGCTGGGTCGTCGTCGCGTGCGGCCGATCCCCTTGCCAGCGGCGAGTTCGCGGGAGCGGGGTACGCGGCGTCCGGTGCGATACCGCCGATTACGCCGCCCTGGCCGGGACAATCGTCGGCGGCCGGTGTGCCGGTTCCCCCTCCGCAGCCCGCATACGTTCCGCGTTTCGCCCCACCGCCCGGCGGTGCGTGGGGTGGCGCTCCGTGGCCGCCCAACGCGCGGGGACCGATGCCAGGGGCGGTGCCGCCTTGCCCGCCTGTCCCACCGCGCGCGGGGCCACCGGTGCCGCATACGCCGTGGTGGCAACGTGACGGGGTGATCAGCCGGCTCTTGGCGCTGGCGGGTGTCGCGGTGACGTTGATCGGCGTCGCGATGCTCCTAGTTCTGGCTGCCCAGGCGGGATTCTTCGGGCCGGTGCCGAGAGTCATTGCGGGAGCGGTTTTCTCGGCTGGGCTGTTGGCTGCGGGAGTACGAGTCTTCCAGCGGACCGGAGGGCGGGTCGGCGGTATCGCACTGGCGGCCACCGGCATCGCGGGCGCCTATCTCGATGTCGTCGCGGTGACCGCCATCTACCACTGGCTGCATCCGGTACTCGGGCTCGCCGTCGCTTTCGGTGTCGCCACCGCGGGCGTCGGTTTGGCGATGCGGTGGCGCTCGCAGCCACTCGCGGTCCTGGTGGTGCTCGCCGCGGCGGCGCTGTCTCCGGTGGTGACCACGCGGGTGGTACTGCTCGCGTTCCTGATCGTGTTGCAATTGGTCTGCGTGCCGGTGCAATTGACGCGGAACTGGCCATATCTGCACGTGGCGCGCACATTGCCTGCCGTACTGGCGACGTTCGCGTTCGTCGCGGGTGCGGTTCTCGGAACTCCCGCCGCTGGAGAGCGCACCTGGGTGCTCGTGGCCGCGGTGGCGGTCGCGTTGGTCGGAATCACCGGGACGATCGTCGTCGTCCGGCACCGGCCCGCCGATCTCACCGCCTCGCTGACGATGGCGGCAGCGCTCGTGCCGATGCTGCTCGCCCCGGGGATGTATTCCGAACGGCACATCGCGGTGTCGGTAGCGTCGATCGCCGCCGCGGTGCTCCTGCTCGTCGCCGCGGTGAGCATGGCGCCGAAAGTGAACGAGTTGGTACGGATCCCGGGGCACACGGCCCTCGTGGCCGCCGTCGCGGGCTCGATCGCTGCGCTCGAGGCATGTGTCGGCGTTACCGAGACGCGGACCTTGCCCACGGCTCTGCTGCTGGTGGCGTTGGTCTTCCTCGGCGTCGCGGGCCAGCGGACGTCCCGCCCGGCGGCGGGCCTCGGCGCGGCGTTCGCGGTGCTCGGCGGCTTGGCGCTGCTGAATGTCGCGAGCCCGGAAGTGCTTGCCTCGCGACATCTTTCGGAGGCGAACCTCGGCGTGGCGACCGTGCTCGGCGCGACGCTGGCCCTCGCGGTGATCGCGGTGGCGATGTGGTGCGCGCGGCGGTTGCCCGGACCTGCCGCGGGCAGCGCGTGGCCATGGATCGCCGCGAGCGTCGCCGGACTCTACGCGGTGACCACGACGACGGTCTCCCTCGGCGTCGCGACCGGAACGCCGAACGGGTTCCTCCTCGGCCACAGCGCCGCGACCATCCTCTGGATGGCAGCCGCGACCAGCGCCCTCCTGTTCGGACTTCGCGCACTCGCCGAAGCACCCGCGGTCGCCAAACTCGCCTTGGGTTCCGGTTTACTGGTCACGGCAGCCGCACTGGCCAAACTGTTCCTCTTCGACCTGGCCACCTTGGACGGCTTGGTCCGCGTCGTCGCCTTCCTCGTAGTCGGCATTCTGCTGCTATTGGCAGGTACCCGCTATGCGCGCGCCTTCGCCGACGCGGGGATGGAGCGGTGACAGCTGAGGCGCGGTCGGCGACTCAGCGGCGGTATCCGTCCGACCCGGTTCGGGTTCCGACCTGGTGAACCTATTGTTTTGAAGTTTTTCAAAAATGATGGAACCGATCGTCGATGTGTCGCGTCCTACATAGCGACGGAGAAGGACTCGAAAGGGGGAGTGTAGATCGCTAGCCCAGGAGGATGCGTAAGGCCATGCACTCGGCATCCGTCGGGTCGGAACATCGCCTGGTCAATCGTGCGTGCGGCGTGGTGTCTAAGAGGTCGCTGGTCGCAGCTCTACACATATAGTGCGGAGGGATTCAATTGTTCGCGAAGTTTTCTCTTCTAGTCGCAGTCGCTGCATCATTACTGGGAGGAGCCGCTGGTGTGGCATCTGCGGAACGGCCGGGAATTCCCGTTAAAGGTCCTCTCGTTGACACATATGAATGTACGGTGTGGATAACTAACCACGGGAACCCGAATTCGGAATACGATTGCCGAGGTCCGGATGGCAAGGTCTATGTGATTCTCCTGACCGGATAGCAAGACGCTATGCGGCCGGCGGTCCGCGGCTCACCGCAGACCGCCGGTTCTCAGGTATGAAAAAGCGCGGACACCTTACTGTTTGGGATGACTCGAGTCTTCCACGCTCACTCGCGGTCGCGGCGGCGCAGCAGTTCGTTCACGCTCACCGTGCGGCCGTCGCCGCCGTGGTGCCTGCCCTCCTCGGGGGCCCGGCCGATGTGGCGGCGGGAGGAGCGCAGTTCGGCCATCCAGCTCTCGATGCTGCTGCGGTTGGTGGTGTCCGGTCCGTTGTACGGCTCCGCGGGGGCCTCGGGTTCGGGTGCGCGGTGCGCGGGGACGTCGGAAGCGGCCGGAGCATCGGGCGGCAGGTGGTGCGGCGGACCGGGCGCGTCGGGGCGCTGTTGTGCGAGATCGACGGTGTGTTCCTGCGAGATGCCCGACAGCGGGCGTGGTTCCGGTGCGTGGGTCGGGCGCGGGGCGGGTGGCGTGATCGGTGAGACGGCGGGTCGCGGGCTGTGCTCGGGCAGGGTCACCGACGGCACACCGGCGTGCGATGCGTTCGGGTCCTGCGGCAGGCCGGTGGGCGGCGCCGGTCGCGGCGGGTGCACGGGCGGTGCAGGCGGCCGTTGCTCCGCTTGGCCGGGCGAGCGAGGATCGTTCGGAACCTGCGAAATCCGCCGCGGGCGAATCGGTTCACCCTGCGGGGGTGTGGGATTCCGTGGTGGTTCCGTGCGTGGCCTGGCCGGATCGAGCGGCGGCGGCGCGGGGGTCGGCTGCGGTGCGGGCGACGGCGGTACCCGGTCCAGCCGCCTGGTCGGCGCCTCGGCCTCGATCTCGGCGACCGTGCGCGGCTTGCGCCTGCGCGGCACCTTGTTGGCGGCGGTGACGGCGGGGATCTGCATGGTCACCGGATCGGTGATCGGCGTGGTCTTCACCAGGTCGACGACATCGCTACCGCCGACGCGCTCGTCATCGAGGATCGGCTCACCGAGCCCGACCTTCTCCTGCACCTTCTTCATCCAGGCAGGCGCCCACCAGCAGTCGTCGCCAAGGAGCTTCATGGTGGCCGGGACGAGCAGCATGCGCAGCACGGTCGCGTCGATGAACAGCGCGGCGATCATGCCGTAGGCGATGTACTGCATCATCACCAGGTCGGAGAAGGCGAACGCACCCGTGACGACGAGCAGGATCAGCGCGGCCGCGGTGATGATCCGGCCGGTCTGCGCGGTACCGATCCGCACCGCCTCGGTGGTGCTCGCGCCTTGGGCGCGCGCCTCGACCATGCGCGACATCAGGAAGACTTCGTAGTCGGTCGACAGGCCGTAGATGATCGCGATGATCAGCACCAGCACGGGCGACATGATCGGCTGCGGAGTGAAATTCAACAGTCCCGCGCCGTGGCCGTCGATGAAGATCCAGGTGAGGATGCCGAGCGTGGATCCGAGACCGAGGGCGCTCATCAGCGCGGCCTTGATCGGCAGCACCAGCGAGCCGAAGGTCAGGAACATCAGCAGCGTCGTCACGAACAAGACGAGCGCGATCATCAAAGGCATCCGGCCCAGCAGCGCGTTGATGCTGTCCTTCTGGATCGTCGGCTGACCGCCCACGAGCATGGTGACGCCGTCGGGCAATGGCAGCGAGCGGAGGTAATCGATGGTCGGATCGGCGTCCTGCGAATTGGTCAGCGTGACGGACGTGTTGTAGATGGTCTTGTCGTTGGGAGCCGTGCTGGGCGGATAAGCGAATTCGCCGGCCAGCCCGGGCGCTTTGCTCGCCTCCTTCACCACCTTGGCTACCTGGGGAGCGAGGCTGGGATCGTCGACTACGAAAACCAGTTCGATCGGATCCGATTTGCGCAGCGGAAAGATCGTGTCGAACTCTTTCTGCGCCAAGCGGGTCGGATTGTCCGGCGGCAGATACCGCTCGTTGATACCACCGAAGCTCAGATTCTTGACCGGGATGATCAGCAGCAGCAAGAGGATGCAGAGCGGGATCGCGATCTTGAGCGGATGCTTCATCACCCAGCGGGTGGAGCGCCCCCAGATACCGTTCTCCACCTCATCGGCGGTCTTGGTCTGGCGGAACCGCTTGAGGCCGAGCAGGTCGACCCGCTTGCCCAGCACCGACAGCATGGCGGGCAACACGGTGATCGAGGTCAGCGCCGCGAGTGTGACCGTCGCGATGGCGCCGTAGGCCACCGACTTCAGGAAGCCCTGCGGAAACAGCAGCATGCCGCCGAGGCTGGCGACGATCATCGTGGCGGAGAACACCACGGTGCGGCCCGAGGTCATCACCGTTCGGCGGACGGCGGTCCTGGTGTCGTATCCCTCGGCGAGTTCCTCGCGGAAACGACTCACTATGAACAAGCCGTAGTCGATGGCCAGGCCCAAGCCGATCATCGAGACGACCGGCGAGACGAACGAATTCACCTCGGTGAACTCGGTGATGAACCGCACGATGCCCCATGCGCCGATCACGGTGAGACCACCGACGATCAGCGGCAATCCGGCGGCGACGATGCCGCCGAAGACGAAGAACAGCAGGACGGCCACCGCCGGGATGGCGAGGATCTCCATGCGCTTCTGGTCGTCGGCCATGGTGTCGTTCAGCGTGCCCGCCACGGCCTGCAGACCCGTCACCTGCACATCCACTCCGGGGATGAAGAAAACGTTCTTCACCTTCCGGTAGTTGCGCACCATCTCGGTGTCGTTGTCGCCCTTGATGGCGATGGAGGCGAAGGCGTACTTCTTGTCCTTGGAGCCGAAAACGGAGGCCTGGACTGGAATGTTCGCGCTGTTCCGCCAGTAGACACCGTTGATCTGGGTGATCTCGTCGGGATGCTCGCGGGGTAGACTTCCCAGATTCTCGAGGATCTTGCCGCTGAATTCCGGATCGTCGATGGTCTTGCCGTCCGGCGCCGTGTACAACACGATGACGTCGGATTTGTGATCCCGTGCGAAGGCACCGTCTTTGATCCTCGCCGCGCGCGCCGACTCCGAGGTCGGATCATCCCACCCGCTGGAGCTGAGGTGGTCCTCCAACCCGAGGCCGTAGCCACCGAGAGCCAGAAGACCGGCCACGACCACGCCGATGACGGCGAATCGCAGCCGGTATACCAGATCGCCCCAGCGTGTGAACACTAAGCGACTCCTTGGGCGGGGCGAGAGGTGAGCAGTGCCGACAGCGGCCGGAACGGCTGCAGCCAGGCACCCTCGTCGGGCAGCGAGTCGAGGCTCACCCGGGGCAGCGGTTCACGGAACACGCCCGGAATGTCCTCGAGGTCGATGAATTCGAGAGTATCGGATGTGACGGCCCAACTCGCGTGCTCGCGGAAGCCGAGCACCTGAACCGGCACTCCTTTGGCGGCGAGCGCCTCCAGCGGTTCGCGGAACGCCTGGCCGTCGGCGGAGGCGACCATGATGCCCGCCAAGCCCGCGCCGCGGCTGCGTAAGGCGATGTGCGCCAGCATGTCGGCGTCGACGTCGGAGTCCTCGTCGATCTTCGGTTTGGCGAAGACCGCGTAGCCGACGTTGCGCAGCGCCTCCACCCAGGGCCGCACGACGTCGGCGGTGCCGGGCGCGATGTTGGTGAAAACGGTGGCCTCGGGTTCCACCCGATGCACCGCGCCCACCGACAGTTCCGCGGTCCGGGCCAGCAGCCAGCGGCCGAGCGCGTCGAACCGCGGGCGGTAGGCGGCGGTCGGACGACCGCCCAGAATGGCGCCGAGGCCCATGTCGAGGTTCGGGGCGTCCCACACCAACAGGACGCGGCGCACGTCCGGCCCCGAGCTGCCCAGACCTTCCGCTCCGCCGCCGTGCACCTCCCCGGCAACATCGACCACTTCGTGGGCCATTTCACTGACGCTCATCGGTCGATCTTCCCCCATATGAGCTCCGTGATGGCGCTACCGGCGCGATGTGCCTTGCCCTCGAATTTCGTGACGGGCCGCTCGAAACCGATCGGCGCGGTGGCGCGATGCTCCGCGCTGACACCGCCCGTCGCCTCGTTGAGACCCGAGAGCAGGGGCTCCGCCATGCCGACCGCGTGGATGTGCTCGGCATAGCCCGCGTGGTCGGTGGCGACGTGCAGCACACCGCCCGGCTTCAGGCGGTTGGCGATCAGCGCGACCGTCGCGGGTTGCAGCAGCCGCCGCTTGTGATGGCGCGCCTTCGGCCACGGGTCGGGGAAGAACACCCGGACGCCGGTCAGCGACTCCTCGGCAATCATGTTTTCCAGTACGTCGACCGCGTCGCCGCGCAGCAGGCGGATGTTCTCGATCCCTTCGCGCTCGATGCGCTGCACCAACTGCGCCAGGCCGGGCTGATACACCTCGATGCCGATCAGGTTCAGGTGCGGTTCTGCCTGCGCCATGACGGCCGTCGCGGTGCCCGTGCCACAGCCGATCTCGATGACCAGCGGAGCGTCGCGACCGAACCAGGCGGCGGCGTCCAGCGGCTCGTCGGCGACCTCGCGGCCGATCGAGGGCCACATCCGGTCCCAGGATTGCTGCTGGGTGGCGGTCAGCGCGCCCCTGCGCGACCGGAAGCTGGTGACTCGTGGGTACAGGCGGGAGCCGGTCTTGTGCCTGGGCCCGCCCTCGGCCGGAGCCGAAGCTGTGGACGGCGGGCCCGGAACTGACTCGGCAGTATGGTTCGCGGCGTCGTTCACGGCGTCCATTGTCCAGCATCCGGCGATCAGTGCGGCAAGCGGTTGTGCACGGGCCGCTGAGCAGGAGGTCAGGCGGCGCGCGCGGGCGCGATCCTCGGCTCGGTCGGCCGTTGCTGACGCAGCGGTCTTCCGAGCGCGACCTTGGCCGCGGTCACCGCCATCTCCAGCAGTCCGCGCACGCCCGAGGGTGAGGCGGCGACCGACCAGACAGTGCTGTCGCCCGCGTCGCTCACCGGTTGCCCGGCGAACCGGTCTGCCAGCCAGTCCAGGCTGATCGGCGTGGACAGCGGCAGCAGCGAGAAGTGCTCGCTGAGCCGGTCGCGAACGTAGGTCACCGCGGCGCCGCCGCGACGGTAGCGGGCCACCTGGCCGTCGATGCCCTCGATGTGGATGACCTGGTCGTGGATGGGTTGCACCACCAGCAGCGGGCAGGCCGGCGTCGTATTGCCGAGCCGAAGATCGTCGAACATCGCCCGCAGCTCCGGGGTGTCGAGCACCTCGGCGAGCGGGCGGTCGAGGAAGTCGTCCACCTTCTTGCCCGCCAGCCCGAGGATCGCGCCGACCGGCGTCGCGTTCTCGGCGCGGACGACGAACCGGTGGCCGTCCGGGCTGAGCTCGTTGTCGATCAGCGAGCTCAACGCGGGATACAGCCTGCGCAGGGCGGCGATGACGATGGCGGGCAGACCCGCGAAGGGCGTGCCGTTGAGCCGGTCGAAGACCTGGCGCGGGTCGCCGACCGGGGCGCCGAGCACCGCGCCGACGATGTCGAGTTCGGGGGCGTAGGTCGGCGCCATCTCGACCGTCCACGAGCTGGCCATGCCGCCGCCGGAGTAGCCCCACACCGCGACGCGGGTTTCCGGGCCGAGCCCGAGGGGGTCGAAGCGCAGGGCAGCGCGGATGCCGTCGAGCGCGCGGTAGCCGGGCTCGCGCGGCGCGCCGAAGTTACCGTGCGGTCCCTCGTGGTCGGCGATGCTCACGGCCCAGCCGCGCCGCAGCGCGTTCGCGACCAGGAGCCATTCGAACTGGGTGATCGAACCGAGCGCCCGCGAGCCGTGACGCAGCGCGTAGGACGGCGAGCATTTCTCGGTCACCGCGTCCATCGCGGTCTGGAAGGCCAGCAGCGGGCGATCCTGGTCCGGTTCCGCGCCGATCGGAAGCAGGACGGTGGTGATCGCCGCTTCCGGTGCCCCGTGCAGATCACAGCTGCGGTAGAGTAACTGCCAGGCCGAGACCTGTTGCGGGACAATTCCGAACAGCGCCACTTCGATCTTCCTGCTGCGCAGAATGGTGCCCGGCGCCTTGGCCGCGAACCCTTTCGGCGGTCGATGGAACGGGTCCGTGCTGGGCAGCAAGGGCTTGCGGTCCGCGGGACAGGCGGGCTCCCGGTCGACAGCGCCGATGACATTCGCGGTCATCGCAACCTCCTCATCTTCGAGGTCGGTTGCCGCATGCGAAAGTTCAAGCTGCGCACCGGTTATGGTGCCGACCACTTCTGCAGGGTAAGTGACCGACCGGGCGTCTGGGAACCCCGCGATACACGGCATTCCCGGCACTAGACTCCCCGGCATGAGCAGACCGACAGTATTCATCACCGGCGCGGCGGCGGGCATCGGGCGGGCCACGGCCTTGCTTTTCGCTGCGCAGGGATACCAAGTCGGGGCTTACGACATCGATGAAGTCGGGCTGACCAGGCTTTCCGGTGATATCACAGCCAAGGGTGGCGTAGTTAACACAGGAGTGCTCGATGTGACGAACGCCACGCAGTGGGCGGAGCGGCTCGCGGAGTTCCACGCCGCGACGGGACGACTGGACATCCTGGTCAACAACGCCGGGATCCTGCGCGCGGGGCCGTTCGAAGAGATCGACATCGCCGCCCATCGGGCGATCGTGGAGGTCAACGTGGTGGGCGTGCTCACCGGGACACACAGTGCGTTCCGCTACCTGCGCGACACGCCGGGCGCGCAGGTGGTCAACCTGTGCTCGGCTTCGGCGATCTACGGCCAGGCCGAACTCGCGAGCTACGGTGCGACCAAGTCCGCCGTCAAGAGCTTCACCGAGGCGCTCGACCTGGAATGGGAGCGCCACGACATCCGCGTGCTCGCGATCTGGCCGCTGTTCGTGGCCACGGCCATGGTGGACGGCGTGACGACCGGGACGACGAAATCGCTGGGCGTACGACTGACCGCCGACGACGTCGCGGCCGGGATCTGGGAGGCCACCCGCAAGCGCGCCCGGCTGCCGAAGGTGCACTACGAGATCGGCGCGCAGGCGAAGGTGCTCGCGACGGTGGGGAAATACGCGCCGAACTGGATGGTGCGCACCGCCAACAAATACTTCAGTGGCAGCTGAGCCCGTCGAACCTGCCCGGCGAGCCGACTTCTGACACAATTGCGCACCGTAAAAGGGGGTGGGTGCAGCATGCCGACAGCCACTGATTCCGATGGGCCGCTGCGGGAGCGTGGCGTGCCGACGTCCGCGCACGATCAGCTCGACAAGCTGCTCGCCGAGCTGCGCTTCGGCACCGGGCGGGATCCGCAGATCGGGTACGCCGCGGCGGCGGCCGTCAGCGCGTGGCGCAAGCCGCCGCGCATCCAGGTGACCGGGCGCGCGCACGCGGGGCGGACAACGGTGCTGCACGCGCTCGCGCTCATGTCTGCGGTGGAGACCGATCCGGTGGACCGGCCGGATGCGCCCGACCCCGACCTCGACGCCGACATCGTCGTCTACGTGCTGTCGGCCGCGCCGACGCCGGCCGATCGGAGGGTGCTGGCCACGCTGCCGCCGCAGCGCACGATCGCGGTGCTGAACAAAGCCGACGCGATCGGCTCTCGCTGGGGCGATGCCGTGGCCTCGGCCCAGCAGTACGGCAGTCAGCTGCGGCTTCCGGTGGTTCCGGTGGTCGCCTCGCTCGCGATGCGCACCAGAGCGGGCGCGCTGACCGGCGCGGAGCTGGACCTGCTGCGCAAACTCGCCACCGAAGCCGACCCCGCGTTGCTCCTCGCGCCGGACCTGTTCGTCGCACCGGGGCCGGATGCCGCCGAGCGCGAGGAACTGCTGCGCCGCTGGGATCTGTACGGCGTGGCCTGCGCGTGCACGGCCCTACGGCACGATCCGGATCTCGCTCCGCAGGCGCTGCTGCAGATCTTGCACGCGGCCAGCGGCATCGACGCGCTCCACCAGTTGCTGCACCGCCGCTACGAACAAGTGTCCGCGCTGCGCGGCGGCGAGCTGCTCGACGAGCTGGCCCGGCTCGCCGCCCGCGCGGTCCCGGAGGAGGGCGGCCGGGCGCGCGACCTCCTGGAGTCCTATCTGTACAGCGACGACGCCGTCTGGCTCGGACTCTGCGCGGGCCTGGCGGGGCCCGAAGTGGCCCATCTCGCCGCAGGGTATTCCGCGCCCGCTCCTTCCGACGCCGACGATGCGCTTGCCCGCGCCACGCGCTGGCACGCGGTCGTCACCAGCGATATGCCCCCGGCCGCCCGCCGCGCCGCGTTGCGGGTGCACAACGGGTACGTCCGACTATGGGAACGGATGAGCAGTGCCGGTCTCTGAGCCGCCGGAATCGGCGTCGCCTGGTGCGGCTGCCGCGGTGGATCCGCCTTCTCACACGGCGGGCGACTCCGCCGACGGCGAAGCCGAGCGCCCCGCCGCGCTCGTCCCCGAGCTCGCGGCCGTGGTGGAGCGATGGAATCCGCAAGGTATGGCGCTGCTGCGCGCGGTGCACGACTCCGGTGGCGCTCGTGCGGTCACGGTGATCGGCCCCGCCGACGTCAACACGACCTTGTTGCGCACCGAGTTGGCCCGGTTCGAACCGCGCCTCACGCTGTCGGAACCCCGCGCCGACGCCGTATCGGAGTCCGCCCCGCCCGCGGTGGCGTTGATCCTGCTCGACGCGGGCACCATCATCGGCGCGGACACGCTCGGGGTGGTCGATCGGTTGCGCGCGGACGGCGCCCGCCTGCTGCTCGCCATGAACGGCGTCCACGCCCACCGGGACTGGCACGCCGTGCGGGAGCGCGACCTGGAGTTGCTCGCCGCGTCGGGCGCGGGCGATCTGGACATCGTGCCGGTCTCGGCGCGGCTCGCGGCCGCCGCACGCGCCGCGGGCGACGCCGGACTGCTCGATCGCTCCGGTGTCGGCGCATTGCACGCGCGGCTCACCGCGGCAGCCGCCGCAGGCGGTGACCGGCCGGGTGCGGTGACCGGCCGGGTCCTCGCCGACACGCGTCGACGGGTGGCCGAACAGGTGGCGGTGCTGCGCTCCGGCGTCGAAGCGGCCCGGCTGCGCGAGGAGCGCGCCCTTCTGTTGGCCGGTCGCGACGGGGGGCGCGCCACCGCGATGTCCACCCTGCGCGGGCAGCTGCACCTGGCCCGGGTGGACCTGATGACCGAGATCGGCGCGAGCATCCGGGCGCTGCACACCGCCGTGCGCGCCGAGCTGGACCGGCTGCGGCCCGCCGAGCTCGGCGGCTACCCCACTCGGCTGCAGCAGTCCGTCACCGAACTGACCGGCGCCCTCGACCACGTCATCGACCAGCGCATCGCCGAACTGAGCGCCCGGATCGAGAGCACGGATCGGGGTTCGCCTACGCGGCGGCGCGACCAGGCCCCTCGGGTCGGCCCGGATCCCGAGCCACGCCATCGGGGTGTCGAAGATCACCTTATGATCGCGCTCGGCGCGTCGGCCGGTGTCGGTCTGGGTCGCTTGCTGGTTGCTCCGTTCTCCCTGGTATCGGCCCTCGACGTCGCGAGCGTGCCGGTAACGTTGCTGCTCGGCGGCGGTGCGGCGGCGTGGGTGGTCCGAGCACGGCGCCAGCTGGCCGATCGAGCGCACATTCGGCAATGGGTCGCCGACGCGTTGGTCAACGTAAAAGCGCAGCTCGAGCAGCGCGTGGTGACCGCACTCGTGGAAGCGGAGACCACTTTGGCCGATCACGTGGTCCAGGCAAGCACCGCGCGAATGGTCGAGACGGATCGCAGGGTGGCCCGGCTGGAGGCCGAATTGCGCCGGATGGCGGCCGAGCAGCCGGGGCAGCTCGCCGCATGCGAGCGCGACGTCCGGATCCTCGATCGCTGGATCGCGCCTGTTGAAACGAACGACCAATTGGGTACACAGTGAGGAACCCGATACCGTACCGGCCGTCACATCGCGTTAACCTCTATTCAGGAACTTGGGCGTCCGCTAAGTCCTGATCTGCCGCCCTCCTGGGGTGCGCGTTCGACCGGTCGGAGCGGGCGCCTTCCCGCCAACGGTGGCGCTCGGTGCATTCGCGCTGGTCATGGGCCTAGGGCCAGGCGGCGGAGCATCGAACAGCCGCCCATCTCAGGAGAGTTTTCATGACGTCAGCGACCATTCCTGGTCTTCGTGGATCCGACGGCAAGGCGCCGACCGAGCACAGCGAACTACTCGCCTGGGTACAAGAAGTCGCCGAACTCACCCAGCCGGATCGAGTGGTGTGGGCAGACGGCTCCGACGAGGAATGGGAGCGGCTCACCGAGCAGCTCGTCGCGGCGGGGACGTTCAAGCGGCTGGACGAGAAGAAGAAGCCGAACTCCTTCCTCGCCCTCTCCGATCCCTCCGACGTGGCCCGGGTGGAGTCGCGCACCTACATCTGTTCGAAGACCGAGGCCGACGCGGGCCCGACCAACAACTGGGTCGACCCGACCGAGATGCGCGCCACGATGACCGAGCTGTACCGCGGGTCGATGAAGGGCCGCACCATGTACGTGGTGCCGTTCTGCATGGGCCCGCTGGGCGCCGAGGACCCGAAGCTGGGCGTCGAGATCACCGACTCCGAGTACGTCGTCGTGTCGATGCGCGTGATGACCCGCATGGGCGCCGCCGCCCTGGAGAAGCTGGGCGCCGACCGCCCGTTCGTGAAGGCGCTGCACTCCGTGGGCGCGCCGCTGGCCGACGGCCAGGCCGACGTGCCGTGGCCGTGCAACGACACCAAGTACATCACCCACTTCCCCGAGGATCGGGAGATCTGGAGCTACGGCTCCGGCTACGGCGGCAACGCGCTGCTCGGCAAGAAGTGCTACTCGCTGCGGATCGCCTCGGCGATGGCCCACGACGAGGGCTGGCTGGCCGAGCACATGCTGATCCTGAAGCTGATCTCCCCGGAGAACAAGGCCTACTACATCGCCGCCGCGTTCCCCAGCGCCTGTGGCAAGACCAACCTCGCGATGATCCAGCCGACGGTGCCGGGCTGGCGCGCGGAGACCTTGGGCGACGACATCGCCTGGATGCGCTTCGGCAAGGACGGCCGTCTCTACGCGGTGAACCCCGAGTTCGGCTTCTTCGGCGTCGCGCCGGGCACCAACCGCAGCTCCAACCCGAACGCCATGGCGACCGTGGAGGCGGGCAACACCGTCTACACCAACGTCGCCCTGACCGATGACGGCGATGTGTGGTGGGAGGGCCTGGAAGGCGAGCCCGATCACCTGATCGACTGGAAGGGCAACGACTGGTACCAGCGCGAGACCGAGACGCTGGCCGCGCACCCGAACTCCCGCTACTGCACGCCGATGGCGCAGTGCCCGATCCTGGCGCCCGAGTGGGACGACCCGCAGGGCGTGCCGATCTCGGCGATCCTGTTCGGCGGCCGCCGCAAGACCACCGTCCCGCTGGTCACCGAGTCCTTCGACTGGCAGCACGGTGTGTTCATGGGCGCGACGCTGTCCTCCGAGCAGACCGCGGCCGCCGAGGGCAAGGTCGGCACCGTCCGCCGCGACCCGATGGCCATGTTGCCGTTCCTCGGCTACCACGTCGGGGACTACCTGGGCCATTGGATCAACGTCGGCAAGAACGCCGACGCGGGCAAGCTGCCGAAGATCTTCTACGTGAACTGGTTCCGCCGCGGCGGCGACGGCCGCTTCCTGTGGCCGGGCTTCGGTGAGAACTCCCGCGTGCTGGAGTGGATCATCGGCCGTATCGAGGGTTCCGCCCACGCCGAGGCGACCGCGATCGGCAACGTGCCGACCGCCGCGCAGCTCGACCTGGAGGGACTGGATGTCGACCCCAAGGACGTCGACGAGGCGCTCGTCGTGAACGCCGACGAGTGGCGCAAGGAGATCCCGCTGATCGAAGAGTGGTTCGAGTTCGTCGGCGACAAGCTGCCTTCCGGCGTGCGTGACGAGTTCGAGGCGCTCAAGCAGCGTCTGGGCTGACACTCCACCCAAAGTAGCATTCGCCCGCACCATCCGGCAGATGGTGCGGGCGATTTGTTCTGCGAGACAAACGTTTCCGTGCTCAGCGCGGTCCGGAAGCACCCTTCGAGCATCGCGGTCGGCCGTGGAGCTCGCCGGACCACTCCGCGCGGTCCGCACTCCACGAACCATGGCTTGTCGTCCAGCGTGGTCGTCGCTCTACCGCGCGGAGATCGCGGATCATGGCTGCCGGAAACGGCGACACCGTGTCGGTTATAGAATCCCGAGGGCTTCGAGCTGATCCAAAATTTCCGACACTCGTGTGTGAATCGATCTCATGCAGGCGACGAGCGGCACATCGTCATCGGTATCCGGAACATTGACTACGACAGTCGCCACGAGTCGGTTGTTGTATGTGAGCTGAGATTGTGTGAACCCAGGGCGAAGCTTCAAACGGAAATGTTTGAAAACAGCTCCCGGCACGAGTTCGTGGACTGCCAGTCCTGGAATATCCACGACTTCGTAGTCATCCGATGGTGCGAAAATAAGCTCGGTCCTGAACGAGTTGGTGACGAGCACTCGGCGGTGCGCGTCACGGTCGACGAGTTCGCGGAGAAGTCCGAGTGGGTGATGTGTCGGCTGCGGATCGTTATATGGCTGATGGCGGAGAATTATCGCTGTGGTCGTGGCGTCGAATATCTCCTGAACGCATATCTCCTCACCCCTGCTGTCCGTGCTGCTCAGCAAGATCGGGAAATGCTCCGCGTGCGGGTAGACGGCGTGGTCGAGGGCGGCCCTCGAGTTGGTGAGCGCGTCACCGGTGATCAGTCCCCACTCGTCGGGCACCTCGGATACGCTCACCGCGGCCACCTGGCAATCGATCTCGTTCTCGTATTCCAGGCTCGGGGAAAGGTCGACTCGGACTTCGACCTGGTTCGCGTTCTGGTATTCCGAGATCATGCGTTCGAGGTCATTGATGTGGTGTCCCGCGCGAGCAAGCTTGTGCCGTGCGCTTGCGATGCCGGTGACACCGTTCATAACGTTGAGCATACCGATCGGTCTGACGGGGCGGCTTGGTTATTCGGCGAACGGTGACATCCGGATCATGGCCAGGAAACCCGCCCTGTTGAGCCAATGAATCCGGCCTTTCGGCATCGCCTTCGCTTCCGCTCGGAAGGCGGCGACGACATGCCGTGCGAACTCCAGTCGCGGGTGCCGCCGCAGCAGTTCGGCGACCCACTCGCGGTCCAGTTCCGCCAGTCGCGTCCCGAGTACGTCCACCGAGGCTCCTGCGGAGACGAAGCCGCCGGGGTCGCCGAGATCGTCGGCGACCCCGGGCGTGATGTGGGCGGCGATGGCCGCGCCGATCGCTTCGGCCCGTTCCGGCGGCGCGCCCGCGCCCAGTGCGACGGCGGCCGCCCGTTCGCCGCCGACCACGGCGAAACACCGTCCGGGCGTGGGATGTTCGAGTTGCAGGTCATGCAGTAGACAGGAGACGTAGACGAGCTCGTCGTCGTAGGCGGCGCCGTCGAGATCGGCCAGGACCCGTCCGAAGTAGTAGGTCCGCAGCGAATGGTTCAGCACGTGCGGCGACAGCGACTCCCGCGCCTCGGTCTCCGCCGCGACGGCGAGCTGGGAGTCGGGTAACCGCAGGCCGGCGAACTCCAGCCGCCCGCGTCCCCGCCTGCCCAGTGCCAGCCGGAGCCGGTTGGGCGCCATGGCGGGCAGCGTGCGTGCGGTCGCGACGGCCAACGCGCGGCGTTGCTCTTTCGACAGAGCGCCCCCGGTGCGGGTGGCCCATGCCCAGTCGAGGCCCGTCGGTGCGGCCACGATTCCTCCTTCTGGTCGGAACTCGGTGTGCACTGAAGTCAAGCGTGTGTCCGGATCCGCGGCGAGTGGCGGAAATGACAGTATTGCTCGGATTCGTGCCAAACTGGGGACGATGAAGCAAGTCGTGGCGCTCGCGCTGGACGGGGTGATGGCCTTCGACCTGGCCTGTGCTGTTCAGGCGTTCCGGCACGGGCCGGGCAAGACCGGCGAGCCGTCCGGGTTCGAGATGCGGACCTGTGGGGTGCGTCCCGGTCCGGTGTGGACACCCAACGGCTTCGAATTGCGCGTGGAGCACGGGCTGGAGGCGTTGGCGGAAGCCGATGTCGTCGTCGTGCCCGGCATCGGTATCCCGACCCTGCCCACCCCACGGGAGGCGCTCGTCGCATTACGCGGCGCGGCCGCGCGGGGCGCGACCATGGTGAGCATCTGCGTCGGCGCGTTCGTCCTGGCCGAGGCCGGGGTGCTGGCCGGACGACGCGTGACTACGCACTGGGCCTATTGCGACGAGTTCGCCGAACTGTATCCGGCGGTGCGTTTGGACCCGACGGCCCTCTACGTCGATGACGGTGACGTGCTGACGTCGGCCGGGCTGTCGGCGGGTCTCGATCTGTGCCTGCACATCGTCCGCCGCGAGCTGGGCGCGCACGCGGCGGCGGAGCTGGCCAGGTGGAACGTCACCGCGCCGCACCGGGAAGGCGGTCAGGCGCAATACATTCCGGACGCACCCGCCGCGCGTACCGATGGCGGTCTCGCCGCGACGATGGCCTGGGCGGTGGCGGAACCAGCTGCGGCGGTGGACGTTTCGGCGCTGGCCGCGCACGCGCTGATGAGCGAGCGGACCTTCATCCGTCGTTTCAAGGCGCAAGTCGGCACCACGCCGCGGCGGTGGCTGGATGCCCAGCGCACCGCACGGGCGCGCGAGCTTCTGGAAACCACGCGTTTGCCAGTGGAAGTCGTCGCGGTAAAGGCCGGGTTCGGCAGCGTCACCGCGCTCCGGGCGCACCTGCGTGCGGCGACGGGCGCGACACCGGCCGCGTATCGCCGGTCGCTGGGCCGGTGAACGCACCGGGGTGAAGTGCCTGGTACGGCGAATAACCTTGCGGGGGAGATGATTCGGTTGTGCCGACCTCGGCGCTCGGGAGTCGGGCGGTCGGATCGGTGTCCCGCGTCACACTCTAGTTCGCGAAATTCCCACGGACCGATCGGTTTAGCCGGATGGGAAAGGGGGTAATGATCTTGTCGAGAGATTTCGTGTATTCGTAACCTATGCTTGGCGTGTTCTTCCTTCCGCATCACCCAGTCGGATTACTGGCGGTTAACTGATCGACTGAACGACTTCCCTACCGATATCGGACCCGCGATGCCGCGGCGCACGGCGAGATCGACGCGAGAGGTGGATGGAGCATGGCCGATCCGGAGATGACGATGTCGGTTGCCCCGATGGTGGCCGAATTCGAGTTCGAGACCGTGAGTACCCCGCTGCGCCGGGCCGCGGGACGGCTGCGCGCGGTGCTGCCGCCCGGGTGGCGCGTCGAGATCGTCGACGCACCACCCCGGCGTTACGGCAACCGTGCTCCGCTGCTGCGTGTGGTCATGCCACCGGAGTGATCAGCCGGTCCAGCCGAGCGGCATGAGCAGCGACTTCTGCTCGCAGAACGAATCGAGACCCTCCGGGCCGTTCTCGCGGCCGAGTCCGGAGGCTTTGTAACCGCCGAACGGCGAACTCGGATCGAACGCGTACCAATTGATCGCGTAGGTGCCGGTGCGCACCCGCGCCGCGATCTCGGCGCCGTGTTCGATATCGGTCGTCCACACCGAGCCCGCGAGACCGTAGACCGAGTCGTTGGCGATGGCCACGGCCTCGTCCTCGGTCTCGTACGGGATGACCGAAAGCACCGGTCCGAAGATCTCCTCTTGGGCGATGGTCGACTTGTTGTCCACGTCGGCGAAGATCGTCGGCTCGACGAACCAGCCCCGGTCCAGCCCCTCCGGGCGACCGCCGCCGAGCACGAGTCGCGCTCCCTCGGCCTTGCCCTTGGCGATGTAGCCCTCGACCCGATCGCGCTGGCGTTCGGAGATCAGCGGACCCAGCTGCACGCTCGGGTCGTTCGGGTCGCCCACCTTCATCGTCTTCACGTGTTCGACCAGCGCGTCGAGAATCTCGTCGTACCGGCTGCGCGGGGCGAGGATGCGGGTCTGCGCGACACAGCCCTGCCCGCTGTTCATCAGGCCGGAGAACGCGAGCACCGGGATATTGGCCGCGACGTCCATGTCGGGCAGCAGGATCGCCGCCGACTTGCCGCCGAGTTCGAGCGAGACGCTCTTGAGCTGACCGGTGGCGATGGCGCCGATCTTGCGGCCGACCGCGGTGCTTCCGGTGAAGGTCACCTTGTCCACGCCGGGGTGTGAGACGAGGTACTCGGCCGCGTCGGGCTCGGCGGGCAGCACCGAGAGCACGCCTTCGGGCAGGCCCGCCTCGGTGAAGATGTCGGCGACCAGGTTCGCCGTGAGCGGAGTCAGCGGGGCGGGCTTGAGCACGATGGTGCAACCGGCCAGCAGGGCGGGCGCGAGCTTGTTGACCGCGAGGAACAGAGGGACGTTCCACGCGGTCACCGCCGCGACGACACCGCGCGGCTCGCGGGTGACCCGAGTGGTGCCGAATCCGCCCACCCGGGTCTCCGACCACGGGAAGGACTCCGCCAGGGCCGCGTAGGCGTCCAGTGCGGCGACCGCGGGCAGCTGGTTCAGCGTCATCGCGATCATTTGCGGCGCGCCGACCTCGGCGGTCAGCGCGGCGAGCAGATCGGCGGAACGCTGTTCGATCAGCCGGGCGGCGCGGGTGAGTACCTCGGCTCGCTCCTTCGGGGGCGTGGCGGGCCACGGTCCGTGATCGAAGGCGTGCCTGGCCGCGGCGACCGCGGCGTCGACATCCGCCCGGCTCACCGCGGGGACGCTGCCCACCGGCTCGACCGTGGCCGGCGAGATGACCTGGATGCGCTCGGCGGTGGCTGGCGCGGTCCAGCGGCCGCCGATGAACAAGCTGTCGTAGTGCATGAGAACACGTTACAGTTTTGCCTCCGCATTGTCTGTAACCTGTTCCAGTTTTGCGGCCCGGCGGCGCCCTGGCCAGTGTGAATCCCGACCTCTCGGTTCGCTTTTCGCAGAACGCACTATTGCGTTCTGTTGCTGGAAGGGGGATGCTGTATCGACATATCAGCTCGCTCCATTACCGAATCGTTACCGCAAACTGGGGAGTCCGAGTCATGGCGGTGCAAGTGATCGGCCGGTCGCTGATGACCAGTGATCAAACCGAGCATCAGGCTAAGAGTGTCGGCAGCGGCGGGTGGGTGGTCTCGTTCCTACCCGGACGCACCCTGACAATCGAGCAGGCGACGGCGGCTATGCAGGCCGCGGAGGCGGTCG
This sequence comes from Nocardia sp. NPDC003999, assembly GCF_053604885.1. Lineage (NCBI taxonomy): Bacteria > Bacillati > Actinomycetota > Actinomycetes > Mycobacteriales > Nocardiaceae > Nocardia > Nocardia sp. NPDC003999. The sequence goes on from NZ_JBSGIB010000004.1 coordinate 247,614, forward strand.
CCGCCGTAGGGATGCTGGCCGACCTGGTCGGGCTCACCACGCTCGAGACCGTCGGGTTGGCGATGCGCGAATCGCCGTGGAGCGAGCCCGTGCACGCTCCCTGTGGGAAGCGGCACTGGCGCCGCGGATGGCTGGAGCCGTACTTCGGCTAACTTTTGGTTGCCACCACGACCAGATTGCTCACAAGTAACTCACGCACCATCGGCACCCGGATCAACCACCACGCCCAGCGGGGGTGGTAGCGCGGGAAGACCGTGTGCACCTCCGCCGGAGTACGTGCCGCCCAGCGCAATCCGTCAGCGGCCCGCACCGCGAACAGCGACGTGCCGAACCTGTTCTTGGGTTCGCGCCCGTGCTTGCGCCGATACCGCCGGGCGGCGTACTCGCCACCGAGGTAGTGCCACGGCCCGGTCTCGTGGCCGCCGAACGGGCCGTGCCACACCGTGTAGGAGAGCACCATCAGCCCGCCCGGCCTGGTCACCCGCACCATCTCGTCGGCCATCACCCACGGCTTCGAGACATGTTCGGCGACGTTCGACGAGAAACAGATGTCGATCGCGTCGTCGCGGAACGGCAGCGCCATCCCGGACCCGCGGACCGCGCCCGCCACGGAAAGGCCCGCGGCGTGCATCTCCGTCGGATCGGGCTCCACCGGAATGTAGCGAGCCCCCGTACGGGCGAACTCGTCCGCGAAGTAACCCGGACCGCCGCCGACGTCGAGTATCGTCGCCCCGTCCAGCGACCGGCCGGTGAGATCGGCGTAGAAGTCGGCGATCAGCGCCGCGCTGTCGGCGGCCAGACCTCCGTAGAACAGGGCCGGGTCGGTCTGCTCGAACCGGAAACTGCCGAGCAGTCGCAGCGACCGGCGCAGGGTCGCCCGGCGGGCGAACCGAGGCGAACTCCTGCGTGTCGGCGTCTTCGCGGCTTTGAGCACGGCGCCGAGTCTCGCACAACCCGGATGCCGGCCTGCTCGGGCGGGTGCTCGGGATAGGGTGTAGCGCGACGTCCGACATTCCCACCGGGACCTACTGACCGAGAGAAGCTCCACCGTGCGCGAAGTCCTCCTGCTCTGCTGGCGCGACACCGGGCACCCACAGGGCGGCGGCAGCGAGCGGTACCTCGAGCAGGTCGGCGCGCAGCTCGCGGCACGCGGGGTTCGAGTCACCCTCCGTACCGCCCGCTATCCGGGGGCGCCGCGGCGCGAACACGTGGACGGCATCACCATCAGCAGGGCGGGCGGACGCTACACGGTGTACCCGCGAGCGCTGGCCGCGCTCCTGCTGGGCAGGATCGGTCTCGGCCCGTTGCGCGGCGTGCGGCCGGACGCGGTGATCGACACCCAGAACGGCATACCGTTCTTCGCCACCGCCGTCACCGCGGCCCCGTCGGTGGTGCTGGTGCACCACGGTCACCGGGAGCAGTGGCCGGTCGCGGGCCGGCTGGTCGGCCGCGTCGGCTGGTGGATCGAGTCGTGGCTGTCGCCCCGCGTACACCGCCGCAATCAATATCTGACCGTTTCCCTGCCGTCGGCGGAAGAGCTGGCCACCCTCGGTGTGGACCGCTCCCGAATCGCGGTGGTTCGCAATGGGGCCGAACCTGTTCCAGTGGACGCACCCACCGGCGCCGCGGAAACCCGCACTCCCACACCAACTGTCGTGGTGCTGTCCCGGCTGGTGCCGCACAAGCAGATCGAGGACGCGCTCGCGGCCGTGGCCCGGCTGCGCGACCGCATCCCAGGTCTGCGCCTCGACGTGATCGGCGGCGGCTGGTGGGCGGACAACTTGCGGGACAACGCCCGCGAACTCGGTATCGCCGACGCCGTCACCTTCCATGGGCACGTGGACGAGCGCCGCAAGCACGAACTCCTCGCGCGCGCCTGGGTGCATGTGCTGCCTTCCCGGAAGGAGGGGTGGGGGCTCGCGGTGATCGAGGCGGCACAGCACGGTGTTCCGACGGTCGGCTATCGCAGCTCGCGCGGGCTCACCGATTCCATCGTGGACGGCGCCACCGGAATCCTGGTCGACGACGTAGCCCAGTTGGCCGACGCCGTCGGCGACCTGCTGGACGATCCCGGCGCGCGCACGGTCATGGGGGAGAAGGCCCGCGCCCGCGCGCGCGAATTCTCTTGGGAGCAAACCGGAAACGGAGTCTACGAAGTATTGGCGGCGGCCGCCCGCGGCGAGCACACGAGCGGGTTGATCGCGCCGCGGACAGCGGACTGAAATCGTGCGTCAGTTCCGTGATCGCGAGCGGAATCGTGCGCCGAGAGCGGTCAGTGTGCCTGCGACGAGCACCGCGACCCAGAGCAGGTGGGCCGTGGCGGCGACGGAGCGTTGTGTGGTCGTCGAGGTACCGCGCTCGACGACACCGGGCACGCGATACAGCGCCAGGTCCGCGTCCTCGTAGACCTGTTCGACCTGGGCGAGAGTCGACGCCGATGCGCCGACCGGTCCAGGGGTGGTCCGTTCGACGAGGATCCAGCCAACGCCGAGGCGGGCGAGGTCCGCGGGCGCGCCGCCGTGGAGCAGCAGGTTCTCCACTTCTCGTGCGCGGGCGCCTTCACCGGAGACGGTGCGTCCGCGCACCGGGAGTTCGCCCGTCTGCAAGACGTCGTTGGGCAGCATGCGCGGGGCGGGGTCGAGCACGGGAGCCGCGCCGCTGTAGCGGAACTTGCGGAACATTCCGCCCGGCAGCACCGCGACGTCGCCCGGACCGTCCATCCTTGCGGCGACCTGCTGCCAGCCGGCGGGATAGTGCACGGGCCGGACGGCTCCACCGACGCCCCAGGCGAGGTCGTAGAGCGGCAACACCAGAAGCGCCACGAATACCGCTGTGACCGTTGCCGTCGTGGCCGGAGACGCCGTCGCGGGCCGGGCGGTCGTCGCGTCCGCGCGGGAAAGACGCCGAGCCGTCACCACGCACCCCGCCGCCGCGCACAACGCGAAAGCGGGCATGGCCAAGGCCGCGTACTTCTGGGTGTCGCGCAGCAGACCCGCGCCGGGAACGTGGGCGACCAGCCATTCCAGTGCGTGCATGCCCCACGTGGTCGCGCCGAGCGCGGGGAATAGGATCGCGATCACGGCGAGCAGCAGCAATGCCCGGCGGACGTGGCGGTTGTCGGGATCGGGGCCGCCGGTGGCGACGGAGCGCACGCCCAGCACGACTATCGCCAGCAGTACCAGCGTGCCGATCGCCGCCAGCGGTGTGGTGCGCGAGTCCGGTACCGCCTCGGCGTTCCAGATCCCGCCGAGACCGGCCAGGCTCCCGAGCGTGCCCAGACCGGGTTCGGCCCGCGCGGCGAAGGCCGCGATACCCGCGGGATCGGATGGCTCCGCGCCCGCGCCGGACAGCGCGGTCGCGGCCAGCCATGGCGCGGAGGCGGCCAGCCAGAGGACGAACGTCGCGGCGAGTTGACGTCGATGGACCAGGGCGAAAGCGGTCACGCCCGCCAGCAGCGCTCCGGTCGGAGTGAGTCCGGCCGCTGCGAGCGATCCGGCCAGGGCCGCCCAGGTGGATGCCGTTCGGACGGTCGCGCGCGGCGCCGCTGTGACGCTGAGCCGATTCGGCCCGCCTTCGCCCGCCGTGCCGGTTGGTACGGAGTTGCGCGGATGTCCGGCTGAATCGGCCGGAGCAGTGTCGTCGGAACGATGGGAGGAGCCGGGCGCGGCTGGTTGCCAGTGGGGCTCGGCTGCGGCTACCCCGCCGGGGTGTCCGGGTGAGTGGCGCGTAGCCAGTGGTGGTTCGGCTCGGCCGGTCGACCCGGTGTGCTCACGGGCCTCGGTCGGTGCGACTCCGCTCGCACGATCGGACACGTGGTGCGTAGTCGCCGGCGCTTCCCCTGGGACAGCTGTTTCGGAACGCGGGCCGTTACCGGTGATGTCAGCAGGCGCTTCGCTGGGGTGATCGATTGTGTCCGGGGTGCCCAGCGGTTCGCCGTGCGGGGTGGACTCGGTGGTGTCGGCCGAGGCGGGTGTGTTCGAAGGGATCCGTCGGCGTCGCTTCGCAGTGGCCGTACCTCGAAGGCGGTAAGCGGCCAGCGCTGTCCACGGCAACGCCGCATAGCCAGCGAGCAGGCTCCAGTGTCCCTGGAGCAGCCGCTCGGCCACGTACGGATTCCACAACGCGACCGTCGCGGCGACCAGTTGCGGGCCGAGCGACGCGCGCAGCAATTCACGCGCGAGCGTCGCCGCTCCGTACGCCGCGGCCCACAGTGCGACGAGCAGAATCGCCTTGACCACCAGCCCGCCGTCCGCGAACGACGTCAGCGCCGCGAGCAGAGCGTCCTGTGGCACCGCCCGTGGCGCGGCGTCGCCGAGGCCGAGCGCCGCGTCGGTCGGATAGTTGCGCGGCGTGCTCACCGCGTCCCGCAACAACAGATACCCCGGCGCGAGCAACGGCCCGGCGACGAGCAGCGCACCGGCCGCGCTGTATGCCGCGACCACCGCTCGAGTCCGACTGCTCCCGCTCACGCCTGAGCACTGTACGTCCCGGCCACCACCGCCGCCGATCCAGCGGCGTCGGCGCGGAAATGTCACGGCTGAATCCGGGGGGACCGCGGGGGTGCTGTGTACCAGCGCCGTCGCAGCCGGCCGTACTCCGGTATCAGCTGGCGGGCGCACCGTCTGATCTGGGGTGATGTGCTGCCGCGAGGATGACGAGGACCAGGGTGGGTGCTGTGTGGTCGCGAGTCTGTCGAGGCCGAAAACTGTCGGGACGCCGGCGAGCGCATTGCCTGTCCCATGGTCCGGCGGGGCGCGACGGGCGGTGGTCCGTGCGAGTGGGACGATGGGCGGCGTGTCTGCTGTCCGTCGGTTTCCTGTGGTGGCGGATCTGACGTGGGTGACGGCCGGTGCGATGACCGCGAACGTCGCCGGGTATCTGCTGCAACTGCTGGCCGGGCGGTGGCTGGGCGTCACCGGGTACAGCGAGTTCGCGAGTCTGCTCGCCGTCCAGCTGCTGTGCGCGGTGCCCGCGCTGGCGTTGCAGAACGTGGTGGCCAGGGAACTCGTTCGCGGCGCGGGAACGGCGGCGCTGCGCGGGCTGCAGTGGCGCTGCGCGGTGATCGTCGCCCTGGTGGCCGCGGTGCTGGTGCCGCTGGTCGCCGTCACGTTGCATGCCGGAGTGGCCGCCACCGCGGCGGCACTTGGCGCGGCGCCCGCGCTGGTGCTGTTGTCCGGCGAGCAGGGCGTGCTGCAGGGCAGCAAGCGGTTTCGAGCGCTGGGAGTCGTGCTCGGCGCCGCCGGGGTCGCCCGGGTCGCGCCCGCGCTGATAATCCTCGCGCTGGGCGGCGGCGCGACGATCGCGCTGTGGGCCGCCGCATGCGGCATCGCGACGGCGGCAGTGCTGGCCAGGATCGTCGCAGGTGCGCCGTCCGAGCGCGCCCGAAACGAACCCGGCGAGGTCTCCGCGCCCGGAGTGCTGCCGGTCCTGCGGGCCGCCCAAGTGCAGGCGGCGATGATGGCTCTCTCGTCGGCGGACCTGATCGTGGTCCGGATCGTGCTCGACGACGTGGACGCCAGCCGTTACGCCCTCGGCACCATCGCCACGAAGATCGCCTTCTGGCTGCCGCAGGCGGTCGGTGTCGTGCTCTATCCGCGAATGGCGCAGCCGACGCACTCGGCGAGCGCGATCCGGGCCGCGCTGGCGGTGCTCAGCGGCATCGGTCTCGTCGCCGTGCTCGGGGCCGCGCTGGCCGCGCCGCTCGCCCCGCTGCTCGCGGGTGAGGACTACGCCCCGATCCAGGGCCTGCTGTGGTTGTTCGCGTTGCACGGCGCGCTGCTGGCCGTGCTGCAAGGCGCGGTGCTCTCGGCCATCGCCGTCGACCGCACTTCCCTCGCACTGGTCACCTGGCTGGGCCTGGTTGTCGAAGTCACCCTGATGCTGTCGCTGGCCCGCTCGATTCCGGCGCTGATCACCACGGCGGTATCGGTCGCGGCCACCACCACCGTCGTGGTCGCCGTCATGGTCCTGCGCGCGGCCGACCACACGGCGCGCCCCGAACCGCTGCGCCCGGTCGGCTGACCGAAACGAATTCGGCTCCCCCGCCGGAGGGCGGGGGAGCCGAATTCAGGAACGCTCAGCCGGTCAGGGCTGCTTATCGATCCGAATCTGTTCGGTCGGCGCGTCGTCGGCGCCGCGGTTGACGCGCGGGGCCGGGCTGGTCGGAGCCGAACCGCCCGGACGCTGGAACGGGGCCCCGCCCGCCCGCGCGGGCGTCGGAGCCGAGCCGCCGCGAATGCCGAGAACCACACCGACGATCAGCGCGATCACACCGAGGACGCCCAGGATGATCGGCAGGATCCGGCCGTACAGCGACAGCTTGTCGATGTTCTCCTTGGCCACCGAGAGCTGCGACTCGATCGTGTTCTCGTCGAACACCAGGTGCGACTTCAGCGCGGTGACCTCCGGCTTGTCCGCGGTGCGCGAGTAGTAGAGGTGCAGCGCCTCGCCGCCCTTGACGACCGTGCCGGTCTGCGGCTCCACCCACAGGTCACGGGTGTTGGTGTAGTAGCGGGTCATGGTCACCGGGGCATCGCCGCCCTCGACGCCCCACTTGGCGGCGGGCAGGCTCAGCCGGTTGGTCGGCGCCTGCACGACGTCCCAGAGGCTGGTGGCGGGCACCGACATCTGGAAGTGGTAGACCTTCGTGTTGTTGATCTCGGTCTCTTCGATGAAGTTCGCGTCGAAGGTCTTGCGAACGTTGAGATCGAAGTACGGGTAGGTCTTCTTCTCGGTGCCGATCGGGAATCGGTACTGCAGACCGGTGTGCTGCACCGGCTCCGCGATGCTCTGGCCCTCCAGGTTCGCGGTCACCGCGATCGAACCGTTCGGCTGGGTGCTGACGGGCTCACCGGTCACCCGGTCGATGGTCACCCGGTCGACGGTCGCGGTGAGCAGGCCGGTGTCGCCCTGCTTGTCGATGCGCCGCAGCGTCTGGCCCGCCTGCACCGTCATCTGGTGGGCGTCGGCCGGGTCCTCGACGGTGAGGAAGCGCTGCGAGACCAGCGGGACGTTGGTGTCGACCTTCGCCGAGCCTTCCGGAGCGGTCAGCGACTTGGAGTCGAGTACCAGGCTGTCCTCATTCTGCTGGTTCGTCGCGATAGTGGTGATCTCCAAGTCGAGGGGAGTTTTCGCCAGTTTGTCGACGGTGTAGGTCGGGATCATGATTGCGGCGACGATCAGCAACGCGCCGAGACCCACGAGCAGGCAGGCCACCGTCCTTCTGGTACCGGCACTCAGTGCCATGCAAACTCTCCTCGTCGTAGAACACAGGTCGCTCCGGCGAGTACTGCGGGCACGCCGCGGCACTCGTGAGCCCCGACACTAACAGTCCGATGTCGTACCATGCGGCGTCGAGGCCGGAAACGGCCGAGAAATCGCCCGAGTCTAGCGCGAAATCTGAAACGTCGGGTTATCAACTGTGGACCTGCCGAGGCAGACTGGAGCCCGATGACCGCAACCCTGCCCAGCACCGCGCCCGCGACCGAACGGGTGCGCCCCCGCGCGTTCGTGCCTGCCTTGGAAGGCATGCGCGGTATGGCCGCGCTCGGTGTGCTGCTGACCCATGTCGCCTTCCAGACCGGCGCAGCGGGCACGCCGGTCGTCGGACGGGTGTGGGGCCGGTTCGACATGGCGGTGGCGGTGTTCTTCGCACTGTCCGGCTTCCTGCTCTGGCGTCCGCACGCGGCGGCGGCGCGCGGACTCGACACCGCTCCGCCCGTGGGCTACTACCTGCGGCATCGTGCCGCCCGCATCCTGCCCGCGTACTGGGTGGTGGTGTGCGCGGTCCTGGTGCTGCTGCCAAGCGCCGCCGGAACCGCGGGCCTTCGGGTCTGGGTGTCGAACCTGGCGCTGTTGCAGGTATTCGTGCCGCTGACGCTCACCGACGGCCTCACGCAGATGTGGAGCCTCTCGGTGGAGGTGGCCTTCTATCTGGTGCTGCCGTTGCTGGCGTTCGCGCTGGTGCGCCTGCGCGGACCGGCGGCGCGGTGGCGGGTGCCGGTGCTGGTCGCCGTCGCCCTCATCAGTCTCGGCTGGAATTTCATTCCGGTCCCGACACCCGACGCGATCCACGCGGACAACTGGCTGCCCGGATATCTGCCCTGGTTCGCCGCGGGCATGCTCCTCGCGGAGCTCGCCGAACATAGCGTTCGGCTATCACGCTGGTGGAAATTCGGCGGGAATCAGCCCCTGATGTGGGCCGTCGCGGCGGTGGCCTTCCTGCTCGCGGCTACCGATCTGGCCGGTCCGGCGGGTCTGACCCGGGCCGAACCATGGCAGTACGCGGTGAAGATGGGGCTGGGCGCGATCATCGGCTTCGCGCTGCTCGCGCCGCTGGTGCTGCGGGACCCGGACGCGCGCGGGCATCGCTGGCTGGAGTCGCCGGTGGCCGCGACGCTCGGACGCTGGTCCTACGGCATCTTCATCTGGCACCTCGCGGTGCTGTCGATCGTCTTCCCGGTGTTCGGCATCCTGCCCTTCCAGGGCGACTTCGGTTACGTCCTTGTTCTCACGGTCGCCATCACCCTTCCGGTCGCCGCGGCCAGCTATGCGCTGGTGGAGGAGCCGGTGCGGCGCTGGGCTCGCCGCCGGGACCGGGTGCGACGGAGCTCCGAACCCGAGCCCGCGCCCTGATCGGCGGGTCCCGCTCGAAGTCAGCCGTCGAGTTGCCGGTGGATGTCCATCAGGTGGTGGCGCAGCTCGTGCAGGGTGTGCACCGCCAGCCAGCGCAGGGAGCGATCCGCGGGTTCGGGGTAGGGGAAGCCGAGGGTGCGTTCCCAATCGTCGTCGCCGAGTCGCTCCAGCACGTTGGCGAACAGCAGGGCGGCGTCACGGATCTGGCGGGCCACGTCGGCGGGGTTCTGCTGGGCGTAGCCGTCGTGCTCGACTCGTTCGTCCCGGCCCATCGCGGTGATGGGCGGGTTGTCCGAACGGCGAGCGGCCAGCACGCGTTCGCGCTGGGCCAGCAGCACATCCCGGACATGGCAGGCGTACTCCAGCGGCGACCACACATCGGGCTTGCCGCGCTCGCGCAACTTGACGCTGTCGGCGCCGAGCAGGTCGGCGTATTCCACGGCGTGCTCCCGCGCCAGCGACGGCACGTCGGCCGCCGAAGCCAAGTCGTAGACGAAACCGCATTCGGCACAGGTGTTCACGCGTGGTCACGTTAGCAACGGGTGCCGTTGCGGCGCACGGCGAATGGGCGTCTTGTCCAGCGGCGCCGCCGCGCGTTCGCGCGGGCCGAGGTCGCCGGCCGGCGCGCGGGCCGCGGGTCAGTGCTCTCCGGTCGGCGGATCGGTTTCGTCCGGCCGGATCGCGCCGGGCCGATCGGCGTGTTTCGGCCGAGGCAGCGCCGCGATGCCCACCGCGATGATCGCGAGCACCGCGGGCAGCTGCACCAGCACGGAGCCGCCCATATAACGGTCGGGCGAACGCCACGGGCCCGTGGACAGCGCGGCAGCGGACAGCATGGTGCCCATGCCCGCGACGACGACGAGCGCGCGCGGTGTGACAAATCGCGTGAAACGCGTTGCGGCCAAGGCGATCACCGTGGCGGCACCACCCACCGGACCTGCGATCACGGTGGCCGCGCCGGTGAGCCCGATCGCGCCCATCCAGCGACGGCCCCAGGTGCCGGGCACTTCGGTGCTCGAATTCGCCTGGTCGGTAGGCATACCCGCGGCAGGCCGCGCGCGGCGGGGAACGGCCAGCACCGCGAGCGGAAGGAGCAGCAGCAATCCGCCGAAGATGGCGAGGCGATACCACCGGTCGACCGGGAAGGTGATCGTCACCGGGCCGGTGGCATCGGCAGGCAGCAGCCAGGCTTGCTGCCAGCCATCGACCACCACGGGTTCGAGCACGCGCCCGTCCGCGCTGGTCGCGCGCCATCCGACATTGGTGCTCAGCGGCAGCACGAGCAGGCGGTCACCCGCGTTCGTCGGCGGTGCGGCGGCGGCTTCCGCCCCGGTTCGGTTCAGGCGCAGGCGATCCACGAAGAAGAGGTCGGTCGGACCGACCGCCACGTCGGCCCGGCCTTGCGGCAACGCGAGCTCCGGTGTGTCCGCTTCATCCGTACACACCCGGGCTGGAACCGGCGCACCGGACCGCAATTCGCCGACGGTGGCGGTGACCGTGGTGCGCAGCGTCCGGCCGCCCGCGTCGATCGTCGGGCCGAGTGCGCACGGCACGGTGATCTCGCGGTCCAGCGCGGCGGCCTCCGGGTAGTCCGGTCCGATGACCGTCACCTCGGCCAGTCCGGGCGGCTGGGTCTGGACGAAACCCAGCGCGGTCTTGTCCAGCACCGGCTGCCAGGTCCGCATGCTCAACTCGATGCGGTCGGTCACCGTGGGATGCAGGGAGATCCGCGTCGGCGCGCCCCGGCCGTCGTCGTCCAGCTCGCGCACCTGCGGGCCGTCGCCGAGGTTGACCGTCACCGAGGTGGGCGCGGCGGGCAGACCGCCGAGCGAGGGAGTCAGTTCGAGGCCGGTCACCAGCGTGGGCTCGGGCAACTCGAGGGTGAGCGTCGGCCTGCCTGCGGTCGGCTCGCGGACCGAGTCCTCCGGTGCGGTCCAGCTCGTGCGCGGATCGCCGTCGGTCGCGGCGAATGCGGCCCCGCGCAGGTCGCCGACGTCGGCCTTGCCCCGGGCCACCGGCCTGGCGTGGTCGGTGAGCAGCGCCTCCAGTGCCGGACCTTGCCGGGTTCGGACGGTCAGTTCCGGGGCGACCGACATCGGTTCCGGGACGGTCAGCGTGCGCTGAAACGCCCCCGGTTCCTCCGGGGCCAAGGCGAGACCTTTACTGCAACGTACCCGGTCGGGCGCGTCGAAACAGGCACTGCGGCCGGGGAATTCCTGACCGAGATCCCATCCCCGCACCGGTGCGCCCGCGGGAGCCGACGGCACCACGGTGCGATGCCTGATGTCGACGCGGACGGGCGCGTTGCGCGTCGAGTAATCGTCCAGCGTGAGTTCGCTGATCCCGAATTGCCCTCCCGAGGAACCGTTCTCGGTGCGAATCGCGGTGATCTTCAGCCACTCGGTGCGGCCTGCGGGGAGCGAAACCGAGACCGGCGCACCGGGTTCGGGCACCCGCACCGAAACGGTGCCGTTCGCGGTGCGCACCTCGATCCATTTGACCGGGTCGCCGATGGCGGCCGAACTGGTGGTCAGGTTCAGTTGCCCGGCCTTGATCGGGTGGTCGAGATCGAGCCGGAGCCATTGGCCGAGGGCGTGCTCGGTGCCGTTGCTGATCCATGCGGTGGACGGATCGCCGTCGACGACGGCCGCGGTGGAACTTCCCGGGGCCGCGCCGCCGAGCTGGGTGGCGTCGGCGGCCGAGCTCGACGCGGTGACAGTGGCGCCCGACCACTCGCCGCGCACCAATTCGGTGCCTGGCACCGGATAGTCGGGGACCAGGTTGAAGGTGCGGCGCGCGTCGTCGGGTGCGCGCAACGCGGAGTTGTGGTTGTCCACCCGGCCGAAATCGGCTTCGCGATCCATCGGCGTATCCGTGACCGTCACCGGGCCGAGCGGCAACCCGGCCTCGGTCGCGTCGGCGGCGAGCAAGGCGGGTGTCCGGGCGAGGCCGGGATCGCGGCGCATCCGCTCGAGCACTTCGGGGCCGCCCTGGATGACCGGGACGTCTCCGAGCGGGACGGTGTACGCGCCGGGGAAAGCCTCGGGCGCGCCGGTGCCGCTACGCACTTCCGCGGGTGTCCCGTGGCCCGGCGCGTCCACCCGGTAGATCTCGATCGCCGGGTACGGCGGGCGCAGGTCACCGTCGGCCACCAGGTCGTCGGCGATCACCACCGATTCGATGGGGTTGCCGAACTCGGCCACCTTGTGCAGCCCGGGCGACCCGTCGAGCGCCTGATGGGCCAGCACCGGCCGGGTCGAGCGGGAGGTCTCCGGATCGAGGTCGTTGCGCAGGACGACGACGCCGATCCCTTGGGCGCTCAGCGTCGCGGCCAGTCCGGCCGATGGCCTGCCGTCGGCGATGAGCCGCTGCACCGAATCCATCGCGCGGATGGTGCCGGGCGGGTTCAGCGGCACCGCGTCGCGGATCGCCCACGGCGTTCGGGCCAGCGCTTGCAGTGGTTCGTCGCGCGTGAGTCCCCAGACCTGACTGCCGAAGGGCGCGCCGGGCACCACCAGGGCGCGCGTATCGGCGGCGTTGTGCTCGAGCCAGTCCGCGGTCTGCTGCCAGTACGCGGGTACCCGGTCGTAGGCGCCGCGCGGGGCGAGTTTGCCGGTCCAGGCCAGCGAGGTGGACAGGGCCAGCGCGGTGAGGATCAGCGCCGCGATCGCGACCGCGCGGTCCCGCTCCGGGTGCGCGAAAGCGCTCCGCCAAGACTTCACCGGTACCGAGGCGGGCAGCGGAACCCGGGCGAGCAGCTGCGCCAGCCCCAGCACGAGCGGGATGCGGATCAACGGCTCCAGCTTGTGCACGTTGCGCAGCGGGGCGCCGCCGGAGTCCAGGAAGACGCGCACCGACTCCGCGAACGGTCCGCTCAGTTCACCGACGAACCCGGCGCTGATGCCGACCAGCCCGACACACAGGATCAGGACGAGCCTGCCGCGATACGGCATGGACCGCAGGGCCAGCCCCGCCATGCCCGCCGCCGCGACCAGCCCGGTGGCCAGCACCGCCGCGGGCTGGGTGACCAGCACCGCGCCCGCGATGCGTTCCGGCGAGACGAACGGCGTCCAGCTGTCGGTGCCGCGCAGCACCTCGCCGAGCGAGGCCCACTGCGTGGTCACGCCCGAGGACTCGATGTAGTCCAGGAACGGCGGACTCACCTTGCCGAGCAGCAGCAACGGCACCGCCCACCAGAAGGTGGCCAGCACCAGCAGCGGGATCCAGGCGGCGGTGAAGCGCCACCAACGCTGGTTGTAGCGAGAGAAGCCCGCTCGGGCGCCGTCGGACGCAGTCCGTCCACGGCCGGTCACAGGCGAAGCAGCCGCCCACCACAGCAGCGCAGGCAAAAAGGCGGCCACGGTCGCGACCGCGTTGACCGAGCCCATCAGAGCCAGCGCCAGCGCACTGCCCGCGGCGGACTCGGCCCCGCCCCGCCGCCGCTCGCGCCCGGCGACGCCGAGCGCGGCGGGCGCGAGCAGCACCCACGGCGCCAGCATCATCGGCAGCGTCTCCGAGGAGATCGACCCGACGGTGGTCAGCACTCGCGGCGACAACGCGAAGGCGAGCGCGGCGACGACGCGTGAGCCGCGCGTGCCGATGCCGAGCGCCTCGCACAGGCGCACGATCCCCCAGAATCCGGCGAGCAGCAGCAGCGCCCACCAGATCCGCTGCGTCACCCAGGCGGGCACGCCCAGCAGGTGGCCGAGCGAGAAGAACGCGCCGTGCGGGAAGAAGTAGCCATAGGCCTGGTTCTGCACCTGACCCATCGGCGCCTGGCTGCTCCACAGATGGCTCGCGCGTTCCAGGAAGCCGAGCGGATTCTGCGCCAGGTCGTATTTCGTGTCGGCGACCGTGAGTCCGGGCGCCTGCACGAAGGTCAGCAGGAACGCCACGACGACGGTCGCGGCGAACCAACGTCTGCCCAGCGGCGCGGTGCTGTGCTGCCCCGGCGCCGCGGACGATCCGAGCGAGTCGGCGGGTGAAGCGGAGGTCAGCGGGTCAGCGGCTGCCGTACTCAACGTTGTTCAGCAGCGAGGAGTCCTTGTCGCCGCTGCGATCGATCTCCGGCCGCGAGTTCTGCTGGACCGCCATGGTGATGAGGAAGACGCTGAGCACGCCCAGCACGGCGCCCGCGACGGCACTCGCAACACCCGGGACAGCAAACTTCATCGCGGTACTCCAATACGTCGATGCAGGCACGTTCCCGGCCAACCTAGCAGGGCGTCCGGTATTTGTATGCGTTCAGGCCGCCGAATCTCCGCTGAACGCGCCCTGGCCGACGCTGGAGCGCCCGACGGACTGCCCGGAAAGCGGCCGCGTCAGCGGGCGGGGAGAGCGCAGTGCAGCGCGCCGAGCAGGGTGCGCAGTTTCGCGGTGGTCTCGTCGAGTTCCGCCTGCGGGTCGGAGGCCGCGACGATGCCGCCGCCCGCGTACGCCCGCACCGCGCGACCGTCGGCCGAGAGTTCCGCGCAGCGGATCGCGACCACCCAGACGCCGTCGCCGTCGGCGTCGCACCAGCCGACGGCGCCGCCGTAGAAGCCGCGGTCGTCCTCGAGGTGCGTGATGGTGTCCAGCGCCAGGTCGGTGGGGGTGCCGCAGACCGCGGGCGTTGGGTGCAGCAGCAGCGCCAGGTCCAATGCCGTGATCGTGCTGTCGCGCAGCCGCCCGGTGACGGGTGTCGCCAGATGCCACACCTCATGGGTGCTGATCAGTTCCGGGCTCTCCGGAATCGACAGCTCGGCGCAGATCGGCGCGAGCCGCTCGCGGATCCAGTCGATCACGAAGGCGTGCTCGTCCCGATTCTTGGTGCTCGCCAGCAGTTCCCCGGCCTGAGCGGCGTCGGCTTCCGGATCGGCTCGCCGTGGCGCGGTGCCCGCCAGTGGGCGCAGCGTCACCGTGTCGCCCTGCCGGGCGATCAGCACTTCGGGCGTCGCGCCGACCAGCGTCGCACCGGGGCGTCCGGCGGGGGTGAGATCGACCGCGAAGACGTTCGCGTGCGGATGCCGGGTCAGCAGGTGTCCCGCGACGACTTCCGGGTCGAGCGCGGACTGCGCCTCGGCCAGCACCGACCGCGCCGCGACCACCTTGCGCAGCGGTTGTGCGGGATCGTTGAGCTGCTCGACCAACTTGGTCACCCGCGCCACATGTTCGGCCGGGCTCGGGACCTCGGTCACCACGCGCACCGGCGGCAGCTCGGGCAACGCGGCGGGCCGCCATGGACCAGCGGTGTGCACGGCGCGCTCCGGCACGCTCAGCGCGGCAGGCTCCCGTGGATCGAAGGGCAGCGCGCCGACGACCAGCCGCGCACTGCCGTCCAGCAGCGCCGCCCGCGCTCGTCGCGCGTCGTCGAAGCAGACCCGGGTCCCGTGACCACGAACAACCCCGTCGGCCCGGGCAAGCAGGAACCCATCCATGCCCCCAACCTAGTGGGTGCGGTCGGACGTGGTCCGTCCTCAGCCCGCGCATGGCCGGAGCGAAGGCGGAGGTACGCGTAACCCCGTCGCCGCGCCACACAGCGGTGGAGCGATCCATATCTCACGCGAGTGCGATCACGAGTTCTTGCCGGGCGGGACGAGCAGGACCGGGCGGTGACAATGCTTGAGGACGGCGTCCGCGACGCTGCTGTGCAGCAGCGCGCGGATGCCGGTGGCGCCACGGGTGCCTGCCACGATGATGTCGACGTCCAGTTCGTCGGCGCAGTCGACGATGGCGTTCCAGATGGTGGTGGCGCATTCGGCGGTGCGCGCCTCGGCGTTGAGACCCACCAGTTCGGCCAGCCGCACGCCCTCGGCGTTGATGGCGCGCGCGTCGACGTAGGCGATGTCCTCGATCTCGTCGTCCGGCACCCATTCCGGTTGCATCACTCCCGACAGCCCGGACAGGCGAGCCGCTTGCCGCACCATGGGCTCCCAGGCGGTGAGCACGATGGCCCGGTCGGCGGTGAGGAATCGCCCGGCGTATTCGACAGCGCGCTTGGCGTTCTCGGAGCCGTCGTAGGCGATGAGCATCAGATCGCAGGGCACGATGACCTCCTGGAAAGGACGCACGGCGACACCTCGAGATTACCCCTGGAGGCCCGCGTCGAGCGCTTGTTTTCGGGGGTCTACCTGCGGGTTCGCGGCCGCACCCGAGTTGCCTGCTCGGTAGGGACGTAGCGACTGCGGTCGCGCACGTCGCGGCGAGTACGGTTGACCTCTATGCGGAAGACGCCTCTGCTCGTCCTCGCCGTACTCGCCGCGGTCGCGACCGCCTGCTCGAACGGTGGCTCCACCGAGTCGGCCCCATCGAGCACAACCACCACCACGGACGCGACCACCGCCGCGGTCCCCGTCACCAGCTCGGCGCCGCCGGACTGCAACGCGGGATACCTCGCGCAATTCACCACCCGCCAGAAGCTCGCCCAGTTGCTGACGGTCGGCGTCACCGGTGCGGCCGACGCCACGAACGTGGTGCGAAACGAGCAGATCGGCGGCATCTTCGTGGGCGGCTGGACCGACCAGGCGCTGCTCGCCTCCGGCCAGATCGAGCAGGTGAAGCAGGCTGCCAAGGTGCCGCTGATAGTGACCATCGATGAGGAGGGCGGCCGGGTCTCGCGGGTGCGCGACCTGATCGGCGCGGCGCCCTCGGCGCGGCAGACGGCGCAGACCATGAGCCCCGATGAGTTTTATAGTGCGACGCTGACCAGGGGTCGCGCGCTGAAGAATCTCGGTGTGACGGTGGATTTCGCTCCCGACGTCGACGTCAGTTCCCAGCCGGACGACTCCGTCATCGGCGACCGCTCCTTCTCCGACGACCCGGACGTGGTCACCCGCTACGCGGACGCCTACATCCGCGCCATGCGCGAGGTCGGCGTCGGCACGGTGATGAAGCACTTCCCCGGTCACGGATCCGGTTCGGGCGACTCGCACACCGGCGCGGTGCGCACCCCGCCGCTGGACCAGATGCAGAACACGGACCTGGTGCCGTTCCGCAACCTGATCGGCTCGGGCGCGGCCGTCATGGTCGGTCACCTCGACGTGCCCGGATTGACCACACCCAACGTCCCGGCCAGCATCAGCCCGGAAGCGATGCGTTTGCTGCGCGAGGGCACCGGCTACGGAGCCGCGCCGTTCCAGGGACCGATCTTCACCGACGATCTCGGTGGCATGGCCGCGATCACCAGCCGGATGTCGATCGAGGACGCCGTCGAGGCCGCATTGGTCGCCGGCGCGGACAGCGCCTTGTGGATCACCACCGACGCGGTGCCCCAGGTGCTCGACCGGCTGGAGCAGGCGGTTTCGAGTGGGCGACTGCCGATGGCCCAGGTGGATGCTTCGGTGTTGCGGTTGGCCGCGTACAAAGGTGCGTTGCCGCGCTGCTGAGGCGCGCCGCACGGTCGGGTCGGGCGACTGGTGAGCAAATCGGACCGCCGGAACTTACCTTGGAGTAATATATGAGATTCACCTGTGGTAGGAGTGTGGATGGCGGGCGGTACGAAGCGGCTTCCGCGGGCGGTACGCGAGCAGCAGATGCTCGACGCCGCCGTGGAGGTCTTCTCGCGTAAAGGCTTCCACGACACGTCGATGGACGCGATCGCCGCCGAGGCGAAGATCTCGAAGCCGATGCTGTATCTGTACTACGGCTCCAAGGACGAACTGTTCCGCGCCTGCATCCAGCGCGAGGGGCTGCGGTTCATCGAATCCGTCGCGCCCGCGGGCAACCCGCTGCTCACGCCGCACGAGCAGGTGCGCACCGCGCTGGAGGGCTTCCTCGGCTTCGTCGACCGCAACCGGCGCTCCTGGCAAGTGCTCTACCGGCAGGCCATCGGCCAGCAGGCGTTCGCCTCGGAGATCGAGAACGCGCGCGAACGCGTCATCGAGCTGACCGCAAAACTGCTGGAGTCCAGCGCCAAGCACGCCGAGCCGGGGACGAACTTCGACGTCGTCGCGGTCGCCGTGATCGGCGCGGGCGAGGCCATCGCCGACCGGCTGGCCAGCGGCCGGATCGAGGTCGCCGAGGCCGTCGACCTGCTCGACGATCTGGCCTGGCGCGGTCTCGCCGGCCGGAAGAAAACCGAGTAGCCCGCCCATCGCCCGGATCGGTTGCTTCCGCGCCGCCCCCCTGCCAAAGTGCGTGAGTTCGCACAGCGCGGACCGGCTCGTCCGAAGAGCCGGGGAGAAACGGGGCGGAATTGTTCGGGTTGCTCAGGCCGTGTGCGCACGGCGCTCAGAAGTATGGAATCGATGCGGCCGAATGGCGGGCGCATCTGTGCGGTTTGTGTCTCGGCTTGCGCGACGGGCACGGTCAGCTCGCCCGCGCCACCACCAACAAGGACGCGCTGGTGCTGAGCATGCTCACCGAGGCCCAGTCCGGACCGGCGGCACGCACCACCGCGGCGCCGTGCCCGCTGCGCGGAATGCGCCGCGCGTCGGTGGTCGCCGCGGGCGCGCCCGGCGTCCAGCTCGCCACCACCGCGTCGTTGTTGTTGGCTGCGGCCAAGATTCGCGATCACGTGGACGACGGTGAGGTGGTCGCGCTCGCGCGCGGGCCGCTGGCGAAAGCCGCGACGCGATGGCACCGCGAGGCTCGCGCGGGCGCGGACCGGATCGGTCTGGACGTCGAACCGCTCGTCGCGGCGCTCGCCGCGCAGGTGCGTTTGGAGCAGGAGGCGAAGGAGCTGGTCGCCGTGGGCGGGGCTGGTTTCGCGCCGGAATCCCTTGCCCATTCCTCGCATTGGCGTTCCGCGATGTCGCCGTCGGCCGACCCGATCGACCGGTTGACCGCACCCACTCAGCTGTGCGCGTCGGAGTTCTTCGCCCACACAGCTGTCTTGGCCGACCGCACGGACAACGTCGACGCGCTGCGGGAGGCGGGATGGCAGTTCGGCCGGATCGCGCATCTAGCCGACGCCGTAACCGACTATGACGATGACGCCGCCCACGACCGCTTCAACCCTCTCGCGGCTACTGGAACCAGCCTGCCCGAGGCCTACGACCTGATGCGGCAGTCGAATTCGCGCCTGCGCGCGGCCGTCGCGGCGGCCGAACTCAGCCGGGTTCCCACCGTACGCTGGATGCTGCTCGACCCGCTGACCGCGGTGCTGCGGCGGCTCGGCGGCGGGCTCGGCGCGTTCGCCGCCCACACTTGCTCGGTGTCGCCCGAAGGGGCCGACATCCGCGCCCACGCGCACGGAACCCGCCACCGCCCGCCGACCCGCCGCCCTGGCATCGGTGAATCTCTCGCGCTCATCCTGAGCGCTTACTGCACCGGCTACGCGTGCTGCGCCGACCACACGCAACCGTGTACGGGCGAACGCAAGGACGCGTGGATCAAGAACTGCGACTGCGGAGATTGCGGAGATTGCGGCGGGTGTGATTGCAGTTGTTGCGATTGCGGGGATTGCAATTGCTGCGACTGCGGTTGCGACTGCTGATCCGTGCTGGAGCGGCGAGCCGGCCGCTCCCGTGCGAAAGGCACGGCCGACCTCGCTGAAAAGCGCGAAGCCGCATCCTGATTCGTGGGAATCGGGATGCGGCTTCGCGGAACGTTCAGCGCAGGGTCGCCGTCAGGTGCGGGTACCCCTTCTTCGGGTGGAGCAGCGCCAGATCCCAACCGCCTTCGACCTGATCGGCATACAGGTTGACGGCGGAGGGCAGCAGGATCGGCTTGCCGAACTTGACCGAGTACGTGGTCTGCTCCGGAATGCGTCCCTCGACCGCCCCGAGAATCGTCGCCGCCGACCACATGCCGTGGGCGATCGATCGCGAGAAGCCGAACGCCTTGGCGCCCAATGCCGAAGTGTGGATCGGATTGTGGTCACCGGACGCGGCCGCGTACCGGGTGATCGTCTTCTGATCCACCCGCAGGGTGCGCAGCGGCGGCGGCGGAACCTCCTCCGGTTTGGGCTCCGGTTTCGGCCCGCCCGACAGCGAGGTGCGCTGCTGGTGCAGGAACGTGGTGACCTGGTGCCACACCTGCTCCCGGCCCACCTTCACATCGCTGATCGCGTCCACGAGCAGGCCCTTCGGGTGCTCGCGCAGGTTCTCGATGTGGGTGCGGATGTCCAGCGGCTCGCTCACCGAGATCTCGCGGGTGCGCTCGATGACGTTCTGCGCGTGCACCGCGCCCACCGCCACGAACGGGAAGTCCCGCGCCACCACCAGTTGCATCGCCAGCGGGAAGGTGAGGATGAACGGGTAGGTCAGCGGCAGCGCGTCGCCGAACCGCAGCCCGGTCGCGCGGCAGTAGGCGGCCAGATGATCCGGGTCCACCCGCAGCCCGTCGAGCCGGACGGCCCGGTCCGGCAGCGTCGGCTTGCGCGCCGACAGCAGCGGCACCGCGCCGAGCGCCGCCTTGACGAACAGGCGGTTGTTCTTCGGCGGTTCGGTGAGGGCGATCACCTGGGTCTTCTCCTTGCCTGCCGGAGCCTGGGCCATCATGCTCCGATCAGGCTCTGTCCGCAGACCCGCACGACGTTGCCGGTCACCGCGCTCGACGCCGGGCTCGCGAAGTAGGCGATGGTCTCGGCGACGTCGACGGTCTGGCCGCCCTGCAGCAGCGAACTCATCAGCCGGCCCGCTTCCCTGGTGGCCAGCGGGATGGCGGCGGTCATCGCGGTCTCGATGAAACCCGGCGCGACGGCGTTGATGGTGATGTTCTTCTCCGCCAGCTTCGGCGCCTCCGCGTTCACCATGCCGATGACGCCCGCCTTGGACGCGCCGTAGTTGGTCTGCCCGCGGTTACCCGCGATGCCCGCGATCGAGGACACGTCGATCACGCGACCGCCCTCCTTCAGCGCGCCCTTGGCCACCAGCCCCTCGGTGATCCGGTGCGGAGCGGCCAGGTTGACGTTGATGACCGCGTTCCAGCGGCCCTCGTCCATGTTCGCCAGCAGCTTGTCCCGGGTGATGCCCGCGTTGTGCACGACGATATCGATGCCGCCGAAACGTTCGGTGGCGAACTCGGCCAGCTTCTCCGCCGCGTCGGGCGCGGTGACGTCGAGCGCGAGCGCGGTGCCGCCCACCTTGTTCGCGGTCTGCGACAGCGCCTCGCCCGCCGCCGGGATGTCGGCCACGATCACCTGGGCCCCGTCGCGGGCGAACACCTCGGCGATGGTGGCGCCGATGCCGCGCGCGGCGCCGGTCACCACCGCGACCTTGCCGTCCAGCGGGCGGTCCCAGTCGGCGGGCGCGCTCGCGTCGTCCTTGCCGACCCGGATGACCTGGCCGTCGACGAACGCCGACTTGGCCGAGAGCAGGAAGCGCAGGGTCGACTCCAGGCCGGTCGCCGCCGCGGACGCCTCCGGGTGCAAATAGACCAGCTGGGCGGTCGAGCCGCGCAGCAGTTCCTTGGCCACCGAGCGGGTGAAGCCCTCCAGTGCGCGCTGCGCGATCTGCTCGTCGATGCCGGAAGCCAGCTCGGGAGTGGTGCCGATGACCACGATGCGTCCGGAGGAGGTGAGGCTGCGCAGGGCGGGCTGGAAGAACTCGAACAGTTGCGAGAGGTCCTCGATGGTGCCGACGCCGGTGGCGTCGAATACCAGGGCGCCGTACTTGGTGCCCTGGCTCAGCGCATCGGCGAAGGTGTAGTCCGACAGCAGGGCGCGCACCGGCTCGGCGACGCGGCCCTTGCCGCCGATCAGCACCGGCCCGGACAGCGGCGGCTCGCCTTTGACGTAGCGGCGCAGCTTCTCCGGCTTCGGAAGGCCGAGCTTGCCGGCCAGGAACGCGCCAGGCGCGGAGTGTACGAACGATCCATAGAGGTTGGGAGCACCCTTGCTCTTGCTGGCTGCCACTATTCCTACCTTTTCTGAGTTCTGGCTCTCGGGTCTGGGGTATCGCCCCGGCGTGGTCTGCTGGCGCACTTTTGCGGGGGTATGTGTCGACATTAAACTTACTCCAGAGTAAGTTTAATGTAAACAACCGCGACGGGGCGCCGAGCAGCGCGGAGATATCCGTGCTCCACCGGGCCGCCGGGACACCCATCCACGAGACCTTGGAGACTCGAGTGACTAGCAAAGCCCGTTCGGCGAAGAGTGCCGCCAAGACCGGTAGGACCACCCGCCCGGTCGCGATCGTCGGTGGCAACCGGATTCCGTTCGCTCGCTCCGACAAGGCGTACGCGCACGCCTCCAACCAGGACATGTTCACCGCCGCGCTGGACGGGCTGGTCAGCCGTTTCGGCCTGCAGGGCGAGCGACTCGGCATGGTCGTCGGCGGCGCCGTGCTCAAGCGGGTCGGCGAGCACGGCCTGATCCGGGAGAGCGTGCTCGGCAGCAAGCTCAGCCCCTACACCCCGGCGCACGACCTGCAGCTGGCCTGCGGCACCGGCCTGCAGGCGATCGTCACCGTCGGCGACGCGATCGCCGCGGGCCGGATCGAAGCAGGCGTCGGCGGCGGTACCGATACCACCTCCGACGCCCCGATCGGCGTCAGCGAGGGCATGCGCGAGTGGATGCTCGACGCCAACCGCGCCAAGACCAACAAAGACCGCCTCAAGCTGGTCGGCCAGCTGCGCCCGAGCATGCTCGGCATCGAGATCCCGCGCAACGCCGAGCCGCGCACCGGGCTGTCCATGGGCGAGCACGCCGCCATCACCGCCAAGGAATTCGGCATCCCGCGCGAGGCGCAGGACGAGCTGGCCTATCTGTCGCACAAGAACATGGCGGCCGCCTACGACCGCGGTTTCTTCGATGACCTGATCACGCCGTTCCTCGGCCTGACCCGCGACGACAACCTGCGGCCGAATTCCTCGATCGAGAAGCTGGCGACGCTGAAGCCGGTCTTCGGCGTCAAAGCCGGTGACGCGACCATGACCGCGGGCAACTCCACCCCGCTCACCGACGGCGCCTCCGCGGTGCTGCTGTCCAGCGAGGAGTGGGCCGCCGAGCGCAAGCTGCCCGTACTGGCGCACCTGGTGGACAGCGAGGTCGCCGCGGTCGACTACATCCACGGTCCCGACGGCCTGCTGATGGCCCCGACCTACGCGGTGCCGCGCCTGCTCGCCCGCAACGGCCTGACCCTGCAGGACTTCGACTACTACGAGATCCACGAGGCGTTCGCCTCGGTGGTGCTGGCCACCCTGACCGCGTGGGAGTCCGACGCCTACTGCAAGGAGCGCCTCGGCCTCGACGGCGCGCTGGGCTCGATCGATCGCAGCAAGCTGAACGTCAACGGATCGTCGCTGGCCGCGGGTCACCCGTTCGCCGCGAC
This sequence comes from Nocardia sp. NPDC003999, assembly GCF_053604885.1. Classification (NCBI taxonomy): domain Bacteria; kingdom Bacillati; phylum Actinomycetota; class Actinomycetes; order Mycobacteriales; family Nocardiaceae; genus Nocardia; species Nocardia sp. NPDC003999. The sequence continues at coordinate 270,440 of NZ_JBSGIB010000004.1, forward strand.
CGGCGGCCGTATCGTCGCCGCCACCGCGAAGCAGCTGGCCGAGAAGGGCTCCGGCCGCGCGCTGATCTCCATCTGCGCCGCGGGTGGCCAGGGCGTCGTGGCGATCCTCGAGCGCTGACCGATCGCACACCGCGAGGTGGTCCGACCGGAATTCCGGTCGGACCACCTGCGCCCTACTCGCCGGGCAGCTCGAGGTGCCCGCCGAACGCTTTACGCATCGCCGAGAGCACTTTGTCCGCGTACACCGCTTCGCCCCGCGAGGAGAATCGCGCGAACAAAGCCGAAGCCAGCACAGGGACGGGCACGCCGGTGTCGATGGCGGCATCGACCGTCCAGCGACCCTCGCCGGAATCGGATACCCGGCCGCTGTAGGAATCCAGGCTCGGGTCCGCGTGCAGCGCGGCCGCGGTGAGGTCCAGCAGCCAGGACGCGACCACCGACCCCCGCCGCCACACCTCGGTGATCTCGGGGATGTCCAGGTCGTACCGGTAGTACTCGGGATGTTCCAGGGGCGTCTCCTCCGCGGAGAACTCGCCCGTGTGCTCGGCGCCGTAGTTGGCCCGGCGCAGGACGTTCAGCCCTTCGGCGTAGGCGGCCATCGCCCCGTACTCGATGCCGTTGTGCACCATTTTCACGAAGTGGCCCGCCCCTACCGGTCCGCAGTGCAGATAACCCAGCTCGGCCGTGGACGGCTCGCCGCCGCGTCCCGGCGTCCGCTCCGCCGCCCCGAGGCCCGGCGCGATGGATTTCAGCAGTGGGTCCAGGTGCTTCACCGGCTCGGATTCGCCGCCGATCATCAGGCAGAAGCCGCGAGTCCGCCCGAAAACCCCGCCCGAAGTGCCGATGTCCACGTAGTGGATGCCCTTGGGCCGCAAGCGCTCGGCGCGCACGAGGTCCTCGTGGTAGCGGCTGTTGCCGCCGTCGATGACGATGTCGCCCGGTTCGAGCAGCTCGGCGACCTGCTCGATCACCGCACCGGTGGCCCCGGCGGGGATCATCACCCACACCACGCGCGGCGTCTCCAGCATGCCGACGAACTCGGTGAGGTCGGTGCTGCCCCGGAAGCCGTCCCCGAGCTCGGCGCGCAGTTCGTCGATGTGCGCGGAGCGACGTTCGTATCCGACGGCGGTGTGTCCGTCCCCGACGATGCGGCGCACGATGTTTGCGCCCATCCGGCCGAGGCCGATCATTCCCAGCTGCATGCCATCCATCTCCCTCGTGTAGCCAAGTCTTGCGGCGGGGTCGTCTCGATTCTTCCGCGTGGGATCGATCACGGTTCGGTTCGCGGGTGTAACGCCGCCCGCTACAGCCCGATAAACAGATCGGCACCGCGCAGTTGCCTGACCCCCGACCCGGCAACTGCGCGGGCCTCTTTGTGTGGTGTACCCGGTTCTTCGCGCGGAATGTGCGCTATGCCCGAGCTGTGGCGAGCACTGTCGGTGTGGACCACTATCGTTGGCAGGGACGCGCAGCGGTGCGGGTCCACAATTCAATCGAACGGGGAGGACGGTTCGTGACGAGCCAGCCGAGCACCGGAGGACGCGGCCCACAGGCTGGTGGCGAAGTCGGATGGCGCCAGCTTCTCGGGGCGGAGCGGCCCCAGGCGGCGGACCGGTCGGTCGCTTGGACCGGCGACGAACAGCTCACCCAGCCTCTGCAAACTACCCGGAGGCGGCCCCCGCCACCCGCACCCCGCCGTGCGCCCGCGCGTCGCCCGATCTCGCCCCCGCCGTCGAAACGCCTGGACAGCGCCGTCGTGCGCCGGGTGGGTATCGCGGTGGGCGCGGTGCTGGCGGTCGCCGGTCTCGGCTACGTGGTGGACTGGGTGATGTCCTCGGGCGAGGTCGCGCGTGGCACCGTCGTCGCCGGTGTCGACATCGGCGGCATGGACAAAGCCGCGGCCGATGCGAAGCTGCGCGCCGAACTGGATCCCAGGGCGGGCCGCGAACTGCCGCTGCGCATCGGCGACGTGCAGACCCGCATCGTGCCGAGCGCCGCCGGACTGGCCGTCGACTGGGACGCCACCTGGTCGCGGATCGGCTCCCAGCCGCTCAACCCGTTCACCCGGCTCGCCTCCTTCTTCACCACCCGCGAAGTGTCGATCGTCAGTGCCGTCGACGAACCGGCCCTGGATCGCCAACTCACCGAACTGCGGGTGCACGACCGGCCGTCGGTGGAGGGCACCATCACCTTCCGCAATGCCGAACCCGTCGCGGTGCCTCCGGTTCCGGGCCGGGTGCTCGATGTCGCCGCCGCGCGTACGGAATTGGCCGAGCAGTGGGTCGCCGGCGCCACAGTGGACCTTCCCGTCGTCCCCGCGCCGCTGCAGGTGCGTCCGGAGGCCGTGGACAAGGCCCTGCGCGAGATCGCCCAGCCCGCGGTGCGCTCGCCGATCGCGTTCGCGGGCAAGGGCGCCTCGGGCAGGCTCGATCCGGAGCAGATCGCGTCCGTGCTGGCCTTCGCGCCGGACGGGCAAGGCGGTCTCGCCGCGTCGGTGAATCAGGACGCCGCAACCGGTCTACTCGGGCCGCAACTGGCCACCACGGAGATCGAACCGAAAGACGCGACGTTCGCGGTGGCGGGTGGCAAGGCGTCCGTCGTCCCCGCCGTGATCGGCGACAAGATCAACTGGCCCAAGACCTTCGAACAGCTCACCGCGTTGCTGACCGCGCCGGGCGAGCGGACCGCGCAGGTGGTCTACGAACGGGTCGAACCGAAGCTGACCACCGAGGCCGCACAGGGGCTCGGCGTGGTCGAACCCGTCGGATCGTTCACCACCGGCGGTTTCAGCGGCCCCTCCGGGGTCAACATCCGCACCGTGGCAAAGAAGGTCGACGGCGCGATCGTGAAGCCGGGAGACACGTTCTCGCTCAACGACTTCACCGGTCCGCGCGGCACGGCGGAGGGATACGTCGAGTCCGGCATCATCGACCACGGTCGTCCCAGCACCGCCGTCGGCGGCGGCATCAGCCAGTTCGCCACCACGCTCTACAACGCGGCGTATTTCGCGGGTCTCGAGGACGCGGGTCACACCGAGCACAGCTACTACATCTCCCGCTACCCCGCCGCCCGCGAGGCCACCGTCTTCGACGGCGTGATCGACCTGAAATTCCGCAACAACACCCAGACCGGCATCTACATCGAAACCTCGGCGACCGCCACCGAGATCACCGTGCGACTGTGGGGCACGAAGACGGTCGACGTCGAGTCCATCACCGGCGAGAAGACCAAACCGACCGAACCCAACACGGTCACCTTGCCCAAGGGCAAGGACTGCATCGCCTCCGAAGGTGGCCCCGGCTTCACCATCTCCGACACCCGCGTCATCACCGACCACAAAACCGGCCGCGAAGTGTCTCGAAAGACCCGCACGGTGAAGTACGACCCGATTCCGATCGTCAAGTGCGAGTGAGGGAATAGCCCCGAGCACGCGGTTCCCGAATCCGCCCCGCCACGCACCGGAGGGGCGGATTCGTCGTCTTCACAACGGAGTTCGCATCAGCAACACGTTGTACTGGGTGTGCTGGGTGACCACGAAGTAGAGGTCGCGGCCGGTTTGATACGGATAGATCATCGGCGCGTACGCGGTGGGAAGCGCGCGGGCGTCGATGAGCACGCGCGGTTCGCTCCACGGCCCTTCCGGAGCCGGTGCGGTGCGCAGGACGACGCTGTTGGCCGGATCGGTGGTCAACATGACGTACTGGCCCAGATAGTCGTTCCACATCACCGAGAGTTCCGCGACGCCGCCGACGATCGGAGCCGCCGTCTTGGCGTCGGTGGGTTTCCACTCTCTGCCGTCCCAGTATTCGTAGGCGTCGATATTCGCGATATCGGATTCCTTCGCGCGAGAGACGAATCCGGGATTGTTGCGCCCTGCCGGGGTGCCGTAGCGGTAGACGTAGCCATTCGCCTTCAAGAAGGCGTTCTGCTGGAAGTTCTCGTGGCCGTCGACGTTCGCGCGACGCGTGTGGGTGAGCTGGGCCCACGTGGTGCCGCCGTCACCGGAGGCGGCCAGGGTGGAGAAGTTGGTGTTCCACTTCCCGTGGTCACCCCATTCGCGCACCGACATCAAGCTCATGTACTGCACGCCGCCCACCGAGATGCCCGCGGTGGGAATCAGGCTGATCTCGATGCCGGGAATCTTGGGGCTGGGTATGGGATTCGGCACCACGTCGTCGAAGATGATGCCGTCGGCCGGATCGTGCCTGGAGCTGCGGAACAGCACATTGCTGGTCCAGGCCCAGATGCTGCCCGCGAGGAGATTCGGGATCCCGATGCCCGCGCTGTCGCCGAAGGCGGTGATCATGCGGCCGTTGCCGTCGTCCCACATGATGCCGAGATCCGTGCCGAGCACGTTGACGTTCTGGGTCCGATTCGGGCTGTCCATGCCGGTCACCTGGAACACCGCTCTGGCAGGCCCGGGCAGGTCCGGCAGGCCGTGAATGCCGTTGATCGCCGGAATCGGAATGACGTTGTTCGGGTCGGCTCCGGCGGGCGTGGCGGCGACCAGCGCCAAGACCGCGGCCAGCGCGCCGGCCCCGGTGAGTGCGGACAGCGATCGAGTCATCCGGCAATTCCCTTCCTCTGGGACGCAGTCTGCTCGGTCATTCTGCCCGTTCGCCGCCGCGATGTCGCCTACATCGGTGGGTGGACTCAGCGCGTTCGGCCGATCGTCACCAGCCGGTAAAGCCACCACGGGCGCTCGGGTAGTTCTGGGCTGTAGACCCGCATGCTCATCGATCGGACCCGTCTCGAGGCTGGATCGCGCACCTGCAATCGGCGGCGGGGGAGGTCGGCGGGACGCACTTCGGTGGTCCACATGCGATCCCAATCAGGGGAGCGGCGGCAACGTTCGGCGATCTCCTCGACGCGCTCGCGCGGCGCGAGCGGAGACAGGATACGGAAGGCGTCGACGAGCAGGTGCGCTTCCACGGCCCAGTCCACCATCACCCGGCGGGCCGCCGCGTCGAGGAACATCCACTCCAGCACGTTTCCTCGGGGGAGGGCACCTGGAAAGGCGCGTTCGTAGGCGGAATTGGCTGCCACCAGGTCCTGCGTCGGCATCCGCTGGTAGCAGGCCGGGTCGGGGAAGCTGTGCAGGTCGGCCTGGTCGTCCGGAGTGGGCACGTCGGGGCCGGGTCCGTAGGCGCCCGTGAAGAAATTCGGCAGGGACAGCACGACGATATGTTTGCGGTACCAGATCGGCACCTCCAGCGCGTCGAACAGCTGTTGCAGCAGTGGCTGATTCGGCGCCACCGCGCCTGTCTCGATCTGGTCGAGCACCGCTTCGGTGAGCTCGGCCCGCTCGGCGAGATGGGCGGGCGTCAGCCCCGCGGCGAGGCGTCGTTCGCGCAGATAGGCGCCGATGCCAGTTGCGTTGCGCGTCACCTCGGGCACCTCTGCCGACAATTCTCGTGCCGAACTGTGGGAAGCGGGAGGCTCTTGTCGCTCCCCGGGAGCACGCAATCTACCGGAGAGAATCGGCGTCGAGCGGTGATCGAACGTCACGAATCGACAAATGTAGACGACAACGGCCCGGAGCGGATCTCCGGGCCGTTGTGCCGTTGCGGTGGAACGAAGGTCAGAACGCGGCTTCGTCCAGCTCCATGATGTCGTTGTCCAGGTTGGACAGCACCGCGCGGGTGGCGGTCAGCTCCGGCAGGACGTTGCGGGCGAAGAACTGCGCGACCGCGATCTTGCCGTTGTAGAACGCCGCGTCGGCGCCGGTCGCGCCGTTGTCGAGGGCCGCGATGGCGACCTCGGCCTGACGCAGCAGCTGCCAGCCGATGAGCAGGTCACCGACCGAGAGCAGGAAGCGCACCGAACCGAGGCCGACCTTGTACAGCTCGCTCGGCTGCTCCTGGGCGCCCATCAGGTGGCCGGTGAGCGTGGCGGCCATGGCCTGCACGTCCTCCAGCGCGGTGGCCAGCAGCTTGCGCTCGCCCTTCAGGCGGCCGTTGCCCGCCTCGGCGTCGATGAACTTCTGCACCTGACCGGCCACGTGGGCCAGCGCGACGCCGCGGTCACGAGCGATCTTGCGGAAGAAGAAGTCCTGCGCCTGGATCGCGGTGGTGCCCTCGTAGAGCGAGTCGATCTTCGCGTCGCGGATGTACTGCTCGATCGGGTAGTCCTGCAGGAAGCCCGAACCGCCCAGGGTCTGCAGCGACTCGGTCAGGTACTGGTAGGCCCGCTCCGAGCCGACGCCCTTGACGATCGGCAGCAGCAGGTCGTTGACCCGCGCGGCCAGGTCGGCGTCCGCACCGGAAACGTGCTGGGCGACATCGGCGTTCTGGTGAGCGGCGGTGTACAGGTACACCGCGCGCAGGCCCTCGGCGTACGCCTTCTGGGTGGCCAGCGAGCGACGGACATCCGGGTGGTGGGTGATGGTCACGCGCGGCGCGGCCTTGTCGGTCATCTTGGTCAGGTCGGCGCCCTGGACCCGCTCCTTGGCGTAGTCCCGCGCGTTCAGGTAACCGGTCGACAGGGTCGCGATGGCCTTGGTGCCCACCATCATGCGAGCGTGCTCGATGACGTCGAACATCTGCGCGATGCCGTTGTGCACCTCGCCGACCAGCCAGCCCTTGGCCGGGATGCCGTGACCGCCGAAGGTGACCTCACAGGTGGCCGAGACCTTCAGGCCCATCTTGTGCTCGACGTTGGTGACGAACACACCGTTGCGCTCGCCCAGCTCACCGGTCTCGTGGTCGAAGTGGAACTTCGGTACGAAGAACAGCGACAGGCCCTTGGTGCCCGGTCCCGCGCCCTCGGGGCGGGCCAGCACCAGGTGCATGATGTTCGGGAACAGGTCGTCGGAGTCGGCGGAGGTGATGAACCGCTTCACGCCCTCGATGTGCCAGGTGCCGTCTTCCTGCTTGATCGCCTTGGTGCGACCGGCGCCGACGTCGGAACCGGCGTCGGGCTCGGTCAGCACCATCGTGGCGCCCCAACCCTGCTCGGCGGCGATCTCCGCCCACTTCTTCTGCTCGTCGGTGGCGTTGTTGTAGAAGATGTTCGCGAAGCCGGGGCCCGCGGCGTACATGAAGGCGGCGGGCTGCGCGCCCAGGATCAGTTCGGCGATCGCCCAGTACGCGGCGCGCGGGATCGGCAGGCCGCCGAGCTCCTCGGCGATGCCGAGCTTGTCCCAGCCGCCGTCCTGCAGGGTGCGGTAGCTCTTCTTGAACGACTCCGGCAGCGTGACCGTGTGGTTCTCGGGGTCGAAGACCGGGGGGTTACGGTCGGCGTCGGCGAACGACTCACCGAGCGGACCCTCGGCCAGGCGGCGCACCTCGTTGAGCATCTCCTTCACCGTGTCGGTGTCGAGATCGCCGTAGGCGCCACTGTCCAGGATCGACCCGAGGCCGAGAACCTCGAAGAGGTTGAACTCCAGGTCGCGGACGTTGCTCTTGTAGTGACCCATTGTCAGTACTCACTCTCCGTTGAGTTGGTGCGGTCGGTATGGTTGCCGTTCCCGCCCGTTGTTCGCTCCACCGGGTAGTCGTGCCGGTTTTCCGCATGCTACTCGCGGGTAACTTATGAGACATATTACCGGCCGGTAATGATTGCGCAAAGAGCTGAGCAGGCAATGTGACGCGTTTTACAGTGTTTGATGGCCGCGACTGCGCCGCGAACGGAACAGGCTCGGTCTCGCTTCGCTCGAAAGACGTGGTCGGGGTGGGCGACGGCCGCCGCTTGCTCCGATAGTCGCAGGTCGATCACGCGGGGAGCGACGGTGCGGCTTCGGGGGCCCGGCGCGGCAGAATGAGCACAATGCTGATCGAGACGAGTGCGGGGCCGGCTGAGGTCGAGCTCGAACAGCCGCGCAGGCCCGCGTTTCTGCTGCTGCTCACGCATGGTGCGGGGGGAGGGGTGGAGGCGAAGGACCTGCTCGCGGTGCGTGACGTCGCGTTGCGGCTTGGGGGTGGGGTCGCGCGGGTGGTGCAGCCGTATCGGGTGGCTGGGCGGCGGGCGCCGGGTTCGGCGGTCAAGCAGGACGAGGCCTGGCTGGAGATCGTCGCGCGGCTGCGCGGGCGCAAGCGCATCCCGGTGATCCAGGGTGGGCGCAGCAACGGGGCGCGGGTGGCTTGTCGTACCGCCGTCGCGGCACGGGTCCGTGGCGTTCTCGCGCTCTCGTTCCCGCTGCATCCGCCGGGCAAGCCGGAGAACTCGCGCCGGGATGAACTGCTCGCGCCGGGAGACATCGAGGTGGTCGTCGTCAACGGGGCGAACGACCCGTTCGGCATTCCCGACCCCGCCGACGCCGCCGAAGTGCGCGTCATCCCGGGACAGCCGCACGCCTTCCGTGCGGGCTTCGACCTGATCGCCGAGACCGTGACTCCGTGGCTGGAGCGCTGGTCCTGAGTCCTATTCGGCCGGTCGGGTGGCGATGACCAGCGCGTCGATGGCGTCGCCCGTTTCGGTGGGCCGGTAGACGCGGTCGGCGATGCGGACGCGCACCTCGCTCGCCGCCGCGAGCGGGCCGAGGTCGGCGACGATGTCGTCAGGGGTGAACAGGATGGCCGGGTCCTGCGGCCCGCCGCAGCCGTCGGTGATGTTGGTGGTGTCGTGGCCGAGTACGAGCAGGGTGCCTTCCGGAGCCAGCAGCCCGGCCGCCGTGCGCACCAACGCGCGGCGCTGCTCGGCGGGCAGGTGCAGGAAGACCATCAAGACCAGCTCGAACGGTCCGGTGATCCCCGCTTCGTCCAGATCGGTGACATCGGCGCACTGCCAGGTGATGCGATTGCGGACCGAGCGGGACAGCCGCGACGCCACCGTGCGGCCTTTGTCGATGCCGACTTGTGAGTAGTCGACGGCGTGCACCTGCCAGCCGTGCGTGGCGAGCCACAGGGCGTTGCGGCCCTCGCCGCACGCCAGATCGAGAGCGCGCGGGAACTCCGGCGCATCGCCCTCGGGTGTGGCGGCTTGGAGGGGCGCACGGCGTTCCAACCCGTAGACGTGCTCCACCACGGTGTTGTTCGGCGGTGCGCCCCAGACCAATTCCGTTTGCGCGTAGCGCTCGTCCCAGTCGGCCGCATCCATATTTCGAGTCTATTGATCGGGCCACCCGCGCTTCGTGGGGTTGCCCGAGTCAGTCCGATACCTGCGAGAGCCAGTGCACCGGCGTGGTCTCGCGTACGTGGATCAGCACGTCGAACGCATCGGCGAGCGACGAAAGCCGGATATTGGCCGTGGCGTCGGCGGCCGGGTCGTAGACGCCGCTGATGGTGCGCAGTTTCGCCGGGCCGATCAGCCAATCATGGACCGGTTCCGGCGCGGCGGCGTGCAGGTCGACGTAGTAGGCGGGCAGCTCGACTTCGCCCAGCGCGGCGTCCACCAGGTCCGGTTGCGGATTGGGCGCCACGGCCGCGCCGAGGTCGCCGTGATGGAAGCCGATGCCGACGGACACGTATCGTTCGCCCAGCTCAGTGCGCAAATGACTTCCGGTGCCGCGGAATTCGGCCGTACCGAAGACGATCGGAAGGCTGGTGGTGTGCGCGAGGCCGTCCCAGTAGACGATCTTCGCGCCAGTCGAGCGCTGCCATTCCAGCACCGTCTCGGCCGACGGCCGTTCGTCCCTGGCGAACCCTTGGCTCGCGACGCTCTGCCGGTGGAAGTCGCGGATCATGCGGGCGTGGGTGAGCGCCGAGGCGCGCTCGCCGGTATCCGGCAATGTCGTGAGCAGCTCGAGGGCGTCTTCGGCGTGCTCGGCGAACGGGCGGCCGGGGTGGGTGCCTTGATGGCGCTGGACATGTTCGTCGACTTGATGCGCGGTGCGGATCGGCGCGAGATGCGCCTCGATCGCGGCGAGCCGGTCGGGAGCCGCGCGGCGCACGTAGTCGAGTACCGCGTCGTAGTCGCTCGGTTCGGCACGGGGCGGTTCGACGCCGAAGATCCGCACCGGGTCGTCCGGATGCGCCAGGTTGTACGCGCGGATCCAGCGCAGCGTGGCCACCGATTCCTCGGTACGCCACGGACGCCAGGCGCCGGCGAGCACCGATTCGGGGTCGCCCGCGCCCGCGGTGACGAACCGGTCCCACCGTTCGCCGGAACGCGCGCTGTCCTGGATGGCCAGTGCGCGGAAGCCGTGCCGTTCGACGAGCCCGCGCAGCAGCCGCTCGCGCACACCGAAGGTCTGGCGGGAGAACCGCGTCGACTCGCCGAGCCCGACCACCGTGGCGGTGGCGAGCCGCGCGATCAGGCCGTCGAGTTCCGTACCGGGCGAGTCCGGATCGGTGCTGTCGATCGCGATGGCGTTGTCGCGCAACCAGGCGCGGATGTCGACGGTGGTGCTGAGCATGGTGCCTCCGGAAACGTGAACGATCCAACGCGGTGCAGCCTCGTACATGAACCTTCGTTGAGGTCAAGCGCCGCGTCGGATCGCCGGGTTCCCGGTTACAACGTCGTGCGCATCAGCAGGACGTTGTACTGGCTGTGCACGGTCGTGAGGAAGTACAGATCGCGCCCGGTCTGGTACGGAAAGATGGAAGGCGCGTAGGCGGTGGGCAATTCGCGGGTGTCGATCAGTACTTCGGGATCGCTCCACGGTCCGACCGGATCGGGAGCGCGCCGCATCACCACGGAATTGAATCGATCGGTGGTCAGCGAAATGTATTGCCCCAGATAGGCGTTGTACATCACCGACAGTTCGCCGACGCCGAACATGATGGGCGCGGCGGCGTTCACGTCGTTCTTCCGCCAGGCGTGGCCGTCCCAGTATTCGTATTCGGCGAGATTTCCGATGTCATGCGCGCGCACGCGGGCGACGTGCGCGGTGTGATTGCGTCCGGACCGCGTGCCGTATTCGTAGATGTACCCGCCGTCGGCGAGGAAGGCGTTCATCTGGAAGTTGGCGTCTCCGCCCTCGTTGTTCCGCCGTGTTTCCGGCAGTTCGGCCCATGTCTCGCCGTTGTCCCCGGAGACGGCGAGACCGGAGAAGTTGGTGCTCCACTGGCCGACGTCGTCCCAGGTCCGCACGGACATCAGGCTCATGTACTGCACGCCGTCGACGGCGATGCCCGCGGTCGGGATGCGGCTGATCTCCAGGAACGGGATCTTCGGGCTGGCGATCAGATCGCGCGCCTGCCCGAACACGTCGCGCACCACGCTGTCGAAATAGACGCCCTCGGCCGGATCGGTGGTGTGGCTGCGCAGCAGGATATTGCTGCGCCAGGCCCACATGCTGCCCGCGAGCAGATTCGGGAAACCGACGCCTGCGGTGTCGCCGAACGCCGTGAGCATTTCGCCGCGCCCGTTGTCCCACATGATGCCGAGATCGGTGCCGAGGACGTTGTAGGTCTGAGTGTTGTTCGGGCTGGCCATACCGGTCACCTGGAAGACCGCCTTGGTGCGGCCGAGCAGATTCGGCAATCCGGTCGTGCCGTTGAGCACCGGGATCGGATTGATGGCGTTCGGGTTCGCGATGGCGGGGGTGGTCGCCGTGAAGAACAGGGCCGAGGCGCCCGCCAGCGCCGAGAGCAGGAAGGATGCGGTCTTGATCACGATCTGTGAGCCCTCCGGTTTCTTCCCGAGAGCGGTGCGAAACACGGACGTCCCGCGATACACAGACCCTTCGCAGTGTGCCGCGCACCACTAGTCGACTGGCTGGCAAATCGTGCAAATGGTAGCAGCGGAACCAGTCGCGGGGAGGGTTCTCCAGCAGACTAGCGAATTTGTAGCTAATTCTTGGTAGGGCGGCTGCGCGCCTTGCGGAGAATCAAAGGAAGTTGGGTCGCGCGCTCGACGGCCAGGGTTCGCCGGGTGGATGCTTGCCACGACTTCTCGAAGAGTCGTTTGGCGGCGGCGACCGCGTGCGGCGACCGCGTCGCAAGGCGGTCGGCGAGTTTCTCCGCCTCCACCACGGGGTCCGGCGTCAGCTCGGTGACCAAGCCGATCCGCGCGGCGTAGTCCGCGTCCACTACGTCCGCGGTCATCGTGAGCAAGAGGGCTTTGTCGATGCCGATCAGCCTGGATAGTGTTGCAGCGCCGGTCATATCCGGGATCAGCCCGTGTTCGGCTTCCATGACGGAGAACTCCGCGTCGGGGGTGGCGAAGCGGACGTCGGCGGCGAGCGCGAGCTGGAGCCCGCCGCCGTAGCAGCGCCCGTGCACGGCGGCTATCACCGGCACCGGCAGGCGGCGCCAAGCCCAGCACGCCTCCTGGAAGGCATTGGTGCCGCGCCAGGGTAGCGGCACGAAATTCCGAACGATTGCCAATGGATCGCTGATTGCCGCGGAGATATCCAGCCCGCTGCTGAAGCTGGGTCCGTTTCCGGACAGAATGACCGCACGCACATCGCTGCGGTGGGCCACCAGCTTCGCGCTGGCAACCAGCTCGCGGAGCATGTCGATGGTCAGGCCGTTGTGCTTGTCCGGCCGGTCCAGCGTTACGTACGCCCGGTGGTCGTCGAACCGCACTGCGATGTTGGTGCCCATGCTCGGATCTTACTTGTGAGTCAGTTGTCTGGCGCGCACTGTTGCCGTGGTGCCAGGGCTCTGTTCTAATCGGACTCGAGTTACCGTCAACGTTGACGGTTATGGAGCGGAGGTCGCATGCTGCCAGCCGGAATGGACCCGAGGACGCCGGTGCTCGTCGGCGCCGGGCAGGTCGTACACCGACCGGGTGAGCCGGGCCTGCCCGGCCCGGTCGAACTCGCCGCCGAATCCTTGCGCCGCGCGGGCGCCGATAGCGGCGTCGGCGACCGATTGCTGCGTGCGGCCGATGTGATCGCCGCCGTCGCCCCGGTCAGCCGCCCCTACGGTGACCTGGGCGCGCTCGTCGCGGCTGAACTGGGCGTCAGCCCGAGGAGGACCGTGCAGTCGGTGCGTTTCGGCGGTGACGCGCCGCAGCGGCTGCTCAACGCCGTCGCGCAGGCCATCGCCGACGGCCGCTCGGAGGTCGCCCTGCTCACCGGAGCCGAAGCGGTGTACTCCGGGAACACGGCCGCCCGCTCCGGCGCGGCGGTGGACTGGCCGGAACAGCCGGACGACGTAACCCCGGACGAGATCATCGGCTCCGATCGTGGACCGAACTCGGACATGGAAACCGCCGCGGGGCTGTGGGGCCCGGTGTACTTCTACGCGCTCATGGAGACGGCCCTGCGCCGCAGGCTGGGGTCGAGCGAAGCCGCGCACCGCGAGCGGATCGGCGGACTGTGGTCGCGGCTGTCGGAGGTCGCGGCACGCAATCCGTACGCGTGGCAGCCCGCCGCGCAGGCTGCCGCCGACCTGGCGACGCCGGCGCCCGCCAACCGGATGGTGTCGACGCCGTATCCGAAGCTGCTGATCGCCAACCTGACCGTGGACCTGGGCGCCGGGCTCATCCTGTGCAGCGCGGCGGCGGCCGAGGCCGCCGGTGTGCCGCGGGACCGATGGGTGTTCCCGCATGCCGGCGCCACCGCGACCGACGAATGGTTCGTCTCCGAACGAGCGGACATGTCTCGATCGCCCGCGATCGCCGCGGCGGGGACGGCGGCGCTCGGCGCCGCGGGAATCGCGATAGACGATGTCGCCCACGTCGACCTGTACTCCTGCTTCCCGGTGGCGGTGCAGATCGCGGCCGAGGAACTCGGCCTGCCGATCGACGATCCGGCCCGGCCACTGTCGGTCACCGGTGGTCTCACCTTCGCGGGCGGCCCGGGCAACAACTACACGACGCATTCGATCGCGACGCTGTCCGGCATTCTCCGCGCGGACCCCGGCGCATACGGCTTGGCGACGGCGCTCGGTTGGTACAGCACCAAGCACGGCGTCGGGGTGTACTCGGCGAAGCCGCCCGAGCGGCTGTTCCGTGCCATCGAGGCTGAGGTGCCTGCGGCGCGGCGGGAACCCGCGCCCGGGTACACCGGTCCGGCTACGGTCGAGGCGTACACCGTCGCCTACCGCAAGGGTCCCGCGCCGGACCGTGCCGACGAGCCGGAAGCCGTTGTGGTGAGCGCACTGACACCGGCGGGGACCCGCATACTGGTCCGGGCGTCGGATGCCGACACCCTCGCGGCGTTCACCGCGGGCGACCCGCTCGGCGCGGACGCCGAGATCGCCGCGGACACGTTCACCCTGCTCACCGAGAGGAGCGCCCGATGAACGACTCGGTCCTGATCGAGCGGCGCGACGCGATCACCGTGCTCACGGTCAACCGTCCCGAGGCGCGCAACGCGATCAACCTGGCCACCGCGCAGGCCATCGAGGCCGCTGTCGACGAGTTCGAAGCCGATTCCGCCGCGCGCGTGCTCGTGCTCACCGGTGCGGGCGGAACCTTCAGCGCCGGAATGGATCTCGTGGCCGCGTCGAAAGGCGAGATGCCGATGACGCAGCGCCGTGGCCCGCTCGGCATCACGGCGAAACCCCCGGCGAAACCGATGATCTCCGCCGTCGAGGGTTTCGCGCTGGCCGGTGGTTTCGAGCTGGCGCTCGCGGGCGACCTCATCGTCGCCGCGCGCGACGCGCAGTTCGGCATTCCCGAGGTCAAGCGCGGTCTGGTGGCGGCGGGCGGTGGCGTGCTGCGCCTGACCCAGCGGCTGCCGCGCAGCACCGCCGCCGAACTCGCGCTCACCGGAGGCCGGATCGGCGCCGAGCGGCTCTACCAGCTCGGCCTGGTCAACCGGGTCACCGAGCCGGGTGCGGCGCTGTCGGTGGCGCTCGAATTCGCGGCCGAGATCGTCGCCGCCGCACCACTCGCGGTGGCCGCGAGCAAGCGCATCATCGACGAGTCGCCGGATTGGCCGGTCGCGGAGGGATTCGCGAAGCAGGGCGAAATCGCGCTGCCCGCATTGATTTCCAAGGACGCCGCCGAAGGCGCGCTGGCGTTCGCGCAGAAGCGCGAGCCCCAGTGGCAGGGTCGCTGACGGGCGGGCCCGGACACGTCCGGCAGCCGCAGGCGCAGCGCAGGGAGCGCATGCGCACGCGGCTGCTGGACGCGGCGGTGGAGAGCCTGGTCGAGGTCGGTTACGCGGGCACGACCACGCTCGAGGTGCAGAAGCGGGCGGGTGTGCCGCGGGGAACGTTGCAGCATCATTTCCCCACCAGGGCCGATCTGCTCGCCGGCGCCGTCGAGCATGTGGCGCGACGCCGTTTCGACCAGCTGACAAGCGAGTTCGAAGCGATCCCGGACGACGCGGACCGGCTGGAGACGGCCGTCGAGCTGACCATGCGGATGTTCAGCGGCCCGTCGTTCTGGGCGGCGCTGGAGATGTGGGTGGGCGCGCGAACCGACCCGGAACTGCGGGCGGCCTTCCTGCCGCTCGAGGTCCGCTTGTTCGAACTGATGCACACCAGCATTCGCGACAGCTTCCGGCGCGAGTTCCCCGACGATCCCCGGGTGCCTACGATCACCGAGTTCACCATCGAGATCATGACCGGCTCGGCCCTGCGGGTGCTGCTCACCGGGGACGTGTCCCGCAAGCGGGTTCTTCAGCACCGGTGGGGTAATGCCGTGCGCGTCTTGCTCGGCACGGCATCCGCTGACACGTTGCTCGACCCGCCCGCGGGCTGAACGGACGGGCGTCTAGCGCTGGCGGGTGACCGTCTCGAGCAGCACCTGGGCGCATCCGGCCGGGTCGTCGAAGAACGGCGTGTGCCCGCTGCCGTGCAGCGTGACGTGCTCGGCGTCCGGTAGCACGCTGCGCGCCTTGCGGCTCTGGGTCGCGTAGGTGAGCAGGATGTCGCGGCTGCCCCATGCGATGGTCACCGGAATGTCGGCGAGGGAGTCGATTTCGGGCAGCCGGACATCGGTGAACGAGGCGATCGCCTCGTCGAATCCGGCCGCGTCCGCAGCGCCGATGGCCGTGTCCAGCGCCACCTTCGCATCCAGCGCCCAGGGTTTGCCGAAGACCAGGGAGAGGAAGACGGTCCGGCCCGCGGCGGTGCCGAGGACGGACGGCAGGGCGGGCCGCAGTTTGCGCGCCAACGCCCGTGACTTGCCCAGCGACTGCTGACACCACACGCGACCGGCGGTGTCCCAGAAGCCGATCGGGGAGTAGGCGGTCACCGAGCGAGCCAGCCCGCGAGCGCCCAATTCCAGTGTGATCAGCCCGCCCATCGAGTTCCCCGCGAGATGCGGTTGTTCGATCCCCTGCGCGGCGAGGAATTCGGCGAGCGCGTCGGTGAGGTTGGGCACCGTGTTGTGCGCGAGCGGGTGCGTCGAACCGCCGAAGCCGGGCAGGTCGACGGCGATCACTTCGTACGACGCGGCCAGTGTGTCGATGATCGGCTCCCACACCTGCCACCGGCTCCCGACCCCATGTACCAGCACGAGCGGCTCGCCCGCGCCGACGCGGTGATGGTGCAACGTCGTCATGCGCCAACCCTAACAGCAGTCACCTGTCATCAGTTGGTATCGCGCAGGCGGTTCACCCAAGGTCATAGTCGCCGGGCGCGTCGATCTCCGACTGTGCGGGATCGATGCGCCACCCCCGCTGTGTGATTCAGCTCACCGAATGTCACGGTGCCCGCTCGCGCGGTGTCTGAATGCCGAGGTATTAGAGACGGAGGAGTTTCCGATGAACATCGCACTGTGGATCGCTACGGCATTGTTGGCCGCGCTCGCCCTCTTCGGCGGCATCACCAAGGCGTTCGTTCCGCGAGAGAAGCTCGCCGCGTCACCCGGCGGGGAATGGACCGCGACGGCCGGCGACGGCTTCGTCAAAGGTCTGGGCCTCCTGCAGATCCTGGCGGCGGCCGGTCTGATCCTGCCCGCCGTGCTCGACATCGCGCCGGTGCTGGTGCCGGTCACGGCGGTCTGCTGGGTCGGGCTCATGGTCGGCGCGATGATCACCCACGGCCGGCTCGGGCAGTCCAAGTTCGTCGTGCTGAACTCGGTATATCTCGCGGTCGCGGTGTTCATCGCGTGGGGCCGGTTCGCCCTCGAACCTTTCACGAGCTGACGGCCCGGATCGAACGCAGCCAACCACCGAGGAGAAGGGTCGAGAAGATGAGCGACCACGCGACCGAGGCTTTCGTCGCCCACCGCGACCTGTTGTTCACCGTCGCCTACGAGATGCTCGGCTCGTCCGCCGACACCGAGGACGTGCTGCAGGAGACCTGGCTGCGCTGGGTGAAAGCCGACACCGAACAGGTGGACGACGAACGTGCCTATTTGGTCCGGATCACTACCCGGCAGTCGCTCAACCGGCTACGCACGATGAAGCGCCGCAGAGAGGCATACGTCGGCCCCTGGCTGCCCGAGCCGATGCTCACCGCACCCGACGTCGCCGAGCATGTCGAACTCGCCGAGAACATCTCGATGGCGATGATGCTCGTCCTCGAGACGCTCTCGCCCACCGAACGTGCTGTCTTCGTGTTGCGCGAGGTCTTCGACCTCGGCTACGAGGAGATCGCGGCCGCGGTCGGCAAGAACCCGCCGACCGTCCGCCAGATCGCGCACCGCGCCCGCCGCCACGTCGAGGCCCGCCGCCCGCGTTCGGTGGTATCGCCCAGCCAGACCCGCGCGTCGGTGGAGGCGTTCGGGCGCGCGCTCGAATCAGGGGATCCACAAGGCCTGCTCGACGTCCTCGCGCCGCATGTCGTCCTCATGAGCGACGGCGGCGGTATCAAGCGAGCCGCGCTGCACCCCATCATCGGTGCGGAGAAGGTCGCCCGCTACATCACCGGCGGCACCGGCAGGGTCCAGGCCGAGCTCAGCTGCGAAACCATTCTGATCAACGGACACCCGGCACTGGCGCTGCGCCTGGACGGCGTGCTCGACGGCATCATGGCCTTCCACATCGAGGACGACCACATCACCGGCCTCTACTTCGTCGGCAACCCGGAAAAGCTGACCCGCGTCGAGTCCGAGACGCCGCTCGCGTTGCGCTGAATATCGGCAGCGCCGTGGCGGCCGCCACGCGCTCACCGGCAGCGAGCAGTGCGGGTCGCTTCCGGTGGCGCGCTGGGAATCGCCCAGATCGCGCTGACGCGGTCGTCGCCGAGGGCTGGTGCCGGACCCGGCAATATCGGTAGGATAATTGGTATGGCAACGCGTAAGGTCACCCTTTCGCTGGACGAAGCCGCTTGGTCGTATGCCGAGCAGGCGGCCGCCCGCGCGGGAATGTCGCCGTCGGCTTGGATTTCGAAGGCCGCGCGACGGGAGGCCGTGCGCACCGGGGTCGGTCCGGTGTCGGATGTGACCGCCGAGGCCGCCGCGGACGCGGCCGAACTGGCGGCCGCCGAGGAGGCGATGCGTGCGTCGGGGTGAACTGTGGATCTACAACCCGCATGGTTCGCCGCGCCGCCGAACGGTCGTGCTCATCAGCAGTGACGGCATCAACGAATCGCCGCGCCCCTGGTTGATCGCGGCCGAGGTGCTCGAGGACGATCCGCAGGACATCCTCGCGGTTCCGGTGGAGGAACACGGCTGGGTGCATGCCGGGAACATCGGGCGCATCTTCCGCGGTTGGCTGGCCGAGCGGGTGGACGTGGTGGACACCGACACGCTGGAACGGCTCGACACCGCGTTGCGCGCGGCCATGGACCTCTGAGGCCTCCTGGGCAAAGACCGCGCACGACTACCGCTGAAGGCCGGACGGCATTATGGTGGCCACGCCACCGACAGTGGTCAGTCGAGGAAGAGGAGTCAGGTGCGGATCTGCATGATCGCCGCGGCGCTGATCGCGCTGCCGGTGCTCGCGGCATGCGGCAGCGACAAGGACACGGCGGCGCCCACGGTGACGCAGGCCGATCTCGCCAAGTCGTTGCAGGACAAGGGCCTCAAGAACAAGCAACTGGCCGAATGCGCGGCGAAAGTGTTCGTCGACCAGGGCATTTCGCAGGCCGGACTGCGGATCATGATCAGCGACGAGTACGACACCAAGTCTCCCAACCAGGAAACGCTGGGGATGAGCAAAGAGGACGCGGACAAGGCGCGCGCTGCCAGCGGTCGCATAGCGAGCGAGTGCATGTCGGCGGCTCAGACGCGCTGAGTTCCGGCCCGCAGGGGCGGTCGACGATTCGCGTAGCGAGGCGGTTGATCAGACCGTACGCTGTCGCTACGTCGACGCGGGTGTCGACCAGAAGCCGAGGGTTCGACCGTGTCACAGCCGCCTTTTCCGACATCGCCGAGTCCGGTGGGATCGCCTACCGCGCAACCGATCAGCCCATCCGGTCGCTGGTTCGCGCTGGGTGGCGCGCTGATCGGCCTCGGCGTCATCGGCGGGATCGTCCTCGGCGCTCTCGGCTTCCTGCAGACCTCGGGCCGGATCGACGACTTCCAGCGGGTCAAGGTGCCCGGCTCCGGCATGGTGAACTTGGCGGAGTCCGGCGGCTACACCGTGTACTTCGAGTACGCCGGGGCATCGTCCCGGGGCCCCTCCGGCACGGTCAACCTTCGGGTGCTCGATCCGGACGGCAAGCACCTGGAGTTGCAGAAGTACGACGCGATCATCACGTATTCCTTCGGCAGCCACGAGGGACGGGCCGGGTTCTCGTTCGAGGCCGCGAAGCCGGGCGCCTATCGCGTGACCACGGCGGGTAGTTCCGAGGTGACGGTCGCCATCGGACAGGGTCTCGGCTCGTCGTTCGTCGGCACACTGTTCGGTGCGCTCGCCCTCGGTTTCGGTGGCGTGGTGCTCGGTGTGCTCGTGATCGTGGTGGTGGCGGTCAAGCGAAGTGCGAGCAGGCGCAAGGTCGCCGCGGGATGGTTCGCGGGGCGTCCGGCCGAATACTGAGCGGCCGTCGGAGCTTCGCTGATCACAGCGCGACAGTGAGCTCGATTCGCGCGGCCGATCCGGCTTCGAGCCCCTCGGCGACCCGCACCGCTTTCTTCATCGGCAAGACGTAGGTCGCACGCGACTTGTCCGGAAACAGCGAAGTGGACCACCGGGAGCCGCCGACGACCACATGCACCCGCACGGCGCCGAATCCGCCGGAACGATGGGCGTACCGCTCCTCGATCTCATCGGCCAAGTCTTCGGGCAGCGACACGAAATGCCAAGCGGCATTCCCCTGGTGTTCCCACACTTCCGCCGTGAACGAGTACCGCGAACCAGCCACGTCGCGACTGTAGCGGCGGGCACCGACAGCGGCACCGCGTCGCCCGCGACAGCGCATGTGACTCGGCACCTGCGTCGTCACCGCGCTGACCAACGCACGCGGACAAGCCGACCTGGCTGGGACCTCGCGCACCTGAGCGGTCGATCTCCCCGCTTCGGCGAGCATTTCGATCGCGCTGCGCGCAACCCGTGAGCGACCGCGCGGGGTGCGCGATGGTGGGCTGATGACGACCACCGAGGCGAAATCCACTACCGATTCCGAACTGGATGCGATCTTCGGCCCGATCTTCGACCGGATCGCCCAGGGCGCCGTGACGCGAGAAATCGATCGCACGCTTCCTCATCACGAGGTAGGACTGCTGCGCGCGGCGAAATTCGGCGCGCTGCGCGTTCCGGTCGAGTTCGGCGGCTACGGCGTCACCGTCCGGCAGCTGTTCCGCTTGCTCATCGAACTCGCCGCCGCGGAATCGAATCTGCCGCAAGCGCTGCGGGTGCACTTCTCGTTCGTCGAGGATCAACTCCTTGCGGAGCAAGGGCCCGAGCGGGAGCGGTGGCTGCGCGCGGTGGCCGAAGGCACGCTGGTGGGCAACGCGATCACCGAACCAGGTGTCGGCGCGGTGGACCGCTACCGCACCACGCTGACCGAGGACGGCGGGCGCTGGCTGCTCAATGGTGTCAAGTACTACAGCACGGGATCGCTGTACGCGGACTACATTCTGGCCGCCGCCGACCGGAACGGTGAGCGCGTCGGGGTGCTGGTGGACGCGAACGCCGAGGGAGTGCGTCAGCACGACGACTGGGACGGCTTCGGCCAGCGGCTGACGGCCAGTGGAACAACGGAATTCACCGATGTGGCGGTAAGCGAAGACCGGATCCTCGGCCCCGGCTACGGCGCGCCCGGACCGACCTACGCGACCTCCTACCTGCAACTGGTCCAGCTCGCGGTGCTGGCGGGCATCGCCAAGCGCGCCGAGCGCGATATCCGAGACTGGGTCGCGGCGCGTACCCGCGGCTACACACACTCCGCCGCCGACCTGCCGCGGCACGATCCGCTGGTGCAACAGGTGATCGGGCGGCTGTCGGCGGCCGCGTTCGCCGCCGAGGCCAGTGTGCTCGCCGTCGCCGACGTGCTCGACCACGTGCTGGCGGGCGGCGCGAAGGACGAGAACGCGGTGGTGGCCGCCGAACTCGCGGCGGCCCGGGCCCAGCTCGCCGTCATCGATCTGGTGCTGCCCGCCACATCGCTGCTGTTCGAAGTGGGTGGCGCATCGGTCGTTTCCGAACAGCTGCGGCTGGATCGGCACTGGCGTAACGCCCGCACCATCTCGGTGCACAACCCGGCGATCCAGAAGGCGCGGGCGATCGGCGATCACCTGCTCAACGGCGCCGATCTGCCGTTCGCCTGGAGCGCGGGCGAGCGTACACCGGCCGGAGGAGCCGCGCAGTGACCCGCCGGATCCGGTTCAACGCATTCGACATGAACTGCGTCGCCCACCAGTCCCCGGGGCTGTGGCGGCATCCCGACGACCAATCGCACCGCTACAAGGAGCTGGGTTACTGGACGGAGTTGGCGAAGCTGCTGGAGAGAGGCCGCTTCGACGGCATCTTCATCGCCGACGTCCTGGGCACCTACGACGTCTACGGCGGCGACGACATCGCCGCGCTGCGCCAAGGCGCGCAGATCCCGGTTGCCGACCCGCTGCTGCTGGTCTCCGCCATGGCGGCGGTGACCGAGCATCTCGGGTTCGGCATCACCACCGGCACCGGATTCGAGCACCCGTACCCGTTCGCGCGGCGGCTGTCCACGCTCGACCATCTCACCAACGGCAGGCTGGGCTGGAATGTGGTGACCGGCTACCTGCCCTCGGCCGCACGCAATTTCGGCGCGGCCGACCAGCTCGACCACGACGAGCGCTACAACCAGGCCGATGAATACCTCGAGGTGCTGTACAAGCTGTGGGAAGGCTCGTGGGAGGACGACGCGGTGGTCCGCGACGCGACCGCGGGCGTCTACGTGGACCCGGCCAAGGTGCACCACATCGGTCATCGCGGCACGCACTACACCGTGCCGGGCATCCACCTGTCGGAGCCGTCGCCGCAACGCACGCCGGTGATCTACCAGGCGGGCGCGTCTCCGCGCGGGGTGCGTTTCGCGGCCGAGAACGCCGAGGCCATCTTCATCGCCGGTCCGTCGAAACGAGTGCTCGCGCAGACGGTTTCCCGGATCAGGGACGCGCTGGCGGCGGCAGGCCGCGCCCGTGACGCCGCGCGCATCTACGCGCTCGCGACGATCATCACCGACGCGACCGACGAGGCGGCGCGGCGCAAGCACGAGGAGTACCTGTCCTACGCCAGTGTCGAGGGCGGCTTGGTGTTCATGTCCGGCTGGATGGGCATCGATCTGTCCCGCTACGACCTCGACGACCCGATCGGCCAAGTCGAAAGCAACGCGATCCAGTCGGCGGTGGCGGCGTTCCAGGAATTCGACGACGACGGGCGGGAATGGACCGTCCGCGACATCGGCAAGTGGGCCGGCATCGGCGGCATGGGCCCGGTCTTCGTCGGTTCCGGGGAGACGGTCGCCGACCTGCTCCAGGAATGGGCCGCCGAAACCGACCTGGACGGCTTCAACCTGGCCTACGCGATCACACCGGGAACGTTCGAAGACATCGTCCGGCACGTCGTCCCGGTACTGACCGCCAGAGGCGCGTACACACCGGAATACACGCCGGGCACGCTACGCAACGCACTGTTCGGCGCGGGTGATCGATTGCCCACGGAACATCGCGGCGCGAGCTACCGCGTGGGCGGTGCGGGATCGACGGCTCTGCCGGATACGGTCTCGCGTCCTGGGGCGACGGTCGAGGCGAGCACCTGATTTCCGGGACGGCGTCACGCCACACAGTTCCGATGGCGGCGGTCGACTGGGCCTACTGTGGATCTACGTGGTGCCGTCGTCCGCCAACGCCAGGCGGTCCGGCGGCTGCTCGGACATATCACTTCCGGACCGAGAAGCGCATGCAAATGTCGAATGGCCCGGCGCTTCTGCCCACGGCTGCACAATGCGCGCTGCGCAGCCGGCCGACGGCTGTTTCGTCGCAGTGAGTGCGGCGGAGGGGCAGCTGCTGCCGCAATTGGTCTGGGTGTATCCCAGATTCGACCGAAAGTAGGACCGAGGCACCCGCCTGTCGACGACGAGTCGCATACGTTGCGATTGAAGGCAATCAGTTTGCGGTCAAGAAGATTTCGGCTATGGATTCCAACCCTGCGCGGTCGACTTCGTCGAACCGCCCAGGCCGCGGACTGTCGAGGTCGAATACCCCGATCAGCGCATCGTCGCGGACCAGCGGTACGACAATTTCCGAACGCGTATCGGCGTCGCACGCGATGTGCCCCTCGAATGCGTGCACGTCGGGCACGAGCTGAGTGGTTCTGGTTTGCGCCGCCGTGCCACAGACGCCTTTTCCCAGCGCGATGCGCACACACGCGGGTTTGCCCTGGAACGGGCCGACCACCAGTTCCCGACCGTCGTAGAAATAGAAACCCACCCAATTCACATCGGGTAGGGCGTGGAATACCAATGCGGCGAGATTGGCGGCGTTGGCGATGCGGTCGGTCTCGCCCGCGACCAGCGCTTCGGCTTGGGCGACGAGCTGGCGGTACTGCTCGGTGCGGTCTCCGGTCAGGTCGGCGACGACAAACGACATGGCCCGAATGGTACGCGCTGCGAATTCGCTGTCTGCTTATTGATTCTCGGTGATCGCAACACTCTGCCCGCACCGCGCGTCCATCGCATCATCCCTGCATGACTTCGCAGCAACCCGTATCCCGTTCCACTCGTTCGGCCGCGGTAATCGGTGCCGGACAGACCGGCGTCACTGCGGCGCTAGGACTTCTCGACGCCGGTTTCGACGTCACCCTTTACAGTGAACGCGATCAGCGCGCCTTACGCGACGACGTGCCCGCCACCGGCACCGCGCTGGAATTCGGTGAGACCCAGCAGGCCGAGGCCGCGCTCGGATTGGACAGCTACACCGGGCGGGCGCCCCGGCACACCGGCTTGAGCGTACGCATCGCCGGACCGGGCCCCGATCGTCCCGAATTGATCCAATTCGACGGCCATTTCGACGGATACGTCGGCGTGGCGGTGGACACCCGGCTCAAGGCCGACGAGCGGCTCACCGCGTTCCTGGAGCGCGGCGGCCGGTTCGCGGTCGAGCAAGTGACGCCGGAGACGCTCGACGGTATCGCCGCCGCCAACGACCTCACCCTGGTCGCGACCGGCCGCGGCGGGCTGTCGGACCTGTTCCCCGTCGACGCGCAGCGCACGCCCTACGACGCGCCGCAGCGGTCCTTGCTCACCGTCGTCGTCACCGGGATCGGCCACGAAGAAGATGTTTTCGCACATCGCAGCGTGGCGGGCGGCGCGCACAGCGGCTTCTCCATCCTCGCCGACCAGGGCGAGGGCTGGTGGGGCCCGTACCTGCACAAGGACGCGGGGCCGAGCTGGGCCTTCCTCGGCTGGGCGCGGCCCGGCAGTGACTGGGAGAAGCGGTTCGCTGGGGCCGACTCCGCCGAGTCGGCGCACCGGATCGTGCAGGACCTCTACCGCGACTACATCGAGTGGGACCTGCCGGAGGTGCTGGCCACCAGGACCATTCCCGAGGATCCGCACTCGTGGCTGAAGGGCGCGGTGCGCCCGGTCGTGCGGTCGGGGGTCGGGCGCACCGCGGGGGGCCACGTGGTCGCCGCGCTGGGTGACACCGCCATCGCCTACGATCCGATCGCCGGGCAGGGCGCGCAGAGCGGCCTGATCCAGGCGCAGCGTCTGGTCGCGGCGGCCGCCGTGCACGAAGGACCGTTCGACGAGGCGTGGATCGCGCGGCAGTACGCCGCGTTCCTCGCCGCGCGCGCAGATGCGGCGAACAAGGTGACCAGGCTGTTCCTCAGCGATCCCGAACTGGCCGAGGTCGGCAACGCGTTCTTCGCCGCGGCGGCCGTCGACCCGGCGTTCGCTTCGGCGCTGGTCGGCCTGCTGCACCGGCCGCAGCCGTTCCTGCCGGTCGACTCGCCGGAAGCGGTCAACGAGTTCATCACGCGGGTCACCGGCGAGGACGCCGCCGCACTACTGGGCCGGTTCGCGCCCGCGGGCAAGTTCGCCAGGTCGAGCTACTCGCCCGCGCTCGCCGACGCCTGATCCGAATCGCGCAGATTCAAAACCTCGTCCCGACCGGGGGCCGGTGCTGGAGTGGAAGGAGCGCCGGACGCATGCGTGGCGTCCGGCCTCCGATCCGACGGCTACCCCCGATAACCATGGAGCAGCTATGACCACGGAGCAGATCGCCGAGCAGATCCGGTTCGCCTACTGGGTGCCCAACGTCAGCGGGGGACTGGTCACCAGCGATATCGAACAGCGCACCAGCTGGGATTTCGAGTACAACAAGAAGCTGGCGCAGACCGCCGAGAACAACGGCTTCGATTACGCGCTGTCCCAGGTGCGCTACACCGCCTCCTACGGCGCGGAGTACCAGCACGAATCGACCTCGTTCAGTCTCGCGCTGCTCGGCGCGACCGAGCGGCTGAAGGTCATCGCGGCCGTGCATCCCGGGCTGTGGCATCCGGCGGTACTGGCCAAGTTCGGCGCCACCGCCGACCACCTGTCGAATGGCCGGTTCGCCATCAACGTCGTGTCCGGCTGGTTCGCCGGTGAATTCACCGCGCTCGGCGAGCCGTGGCTCGAGCACGACGAGCGCTACCGGCGCAGCGCCGAATTCCTCGAGGTGATCCGCAAGATCTGGACCGAGGACAACGTGAACTACGGCGGCGACTTCTACCGCATCCGGGACTTCACCCTGAAGCCGAAGCCGCTGAACACCCCGGAGCGGCCGAATCCCGAACTCTTCCAGGGCGGCAACTCGACCGCCGCACGGCGCAACGGCGGCCGCTACGCCGACTGGTACTTCTCCAACGGCAAGGACTTCGACGGCGTCACCGAACAACTCGACGACCTGCGCGCCGTCGCCCGCGCCCACGACCGCGAGGTGAGATTCGGGCTCAACGGCTTCATCATCGCCCGTGATACCGAGCGGGAAGCTCGCGACACCCTGCGCGAGATTGTCGAGAAGGCGAACAAGCCCGCGGTGGAAGGCTTCCGCGACGCGGTGCAGCAGGCGGGCGCGTCCACCAAGGACCGCAAGGGCATGTGGGCCGATTCCACGTTCGAGGACCTGGTGCAGTACAACGACGGTTTCCGCACCCAGCTGATCGGCACGCCGGAGCAGGTGGCCGAGCGGATCGTGGCCTACAAGCAGCTCGGCGTCGACCTGATTCTCGGCGGCTTCCTGCACTTCCAGGAGGAGATCGAGTACTTCGGCGCGAAGGTGCTCCCGCTGGTGCGTGAGCTGGAAGCCGCGCAGCGGCCCGTCGCGGCGGTGAACTGATGACCGCGGTCGCCGCCGATCGCATCCTGTCGGCGGCACAAGCGTTCGCGGTCGCACAGCGGCTCGCGGCGGACTTCGCGCCGGGAGCCGCCGAACGCGACCGGGAGCGCGCGCTGCCGTACGCGGAGGTCGATCGGCTGGCGGCCAGCGGTCTGCTCGCGATCACCGTGCCCGCCGCGCACGGCGGCGCGGATCTGCCGCCGAGCGCGGTCGCGGAAGTGACGCGGATTCTCGCCACGGCCGACCCCAACATCGCGCAGATCCCGCACAGCCACTTCGTGTATGTGAACCTGCTCCGGCTCGCGGGTACGGTCCAGCAGCAGGAGCGGTACTTCGGGCGGGTGCTCGACGGCGGGCGCATCGCCAACGCGCAGTCCGAGCGCGGCGGTACGACCGTCGCCGACATCGCCACCACGCTGCGGCCGGCCGGTGACCGATTCCGGGTGGACGGCGTGAAGTACTACTGCACCGGATCGCTGTTCGCCGACCTGTTCGCGGTGCTGACCCGGCTGGACGATCCGGAAGGCCGCAGCGGTCTCGAGGCCGGTGAGTACATCGTCTACCTGCCCGCGAACACTCCCGGTGTACGCGTCGTGGACGACTGGAACGGGATAGGGCAGCGCACCACCGGCAGTGGAACGGTGTCCTTCGACGAAGTGCTCGTCGATCGCGACCAGGTGATTCCCCGCTCCGGCGCGGTGCGGGCACCCACCGGCTATGGCGCGTTCGCCCAGTTGCTGCACGCCGCCATCGACACCGGCATCGCCCGAGGCGCCCTCACCGCGGCAACGGAATTCGTGCGCACGAAGAGTCGTCCGTGGTTCGAGGCGGGGGTGGCGAACGCGGTGGACGACCCGCTGTTGATCCAGCGCTTCGGTGAATTGTCCGTCGCGGTGACCGCCGCCGAGGCGACGCTCTCGTCGGCCGGATGGGCATTGGACGCGGCTATCCGGATCGATCCGAGCGCCGCGAACATCGCCCAGTCGTCGCTGGCCGTAGCGACCGCCAAGATACTCGCCGACCGCGCCGCCAACGACGTGTCCGCCGCACTGTTCGAGGTCGGCGGAACGCGCAGCGCGGCGGCGGATCTCAATCTGCACCACTTCTGGCGCAACGCGCGCACGCACACCCTGCACGATCCGGTGCGCTGGAAATACCAGCACATCGGCAGGGCCCTGCTGCACGACGCCGCGCCACCGCTCCACGGTGTGATCTGAAAGGAGACGAAATGGCAGTCACTGTCGTCGTCGGAAATCCGAAACCCGCCTCACGCACGCTCACCGCGGCCACCCTGGTCGCGAGGGGGCTGCGACCTGAGGTGGAGCCCACCGTGATCGACCTGGTCGAGTTCGGTCCCGCGCTGCTCAGCTGGGGTGACCCGGCCGTAGCCGAGGCGGTGCGCACCGTGGCGGGCTCGGAGCTCGTCGTCTTCGCCAGCCCCACCTTCAAGGCGACCTACACCGGTCTGCTCAAGCTGTTCCTCGAACAGTTCGAGGGCGGGACCGGCCTGGAAGGCGTGCTCGCGGTCCCGGTGATGCTCGGCGCGGGACCCGCCCACGCTCTCGCGCCCGACCTGCTGCTCAAGCCCGTGCTCGTCGAAATCGGGGCCACCGCCGCGTTGCCCGGGCTCTACCTGTCCGATCGCACATTCGCCGAGGACGGCGTCATCGACCGGTACAGTGGTCGGTGGCGTTCGGTCGCCCAGGCACTGGCCCACAGCTCGAAAGCTGCGAATCATGCATGACCTGTTCGAATTCCCCGCCGACGGAGCCGGTCTGCGTCGCGCGTTCGCCAACTTCCCCAGCGGCGTCGTCGCCGTGTGCGCCGAAATCGACGGAACCCCGCACGGTCTGGCGGTGAGCACGTTCGTGCCCGTCTCGCTCGATCCGCCCCTGGTCTCGTTCTGCGTGCAGAACTCGTCGGCCACCTGGCCCAAGCTCGCCGCCGCGAGCCACCTCGGCCTCAGCCTGCTCGGCACCGACCAGCAGGCCGCCGCCCGCTCGCTCGGCACCCGCGACGGCGACCGCTTCCGCGATATCCAGCTGCACCGCGGTTCCGGCAACGCCGTGTTCATCGATGGCGCGTCCGCCTGGATCGAGGGCGTCCAGGAAGCGCACGTCCCGGCAGGCGACCACGCGGTGGTCATCCTCCGCATCCACCGCATCGCCACCCGCACCGACGTGGACCCGCTCGTTTTCCACGGCAGCAAGTTCCGCCGACTGCACGCGGAATCGGCGAACGGGGCGGCCTGAGGGGCTGGTTCACTCGCCAGAACGCGGCGGGGTCCGTCCGGTCGTGCAGGGGACGCGACGGCGTCCTTGCAAGACCTGACATCAAACTGCGTGACGCAAGTTGCCGGTCGAAGCGACCGGACGACCTCTCACGGCCCATGGTTGGGCTGTACCGGCGGCGCTGTGGGAGACTCAGGCGTCTCCTACGGAAAGGTCCGGCTATGTCGCTCGGGATGGTTCTCGGTGATTTCCCGCGCACTTCGGCGCGGGCGTAAACAGGCGACCTGATAGCCCCTGTGCGATAGCAGCACAGGCAATTTCGCGTCTCCGCGTCGAGGTGCTCTTCGTGCCCTTTGCACGTTCGTACACGAGGAGTACGCGGTGTCCACCGTTTCCTGGACCGAGGACAACACCTGCCCGAGCGCCCGTTGGCATTCCGAGAATGGCGCGCCGCCACCCGATTCCCTCGTGGTGGTGAACGACTGGACGACTGCCGAAGCGGCTTGCCGAATGGCGCGAGCGGGGACCGGCCTGCTGTGGCGCGGTGATTTCCACAATGCGCGGCAGTTGCTGCGGGCGATGGGTCGGCGGGTCGAGCGGAAGGTTTCGCTGGGCGACGATCCGGCCGAGGCGTTCCGCCGGTATCGCGCGTCTCGTCGGCGGCGCGCGGAAGTGCTCGGCAAGTTGCTCGTGCTGCTGGAAGACGACTATTCGCTGGCGTTGCGTCGCGCTCCCGATGTGCGGCGCGCCTGCACCGAAGCGTACGGTGCGGC
This sequence comes from Nocardia sp. NPDC003999, assembly GCF_053604885.1. NCBI lineage: Bacteria > Bacillati > Actinomycetota > Actinomycetes > Mycobacteriales > Nocardiaceae > Nocardia > Nocardia sp. NPDC003999. The sequence goes on from NZ_JBSGIB010000004.1 coordinate 299,859, forward strand.
GCGGGGGCGTACGGTGGTCGCGCTCACCGAGTTGCTCGGCGTGCTGGGGGCGGCGCAGTGGCGAGAGAAGGGTGTGTACGTGCCCGCGCTCGGCGACCGCATTCATCCGCACTACGGTGTGTTCTCCCCGGTCCGGGGCGAGTACATCGACCTCGTCGCAGCCGCGCCGCTACCCGCGCGGACCGAGACAGCCTTCGATCTCGGCACGGGCACCGGCGTGCTCGCCGCCGTTCTGGCCCGCCGCGGTTGCACTCGAATCACAGCCACCGACAAGAGTTCCCGTGCGCTGACCTGCGCCCGAGCCAACCTCGACCGACTGGGCCTCTCATCCGTCGCCGTGCAAGGCCCGGCTCTCTTCCCGGACGGCGAGGCCGACCTGGTGGTGTGCAATCCCCCATGGCTCCCCGGCGCACCTACCTCGACCCTGGAAAGCGGCGTATACGACGAGAACTCGTCCATGCTGTACACCTTCCTCTCCGGCCTCCGTGCCCACTTGCGCCCCGGCGGCGAAGGCTGGCTGATCCTCTCCGACCTCCCCGAACACTTAGGCCTGCGTCCCCACGACGAACTCCTCGACCGCATCACAACCGCAGGCCTCCACATCACCGCCCAACTGACGACCCGCCCCACCCACCACCGAGCCCACAACCCCATCTCTCCACTCCACCACGCCCGCACCCGCGAAACGACTTCCCTCTACCGCCTGGCACCTCGTTGAGTGGCAGATCACGGAGTGGTTACCCCCGTCATCCGGGACCGAGTCCACGGCGTATTGGTCGCATCGGCAACGGGTTTCGGGGACTATGTTGACATTGCTAGTCGTTTCAGTGAAGACTGAAATAACTAGCAACGACGGGAGCTTTGATGGATCTCCATATCGAGCAAGTGACGTTCAACAGCCTTGGCACCGAGTGTGCTGGGGATCTGTATTTGCCCGCGGCGGACGGTCCAGTCCCCGGTCTGGTGCTGGGGCACTCAGGGGTGATGGTGAAAGAGGCGTTGCGAGTGTTCGCACCGTATTTCGTGCGGGCGGGGTTCGCGGTACTGGCGATCGACTATCGCACGGTCGGGGCCAGCGCGGGGCAACCTCGCGGCCAGGACTACCCGCAGCGACAGACGGAAGATTTTCGTAGCGCGGTGTCGTATCTGCAAACCCGCCCGGAGGCGGACCCGAATCGGATCGGACTCTGGGGTGTCAGCATCGGGGGCTCGGTGGCGACGCAGGCCGCGGTATTGGACCGGCGCGTGAAATGTGTTGTGGTGCAGAGCCCGAGCGTGTGGAACGGATGGCGATATCTGGAGCGGCTGCTCGGCAGGGAGGGCGTAGCCGCGCTGCGGGACCGGTTGGACGAGGACTGGCAGCGCCGATATGTCGGCCACGACAGTGCTCGGGTGCCGCACCTGACGCTGCGGGGGGAAAACGTCGAGAGCGCACCGGATCTCGCCGCCGAGATGTTCCCGAACTACCGGAACGAGAAGACCCTCGACTCCGCCGAACATCTGCTGACCTTTGTGCCGGAGGACCTCATTCATCGCCTGGCGCCGACCCCGCTGCTGATGATCGCCAACGGCGGCTGGGACCCGTACCACATGCTCGAGGAGGCACAGAGCGCCTTCGCCAAGGCCGGCGAGCCGAAACGACTCGAGATCCTGCCTTACGACGTGCTCGGTCTCTACACCGGTCCCGGGCTGGAGGAGGCCATGGCTCTGGCCGTCGAGTGGTTCGACCGGCACCTGCGCCGGACCCGCCTCGTCGCTCCCACCCCGGAGCCGACCCGGGAGTCGGTGACCGCTATGCCACAGTAATCGAGCCGAGTACAGCGCAGGAGGACACAGCATGCCGGAACCGGATCGACAGCACGCCACGCTGGAGTGGGTGGAGCGAGTCGCTACCTTCTGCGTCGAGGAATGGGCACTGCCCCCCATCACCGGGCGAATCCTCGGCCTACTGATGATCTGCGATCCGCCGGAGCAATCCGCCGGCCAGATCGCCGAGGCGATCCACGCCAGCCGCGCCTCGCTGACCTCCAACATGCGCCTGCTGACCACCATCGGCCTCGTCCGCAAGGTGCGGATCCCCGGTGACCGCACCGCCTACTACCGCATCGAGGACGACGCCTGGGAGAAGGTCATCCATCGCAAAATCGCCGGCCTGGGCGCCTTCGGCGACATCGCCGAGGACGGACTCTCCTTGGTCGGCGGCACCGATCCCGCTCTCACCGAACGCATCCGGGCCGCTCAGCAGGCATTGACCTGGCTGCGCGACATCGCCGCCCGACACACGGACACCACCACCTGAAGGACCGATCGTGCTCCGAATCCGACCCGACCTGGACCCGATTCAGGAAACCCTGCTCCTCACCCTGCAAGCCCGAGCACTGGACGCGACCACCCGCACCCCGATCCTGGGCGACACCCACCAGGCCGAGCTGGCCGACCGGATCGACTACGACTTCACCGAACTCGAGCTGAAACCCAGCCTCATCTGCGGAACGGCGCTACGCGCGAAAAAACTCGACGACGCGGTACGCGCGTTCATCGCCATGCACCGAAATGCGGTGGTACTCGATCTCGGCTGCGGCCTGGACACCCGCATGCTCCGATGCGATCCACCCGCCGATGTCGACTGGTACGACGTCGATTACCCTGAAGTCATCGAACTGCGCCGACAGTTGCTTCCGCACAGCCCCCATCCGCTGGGCGTCGATCTCACCCAGCCGGGCTGGACTCAGCAGCTGCCCGCCGATCGACCAGCCATGATCGTCGCCGAGGGCCTGCTGCCCTTCCTGCCCGGCGACACGTTCCACACCCTGATCCGCGAGGCGACCACACACTTCCCGACCGGTGAACTCGCCCTCAACGGCTACACCCGTTTCGCCGCCTGGGCCATGAAATACCACCCGTCGATCAAAGCCCTCGGCATCAGCGCCGCCCAAGGATTCGACGACGCCCACGAACCCGAAACCTGGGGCGCCCGCCTGACACTGATCGAAGAACAACTTCTCACCCGCGCCGGCGAAGTCGACCTCTTCCCACAACCGTTACGCGCGGTAACCCGCGCCATAGCCCTCAGCTCAGGACTGTCTCGGCAAGCCAACCGAATACTCCGATACGCCTTCTAGTGTCTCGAGGCATCGCGCCGTCACCCCATCCTCAACCACCACCGTAGAGGCCGGTGATGTGGTGGTCCGCACGACGTTGAAAGTCATCGCCGCCGTTGCAATCTCTCTTGCAGCAGGTGCAGGTTGGGCGAACGCCACGGTTACATCCAGCGGATTACCTCCGAAGCCCATCCCGAGCCCGCAACCGGCTCCCGTCGGCACTCAGGCGACTCCTGTCGGCGTCTCCTCGGGCTCGAGCGACGCCCAGTCTCTGGCCTGCCTCGTGCACGCCCTGTCCAGCGGCGCCCACTACTGCCTGTAACCCACACCACCCCCAGCGGCGGTAACCGCCCGGCACTTCGTCGAGTGGCACATGACGGAGGGGGCTACTCGCGATTCGCCTCGACCATGGGCCACTCGATGACGTGCGCTGCGGGGCGGTTGGTCGGGTAGCAGAAAGGCCCTGGATCGGCGGGGTGCGGATGCAGGGCCTTCGGTGGAGCCGATGACGGGAATCGAACCCGCGCTGTCTGCTTGGGAAGCAGAAGTTCTACCATTGAACTACATCGGCACTGCGCAGTGCGCGTCCGCGACTCTATCAGACCAGGCACTATGTAGGTCAACTCCCTTGATCTGGGGTTCGCACTGGGCGCAGCTGATCGGGCTGTAATGGATAGCCTTCAGCAGGCGGCTGGGCGCCCGGCATCGCCGGCTATTCGCTCTCGAATCGGCTCCAGCGAGCAAGGTCTTCAACGATCGGACCGGAGTCGGGTATGCGGAACCACCACCACCCACGTCCGGTTGTGTCGATATTCGCGACTGCCGCCATGCGCTTTCCTGAGTCCTCGACAGTGATAGACGTGAATCTGTCGTCGGCATCGGAGACGTAGTTATTCACCTTAGCAGCGAGTATTGTCGGCAATTGATTAATGGCACTTTCCAGGTAATCCCGGACAGTATAAGCGGCGTTGAGATCGTATTCGTTCCAGACGGTGCGGTCCGACCAGGGCAGGCTTCTGTCGCGATCGATCTTCTCGACGTGGGCTTCCCATGAATCCGCCAAGCGGATCGCATCGCGTTCCTCTCCCGATTTCAGTGTGATCGGGTGACTCCTGATGTCGACGATCTCGTCCTCGGTGAAATGACGATGCGCGCGATCCTCGGGGTTCGACATTCGTTTCCTCACAGTTTCCAGGCGGTGGATTTCCATGGCATTTCGTAGTTCACGACAACCTTGACTCCCTTGTATACAAATTGCTCGGCCTGCTCCGATGTGCGTCCGTCACCCATCGGTTCCGGTGTGCCTTTTGTCAGGGCGTCATGAACTTGCTGGGGAGTCGGTCGGTCCATCGTCGGATTCCCGTCGCCGGTATGTCCGTTGATGAATTCTTCTATCTCGGCTTGAGTGTATTCGCTGTGGCGAAAGTCCGGTTCATCGGAATCACCGGCGTGATCGTCATCGATGGTCGACGTCATGCCGATGATGGCGGCGAGGTTGGTGATGGCTTTGTCGAGGTCGACGGCGGGTAGAGCGTGGAAGGCGTCGATGGTGCCGACAGCCCCTGCGGCGAGACTGGTGAGACCGATGACTCGGACCATTTGGCTGGCGCGATAGGAGGTTTGGATCGCGTTGATCGTGGCGACCACGTCGGCGTCGATGGCGGCGGCTGCGGCGACGGCGGAGGAGCCGAGGCTGAACAGGAAAGCGACACCGGCGGTTATCGCGATCAAGCTGATGGACAGTTCCAGCGCGTTGATCGCTTTGGCGTTGTCGTTACCGAGGGCGATGGTCGCGTTCTTGTAGTCGCCAACGGGTGCGGCCATTTTCTTCGCGGCGGTGCTGACGGTGTCGGCACTGGTTTTCAGGGTCGTGAAATGGTCTTGGAGCAGTTGCCGGTTGGTGGCGTCGTCCATGCCGTCGAACAGTGCCGAAATGGCGGATATACGGGCGGACGCGCCGGTGATGGTGTCGTGGTTGGCGAAGGTGTTCCAGGTGGTGTGTGCTTTGTCGAGTTTGGTGTGGTCGCCATTGGGGAGTTTGCCGAAGGCGGAGAGGACTTTGGCGACGAGTTTGTCCAAGAATTCCTTCAGGCCGCCGTGGTCGGTGAAGCCGACTCCATTGTCGGCCACCGAGGATGGGATGCTGACCTTGTACTCGCCGACTTCCTGGGCGTGGATGCGGGGCGGGGCGGGGTTGCTCTTGTTGGCGATGGCGTAGTTGTAGCCGTTGGCATACAGCACCGCGCCGTAGTTGGTGAGGGCGTTGGCCAGGCTCGAGCAGGCCTGCATGGTCTGCTGGGCGGCTTTGTCGTACGCCTCACCCCACTGTTTGCAGCCGGGGGCGTCGCCGGCCATCCCTGCGCATTGGCCTTTGATCGCATCGTGGACCGGCTTGTCGGCTTTGCGGAGGTCGTCGGCGAGGTCATGGCATTTCTTGGCGGCGTCGTAGTAGGTCTGCCAGTCGACGATCATGCCTGCCCCGACCGCAGTATGCGGCGGTTGGCCTCGATGGCGCGGGTATAGCGTCCGTGCGCTTTCTGCGCGGCATCGCTCACGGTGGCGACGCCTTCGGCGAATTCGCGGGCGGCCGCGAGCCATTGCGCGTGCGCGTCGGCGTAGGCGCTGGCCGCGGCAGATTCCCAACTGCCGCTCTGCAAGGCGGTGACCTTGTGGTCGAGTTCGTCGAGGTGATCGTGCAAGAACCCGGCCAGGCCGTTGAGGCGCGACACGATCTGATCGAGTCGTGCGAGGTCGACGCTGAATTGAGAGCTCATGGCAGGTCCAGGCTGGAGAGACCGGATGCGTTGCCGGTGTCGGTGCTCTTGTAGTTGTCGGCAGTGACGCCCAGCTTCTCGGCGAGAGAAGTCAACGCTTGCATGAGTCTTGTTCCGCCGTCGCGGGTTTCTGTCCACCCGGCGGAGAACTCGTCGGCCGCGTCGCCGGTCCAATCGGAAGTGAGCAGGTTGTCGACCTCGCCGGCAGCGGAATCGAGTGCCTGCTTCATGGTGTCGGCGATGTTGTAGACGTACTGGCCGATCGCCTGCACGTCATCAGGCACGACTGACAGATTGCGGCCAGATCCGTTAGGCCCCCCGCTAACTCCCATGCACACGACCATAACGGCACTCCGTCTCGGACGTCCACACGCTGACCAAGCCCGTCGGGCCAGCTAAGAAAGAGTCCCACTCGCCGGGTGGGGACGACGGCCGACTGCCTTCTCGGTAGGTGGTTTCCGGCCCTCGTCCCGGTCGGTGGGTACCGAGTACCGGTACACGGTCAAGCAGAGGATGAGCCAAAGCGCCCCGAAGCACCAGCCGCCGAGGACGTCGGTGGCCCAGTGGACGCCGAGGTAGATACGGGACAGGCCGACCGCGGTCACGAAGAGGACGGCGGCGGTCGCGGCGCAGAGGCGCAGGGTGGAACCGTGTATGGCGGGGAGCGCGACCGCAAGGACGATGCCGACCACGACGAACGAGCCCATGCTGTGCCCGGACGGATACGCCTGGTTGGACACGCTGATCAGGTGTTCCTCGACGGGTGGGCGGTCCCGGTCGGTGAGTCGCTTGCCGCCGCGTACGAGCAGCCCGCCGCCGAGCCCGGTGATCGCGACGAGCGCTGCCGCCGTCCAGCGCCGCCGCCAGGACAGGACCAGGCAGGTGGCGGTAGCCAGAGCGGTCATGGCGAGCGTGCCGCCCAGCACGCTGACCGTCACCGCGACCGGTGTCAGCGTGCCGTTGCGGTGCGTGACGGCCCAATCGGTGACGCCGCGATCGAACCCGCCGGGACCGTGATTCCCGACCACGCCCGCCGTGAGAGCCGCGGCGCACACCACCAGCAACGCGGTGAGCACCCCGATGATGCCGCTAATGCGAGGGGAGGTCACTCCTCCACGTTGCCACCTCCGACGCTCGAAGGTAACCGGCTCCTTTCCAGCTGGCATGACACCGCCGCGGCCGAAGCGCGTCAGAACTTGCTGTAGCCGCCGTCGATCAGCAGAGTGTCGCCGGTGTGGTACGCGCTGGTGGGGCTGGCGAGGTAGACGGCGACGGATTCGAAATCGCTCGGCAGGCCCCAGCGGCGGACCGGGATCCTCGGGTGGACGCGTTCGCGGAAACGGTCCCACGCGAAGGCCCCTTCGGTCATCGGCGTCTCGACCCAGCCGGGCAGCACGGAGTTCGCACGGATGCCGTGCTTGGCCAGCTCCACCGCGATCGAGTTGACCATGGCGATCAACCCCGCCTTGCTGGCCGCATAGGACTGCCCGCGCGGAACGCCCTGGTGGGCGGCCAAACTCGCGGTGGCGACCAGACTGCCACCCTCGCCCTGGGCGAGCATTGCTTTCGCCGCTTCACGCAGCGTCACGAACGCGGCGTCGAGATTGAGCGAGGTGACCCGGCGGAATTCCGTGAGATCGGTATCCACGAACGGAATGAATCCCTGGCTGACTCCGGCGTTCACGAAGCAGGAGTCGATGCGGCCGAGTTGCGCGGCCGCGCGGCCGATGGTGTCGATCACTTGCTGTTCCTCGCCGACGTCGCAGCTCAGGGCGAGCACCCGCCCGCCGAACGAGCGCAATTCGGCGGCGGCCGCCTCGTTGCGTTCGGCGTTGCGGCCGACGACGCAGACATCGGCCCCGGCCCGCGCGAGACCCCGGGCGAATCCGAGACCGATGCCGGAGTTGCCTCCGGTGACGACGGCGACGTGGCCGGTCAGGTCGAACAGCGAGCCCTCGGACATGGTTCATCCCTTCGATCGCGGGCGACGCCGCCCGAATGAATGCGAGGATATCGTTCTCTCCATATCACTGTGCGGCTGAGGAGCCCCGTCGAGCAGGCGCTACGCTCGTCGCGTGCTGCTTTCCGATCGTGACATCCGCGCGGAGATCGCCGCTGGGCGTCTCGGCGTCGAGCCGCTGCTGGAGAACCTGATCCAGCCGTCGAGCATCGACGTGCGCCTGGACCGGATGTTCCGGGTGTTCAACAACACCCGCTACACCCACATCGATCCGGCGCAGCGGCAGGACGAACTCACCAGCCTGGTCGAGCCGGGCGAGGGCGAGCCGTTCGTGCTGCATCCCGGCGAATTCGTGCTCGGCTCCACCCTCGAGGTGTGCACGCTGCCGGATGATCTGGCCGGACGCTTGGAGGGCAAGTCCAGTCTGGGCCGATTGGGTCTGCTGACCCACTCGACCGCCGGCTTCATCGATCCCGGGTTCAGCGGGCACATCACGCTGGAGCTGTCCAACGTGGCGAATCTGCCGATCACGCTGTGGCCCGGCATGAAGATCGGTCAGCTGTGCCTGCTCAGGCTGACCAGTCCGGCCGAGCACCCGTACGGCAGTGCCGTGGCGGGCTCGAAGTACCAGGGCCAGCGCGGACCGACTCCGTCGCGGTCCTATCTGAACTTCCCGATTCCGGCCGCCGCGATCGACGCCGCCGAAGCCCGCTGACCGGGGCCGAGTCCGCTTCGTCGACTGTGGGGGAGAAGCGGACCCGGCGGACGGCGGCGGGGAACCGACCGCGGAGGTGATCAGTCCCCGCCGCCCGCTCCCACCGCGAGCGCCGTTGTGAGGATGACGGACAGCGGTGGGAGCGTGTCACCGCGGCTCGGCGGGCTGACCCAGAAGCACCCTTCCCGGGTCCAGCGGCCGAGGCCGGTCGGCAACATCACGGCGCTGCCGACGGCGGGCAGGCCGATATCCAGCCGATTGAGCACCTCGAGCACCTGCGGTCCCGGTCGGCTGTCGGGCTCGGCGAGGAAACTCCATCGGATCTGCCTGGCCAACATGGGACCCCTCGTTCCCTGCTGTTCCAGTGCGGCGCGCACCTTCTCGGCACGCGCGGTCGGCAGGTGGACGACGCAAACGCGTCCGGTGATCGGCAGCATGGCGAAACCGCCCCGCTCGGTGACCGGCAGTCCGAACTCGTGCCGATAGAACGCCACCCAATCGTCCACGGTCCTGAGTTTCTCGACATTCACGGCGAACTCCTTGCCTTCCGACTCAATGGTCCCGGCCCGCCGCGCGATTCGGCATCGCCCGCTCACCCGCCTTGCGCTGCCCTTCCGCTGCCTTTGATACGGGCCGTATTTCACCTGTGGCCGCGCTCACAAACCGCTCGTACTCTGGAAGGAGTTCGTTCGGAAGGGATGACACCGTGGTCACGCATTGGTCAGGCAAAGAGGCCCGTGCCCTTCGCGATGCCAAGCGGATGAGCATCAGGGAATTCGCCGCCCATTTGGGTGTGCACGAACGCTTGGTGTCGAAGTGGGAAGCCGGGGGCGTCCGGGTTCATCCACGACCGATCAACCAAGCCGCTCTGGATACCTCACTGGCCAGGTCCGACGATGTGGTGCGGGCGCGGTTCGCGGCATTGATCGATAAGCCCGCGATCGATCGAACCGTCCCGCCGGGATTCGATGCGCGTGCCGACGCCTCGGCGCGCGTTCATTATTCGAGCGACGCGGACCTTTTGGCTCTCATAGACGCCGGTGCGATGAGAGGTGCTGCGTTGGCGGCGATTTCGGAGAGGGATCTGATCATGGCGGCTGCCCACGAGGCCAGCGAGCACGCCGGCAAGGCCGAGAGCACCAATGTCGGTGCGAGCACTTTAGACCAGCTCGACGCGGATGTCGTGCGCATCGCGAACGACTACGTGCGCATTCCGCCGGTGCCGATGATGGTGGAAATGGTGCGGGTGCGGCGCCGGGTGTATCGGTTGCTGGAAGGCCATCAGCGGCCCGCCGATACCGGTCATCTGTATCTTTTGGCGGGCACCCTCTCGGGCCTGCTCGCCAACGCCAGCACCGATCTCGGCTACTACGACGCGGCGGGCGAGCAGGTCCGGGCCGCATGGGCCTACGCGGAGTTGTGCGGGCACAACGGGCTTCGGGCCTGGACCCGCGGCATGCACGCGCTGATCGAGTACTGGTCGCAGCGGCCGCGCCGGGCGGTCCAGCTCGCCCAGAGCGGGCAGGAGTTCGCGGAATCCGCGACCGCGCAGGTGCGACTGCTCAATATCGAGGCGCGCATCTGGTCGGCGCTTGGCAGCGCCGCCGACACCGATCGCTGCGTGCGGGCAGCCGACGACGCGCGCGAGATCGCCGCGACCGACACGCTGCACGACGAGGTGGGCGGCGTCTTCGGGTTCAACGAGGCCAAGGCCAACTACTACGCTGGCGCCACCTACATCCACCTCGGTCAGGCGGAGCCCGCGCTCGGCGCCACCCAGCGGGCCATCGAACTCTATTCGAACGGCCCGTCCGAACAGCGTTCCTATGGCGCGGAGGCGCTTGCCAGGGTCGACTGCGCGGCTGCCCACCTGATCAACGGCAGCCTGGACGGCGCGGCCGAGGCGCTGCAGCCGGTGCTCGGCCTCGACGAGGCCAAGCGCATCGCGCAGCTCGAGGAGCGGTTGACCGGTGTGCGCAGGCGGATCGCGGCTCCGGCTTTCCGCGACTCGGTCGAGGCGCGCAGGCTGGACGAGCGGATCGAGGAATTCTGCGGGTCGACGGCGGCCAAGGGGATCCCGCCCGGCGCGGCCCATTGAGTGACGCGTCACACCCGGCGGGGCCGCGGCCGCCGTCGTGGGCGTGGCGGCCCGTGGAGAGCTCGGACAGGCGGTTTATCCAGTTGCGACGGATGGCACCATGGGACGGGTGAGTCCTCAGCATCCGCACCATCCCCCGCGTGTTCTGGAGCAGTCCACGAAGCTGCAGAACGTCGTCTACGAGATCCGTGGACCGGTACACGCGCACGCGGCACGGCTGGAGGCCGAGGGCCACCGCATCCTCAAACTGAATATCGGCAACCCCGCCCCGTTCGGGTTCGAGGCGCCCGACGTGATCATGCGCGACATCATCGCGGCGCTGCCGTATGCCCAGGGCTACTCCGAATCCAAAGGCATCCTCTCCGCGCGGCGCGCGATCGTGACCCGCTACGAACTCGTGCCCGGCTTCCCCGAGCTGGACGTGGACGGCGTCTACCTCGGCAACGGCGTATCCGAGCTGATCACCATCACCATGCAGGCCCTGCTGGACAACGGCGACGAGGTGCTGATCCCGGCGCCGGACTACCCGCTGTGGACCGCCATGACCAGCCTGGCGGGCGGCACGCCGGTGCACTACCTGTGTGACGAGGCCAACGGCTGGCAGCCCGATATCGCCGACATCGAATCGAAGATCACCGACAAGACCAAAGCGCTGCTGGTGATCAACCCGAACAACCCCACCGGCGCGGTGTACTCCGCCGAAGTGCTCCAGCAGATCGCCGACCTGGCTCGCAAGCATCAGCTGTTGCTGCTCGCCGACGAGATCTACGACAAGATCCTCTACGACGACGCCAAGCACATCTCGCTGGCCACCGTGGCGCCCGACCTGCTGTGCCTGACCTTCAACGGGCTGTCCAAGGCCTACCGGGTCGCGGGTTACCGGTCGGGTTGGTTGGCGATCACGGGCCCGAAGGAGCACGCGGCCGGGTTCCTGGAGGGCATCGACCTGCTCGCCTCCTCGCGGTTGTGTCCGAACGTGCCCGCGCAGCACGCGATTCAGGTCGCGCTCGGCGGTCATCAGAGCATCGAGGACCTGATCCTGCCCGGCGGGCGGCTGCTCGAACAGCGCGACGTCGCCTGGGAGCGGTTGAACATGATCCCCGGCGTGTCGTGCGTGAAGCCGAAGGGCGCGCTCTACGCGTTCCCGAAGCTGGATCCGAATGTGTACGAGATCCACGACGACTCCAAGCTGATCCTGGATCTGCTGCTGCAGGAGAAGATCCTGATGGTGCAGGGCACCGGCTTCAACTGGCCGCGCCACGACCACCTGCGGATCGTCACACTGCCCTGGGCCCGCGATCTCGCGGTCGCGATCGAACGCTTCGGCAACTTCCTGTCCAGCTATCGCCAGTAGCGGGAAGCCCGGAGCTGGACAATATAATCGCCCCGCTTCTGGCCTGGAAACAAACTCGATGTACGGATACCCGTCGGATTTGGCGACTAGCTAGCGCAAAAGAAGTACTTTTGTGTACAGTGGTCCTCGGCACTCAGAGTGCCCGGTCGGATTGCCTACCCCCCCTGGGCATATCCGACCTCGGGTTAGGCCGCCTACCCCCCTGGGCCGCCTGCCCTGCGGGCGGCGGAGACATCCCCCTGCTCTCCGCCGCCCCCCTCTAACTCCTTTTTTCCCGTGATCGGTTCACATCAACCGCGTCTCCGCTGTGTTAGGTAACCGCCGCGACGGTCTTGAAAATGAAATCCTTTAGGCTCGCTCCGGGCGCAAACACATCGGACAGAGGAGCGCGGTGAGCGACCACCACCATCACCACGATCATTCGGGACCGATCGCGATCGGCGCGACCGCGGCGCGCGTGGTCATCGGGCTGCTCACCGCCATCGGGATCGTCGTGGTCATCGGCGCGATCGCGCTGTGGCCGAGCAAGCAGCACATCGATATCCCGCTGCCGATGCAGAACGCGGGCGGCGGCGCGGTACAGACCGAGGCGGGCACCGTAGTGCTGCAGGACATCGGGCCGTGCGGCAGCTCTTCACTGGGCAAGGTCTTCGTCGACAAGCCCGAACCGCCGCGCAACAACGCCTACACCTGCCAGCGCAGCCTGATCTCGATCGAATCCGGACCGCACAAGGGCAACCGCACGCTGCTGGAAATCGCACCGGGCCCAGGGCAACCCGACCTGCACGCCGGTGACGAACTGCGGCTGGTCCGCCAGACCGATCCCAGCGGGACGCCGCTGTACTCGTTCGAGGACTACTCGCGCGGGCTGCCGCTCACGCTGATCGTGGTGGCTTTCGTCGTGGTGATCATCGCGGTGGCGCGCTGGCGTGGCGTCCGCGCGCTGCTGGGCCTGGTGTTCGCCTTCGCCGTCCTGGTGCTGTTCCTGCTGCCCGCCCTGCTGGACGGCAAACCGGCGATCCCGGTCGCCTTGGTCGCGGGCGCCCTGATCCTGTACGCGGTGCTGTATCTGGCGCACGGGGTGAACCTGCGCACCAGTTCGGCGCTGCTCGGCACGCTGACCTCGATGCTGCTCGCCGCCGCGTTGTCCTGGCTCACCATCGAGATGACCCATCTAACCGGCCTTTCCGAAGAGCAGAACACGAACGTCGCGACCTACATCGAGCACGTCAGTATCACCGGATTGCTGCTGGCCGGATTCATCATCGGTTCGCTCGGTGTGCTCAACGACGTCACCATCACCCAGGCGTCCGCCGCGTTCGAGCTGGCCGCCATCGACCGGTCGGCCTCCCGGCGCGAGGTTTTCGCCGCCGCCATGCGCGTGGGGCGCGACCACATCGCCAGTACCGTCTACACGCTGGTGCTCGCCTACGCCGGTGGGGCGCTGCCGCTGTTGCTGCTGTTCAGCGTGGCGGGGCGGTCCATCCGCGACGTGCTGACCGGTGACGCCGTTGCCATCGAGATCGCGCGCTCGGCGGTCGGCGGTATCGCGCTGGCGCTCTCGGTGCCGTTGACCACCGGCATCGCTGTGCTGCTGGCCCGCCCGTTCACGACCAAGGAACCAACCCCCGCGCCGCGCCCGCGTCGCGCACGGCACGCGAGGGTCTGAACTCCCCCCGTTTCCCGTCTCGTCAGGAGTTGTGCGGCGCGGCCGCCCGGCTCAGCGCTGCGGCGGCGGAGGGAAGGGGAAGACCTCCGGCGGGATCGTGGGAACCACGATCGGCGGAAGGCCCGGCACGACGATGGTGTTCGGGCCGGGTGTCGGCGGCGCCTCGCTGGTGGTCTGCCTCCGGTTCGGCGGCGGCGCGGCGAGCGACTCGTGCGCGGGCGATTCCGTGGTGCCCGGCGCGACCGCGATCTGCGGGTCCAAGCTGGTCGTGCGCGGTGTGGTGGTGGGCGACAGCGACGGTGATCCTTCGCTGGTGTGTGAATCCCGTTCCAGCACCTGCGGTCCGTAACCGAGGCCGAGCCCGATCGCGGCGACCACGGCCAGCGCGCTGACGGTCAGCACCGCACCGCTGATCTCACGTTTGCCGCGCTGGGTCGGAGCCGACAACCATGCGGGTGACAGCTCGTCGTCCAGCGTGGCGCCCGCCGTTGGCGTTTCCTTACGGACCGGTCTGGCCAGCAGCGCGGCGCCGCGAGCCATCACGGTCTCCGGGCTGTCCGGCACGATGACGGGCACGCCCATCCAGCGTTCGAGCACCTTGGCCACCAACGGGATCCGGGCGCAACCGCCGATGGCGAGCACGCCGTGCACCGGGCGGTCCGAGCGCACGATCACGTCGCGTGCCATGCGCGCCGACGACTCGATGGCCAGCATGATCAGCGATTCGAAGTTCTCCTGCGCGAGCAGCACCAAACCCTGCTCGCTCGGCAACGCCACCGCGGTGTTGGTGGTGAGCTGCTCTTTGGCCTCGCGGCACAGCGCGTCCAGCGCGGCCAGGCCCGCGGCGTTCGGCGGGTGCGCGATCCGCCCCGAGGCGATCTGCTGCTCCCGGATCAACGAGTCGAGATAGTCGCCGCTGATGTCGCTGGTGCGCTCGCTGTGCCGGACCTCACGGGTCTGCGTGTCGACCACGCTTACCGTCAGGCCCGAACTGCCCAGGTCGTAGACGACCAGCGAGGAGATGCCCCGGATATCGCCGGTGGCCTGGGCGAACTCGAGTGCGGCCGCGATCTCGGGCACGAGTTCGTAATTGGTCAGCTGCTGACGCGCCATGGCGGCGCGAATGGCGCGGGCGTGCTGCTCACTGCGGTAGGCGATGGCGGTGGCGCCGATACCCGGCGTGGCCTCCAGGGTGACTCCGATGGCCTCTGCCGCCAACTCTTCCATGCTTTGGTCGACGACCGGAATGGTCTGCAGATCGAAGGAATGCGGGGAGACATGCCCGTGGGGGTTTCCGGCGTGTGGTCGCGCCATACGGACAGCGCCGGCCCCCACCGAAACTCCCAGTACCGAACTCATCAGCTGCCCATCTCGTTTCACACTTCACGACATGCGAGCCTGCGCCGTCCGTCGGCGGAGACCCGCTGGACGGACCCTACCGTCGGCGATCAGCTGTGCTTAAGGCAGGACTGGTCGTCTGTCTGGCAGTAGCCCGCCTCGCTCCGCAACTCTACGGTGTACCGAGTCCCGCGTACACCCATCCGGCTGCTCTCCAGGTGGCACGATTGAGACAGTTCCGGCCGTCGATGATCGAGCGGGCACGCACCACCCGGTCCAGGTCTTGCGGGCGCAGCGCGGTGAATTCGTCCCACTCGGTGAGCACGAGCACCACGTCGGCGCGTTCGCACGCCTCGGTGACCGAGGTCGCGTAGTTCAGGGTGGGGAACACCCGGCGCGAATTCTCCAGCGCCTTGGGATCGTAGACGGTCACCACGGCGCCGTGCAGCTGGATCATGCCCGCCACGTTCAACGCGGGCGAGTCGCGGACGTCGTCGGATTCCGGTTTGAACGCCGCGCCGAGTACCGCCACGTTGGCCCCGAGCAGTGAGCCGCCGCAGGCGCGGGCGGCCATGTCGACCACCTTGGTCCGGCGGCGCATATTGATGTTGTCCACCTCGCGCAGGAAGGCGACGGCGTGGTCGGCGCCGAGTTCGCCGGAGCGGGCCATGAACGCCCGGATGTCCTTCGGCAGACATCCGCCGCCGAAACCCAGGCCGGCGTTGAGGAATCGACGGCCGATGCGCGCGTCGTAGCCGAGGGCGTCGGCCAGCATGGTCACGTCGGCGCCGGTCGCTTCGCAGACCTCCGACACCGCGTTGATGAACGAGATCTTCGTCGCCAGAAAGGCGTTCGCCGAGACCTTCACCAATTCCGCTGTGGCCAGGTCGGTGAGCAGGAACGGGACCTCGGCGGCGATGAGGTCGGCGTAGATCTCGCGCACCAGATCCTCGACCCACCCGGCGGCGGCGCGCTCCCGGTCGACTCCGAGGACCAATCGGTCCGGCCGCAGGGTGTCCTTGACCGCGAAGCCTTCTCGGAGGAATTCCGGATTCCACGCCACCTCGACGTCGGTGGAACTCAGCGCGCGAGCGCGGGCTCCCAGCGCGTCCGCCGTGCCGACCGGAACCGTCGACTTGCCGATGATCACCGAGGGACGTTCCAGTAGCGGGGCGAGGGTATCCACCACCGCGTGCACGTATTTCAAGTCGGCGGCGTACTCACCCTTCTTCTGCGGCGTGCCCACACCGAGGAAATGCACATCGGCGTGTGCGGCCGCCTCGGCGTAGGAGGTGGTGAACCGCAGTCGGCCCGCATCGAGGTTGCGACGAAGCACATCCTCCAGGCCCGGTTCGTAGAACGGCACCACTCCGTCGGACAGCTTCGCGACCTTGCCCGGGTCCACGTCCACTCCGATGACGTCGTGCCCGAGTTCGGCCATGCACGCCGCGTGCGTGGCCCCGAGATACCCGGTTCCGAAGACTGTGCATCGCATGATCGATTGGTAAGCCCCGCCGATGGCCACGCCACGTCAGCGAGGCAAGGGTCCGGGCAACAGCAGGTGTACATGCGGCGACATCGCTGATCCGGACGCCGTGACCTGGCGTGATGCTCGCGCGGCACCCGGCTAGCATCGGCCTGTGCGACGTCGTCGGTTGGCCTGGACCGGGCTCTGTGCCGGTCTGGTGGTAGTGGTCGCCGCGGTGGCGCTGTGGCCGGTCTACGTGCGTCCGCGGATCGACCCGCCCGCGCGGGCGGACGCCGTTCTCGTGCTCGGCGGTGCGCACGACGGACGCGAACAGCTGGGCCTGCGCTTGGCGCGTGAGGGATTCGCGCCACGGGTGGTGTTCTCCAATCCCTATGAGAACAGCGCCATGCTGAACCGCATCTGTCACGGCGGCTACAGCTTCGAGGTGCAGTGCTTCGACCCGTCTCCCCGCACCACCCGCGGCGAGGGCCGCGAACTCGCCCGCCTCGCCCGCGCCCACAATTGGCACCGGGTCATCGTCGTCACCTTCACCCCCCATGTCTCTCGAGCCCGCTACGTCTTGCAAGGGTGCTGGGACGGAGAACTCCTCTTCATCGACCCCGAACCCGCCCTCTCCATCCCCCGCTGGGCCTACGACTACGTCTACCAATCGGTGGGCTACCTAAAGGCCTTCTTCGAGGACTGCTGAAGCACTCGGGAGTGCCGGTCGCACCAGGTGGAGGATGTGCTGGCATATGACTTCAGTTTGACTCGGTGAAACAGGCAGCCGTACATTCTGTCGCGTGGTGGCGGGATGGTCGCCAGGGAAGCAACGGTGCACACCCTCCGGGAGGGCAGATGGATTACGACTGGTCAGCGGAGGATCTGGCGTTTCGGGAGGAGGTGCGCGGATTCCTCGACGCGAAGCTGACGCCGGAGTTGCGGCGGGCCGGGCGCTTGGCGACGAGCGTGTATCCCGACCACGAGGCGAGCACGGAATGGCAGCGCATCCTGCACGAGCGCGGCTGGGCGGCGCCCGCCTGGCCGGTGGAACACGGCGGATGCGACTGGAGCCTGACCCAGCACTACATCTTCCAGCGGGAATCGGCGCTGGCCGGCGCACCCGCGCTGTCGCCGATGGGCATCAGGATGGTGGCCCCGGCCATCATCGCGTTCGGCACCCCGGAACAGAAGGCGTTCTATCTGCCGCGCATCCTCACCGGCGAGGTCTTCTTCTGCCAGGGCTACTCCGAGCCCGAGGCCGGATCGGACCTGGCCGCGCTGGCCATGGCCGCCGTCGACGACGGCGAGGACTTCGTATGCACCGGCAGCAAGATCTGGACCACCCACGCCACCGAGGCGAACTGGATCTTCTGCCTCGTGCGCACCTCGCGCACGGGTAAGAAACAACAGGGCATCACGTTCCTGCTGATCGACATGACCGCGCCGGGCATCGAGATCCGGCCGCTGGTGATGACCTCGGGCGAGCAGGTGCAGAACCAGGTCTTCTTCGACAACGTGCGAGTGCCGAAGACCAATGTGCTCGGCCGGATCGATGACGGGTGGACCGTCGCGAAGTACCTGCTGGTGCACGAGCGGGGCGGAGCGGCCGCGCCGTGGCTGCAGGTCATGGCCCAGGACATCGCCGCCGAAGCGGCGCGGCAGCCCGGCCCGGACGGCAACCCGCTGATCGACGACCGCGCGTTCGCGGCGAAGCTGGCGGATTTGCGGATCCGCACCGAGGTGCTCGAAATCCTGGAATACCGCACGATTTCCGCGATGGCCCAGGGGAAGAACCCGGGCCCGGCGTCCTCCATCCTGAAGATCCTCGGCACCGAACTCAGCCAGAAGCTCACCGAGCTGGCGCTGGAGGCCGCGGGCCCGCGCGGTCGCGTCTACCAGCCGCACGCCACCAAGCCGGGTGGCCCGATCGCCCAGTTCACGCCACCCGCCGACGGCTACCGCAGCGGCGCGGACTGGCAGGCCGTCGCGCCGCTGAAGTACTTCAACGACCGAGCGGGCTCGATCTACGCGGGCAGCAACGAGATTCAGCGAAACATCCTCGCCAAAGCAGCATTGGGACTCTGATGGACTTCACGCTTACCGACGAGCAGGAAATGCTCCGCTCCGCGATCGCCGGATATCTCGGCGCCCGCTACGACCTGGAGAAGAGCCGCGCGGCGGCGAAATCGGAGACGGGCTGGCAGCCCGCGATCTGGCGCGGATTCGCCGACGAACTCGGCATCCTCGGCGCGACCCTGCCCGAGCGGGTGGACGGCACCGGCGGCGGCCCCGTCGAACTCATGGTGATCGCCGAGGAACTCGGCCGTGCACTGGTGGTCGAGCCGTTCGTGGACACGGTCGTGCTCGGCGCCGGTCTGCTCGAGCGTTCCGGTGGCGAGCAGGCCGACGCCGTGCTGCGCCGGATCGTGTCCGGTGACGCGCGCATCGCGTTCGCCGCGCTGGAACCGTCATCAGGACACGCTTTGCACGACGTGTCGACCACCGCCCGCCGCGACGGCGACACCTGGGTGCTCGACGGCGCGAAGACCGTGGTGACCAGCGCACCGCTGGCCACCGACCTGGTGATCACCGCGCGCACATCCGGCGAACGGCGCGACGAGGCCGGTATCTCGCTGTTCCGGCTCGAATTCGACGCGAGCGCTCCGCCCGCCGGAGTCGAGGTGCACGCCTACCGCACCATCGACGACCGGACCGCCGCCGATCTCGTGTTCACCGGCTTGCGTCTGCCCTCCGACGCGCTGCTCGGCACGGAGTCCGACGGCTGGACGGTCATCGAGCCGACCATCGCGGAAGCGACCGCGGCGATCTGCGCCGAGGCGGTCGGCTGCATGCGCAAAGTGCTCGCCGACACCATCGACTACGCCAAGCAGCGCGAGCAGTTCGGCCAGCCGATCGGCAGCTTCCAGGTGCTGCAACATCGCATGGTCGACATGTACATCGAACTCGAGCAGGCCATCGCGGCGGTCCACCTGGTCGTCCATTCCCTGCGCGCCTCCGCAGGCGACCGGGCCCGCGCCGTCTCGGCGGCGAAGGTCACCGTCGCCAGGGCGGCGCGGTTCATCGGGCAGAACGCCGTGCAACTGCACGGCGCGATGGGCATGACCGAAGAGCTGGCCATCGGCCACTACTTCAAGCGCCTCACCGTGATCGAGCACGAATTCGGCTCTACCGACGAACATCTCGCTCGCTACGCGGCACTGACCAGGCCGTAGTTCGAGTCTCCGGCCGGGACCCGCAACCCCGGCCGGACCGGTCGGGCGGGTTCTGGGCCGTTTCACCGCTGTGGCTTGCTCCTAGCGCCTACCTGCTCCTGATATGACTCGGCCGGGTCCGTTCCCGGACCCGGCCGATGTCGGTATGGAGTTGTTGTGGGCTCAGCTCTTGCGGCCCGGCGCTTTCGCACCGGCCTTGAAGCCGAGACCGCCGGGCTTGGCGCTGGGCGGCGCGACTTCGGGTGCGCCGTTGCCGCTCGCACCGTTGGTCTGCTCCGGTTCGGCGGCGGGTTCGGGCTTTGCCGCAGGGGCTTCCGCGGCGGGGGCCTGCTCCACCGGAGCCGGCTCGGTGGGAGCCGCATCCTTCGGGGCCGGTGCCGGGGTTGCCTTGCCCGGGGCCTTGGGGCCGGGCCGCTTGAAGCCCGACTTCATGGCCAGACCCTTGGCGGGCACCGTGGGCTTGGTCTCGGTCGGCGCGGCTGCGGTCGTGGCTTCGGCCGGTTCCGTAGCCGTCTCGACGGCCGTTGCCTCGGCTGCCGGGGCCTTCGCGCCGGGAGCCTTGGCCGCGCCCTTCATGGTGAGACCACCACCGGGCGCCTTCGCGCCGCCCTTCATGCCCAATCCCTTGGCCGGCTTGGCCGCGGGGGCTTCGGTCGCGGAGGCCTCGGCCGGGCCTTCGGCGGCGGGCGCCCCAGCGGCCTTGGCGCCGGGTGCCTTGGCTCCGCCCTTCATCCCCAGACCACCGGGCGCCTTCGCGGGGCCCTTCATGGCAAGACCCTTGACCGGAGCGGCAGGCGCCGACGTGGCCTCGGCCTCCGCCGTTTCCGCGGCGGGGGCCTTGGCGCCGGGCGCCTTGGCCGCACCCTTCATGCCGAGTCCGCCACCGGGTGCCTTGGCCGGGCCCTTCATGGCGAGACCGCCGCCACCGGGCGCTTTCGCCGGGCCCTTCATGGCCAGACCGCCGCCGGTCGGCGCGGCCTTGGCGGGAGCTTCGGCGGCGGGGGCGGGTTCGGGCTCCGGCTCCGGTTCGGGCTCCACCTCGGGCGCCTTCGGCTCCTGGATGACGGTCAGGTTCTCGGTCAGCACCGCGGGCTCGACGCGCTCGATGGCGTCCAGCATCAGTTGGGCGACGTCCACCACCTCGACGCCTTCGCCCTCACCCTTCTCCTGGCGCGCGGTGACGCCGTCGGTCAGCATCACGCGGCAGAACGGGCAGCCGGTCGCGATCTTCGCGGGCGAGGTGGTCAGCGCCTCGTCCACGCGGTCGATGTTGACGCGCTTGCCGAGCTGCTCCTCCATCCACATCCGGGCGCCACCGGCGCCACAGCACATGGATCGCTCGCCGTGCCGGGGCATCTCGACCAGGTTGGAGCCGGACGCGGCCATCAGCTCACGCGGCGCGTTGTAGATCTTGTTGTGCCGACCCAGGTAGCAAGGGTCGTGGTAGGTGACGTTCTGCGACACCGAGGCCACCGGGACCAGCTGCTTCTGCCGCACCAGGCGGTTGAGCAGCTGCGTGTGGTGCACGACCTCGTAGTTGCCCCCGACCTGCGGGTACTCGTTGTTCAGCGCGTTGAAGCAGTGCGCACAGGTGACGACGATCTTCTTCTTGCGATCCTCGACGCCCTCGAACACCGAGTTCAGCAGCTCGATGTTCTGCTGGGCCAGCTGCTGGAACAGGAACTCGTTACCCGCGCGGCGAGCGGAGTCGCCGGTGCAGGTCTCCTCCGCGCCGAGCACCATGAATTTCACGCCCGCGGTGGCCAGCAGTTCGGCGACCGCCTTGGTGGTCTTCTTGGCGCGGTCCTCGTAGGCGCCCGCGCAGCCGACCCAGAACAGGTACTCGTAGCCGTCGAAGCTGTCGGCGTCCTGGCCGAAGACCGGGATCTGGAAATCGAGCTCGTTGATCCAGTTGAGCCGGTCCTTGGCGTTCTGGCCCCAGGGGTTGCCCTTGTTCTCCAGGTTCTTGAACAGGCCCGCGAGCTCGGACGGGAACTCGGACTCGATCAGCACCTGATAGCGGCGCATGTCGATGATGTGGTCGACGTGCTCGATGTCCACCGGGCACTGCTCGACGCACGCGCCGCAGGTGGTGCAGCTCCACAGCACCTCGGGATCGATGATGCCGCCCACGTCCTCGCCGCCGACCAGCGGCCGCTCGGCCTCGGCCTTGGCGGCCTCCGAGATCTTGGCGAGCTTCGCTTCGTTCGGGTTGCCCTCGGCGTCGACCAGCCCGACCTCGTCGCCACCCATGTCCTTGCGGCCACCGGCCAGCAGGTAGGGGGCCTTGGCGTACCCGTGGTCGCGCAGCGACATGATCAGCAGCTTCGGCGACAGCGGCTTGCCGGTGTTCCAGGCGGGGCACTGCGACTGGCAGCGACCGCACTCGGTGCAGGTGGTGAAGTCCAGCCAGCCCTTCCAGGAGAAGTCCTCGATCCGGCCCGCGCCGAAGGTGTCGGTGTCGGGGTCGGCGGTCTCCATGTCGACCGGCTTGCCCTTCGACATCATCGGCTTGGCCGCGCCCAGCGCGACGCCGCCGTCGTCCTCACGCTTGAAGTAGATGTTGAAGAACGCGGAGAACCGGTGCCAGGCCACGCCCCAGGTGACGTTGCGGCCGACGTAGTACAGGAACGCCATGCCGGACATCAGCTTCACGAAAGCGAACAGCGCCACCATCGTGGTGTTCGCGGGCAGCAGCTTCGCCACCTGCATGGTGAAGAAGTCGGTGGCCGGGTCGGAGTGGCCGTAGGCGGCGATCTTGCCCGCCTTCACGAAGATCATGCCGAGGCCCTCGAGCAGCACGATCGCCTCGATGACGTAGGCCGGGCCGAACTTGGAACCGCTGAACCGGGAAAGGCGCTCCGGCAGACGCGGGTGGTTGAGCTGCCGCAGGATGATCAGCGTGAGGATGCCGACCACGGTGCCGATACCCAGGATCTCGTCCCACAGGTGGTAGATCGCCAGGTTGCCGATGATCGGCCAGTGGAACGCGGGGTCGAACGTCTGCCCGTAGGCCTCGAACCACAGCATGGCTCCACCGATGAAGCCGATCATCACCAGCCAGTGCGCCCAGCCGACGGTGCGGAATTTGTTCATCCGCGTGTGCGCGATGAACTCCACGAGCATCTGCTTGAAGCGCGGAAAGAAGGGCCGCCAACGGTCCGGCGCGGGCTGTCCGATCATGATGGCGCGCGCGATATTGCGGACGCCGCCGATGAACGACGCCCAACACAGGAGGCTGAGCGCCGCCCCAATCGTGCCCAGCGTCACTGTCAGGGCATTCATGTGCGACCTTTCTTTAGAGGCACAACGAGCGCGGCTGGTTCTGCTACCGCCTCGGTTGGCTCGTATCCTAACCGGCAGCAAGTTACCCGCCAGTAACAACCATGTCCATCGTACGATCGGGCTTTTGGGCTATAGCCCCATATGCTGGGGCTTGACCCTCTATTTACCTGTGATGAATGTCACAGTAAATTGCCCAGATCACGCTGGCGAGTGGTCGACCACCACCGTAAACGGCGAAGCATTCCGTCCAGTCGGTAAGGATTGGCTTAGTCCCCATGCCTGATAAGGGATCTCGCTTAAAACGCGGCGTTCTATTAGGCTCACGACGTTCTGATTGCCACGACCGTCTTCACACCGCTCGGGGAGGATCCGGAGCCGACCACCCGGATTTGCTGTACAGAGCTCTCGCGTGCTGAAGACCAGCGGTAACGCACGACCTGATGATGGATTGGAAACTGAATTGAAACTCCGCAGAACCACCGCGGCGGCCGCGATGGTCATCGGTGCGATGACCATCGGACTGGGGACCGCCCATGCCGAGCCGGCCGCTGCTACGCCCGACCCGATCCGGTACTCGGTCAAGCTGGTGGAGAAGACCGTCGTGACGACGCTCAAGGGGGGAACATTCGAGCTGGCCAAGTCGTCCGAGGACGTCAAGGAAGACGACGTCTACCGGATCAAGGATTCGCAGGGCAACGCAGTCCTCACACTGCCGATCGCCTTCAAGGTCGCCGACACCGTCGTCCCGGTGAAGCCGATCGTGAAGGAAGACAACACGGTGCTCGAGCTGACGCCTGAGCAGGGTGTCACCGTTCCCAAGGACAAGCCGGCCAACGCGGTCAACGTCGTGGCGCAGCCGATCGCCTCGCCGATCGAGAACCAGCGCGCGCAGAACGAGTTCGCCAGCCAGTTCGGCATCGCGACCGCCGTCGGTGGCTTCCTCGGCACCGCCGTCGGCGTCATCGGCGGTGCGGTGATCGGCTGCATCCTCGGCCTGCCGTTCCTCGGCGTCGGCTGCATCCCGGCCGCGATCGCGGGCGCGGGCATCGGCGGCATCCTCGGCACCGTTGCGGTCGGCGGACCGATGCTCGCTGTCGCGGGTATCGATCTGATCAACACGCTGCAGGCGCCGGAAGGCACCACCAAGTGGGCGGACAAGCCGAGCGAGCCGAAGTAAGCCCTCGGTCTCACCCGCTCGTCAGATTCTCGGCGGCCCGCTCTCCTTCGGGGGGCGGGCCGCCGGTCGTTTACCCGGTCAGATCCAGCAGGCCGCGGACGACGTTCTCGCCCAGTTCCTCGCCCAGCGTGCCGAACGAGCGCTCCACCATTTCGAACGTCCCGTCCTCGCGGACGACCAGCACCGTGCTCGCCCTTGTCCCGTGCACGGTGTGCGCGACGAACCTGGCCGACAGCGCCCGCTCCATCTCATACGGGACGCCGGTGCGCGGAAGTTCGTCGTCGGCGGCTTCGGTGCGGTCGGCCAGCACTTCGAAGTAGCGGTCCACCGCACCGGGCTCGGTGCGCACGACCTCGCGCAGTCCGCGCACACCCGCCCGGATCTTGGGCCAGATGGGCTGTGGAGCGATCAGATCGGTTTCCGCCAGGCTCGGACCAGCCGACGTGACGAATGTGCCGTTGGAGAGCCCGTGGAAGCCCGCGGCGAGTTCGCGCGGTTCCGCGGCGCTGCGATTGGAGTGCCACCACAGCGTGCGCAGGTCGGAGACCACCAAGTTGTAGCCGTTGTAGTCGTCGGGTCCCGCGGCGACGTCGAGCACGTACTTCTCCGGCCCGGGGAACTCGCCCGCCGGACCGCGGTCGGACGCGCCGCGCAGAAAATCCATCAGCAGCGCGCCACGGGAACGGGCATCGAGACGTTGATCGGCGGGATTTCGCACGTTCGTGACGGCCGCGAAGCGATTGTCGGCGTGCGGATGGGTGCTCAGGCCGAGCCAGGTGCCGGGCGGTTCGCCCTCCGCCCGGCCGATCGCCCCGGTGTCGCGTCCGGCGAGCAGACCGGGCGCTTCCGGCCACCAACGCATGGACTCGGTCGGCCGGGTATAGAACTCGTCCCGGTTGGCGGCCACGATCAACCGGTATTCCGGGTGCGCGCGCCAGCCGATCAACACCAAACACATGCGGTCCAGGATGCCGGACCGCTACCGCATGCCATGCGGCGTTTCCCCCTGCGGGCCGCGTAAGGGCAGTGGAAAGCCCCGGAGACGGCGAAAGGCCGACAGCTCGACGCTGCCGGCCTTTCGCGCGTTCCCGCGGTCAGTTGGTGCGTACGCGCAGTCCCGGGTTGTCGGAGAGCACCACGTGCACCGGCTGCGCGAACAGCTGCGGCACGTTACCGGTGAGCGCGCCGATCAGGTTCGGGATCTCGCAGATCGGGTAGTCGGCCACCGACGACGCGCTGGAGATGCCGAGCGCCAACCGGCCGGTCACGATCGGGCCGCCGCTGTCGCCGGGCAGCGCGCAGATGTTGGCCGAGAAGCTCTGGGTGAGCTCCCGGTCGCCGACCTGCACGGTCTGGTCGACGGCGTTGACCACGCCGCAGCTGAAGCCAGTGCGCGCACCGGACTTGCACACCGGAGCGCCGACCACCGGGGTCGCCACGCCGTCGACCGGAATCGGAGCCGCGCCGGGCGCACGAACGCCGTTGTTGGCGAAGCGGTCCTTGGCCTGGTCGTTGATCCGGATGATCGAGTAGTCCTGCTCGCCGAGCACCGACTTCTGGAAGACGCCGAGCTGCGCGCCGAGGCGGTCGCCGTTCATCTCGTAGACGCCCGCGGCGTTGCCGCTGCCCGCGGACGGGATGTCCGGATTGCAGTGGCCCGCGGTGATGTTCACCGTGTTGCCGTTGCGGTCGGTGCCGTTGAAGCCGAGCGAGCAGCGCAGCGAGCTGCGTCCGGCGACCGAGGCGTAGCCGTCGCCGCCCGCGAGCGCGCCGCGCGCGTCGCCCGCGATGTCACCGGCCTGGAGAGTGCCCTGCTCGCCCGCCACCGGCGGGGCCATCACGATGACGCGCGCCGGGTCGATGAAGTTCGGCATCGGCAGACCCACCTGGTCCACGCGGACCGCGATCGCGTTGTTCACGGTGTCCACCACCGCGCCGCGCACCAGCGACCGCACCGACTCCGGCTGGCCCTCCAGCCAGCGCTCGAACGCGCTCTTCTCGCCACGCAGGGCCGCTTCGCTCTTGGCGACGTTACGGACCTCGAAACCGGCCGACTCCGCGGCCTTCTTCGCCTCGTCGGCGCCGGGGCCCTGCGCCAGCGCCACGACCGCCTTGCCCGCGTCATCCAGCCAGGAGCCGCCGAACACGGCCGGGTACTGCCGCTGGGCGGTGGTGGCGAACGCGGCGACCTGCTGCGCCAGCTCCGCGCGGTGCAGGTACTCGTCGGGCGAGATCTTCAAATCGCGGGTCACCGCGGCGACCAGCTCGGCGGGCAGACCGGGAGCATGGTCGGGTTGAGCCGTCGCTACTGCCGCCGTGGGCCCGAACAGCAGTATCGCCGCCGAGGCGGCGATCACTGTCTTTCGGATTACGGTCTGTCGCGCAGTCGATCGGGGAGGTCCTATACGTGGCAGGAGCATGAGCAGACTATATGGGGTTTGACGCGGGATGCCTACTCATCTTGTGGTTCCCGACTCGCTCATAGCCCTCCGACCGGGAGTATGCCGATCGCCACACCACGCGGGTGCGCGCTCAGCTCGCGTTCGGCCGGGTGCGCACGCTGATTCCGCTGCCGATTCCGCCGCCGGAGGAGGCGTCGATGTCGGCCAGGATCGCCCGGATCGGGATGCCGAGGGACGCGGTGCCGCCGTACTGCGCGAGCGCGACGTTGGCCTCGTTGCAGTTCGGCGCGTCCGCGGCGTTGGAGCCACTGGTGATGCCGAGCGCCAGCGTGCCGGACACGATCGCGCCGCCGCTGTCGCCGCCGAGCGTGCAGGCCGAGCTGGCGAAGCCGCGCACGGTCTTGCTCTCTCCCTCGGCGGTGTAGAGCTGGGTCTCCACCCGGTCGGCGACGACGAAGCCGCAGGTGAACGTGGACGACTGACCGGACTTGCAGACCGGGGCGCCGGTGATCGGGTCGGCGGTGCCGGTGATCGCCAGCGTCGTGCCGTTGGCGCCGCGCACCGAGGGCTGGTCCATGCCCGCCCGCACCGCGCGCTCGTTCAGCTTGATCACCGAGTAGTCCAGCGCGGACTGTCCGCCCAGCGAGGCGCGCACGAAGGTGCCCAGTTCGGGGCTGGCCGGGATGTCCCGGACGTTCGGCAGGTAGACGCCCGCCTCCTGGTTGCCCTTGCCCAGGTTCGGATCACAGTGGCCCGCACTGATGTTCAGCGCGTTGCCGGAGGCGTCGACGCTGTTGAACCCGAACGAGCACACGTCGACGGCGCGCAGCGATGAGTCCTGGAGCGAACCGGGTGCACTGATGTAGGTGTCGCCGCCCATCGGCCTGCGCTCGACCGGTCCGCCGCTGTTCGGCGACAGGATGACCTTGATGTTGGCCAGGAGCGTCGGCAGGTTGAGCATGTGACCCGCGGGCGTGTTGGCGACGCTGAGCACCAGCTGACTGTTCAGGAAGTCGATGGCCACGGAGTTGATCGCCTGCGAGATCTCGCGCGGCAGGCCGGTGATCCACTGGTTGAGCTGCACCAGCGAGCCTTCCAGGCTGTCCGCCGACACGGGGGCCAGCCGGGTCTGGTATCCGTCGGCCGCGGCGATCTTGGCGGCGTCCAGCGAGGTGACCGCCATGACGGGCTTGCCGTCGGCGCCGATCCAGGCGCCCGCGTAGGAATCCGGCCGCTCCGAACGGAATCCGCGCGCGTAGTCACGCAGCTGCTGGGCGCGCGCGGCGCGGTCCAGGTATTCCGTCGGGGTCATCTTCAGATCCCGCGCGATGGCCTGCACGAGTTCCGGAGGGAGATTGTCCGCGGCCAGCTGCGCCGGTGCTTCGGGTACCGCCGAGGCGGTGGTCGTGCCGAACAAGGGAGTCAGGAGAACGGTCGATGCGATGGCGACAGCTTTGACCGCGGCGCGACGCGCCACCAACTTGCGCATGAAGTCCCTTCGTCGGCACGCACGTGCCAGCTAAATCCGTGGCCACGGGCAGAATCCGTTGGCACACAGTCTTCGTCCAGCAATCGACCGGTGTGTGGAAAATCATCCGACAACCCGGTCAGCGCAACACTCTAAGCCACAAACCCGAGAAGGACGCTACTAATCACCGACTACCCGGTATTCCCATTCCGGGGATGGTCGGGATCTGCGGCAGCTGCTGACCGAACGGATTGGTCGTGGGCGTGATGGTCCGCGTCGTCGAAGTCCGAGTGGGGGTGGTGGTCGGCGTGGTGGTGGGCGGCGTCGTGGTGGTCGGTTCCGGCGTCGGCGTGGTCGGTTCCGGCGTCGTGGTCTCGGTCACCACCGGTGGCTCGGACGTCTCGGTGGTGGTGGTCGCCGTGGTGGTCACGACCGGCGGCGGGGCCGGGAGCACCGACGTCGGCTCGGACTTGGCGTCGGGCAGCGGCGGCACCGGCGTCTCGCTGCCGTCGCGCAGCAGCATGGCCACCACGATGCCGCCGAGCACCAGGCCGATCGCCGCGGCGCCCGCGATCACCAGCGGCGTGCGTTTCGGTTGCCGCGCTGGAACCGCCGGCTGTG
This sequence comes from Nocardia sp. NPDC003999, assembly GCF_053604885.1. Classification (NCBI taxonomy): domain Bacteria; kingdom Bacillati; phylum Actinomycetota; class Actinomycetes; order Mycobacteriales; family Nocardiaceae; genus Nocardia; species Nocardia sp. NPDC003999. Next base: position 328,525 of record NZ_JBSGIB010000004.1, read on the forward strand.
GTTGTTGCTCGACCTGCTTCGTTTCGGTGGCCGCGATCGGCTCGGCGATCGGCATGGCCGCCGAGTACGCCTGCGGCTGCGCGTCGGCGGCGGGCACGGCCGGGATGACGATGGTGTCCACCGTCGAGTTCTCCGCGGTGGACGGGTCCGGCGGGGTGGCCCCTGCCGGAGTGGCGAGCACCGCCGCCAGCGCCCCTCTGGCCGCGTCGTGGGCGAACGATCTTCCGTCGGCTCCGGTTTGGGCGCTGGGCAATTCACCCTCGCTGACCAGCAGCACCGAGCGCAGACCGAGGTAGTCCAGCGCGTCACGCAGCGAACGCACCTGCTCGGCGGGCCAGTCCGCCGGATGCGTCGCGTAGAACTCGGCCGCTCCGCTGAGATGTTCGGCGGCCAGGTTGATCAGGCAGAACAGGGCGGTCGCGACGAGGTCTTCGGCGCGGTACGCCTCACCGTCGTCGACGGGGATACCCGCCGGGTCGCCGACGGCGGCCACGAAGCCGCTGATCGAGTGGGACTCCTCCGTGGGCGGGGGACCGCCCAATTCGGCGTCACCGTCCTCGGACATGTGCAGTACCGACTCCCGGACGATGTACTCCGGCTGCTCGTCACCGTCGGTGACGATGACCGCCGTGCACTCGTCGTCGGCGACGCGCAGGCCAACCCCAGTGGCCATCCTCACCTACCTCGCTTCGGCGTTCCCGCTGACGGAACCGCACCCGGTCACACCAGAAGCGAACCGTGTCCCATGGCGCGGAGCATCGACAATAACTCCGAACGGGAACGGGCACCGACCCGGCGTCGGATGCGCGCGACGTGGTGCTCGACCGTCTTCGCCGAAATGTACAGGCGCGCACCGATCTCCCGATAGGTGAGCCCGAGCAGAACCAGCTCGGCCACTTCGCGTTCCCGTTCGCTGAGAATCGCGGCCTGCGGCGGCACGGGCGGCGGGGTGTCGCCGTTGTGCGCGGCCGGGGTCGCCTGCCGAGCCTGCGGCTCCTGCGGACGGGCGTCGGCGCGAACCGTGCGGGCCAGTTTGAGCAGCGCGGTGGCCGTCGCCGAGTCGGGCGCCGCGAGCGCCGCCTCGCTGGCCAGCCGGGCGCCGTCCCAGGTCATGCCGATTTCGGTGAGGGCGGCGACCGCCGCGTGGACCGGCGCGCTGACCACCTGGCCGCGCAGCACCAGCACCCAGGTACGGCCCGCGTCGGCGAGTACGGCGGCGTGCCGGTCACCCGCCTCGGCCGCGGCTTTCAACGCGCGCGCGTGCGGCAGCAGCTCCTCGGGGCTCTCGTGGGCGATCGCGGCCTGCACGCCGTACCAGTGGAAGGCGTTGGACCACGCGGGCGGATCGTCCAAGCGACGCAGCAGCGCCAGCGCGGCGTCCACCAGGGGCGCGATCCGTCGTTCGTCGCGCATCCGGATGGCGGCCAGCCATAGTTCGCCGATCGGCAGCAGCGCCAGCAGGTCGGTCTGCACGTCGTCGAACAACGGATACGCCGCCTGCCACGCACGGGCCAGCGCGGTGTGGTCGCCGCTGCGCCGGGCGAGACCGACCGCGACGCCGTGCGCGAGCAGGCGGTCGCGGACGTCGAGCCGATCGTGGTCGAGCGCGGCCACGGTGGCCGCGGCGGCGCGCTCGTCGCCGCCGAGCATCGCCGTCCAAGCCGCGAGCACGTCGAGTTGATGGCAGCGCAGGCCGCTCGCCGTGGCTCGCCGCAACGCGTCCTGGGCGCGGCGGGGCTCGCCGGTGCCGAGCGAGAGCAGCGTGGCGATGGAGGCCGCCGTGCAAGGCAGGAAGCGGTCCACGCCCGCGTCCGCATGGGCGGCCTGGACCAGCGCCGATACCGCGGCGGCGGTGTTGTTGCCCGGTTCGATGGTGTCCGCGAGCGCGGTCGCGATCAGCCGCGCGTGCGCGCCCGCTTCGGTAGGCGGCCACTTCGTCGCCGAGGAGGACATCTCCCGCGCGCCTGTCACGTCGCCCGCCAGGCACAACACCGTGGCGCCGACGGCCCAGTCCGGGCCGACCCGGTGCCCCCCGAGCCAGGTGTACAGCTGCGCCGCGCGACCGACCAGGCCGCGGCGGGTGAGCACCGCCGCGCAGATCCGCACCGCCGTGGCGAGGTCCGCGCCCGTGCTGCCCGACCGCGCCAGCATCGGCTCGGCCAGGCGCATGGCGGTCTCACCGTCGCCGGTCCTGGCGGCCGCCTCGGCCCAGCGCAGCGCGATCAGATCCAGTTCCGCACCCGCGGCCGCCGCCGCGGCGTAATAGCGAACCGCGTCGCGACCGGCTTGCTCGGCGGCGTCGACGAGGAAAGAGGCGAGCCGCGGATCGCGGACGCCGGACTCGGCCAATTGCAAGGCGGTGCGGTCGCGCAGCAGGCCCGCCTCCAGCCGGGCGCCGAGCAACCGGCGCTCGACCGCGACGAACCTGCGGTCGCCGAGCAGCGTGCGCAGTGGGGCAACGGCGGGTTCCAACAGCAGGTCGGCGTCGGTCACCAGGGCGCTGGCCCTGGCTCGGTCGATGAGATCCTGCGCGACGGCCTGCTCCACGTCGAGCACCTCGGTGAGCTCGCTGGAATCCAGGCCGGTGCCCGTCGTGGCGACAACCAGGGTCTCCAGCAGGTCGGGCGCGAGGTTGTCCAGCAACCCGCGCGCCCACGCGGCGACGGCCGTGTCGACGGCGGTGATGCTCGCGTCCAGACGCGCCGAGCAGGCGGCTGTCAGCGCGGCCACCACGCCGCCGCGGATACCCGCGGTCTGCACATGAATGTGCTGCGCGACCTGACGCGGCACCATCATGCCCAGTTCTCGGGCGAACGGCGCCATGTCCGCGACGCCCAGTGGGCGCAGGTCGACCACGCGACCACGCCGGGCGACGGCGTCGGCGAGCATCCGCAGCCGCGGGTCGTGCGGGCGCGGCTGCGCGGCGATCACCATCGTTCGATGCCCGGATTCCACTGCGGCGCAGAGGTATTCGAGATCGAGTCGGCCAAGCGTGTGGGCATTGTCGATGATCAGCGCGGGGCGGGCTATGTCGGTCGTCACGCCCGCGGTGCTCGTCGTGTGGTGCACGGGGTGCGCGCCGTTGCGCGCATGCGCGTGCTGGAGCGCGGCGATGTCGTCCTGCAACGGGACGCCGCGGGCGCGCAGACGAGCCCGGATCTCCGCGAGCAGCGTCGACTTGCCGGTCTGGGACCGGCCGCGGATCAGGTAGACCACCGGTTGGTCGTCGGCGGAATCCAGATCGCGGAAGATGTCGCGGGCGCAGGGGAGGGTGTCGAAGGCGGTATCAGCCACCGGAGCCTCCCAGGATCTCTCCGGGAGCGCGCAGCACCGTGCCGAGGGTGTCGCCCAGCCCGCCGGTCGGCAGGCTCGGGGCGGTCGGCGGTGTAGGCCGGGGCTGTTGCTGGGTCGGCGCGGGTGGGATGGTCGGCGCCGGTGCGGGCGCGGGAGCAGGAGACGGCTGTTGGGATTGCGGCTGCGGCGCGGGTTGCTGCGCCGGGGAGTCCACGGCGGGCGCGGGGGCAGGTTGATCGGGATTCTGTTCGCTCTTCACCACGGCCGCGGTCGTGCCCTGAGCTGCGGACGAAGGCGAACCGGCCTGCGGCGCTTCGTTCCTTGCCCGCGGTCGGCCGGTGGCGCTCGCCGAGTCCGTGGCGGCGACACCGGAAGATGCGGATTCCGTGCCCGTCTGCGCGCCCGTCGTCGCGGCGACCTGGACGGCGCCGGTGCCGGACTGCTCGGTCGAGGCGGGGTTGTCCTGGCCGGACTGGATGCTGGTGCCGATCGCGAGCGTGCCGGTCGCCAGCAGGCCGATGGCGGCCGCGATACCGGCTACCACCGCGATGCGCTGCCTGCTGATCAGTGCGCGCCTGCGCGCAGGCGGCTCCTCGGGCAGCGCCGCCAGTCCCGCCGAGGGCAGCGCTCGGGGCTGCGGCACGGTCTCGTCCTCGACCACCGGATCGACCATGGGGAGTTGGTCGGTCTCGGCGGCGAGCAGGTCGGCGGCCAGCAGCGCCGCGCCGCGTGCCGTGGTGTGCTCGGGATCCGGGGCCGCCACGACCGGCAATCCGAACTCGGAGGAGACGAGTTCGGCGACCAACGGTATGGCGCCTCCTCCTCCGGTGAGCAGGACGCGGCCGACGTCGCCGATATCGAGCCCGGCGCGGTGCACGGCGTCGCGTATCAGGTCCATCGCACTCAGCAGCGGTCCGCGCAGCAGGTCTTCCAGTTCACCGCGCACCAGACGCACGGTGCTGCCCTGCGGATCCGCGGGGTCCACACGCACCGGAACAACGGTCGCGGTATTTATGGAAAGCTCTTCTTTCGCTTTCCTGCAGTGCTCGCGCAATGCCGATAATCCGCGTTCCACCATTGGATCGAACGGATCGAAATCCGCGGCGAGCACCGCATTAGCCAGGACATAGCGCATGGTCAGCAGATCGAATTCCGCGCCGGCGACGTCGGTGCTGCGCAACGGTGTGCCGAGCAGGCTTGCGTGCTCGCCGGTACGGACCACCGAGACGGTCGAGCCGGTCGCGCCGAGATCGAAGACGATCACCGCCCCGTCGTCGGCCCTGCCGTGCGCGGCGTCGAGCCAGCGGATCGCGGCGGTGGGCTCCGGCACCAGCGTCACCTCGCCGAGTCCGGCCCGCTCGAGGGCGTCGCGCTGGACGTCGACGGTGTGCCGCGACCACCAGGCCGGGTGGCAGGCGACCGTCGCCTGAACGCCGCTCGGGCCGCTCTCGGCGGCGATCTCGTCGACCAGGCAGCCGATCGAGGTCGCCACCAGGTCGGGGGCGGAATAAGATGAGCCGTCCTCGGCGAGGATGCCGACCGGGTCGCCGACCCTGGCGAGGAAACCCTCCAGCAGAACGTCGCTGGAATGGCGGCCGGTGGAGCCGGCGCCCGCGCCGAGCATGGGCGCCATGTCCGGCGACAGCCGCAGCACGCTCGGATGCGAGCGTAGGTAGCCGCCGCCGGACCGGCCGAGGCCGTCGTCGCCATCCTCCGTTGCCGCCACGGCGACCGAATTCGACGCTCCGACAGTGATGCCGAGCGCCAGGCGCTGTGTCATTCGAGAACCCCGTTCGAGAAGCTGTCTGTTCCGGTGTCGCTGCTGCATGTCCGAGATCGTGCGCTGGGCGTTGTGGTTGCCGACGCAACCGTTCTGTCGGTTGCTGGCCATCCGCCGTTACTTCGTTAGGGGGACGTTTAGGGAAATTCCCCTAATTCCGCTCCCACCCCTATCCGGCGGCCCCGGCCGGTCGTAGGGGTCCGCCCCGTTTCGGCGTAACGCGATGCGCTCCTAGCGTGATTTGCATTCCAACGACTGCGGATCAGCGAGGTCCGCCGGGACTCAGGAGAAGATTCTCATGACACCCAACGCGATTCTGGAGTTCATCCTCGGTCTGCTGCGGAACCAAGAGGCCGCGGTCGCCTACTGCGCCAACCCGACCCAGGCGCTGGCCGCCGCAGGCCTGAGCGCGGTGACGCCGGAGGACATCGCCCTCTGCGCCCCGATGGTCGCCGAGTCGGCTCTGGTCACCGGCGGTTCCCAGTTGCAGTCCATCGTGGCCGCGGGCGCGCAGACCGGCACGGCCGCCGCGATCGGTGCGGCGAGCACCGTGGGCGCGGCGGCGGTGGCGGATGCCGGAGTCGACCTCGGCACCGATCTCGGCGTGGATCTGGGTGCCGGTGCCGGTGCGGGTGGCGGGCTCGACGTCGACCTCGGTGTCGGTACCGGCGTGGACGTGGGTGCCGGACTGAACACCGCGATCGAAACCGGCCTGGAGCTCGGCGCAGGTCTGGGCGCGGGGCTGGCGGCGGGCCTCGAGACCGTGGTGAACGCGGGCGCCGACCTGTCCGCCGCCGTGGGCGGCCTGCTCGGCGCGGGCGCTCAGGTGATCAGCGGTATCGGCGCGGGCCTCGACCTGAACGCCGACGCCCAAGGGCTGGGCGACATCGCCGCCGGACTGGAGACCGGCCTCTCCACCGGCATAGACGCGGGCGCCGGCCTCGGCGCGGGCCTGGAAGGCGCGGCGGACGCGGCGGTGGGCTTGGGCGCCGGGCTGGAAGGCGCGGTGAACGGGGCAGCGGGACTGGGCGCCGGGCTGGAAGGCGCGGTGAACGGGGCAGCGGACCTGGGTGCCGGACTAGGCGCGGGGCTGCAAGGCGCGGTGGACGCGGCAACCGGCGTGACCGGGGGTATCGGCGGCAGTGTGCAGACGGGAGCTGATCTCGGTGCGGGTATCGGGGGTGCTGTCGACGCGACGACCGGGCTCGGCGGGGGCCTGGAAACCGCCATCGGTGGCGCGGCGGACATCACGACGGGTGTCGGCGCCGGTCTGGAAGGCGCTGTGCAGGGTGCCACGGACATCTCCGCGGGATTGAACGCGGGCCTGGAAGGTGGTCTGGGCGCGGCGACCGATGTGACCTCGGGCCTGGGTGCCGGTCTTGGGGGGGCTGTCGACGCGACGACCGCCCTCGGCGCGGGTCTGGACAGCGCGGTCGGTGGTGCGGTGGACCTCACCACCGGTGTGGGCGCGGGCCTGGAGGGTGGTCTGGGCGCGGCGACCGACGTAACCGCGGGGCTCGGTGCGGATGTCGGGGGAGCTGTCGATGCGACGACCGGTCTCGGCGCGGGCTTGGGTGGCGCCGTCGGTGGTGCGGCTGATGTCGCCGCAGGTCTCGAGGGAGCTGCGGGTGCAGCAACTGATCTGACCACGGGGCTCGGTGCCGGTGTCGGCGCGGGCCTGGAGGGTGCCGTTGATGCGACGACCGGTCTCGGTGCGGGTGTGGGGGGAGCTGTCGATGCGGCGGGTGGCTTGGCTACGGGTGTGGATGCGGCGCTGGGTGCCGGCGCAGAGGCGGGTGCAGGCCTGGGCGCTGGGCTGAACGGTGCTGTCGATGCGACGACCGGTCTCGGCGCGGGCTTGGGTGGTGTGGCTGATGTCAGCACGGGTCTGGGGGCGGGCATCGGCGGAGCTGCGGGTGCGGCGACCGATCTGACCGCAGGCCTCGAGAGCGCGATCGGCGGGGTGGCGGATCTCGGTACCGGCGTGGGTACAGGCCTCGAAGGGGCCGTTGATACGACGACTGGTCTCAGTGCGGGCATTGGGGGTGCGGTCGATGCCACGACGGGGCTCGGTGCGGGTCTGGAGGGCGCTGCGGGTGCCGCCACGGATCTCGATGCGGGTCTCGAGGGCGCTCTCGACGCGACAACCGGCTTCGGCGCGAACCTCGGAGGCGCTGTGGATGGTTCCGCCGGCGCTGCTACGGACTTGACCGCGGGCGTCGGTGCGGGTCTCGGCGGCGCTGTCGATGCGACGACCGGCTTGGGTGGGAGCCTGGGAGGTGCTGTGGGTGGTTCAGTTGGTGCCGCTACGGATTTGACCGCTGGTGTCGGTGCGGGTCTGGAGGGTGCTGCGGGTGCCGCCACGGGGCTTGGTGCGGGTCTCGGCGGTGCTGTGGGTGGTTCCGCCGGCGCTGCTACGGATTTGACCGCTGGTGTCGGTGCGGGTCTGGAGGGTGCTGCGGGTGCCGCCACGGGGCTTGGTGCGAATCTTGGCGGTGCTGTTGATGCGACGACCGGCTTGGGCGCGAATCTTGGAGGCGCTGTGGATGGTTCCGCTGGCGCCGCGACGGGTCTTGGTGCGGGTCTGAACGGTGCTGTCGATGCGTCGAACGGTCTTGGTGCGAATCTCGGGGGCGCCGCGGGTGCGGGTCTGGAGGGCGCGGTGAACGGAGCCGGTGGGGTGACCACCGGTTTGGACGCGGCTCTCGGCAGCGGTGCGCAGGCGGGTGCCGGTCTCGGCGCCGGGGTGTCCACCGGGTTGCACGGGGCGGCCGACGCGGGTGCGCAGATCGGGTCGGGTCTGGAGACCGGGCTTGGAGGCGCGCTCGATGCCACCGGGCAGGCGACGACCGGGCTCACCGGCGGAATCGACACCGCCGCGCAGGGTTCCGGCAACCTGGCCGCCGGACTCGGAAGCAACTTCTCCTCCGCCATCGGTGGTGCCGGAAGCCTCGGAACGCAGGCGACGGCGGGCCTGGAGACCGGACTCGCGACGGGTCTCGGCGCGGCCGTGAACACCGGAGCGGAGCTCGGCGGCGGACTGGACAGCTCCCTGCACACCGGCGGGCAGGCCGGTGCGGGCCTCGGGACCGGTCTGGGCGGGGCGCTCGACGCCGGAGTCCACGGGGCGAGCGGCCTGGAGACGGGCTTGTCCACCGGCCTCGATGGGGCCCTGTCCACCGGCGTGGGCGGTGGGGCACACGCCGGTACCGGCCTTGGAGCCGGGCTGACCGGTGCCATCGACGGCGGTGCGCAGGCAGGTGCGGGGCTGGGTTCGGGGCTTTCGGCTGGGCTCGATGCGGGAGCTCAGGCGGGTACCGGACTCGCTTCGGGGCTTTCGGCTGGGCTCGATGCGGGAACTCACGCTGGTGCCGGACTCGCTTCGGGTTTGTCGGCCGGACTGGGCACGGCCGCTGAAGCCGGTGCGGGACTCGGCTCCGGACTTTCCACCGGGTTCGAGGGTGCGGCTGGTTCGGGCTTGGAGACCGGCTTGTCGACCGGTCTCGGCGCTGCGGGCAGCGCGGGTGCGGGTCTGTCGAGTGGTCTGGAAGGCGCGTCCAGCGCGGGAGCGCATCTCGGTTCGAGTCTGGACAGCGGTATCGGCGCCGGTTCGCACGCGGCTTCCGGTCTCTCCACGGGGATCGAGGGTGCGGCTGGTTCGGGCTTGGAGACCGGCTTGTCGACCGGTCTCGGCGCTGCGGGCAGCGCGGGTGCGGGTCTGTCGAGTGGTCTGGAAGGCGCGTCCAGCGCGGGAGCGCATCTCGGTTCGAGTCTGGACAGCGGTATCGGCGCCGGTTCGCACGCGGCTTCCGGTCTCTCCACGGGTCTCGACGCGACGGGCGGCCTCAGCGGTGCGGCGCACTCGACCGTGAGCGGCGCGGCGGACGCGGGCGCCGGACTGGCGGGCTCCGCCGGCGGCGCGGCGCACGGTGCCGTTGACACGGGCGCGGGTCTCGGCGGCAGCGTCGGCTCGACCGCGCACACCTGGTCCTCGCTGGATGTGTCGAGCGCCTTCGGTTCGGGCTTGGACAGCACCGCGGGCGGCCATGCCGACGCAGGCCTGTTCGGCGACACCCATGCGGGCACGGAGTTGAGCGGTTCGGCGGGCGCCGAGCTGGGTGGCGATACATTCCTGCACTGACAGTTGCCCGGTAATACGGAAAGAGGTCCATACCGCGATGGGGACACCCGCGCCGAACGCCACTCCACCGGCGGTACCGCTGCTGTCGGTACTCGGTGAAACCATCGCGGCGGCCCGTGCCGCGGGCCGCAACGATCTGGTCGGCCGCCTCGAAGTGGCGGCCGACCGGGTCCGCGACCCGCGGCGGCGCATCGTCGTCGCCGGGCAGCTGGACCAGGGCAAGAGCCGTTTCGTCAACGCGCTGCTGAACCTGGACATCTGCCCGGTGGGCGACGACGCCACAACCGCGGTGCCGATGCTGCTCGCGCACGGTCCGGAGCCGCGCGCGGAGCTGGTCCTCGCGGCGCACGGCGACTCCAGCGGCGCGGAGACCAGGGTGACGGTGCCGATCGCCGAGATCGGTGCGATCGATCAGCGCGCCCCGCTCGCGCAGGGACGTCGGATCGTGCGGCTCGAGGTCCAGATCCCCAACGCGTTGTTGGCCGATGGCATCGTGCTGATCGATACTCCCGGCGTCGGCGGGCACGGCAACGCTCACGCGGCGGGCGTGCTCGGACTGGTGCCCGCCGCGGACGCGGTCCTGGTGCTGTCGGACGCGTCGACCGAACTCACCGAGCCCGAGCTGGCGTTCCTGCGGCAGGTGCGGGAACTGTGCCCGACGGTGGCGCTGCTGCTCACCAAGACCGACCTGTACCCGCACTGGCGCCAGGTGCACGAGGCCGATCTGGGCCATCTCACGCGGGCCGGCCTCGACGTGCCGATGATCCCGGTGTCGTCACTGCTGCGCAGTCACGCGATGCGGTTGCAGGACGCGCAGCTGGGCGTCGAATCCGGCTTCGGCGTGCTGTACACCTTCCTGCGCGACCAGGTGGTTGCGCGCGATCAGCTCGCCACCCGCACCGCCGTGGCCCGCGACATCCGCTCCGCGGCAGAGCATCTCGCGCTGGCTCTGGGCAGTGAGCTGGTCGCGGTCCGCGATCCCGCCCAGGGCGCGGCGGCGGTGCGCGAGCTGCAATCCGCCCGTTCCGCGGCGGAGGAACTGCACCGCAGGACCGCCGCCTGGCAGCAGACGCTCGCCGACGGCATCACCGACCTCGCCGGAGACGTCGACCACGACCTGCGCGACCGTCTGCGCAATCTCGCGCGCAGCACCGAGGAATGGATCGACGAGCACGATCCGGGCAGGCACTGGGACCGTATCGCCGAACACCTCACCGGCACCGTCGATACCGCGCTCGGCGACAATCTGCTGTGGACCCACGCGCGAGCGATTCAACTCGCCGAGCGCGTCGCCGAGCACTTCTCCGAACTCGGCGCCGTCGACCTGCCGGACGTGCGCCCCGGCGCAGGCGCCGACACCGGCCGTGCCATCACCGGCACGCTCGCCGATCTGGAACCCGACATCGGTCTCGGCAGCAAACTGCTCGTCGGCATGCGCGGCTCCTACGGCGGCGTGCTCATGGTCGGGCTGGCCACCACCTTCGCCGGGCTCGCCATGCTCAACCCGATCTCGATCGGCGCCGGTTTGATCGTGGGCGGCAAGGCTTTCCGGGACGACAAGCAGGCCAGGCTGGCCAAGCGGCGCAACGAGGCGAAGGCGGCGGTGCGCCGGTTCGTCGACGATGTGGCGTTCCAGGCGGGTAAGGAGTCGAAGGATCGACTGCACCGGATCCACCGCGCGTTGCGCGACCACTACGCCGGCGTCGCCGAACGCAGCCTGCGCTCGATCGATGAGTCGCTGCGGGCCGCGCAGGAAGCGGCGTCCATGGTCGCCACCCGCCGCGCCGAACGCGGTGCGCAACTGGAACAGCAGCTGCGCGTGGTCGCCGAACTGCGCCGATACGCCGATGCCATGCAGAACGCACTACCGATGGGACCCGCCGGTACGGTAACCCCGTGAGACGTGATGGTGGCCCGGTGCCGGGAATCGTCGCCGAGGCGCATCGGCTGGTCGGGGCGGCGCAAGCGGCGCTCGCGGGCGAGCCGCGGCCTCGTGCCCTGCTGGCCGACTGCGCCCGCCGATTGGATCAGCCGCTGCGGGTGGCGCTCGCCGGTTCGATCAAGGCGGGCAAGTCCACACTGCTGAATTCGCTTGTCGGACAGGACATCGCCCCGACCGACGCGACCGAGTGCACCAGGGTCGTCACCTGGTATCGGTACGGCTCCACACCCAGCGTGACGGCGTACGCCCCCGACGGGGCCCGCGCGCATGTCGTGGTCCGCCGTGGCAGCGGGACGCACGGGCTGACCTTCGACCTGGAGCGGCTCAACTGGAACGCCCCGGCTCCGCGCGAGGTCGATCATCTCGAAGTCGAGTGGCCCGCCGCGACGCTCGCGCACACCACGATCATCGACACCCCCGGCACGTCGTCGCTGTCGCGCGAGGTGTCGCGGCGCACCGCGCGTCTGCTGACGCCCGGCGCGGACGACGAGCGGTCCGAGCAGAGCGTCGCCATCCCGGGCGCCGACGCGGTGGTCTACCTGCTGCGCCGGCTGGACGCGACAGACGTGCAGTTTCTCGAGCGCGTGGGCGCCGGAACCGCCGTGGCCAACGGTGGACCGGGGGCGCCCGGCCCGCTCGGCATCGTCGGCGTGGTCTCGCGGGCCGACGAGATCGGGGCGGGCCGGATCGATGCGCTGCACTCGGCGCGTGACGTCGCCACGCGTTTCGCCGGGGAATTGGAACGGACGGGTCTGTGCCAGGCGGTGATCCCGGTCGCCGGGCTGCTCGCGTTCGCCGCGGCGACGCTGCGTCAGCAGGAGTTCGCGGCTTTCGAGGCGCTGGCGCGGGTCCCGGTCGACGAACTGAGCGCCGCGTTGCTCTCGGCGGACCGTTTCGCGCGCGCCGACGTGCCGCTTCCGGTGCCGCCGGAACTGCGCGCGCAGCTGGCCGAGCGGTTCGGGTTGTTCGGCATCCGGATGGCGGTCACGCTGATCCGGCTCGGCGTGCGCGATTCGGCCACGCTGGCCGCCGAATTGACCAGCCGCAGCGGCGTGGACGAACTGCGCTCGGTGCTCGACGTGCAGTTCGGTCAGCGCGCCGATCAGCTCAAAGCGCATTCCGCGCTGACCGCGCTGGCCCGGGTGCTGACCGCCTATCGAGGCACCCCGGCCGATCGCCTGCTGCCCAGGGTGCGCACCCTGCTCGCGGATGTGCACGGTTTCGCCGAGCTGCGCCTGCTCGGCCGCCTGCGCACCGACGAGCTGGCGCTGCCCGCGGACGATCTCGCCGAACTGCACCGCCTCATCGGCGGCTCCGGGATCGCACCCCATCTGCGCCTCGGCCTCCCGATCGACGCACCGCTCCCCGCGCAGCGGGCCCAAGCGATGGCCGCGGTCCGGAAATGGCGCGCGCGGGCACGTCACCCGCTCGCCGACCAGTTCACCGCCACGGCCTGCCTGACCGCCGCTCGCAGCGCGGAGGGCACCCTGAGCGTGCTGCCGGAATGATCGCCCCGGCGGCGCGGTGACCTGCGGGGACGTCGTATCCACGCCATGTAGGGCGGTGTAGTCGACGTGGGCCCGGGTATGCGCCCTGGTAGCGAGAGGAGGTAACGATGAGCCAAGAGGACGTCGTACACGAATTGCTCGTCCGTGCGGGCACGGGATATGCCGAGGAAGCGGGTATCACGCTCGACGACAAACCGGCCGCACTGTTCCAGCTGCTCATGCTTTCCCAGCTGCTCAGTGCCCGCATCTCCGCCGAGATCGCGATCGGGGCCACCCGGGAGCTGATCGGCAGCGGCTATCGGACGCCGCACCGGGTGGCGGACGCCGACTGGCAGGAGCTGGTCGACGCGCTGGGGCGGGGAAACTATCGCCGCTACGACGAGAGCACCGCGACGAGGCTGGGCCACAACGCCACGCGCGTGCTCGACCGCTACCACGGTGATCTGCGCGAGCTGGCGAAGAAGGCGGACAACGACCCGCGGCGCGCGGCCGAACTGCTCCAGGAGTTCGACGGCATCGGCCCCACCGGCGCCGACATCTTCCTACGCGAGGTCCAGGACACCTGGCCCTGGGTCCAGCCCCATTTCGACGAGCGAGCCCTGCGCGGCGCCAAGCGGGTCCAGTTGCCGGAAGATCCCGACCGGCTGGCCCGCCTTGCGCCGAACCACCACACCGCGGATCTCGCCGCGGCCCTGGTGCGGGTGACACTGGACGAGAAGATCGCCGACGAGGTTCTCGCCGCCGCGCCCTGACCGAGCGCGCTCAGATCAGCGCGGTGCCCGCACCGCGCGGGTCGATCAGGATCTTCGCGTGCCGCTCCGGGTTGCCGAGGGCGGTGAAGGCGTCCGCGACGCCGTCCAGACCGACGGTCCCGGTGATCAAGGGGCTCGGGTCGACCTTTCCCTCGGCGAGCATGTGCAAGGTGTCGCGGAACTCGCCGGGGTCGTAGCCGAGGACGAACCGCAGTTCGATCTCCTTGTTGATCGCCATGGCGGGATGGAAGCGGTCGGTCTCCATACAGACCCCGACCACCACCACACGCGAGAGGGGCGGCGCGGCCGTGAGGATCTGGTCGATGATTCCCGGTACGCCGACACATTCGAAGATGACCGGACCGGCCGGTCCCGCGTTCAACGTGTGAGCCAGCCGGAAGACATACCACCACGGCAGGTTCGGTACCCGCCGCAGGCGATCCATGGCGTCGAATCCGAGTCCGAGGATGTCGGTGACGCCGTTGATCCGCCCCTTCTTCGGGGCGGCCGTCCAGGGCGATTCGGTCGCCGGGTCGACCACGACGTCGGCGCCGCACGCCGTCGCCAGTTCTCGTCGGCGCGGCGAGAAGTCGCTGGCCACCACGGTGCGCACGCCCGCGGCTTTCAGCATGCTGATCACCGCGAGCCCGATCGGCCCACAGCCGATGACGAACGCGGTCTGTCCCTTGCCCACCCGGCCCCGGCGCACGGCGTGCCAGGCCACGGCCATGGGCTCGGTCAACGCGGCGTGTTCGGCGGACAAGCCGTTGGGCACCGGCATGGTCATCGATTCCTGGACCACCACCTGTTCGGCGTAGCCGCCGGGCGCCGCCGTCGACAGTCCCACCAAGTGGGGTTGCCTGCCGTGCCGGACGATCGGCAGCGATACCACCGGCGTTCCCGTCTTCCACCTCTTCCGGCAGTCCGGCCCGTAATCGACCACCGTGCCGCTGAATTCGTGGCCGAGCACCACGCTCTGATCCGAACGCATGAAGTGCTCGTAGCCCGTGGCCACGGCCAGGTCGGCCAGTTCGTCGGCGTGGGTGCGGGCATGCAGGTCCGAGCCGCAGATACCGCAGCGTGACACGTCGATCAGCAGTTGACCCGCACCGGGCCGGGGCGTGGGCAGTTCCGTGACCTCGAATTCGGCGGCGGTGACGACGGCGGCCCTCATGACGACTCCTCGGATCGACGGCGCACGGTGGGCGCCTCGGCCGGGGCGCCCCGCCGCCACACTACTGCGGCAGGGCGCCCCCTGTGGCTGCCTCGGCCGTAGACTCAACGGGCCGAGGCGCTTTCGGTTGCGGCTTTCGTCAAGCGCCGCGCAGCCGCGGGTACACCTCCTGCTCGAGGTAGTCGGCGACGTCGCGGCCATGGCGACGAGCTTCGTGCACGGCGACACCGTGCCGTCCGGCAACCTCCTTCAGCGCGGGCCGCGACCTCTTCTCCACCCCGCCGCCGATCAGCAGATGGGCGAACTCTCCGGTGTCGAGTGCCGCGAGCGCCTCGTCGTCGGTGGTGACACCGCGCGCGGAGAACCCGGCGGCCCGAACCCGCTCGACGGCGGCGTCCACGGTGTTCCCGCTGCGGCCGATGATCAGAAGGTCCATCTCGCTCACACCCCTACCGGTTGCGGGTCCGTCGCATCGATATCGATCTCGTGGTGTTCGAGTCTGGCACTGCGCGGCAGCGCGAGGAAGCCCAGGCAGACCAGCGCCAGGACGCCGATGCCGTACCAGAGGGTGCGCTCGAAAGTATTCGCGAAGTTCACCGCGTTCGCCCGCATGCCCGCCGTCGTGAGCACCTGACCGACGCCGCTGGAGCCCCGCTCCGCGCCGGCCCGGCAGCTATCCGGCACCACGGTCGGATCGACCTGCGCGGATCGATCCAGCACGCAGGCGCGGAAGTTCGCGAGGATCTCGTCCCGCGCCTGCTCGGGCACGCCTACCGCGGCGAGTTCGGCGCGAACCTCCGGCGCGACCGTGTCGACCCCGCGTGCCGAATTGTGGTCGAGCTGGGTGAAGAACACCACGCCCACGAGCGCGACGCCCAGAGCCGTGCCGAGTTGCTGCCCGGTATTGAGCAGACCGGACGCCGAGCCCGCTTCCCGCGCGGGCACCTGGCCGAGCAGTAAGTCGATGGTCGGCGCGACCACCATGCCGAATCCGGCACCGGTGACGATCAGCGGGAAGACCATCTGCCACGAGGCGATCTCCGCGCCGTAGTGCGTGGCCAGCCAGCCGTAGAGGCCGAAGCCCGCGGCGTTGACCAGGCCGCCGACGATCAGCACCCGCCTGCCGAACCGCGGCGCGAGCACGCTCACCGAGACTCCGGCGCCGATCCCCGCGCCGACCGCGAAGAACACGGCGGTCAGCCCGGCTCGCATCGGCGTCCAGCCCAGTCCCGCCTGCATGAACAGCGTCCACACCAGGAAGAACCCGCCGAGTCCGATCCAGAACAGCAGCCAGCTGCCCAGCCCGATCGCGAACGGCCGGGACCGGAACAGCGTCAAGTCGACCAGGGGTGAGCCGACCGTCCGCGCCCGGTACCGCTCATACGCGACGAACACCGCGAAGGTCGCGGCGGAGGCGGCCATCATGACGAATGTCCAAGCGGGCCAGTCGAGTCTGCGCCCCTCGGCCAGCGGGTAGACGAGCAGGAGCACCGCGCCGATGGCCAGGATCATGCCGACCACGTCCAAGCGCGGCGCGGCGGGCGAGCGGGACTCCTTCATCACCGCCGCGGCCGCGCCGAGCGCGAGAATGCCCACCGGGACGTTGACCAGGAAGATCGGCCGCCACACCAGGTCGAACAGGTCCCACTGCACCAGCAGGCCGCCGAGCGAGAGACCGACCGCGGAGGCGGACCCGCCGACGCCGCTGTAGAGCGCGATGGCCCGCCCGCGCTCGTGGTCGGCGAAGGTGACGCGGATGATCGCCAGGATCTGCGGCACCATGAGCCCGGCCATCGCGCCCTGCACGAAGCGTGCGGCGATCAACATGGCCGGATCGGTGCTCAGGCCGCAGGCCGCCGAGGCGAGCGTGAAGCCGGCCATGCCGATCAGGAAGATCCGTTTGCGGCCGAAGATGTCGCCGAGCCTGCCGCCGGTGATCAGCACGGCGGCGAAGGCGAGCACGTAGGCCGCGACGATCCATTCGATCTGCGAGTACGCGGCGTGCAGATCGGCCTGGATGCTCGGCACGGCGACATTGACGATCGTGACGTCGAGCAAGTCCATGAATCCCGCGGCGAGCACGACCGCGAACGCGATCCAGCGGCGGGAATCGGTAGGGGGACGAGTAGTGGGGTCGGGTTCCATGAGGGCCTCTTTCGGATGGGAGGGAAGTACCGACTCCCAAACTATGCACCTCGAGTGATTATCAATCAATATGGCAATCATGAAAGGTGCGTTAATGCTATGATCGGGGCGTGCCCGAAGCCGATCCGACGCCGCTGTCCGACCACGTCGCCTTTCTCCTCGGGCAGCTCGGGTTCCACACCGCGTACCGCTTCAGTGACGGGTTGGCCCCGCTCGGCATCGGTCCCAGGCATTTCGGCACGTTGCGCGTGCTGCGCGAGCACGACGGCCAGTCGCAGCAGCAGCTGTGCGAGACGTTGGGCATCCATCGCAACGTGATGGTCGGGTTGGTCGACGAGCTGGAGAAGCGCGGCCTGGTCGAGCGCCGCAAGCATCCGGCCGACCGCCGGGCGCATGCCGTCTACCTGCTGCCCGCCGCGCATGATCTGCTGGCCCGGGCTCAACGTGTCGTCGACGGACTCGAGTCCGACCTGCTGCGCGAATTCGAGGCGGCCGACCGCGCCACCTTGTTGCGGCTGTTGCAGCGGCTCGCGGCGACGAACGGGCTGGAACCGGGCATTCATCCCGGACTCTCCCGCTGATTCCTGCCCTCCATGGCTTCCTCGCCGCGCCGGAAGTGTGTGGCAGGTCACGCATGTGCGTCGCTGTCCGGGAATTAAACGCGCGAGTCGCCCGTTGAGCCTGTCGACAAGATTGAGTGTGTACGACTCAAGTTTCGGTTGACTCCGAGACTCCTGCGAGGCAGGATTGAGCCGACCACGCTCAGTGTTGCTGGGGCCGTGCTCCGTGAGGTGCTAGGGGCGAGGTCTCGCGGCGTCCCGCAGCGGACGCCGAGGGCGGTTTCGCCCGGCACCTACACATATCGGTACGTCAATTAGGAGGAACCACTATGGCTCGTGCGGTCGGAATCGACCTCGGGACCACGAACTCGGTCGTCGCCGTTCTCGAAGGCGGTGAACCGGTCGTCGTCGCCAACTCGGAAGGATCGCGCACCACCCCGTCGATCGTCGCGTTCGCGAAGAACGGCGAGGTACTGGTCGGCCAGCCGGCGAAGAACCAGGCCGTCACCAACGTCGACCGCACCATTCGCTCCGTCAAGCGGCACATCGGCACCGACTGGTCGGTGGACATCGACGACAAGAAGTACACGCCGCAGGAGATCAGCGCGCGCGTGCTGATGAAGCTCAAGCGCGACGCGGAGTCCTACCTCGGTGAGGAGATCACCGACGCGGTCATCACCGTGCCCGCCTACTTCGAGGACGCCCAGCGGCAGGCCACGAAGGAAGCAGGCCAGATCGCGGGCCTGAACGTCCTGCGCATCGTCAACGAGCCCACCGCCGCGGCGCTCGCCTACGGCCTGGACAAGGGCGACAAGGAACAGACCATCCTGGTCTTCGACCTCGGTGGCGGCACCTTCGACGTCTCGCTGCTGGAAATCGGCGAGGGCGTCGTCGAGGTCCGCGCCACCTCCGGCGACAACCACCTCGGTGGTGACGACTGGGACGAGCGGGTCGTGCAGTGGCTGGTCGACAAGTTCAAGGCCAGCTCGGGCATCGACCTCACCAAGGACAAGATGGCCATGCAGCGGCTGCGTGAGGCCGCCGAGAAGGCCAAGATCGAGCTGAGCTCCTCGCAGAGCACCTCGATCAACCTGCCCTACATCACCGTCGACGCGGAGAAGAACCCGCTGTTCCTCGACGAGCAGCTGACTCGCGCCGAGTTCCAGAAGATCACCTCGGACCTGCTCGACCGCACCCGCGCGCCGTTCCAGTCCGTGATCAAGGACGCGGGCATCAAGGTGTCCGACATCGACCACGTGGTGCTCGTCGGCGGTTCCACCCGTATGCCGGCCGTCACCGACCTGGTGCGCGAGCTGACCGGTGGCAAGGAGCCCAACAAGGGCGTGAACCCGGACGAGGTCGTCGCCGTCGGCGCCGCCCTGCAGGCCGGTGTGCTCAAGGGTGAGGTCAAGGACGTCCTGCTGCTCGACGTGACCCCGCTGTCGCTGGGCATCGAGACCAAGGGCGGCGTGATGACCAAGCTCATCGAGCGCAACACCACCATCCCGACCAAGCGCTCGGAGACCTTCACCACGGCCGACGACAACCAGCCGTCGGTGCAGATCCAGGTGTTCCAGGGTGAGCGCGAGATCGCCTCGCACAACAAGCTGCTCGGCTCCTTCGAGCTGACCGGCATCCCGCCCGCCCCGCGCGGCGTGCCGCAGATCGAGGTCACCTTCGACATCGACGCCAACGGCATCGTGCACGTCACCGCGAAGGACAAGGGCACCGGCAAGGAGAACACGATCAAGATCCAGGACGGCTCCGGCTTGTCCAAGGAGGAGATCGATCGGATGGTCAAGGACGCCGAGGCCCACGCGGCCGAGGACAAGGCGCGTCGCGAGGAGGCGGAGACCCGCAACCAGGCCGAGTCGCTGGTCCACCAGACCGAGAAGTTCATCAAGGAGAACGAGGACAAGGTCCCCGCGGACGTCAAGACCAAGGTCGAGGCGGCCATCGCCGAGGCGAACGAGGCTCTGAAGGGCACCGACATCGCCGCGGTCAAGGCGGCCGTCGAGAAGCTGGCCACCGAGTCGCAGGCGCTCGGCCAGGCCATCTACGAGGCCTCCGCCGCGGACGCCGCCGCACAGGGCGACGGCGCGACCAGCGCCGCGTCGGATGACCAGGTCGTGGACGCCGAGGTCGTGGACGAGCCGGTCGACACGGAGAAGAAGTGACCGAGGACAACTTCGAGAAGGAGCCGATCACCTTCGTCGACAACCGGAAGATCGATCCGGAGACCGGTGACGTCAGGCAGCAGGCCGCGGACAACGGCGCCGCGGCCGCGCAGGCCCCGCAGGTGGACGAGGGCGTGGACATCGACAACGACGACGCCCTCGCCGACACCATCAGCGGCGAGCTCGCCGAGCGCACCGCCGACCTGCAGCGGCTGACCGCCGAGTACGCCAACTACCGGCGCCGGGTCGAGCGCGACCGCAAGGCCGTCATCGACAACGCCAAGGCGTCGGTGGTCACCGAGTTGCTCGGTGTGCTCGACGATCTCGACCGCGCGCGGGCGCACGGCGACCTGGAATCGGGTCCGCTGCGGTCGGTGGCCGACAAGTTGTCGGCCGCGCTGCTCAAGCAGGGTCTAGAGGAGTTCGGTTCGGAGGGCGAGCCTTTCGACCCGACCCTGCACGAGGCCGTACAGCACGAGGGCTCCGGCCACGACCCGGTGATCGGCATTGTGATGCGCAAAGGCTATCGCTTCGGCGATAGGGTGCTTCGGCACGCGCTCGTCGGGGTAACCGACGGCGTAGCCGATCTGACGGAAAAGGCTGTTCAACCTACTGAAGAGGCATCGGATGTTGATGCCGGCGCGAACGATCAATAAGGACGCGAGAGGAGGAGATGCTCGGTGAGCCAACGGGAGTGGATCGAAAAGGACTTCTACAAGGAGCTGGGTATTTCCTCCGGCGCCTCGCAGGACGAGATCAAGAAGGCCTATCGCAAGCTCGCCAGGGACTTGCATCCGGACGCCAACCCCGGTGACACCAAAGCCGAGGAGCGGTTCAAGGCCGTCAGCGAGGCGCACGCCGTGCTGTCGGATCCGGCCAAGCGCAAGGAGTACGACGACACCCGCAAGCTCTTCGCGGGTGGCGGCTACGGTCGCGGTGGCTTCGGCGGCGGTACCGGTGGTGGCTTCTCGCAGGAGTTCAACCTCGGGGACATCTTCGGCGGCGCCGCCGGTGCCGCCGACGGTGGCCTCGGCGACCTGCTCGGCGGTCTGTTCAACCGGGGCGGCACGCGGTCGTCGAGCCGCCCCAGGCGCGGGGCCGACGTGGAGACCGAGACGACGCTCGGTTTCCGGGAAGCGGCCCAGGGCGTCACGGTCCCGCTGCGGATGACCAGCCCCTCGCCGTGCACGACGTGTCACGGCAGCGGCGCCAAACCGGGCACGAGTCCGCGAGTCTGCCCGATCTGCAACGGGACCGGCATCGTCAGCCGCAACCAGGGCGCGTTCGGCTTCAGCGAGCCGTGCGACGAGTGCCGGGGCAGCGGGTCGATCATCGACGACCCGTGCCTCGACTGCCAGGGCAGCGGCATCCAGAACCGCACGCGCACCATCACGGTGCGGATTCCTCCCGGAGTCGGTGACGGTCAACGGATCCGGCTGGCCGGTCAGGGCGAGGCGGGGCTGCGCGGGGCGCCCTCGGGCGACCTGTATGTCACCGTCCACGTCAGCCAGGACAAGGTCTTCGGCCGCAACGGCGACGACCTGACCCTGGTTCTGCCGGTCAGTTACAGTGAATTGGTCCTCGGTACAACGGTTTCGGTGCCCACTCTGGACGGCCGGGTCGGCGTCAAGGTGCCTCCGGGTACCGCCGACGGCCGCACCTTGCGGGTGCGCGGCCGTGGCGTGCCCAAGCGCGGCGGCGGCGCGGGCGACCTACTGGTGACGGTGAAGGTCGCGATTCCGCAGAAGCTGGACAACGACGCCGTCGAGGCGCTGAAGCGCTACCAGGAGGCGGAACGGGCCGGCGGCTTCGACCCACGTGCGGGATGGGCAGGTGCGTGATGTCCTCCGAACCGAAGAACGCGTCCGGCGGGTCGCGGGCCGAGTTCTTCATGATCTCGGTCGCGGCCCAGCTGGCCGGCATGCACGCGCAGACGCTGCGCACGTATGACCGTCTGGGACTGGTCACGCCGCAACGTACTTCGGGCGGTGGTCGGCGCTACTCGGCCCGGGACGTGGAGCTGCTGCGCGAGGTGCAGCGGCTGTCCCAGGACGAGGGCGTCAACCTGGCGGGCATCAAGCGCATCATCGAACTGACCAATCAGGTGGAGGAACTGCGCCAGCAGGTCGCGGAACTGTCGGCCGAGCTGGAGCGGACGCGGGCGGCGTACCGTCCGGATCTCGCTCCGCAGCAGCGCAGTACCGCGCTGGTCGTCTGGCAGCCGCGGCATCGTCGTGAGGACGGTCAGCGCAGACGATAACCGGCACGACGACGGCCCCGGCCTCGGTCGCACATCGCGATCCGGCGCCGGGGCCGTCGTCGTGCGCGGGCATTGTCACAAAGATTTGCTGAAGATAAACCAGAACATGTTCGGCGGAAGTGGTGCGGCACCATCTATTTCGTTGTCGAATCAACTGGACATTTTCACCATAGATCAGTTTACGTAACCGGTTCGGCCTACCCGATTCGATCCACCTCGGATGGACGCCATGTTGCCCTGAAGTCGCTAGAACAGACCAATCGGGACGTAATTCCACAAGAGGGCCTTACCAATTCGGTATGCACACGACTGATTTTGTCCCGAATCCCCGGTCTTGCAGTCGGTTTCTCTGGCGTGTCGCCCTGGGCATCCTCGTTTCGACGAAATTGAGCGCGGTATGTTCCTTCGAAAGATTCCGTTGCTGGCAAACCTCGCCTACACTCCTTGCCATCGGCTGCTGTCGAGTGGCCCCGCAGCACCTCACTCGCCGGCATGGTTCGTGAACGAGTGCGAAATGGGGTTGTGAGACCAATGGATTCACGCACTGTCGCTTTGATCAGAACTACGTTCAAGGCGGTTGCTGCGGAGGATGGGGGGCCGGAGAAACTGGCGAGATCGTTCTACGCGATCTTGTTCACCGACTACCCGCACGTCCGCGATTTCTTTCCCGCCGCGATGGACTCCCAGCGCGACCGGCTGGTCAAGGCGATCTCCTATGCACTGGACCGGTTGGAGGAGCCCGACAAGCTGCTGCCCTTCCTGGCCCAGCTCGGCAGGGACCACCGCAAGTACGGCGTGCAGCCCGCGCACTACGCCGCCGTCGCCACCGCGCTGAAGAACGCCGTGAAAGTGTTCGCGGGCACCGAGATGTGGACCGACGAGGTGGACCGCGCCTGGGACGAGGGCCTGCAGATCATCTCCGACACCATGATCGGCGCGGCGGAGAAGGAGACCACGCCGTCGGTGTGGACCGGCACGGTGATCGAGCGCCGCGAGGTGCTGCGCAACCTGGTCGTCGTCCGGCTGCAACTGGATCAGCCGATGCGCTATGCCGCGGGCCAGTACTTGAGCGTGCAGGTTCCGTCGCGGCCGCGCATGTGGCGCTATCTCTCGCCCGCCGTGCCCGCGAATGCCAACGGTGAGATCGAGTTCCACGTCCGCAGCGTGCTCGGCGGCTGGGTCAGCTCGGCCATCGTCGGCCAGACTGTCGTCGGCGACCAATGGCTGCTCGGCTCGCCACTCGGCGGCCTCGGCGTTCCGCGCAACGCCAAACGCAAGATGCTGATGGTCGGCTGCGGCACCGGAATCGCGCCGCTGCGCGCGCAGCTGATGTCGATGGCGATGCGGCGGACCAATCCGAAGGTGCATCTGTTCGTCGGCGGCCACCACCCCTGCGACCTCTACGACCTGGAGACCCTGAGCAAGCTGGCGATGGCCAACCGCTGGCTCACGGTCACGCCGGTGAGCGAGCACGACGAAAACCCCTGGTGGTACCCGGAACCGGAGGAGCCGCGCACCACCTGGCCGGGCCTGGAACCCCGCGTCACCGGCCAGATCGGCAAGGTCGTCGCCAGTTTCGGCGCATGGTCCGACCGCGACGTGCAGATCGTCGGCTCACCCTCGATGGTGCAGACCACCAAGTTCCGACTCATGGCAGCCGGAACCCTGGCGAAGAACATCCGCCACGACCCGTTGTATTAGTCCGGCGCCTGCGGCGCCGGGTGTTCGCGGGCTGTGTTGTTCGGCCGCGCCTTCGGCGCGAACGGCGGATGCTCGGTCTCGCTTCGCTCGAAAGACGTGGTTGCGGTGCGCCGGGCGTCAGGTGATGACCGCGCTCCCAGGGGCTCGCCGTTGTTGCAGCCTCGGGATATCCGATGGTGGCAATACTACGGCTGCTGATCGATCTGCTGATCGGTCAGAGCCCCTCGAACTGGATTCGCTCCGGCGGAGTTCCGGTTTCGAGGAGGCGGTCGACCGTGGTTTGGACCATGGCCGGGGAGCCGCAGACGAGTACTTGGTGTTCGAGGAAAGCGCCGTGGGAGCCGAGGACTTCGGCGAGGGTGCCGTAGAGCAGGTCGTCGGGTGCGAAGCCGATGTCGACGCGGGACTGCTCGTACCAGTCGTCGACCCAGCTCGGATCCTCCGGGTTCTCCACCACCGGAATCACCGTGAGCCAAGGCAATTCGGCGGCCAGCAGGTAGAGCATGTCCGAGGCGTACAGGTCGCGGGGGGAACGCCCCCCGACGAAGAGGTAGGTGGGCGGCGGCGACGGCTTGCGCGCCAGCTCGAGGATCTGAGCGCGCATGGGCGCCAATCCCGTACCGCCCGCGATCATCACCACCTCGTCGCCGTCGGGGTCGACCCAGAACCCGCCTGCCGGAGCGCCGATCCGCCACTCGTCGCCCGGCTGGGTGTCGGCGACGATCGCGGCGCTGCACCAGCCGCCGGGCACCGTGCGCACGTGGAACTCCAGTTTGCCGTCCAGGGACGGCGGCAGCGCGGGCGACAGCCTGCGGCGCACGCCGGGATGCTGCGGCACCCGGACTTCGACCGACTGTCCGGCGGCGAACGGCACGAACTCTCCGATCAGGCGGATCACCGCGAGATCGTGTCGCAGGCGATGATGGCCGACCACGGTCGAAGTCCACTCCGGCGCCTGATGACCATTGCCGAGCATGCTCGGATCCCCCAACGGGGCCTCCTTCTTACACAGGGTCGCAGCTGATGTTCTGCTCCGGCGTGCCGACCGCGATGAGCGCGCGCCGGGTGTCCGCGATCATCCGGGCCGAGCCGGCGATCTGGATCTGCCGGTCTTCCCACGCGCCGAAGCTCGCGACCACGGCGCCAAGGTTACCGATCAGGCGCCGGTGCATGCCGTACGGTGCGTCCTGCGGCGGATGCGGGTACCACCACGGGTTGGTCTTCTGCTCGCACACCGGAACGATGGTCAGCCACGGGTTGCTCTGCGAGAGCTGCCACATGTTCTCCACGTCGTACAGGTCGCAGGGATAGCGGCCGCCGATGAAGAAGTGCACTCGCGGGTTGATGCCGCGCTGGCCCATTTCGATCAGCTGGGCGCGCAGCGGGGCGATGCCGGTGCCCGCGCCGATCATGAGCACGTCGCGGCCGCTGTCCCGGTCGACGTGCAGTCCGCCGAGCGGGCCCGCGATCCGCCATCGGTCGCCGACCCTGGTCTCGTTGACGATCGCGGGGCTCACCCAGCCGCCGCGGATCTTGCGCACGTGGAACTCGATCTCGCCGTACGGGTTGGACGGGATGGCGGGAGAGAAATAGCGCCACATCTTGGGCCGCTGCGGAATGGTGACCGGCACGTACTGCCCGGCCTGGTAGGGCACCGGCCCATCGGACTGCAGGCGCACGATGGCCAGGTCCTCCAGCACGCGGCGATGGCCGACCACGGTGGCCTCCCACACCGGCTGCGACTTGTCGGAGTTGGCGCCGATGGCCATGGACGCGGAGATCAGGATGGTGATGTCGCGCCAGCCCTCCTCCAGGCTCCGATTCCACGCCGCGCCGTTGTAGACGCGGAACGCCGCCAGCAGCGCACGGCCCGCTATGTCGTAGTGCGCGGCCTCCACGCCGTACTTGCGATGGTCGCGAGCGAGTTGCTCCAGGAACTTCTGCGCGCGGTCCCAGTCCTCCAGGTGATCGAGGACGTACTGGATGGCCGTGGCGATCCGTTTGGCCTGCATCTCCATGGCGGGTGGGAACAATTCGCGCAACCGTGGGTTCTCGGCGAACAAATGTCCGTAGAACGCACTGACCAACCGCTCGGGTCCATTCGGCGACTCGATCACCGAACGAAAATTGGCGCGGACCAGCGCAGCCGAACGCGCATCCACGACGTGGAGCTTCCTTTCCCTCAGTTCTGCCCGGGGACATACCCGTTACCGGCGGTCTCCCGCCGACAAGTATCCCCGAAAATGCCGTGGTCGTGTGGGTATAAAGCGAACCTTCGCCTTCGCTGCGGCCACGCCCGTGCTGGAGACGGACTACGTCCGGCTGCGCCCGTTGGTGCCGTGCGACCCGGGCAAACGGTAATCGGTGGGCAAACGGCGGATGCCGCTGACCCGTCGGGTACCGCCGTCGTGGGCGGGCCGGGCCGGATTTCCGCGTCGATGCGGGACCGGAGGATGCCGTTTCCGGCCGGTCAGGTTCCGGCGCCGGTACGCACCGCAGGCACGACCTGCTCGGTATAACGACGGATCTGCTCGACCGGTTCCCCCTCGGTCGGCCAGAAGACGAAACCGTCGATCCGCTGGTCACGGTGCAGGGCGAGCAGGTCGTCGACCCAGCGCTGGGGCGGGCCCTCCAGGAAGCCGCGATCGGCCCCGTCCGCGGTGATGGTGCCCGATACGTTCAGCACCCGCCGCACCGTCAGCGGATCCCGGTCCGCCGCCGCGGCGGCGGCATCGATCCGCTCGCCCGCTTCGGCGAGGAACTCCGGCGGCGCCCACGCGGCGGACGGCACCCAGCCGTCGGCGGCGCGTCCGGTGAGCTCGAGCATGCGCGGCCCGCGCGCACCGAGCCAGATGCCGGGCTCGTGCCGCGGCCGGGGGCCTGGATGCGCGCCCGCCAGGGAGTAGAAGGCGCCGGGCACCCGGACCGAACGCTCGTCGCTCCACAAGGCGCGGATCACCGCGATCGCCTCGGCCAGGGCGCGTACCGCCTCGCCGCCGGTTCGGCGCGGTCCGCCCATCCCGGCGACGGCGTCCCAGAACGCGCCGGCGCCGAGACCGAGCTGGATCCGGCCGTCGCTGATGATGTCGAGCGAGGCCACCGCCTTCGCGAGCAACGCGGGGTTGCGCAGCGGCAGGTTCGCCACGTCGGGGAAGAAGGTGATCCGCTCGGTGCGCGCGACGAGAGCGGTGATCAGCGTCCAGGTGTCCAGGAAACGGCGCTGGTAGGGATGGTCCTGGATCCCGATCAGGTCGAGCCCGGACACGTCGGCGTACACGCTCAGCTCGGCGAGCCTGCGGAAGTCGTCGGCCTCCGGGATCAGGAACAGACCGAATTGGGGCGGTCGAGTGCTCGTCACACACCTCCTGGTGGTCTCGCGGGACGCCCGACCCCGGCGTGGCGGGCCGGTGTCGCTCAGATGGCGAGCACGGTCTTGCCGCGTGCGCCGGGCGCTCCGATGACCGCCGGTCCCTCCGCGAGCGGGACGGTCGCGTCGATCGGCACGACCACGTCACCGGCGGCGACGCGCTGGATCAGCCGGGCCAGCTCCGGCGCTTTCCCCTTGGATTCGATGTTGCCCCCTTTCAGCGACCGTGCGCGCAGCGCGTCCTCGTCGGCCGCGAAGGTGGTGGAGTAGACGGTGCCGCCGTCGCGGACCAGCGTGGTCAGCTCCGCCAGCGCCTCGGGCGGGCTCACCAGATCGAACAGCACGTCGATGCCGTCCGGATGCGCGGCGGCGACCTGGTCGCGCACCGGTCCCGCGGTGTAGTCCACCGTCTCGGCCGCGCCCAAGCGGGTCATCTGATCGGCGGAGTCGCCGCGTGCCGTGGCGATGACGTGCGCGCCGGCGATATTGGCCAGCTGCACCAAGAAGGAGCCGACGCCGCCGGTCGCGCCCACGATCAGCACGGTCTGGCCCGGGTGGATGTGGGTGGCGTCCACGAGGTCCTGCGCGGTCACCCCGGCCGTCGGCAGCGCGGCGGCGGCGACGGTGGTCACGCCCGGCGGGATCGGCACCAGCGTGCCGCCCTCAGGGAGCACCGCGTACTCGGCGAAACTGCCGTGGCCCACCGGCGGTGTGAGGAACTTGCCGACCACCCGGTCGCCGATGGCGAACCGGCTGACGCCCGCGCCGATCGTGGCGACCGTGCCCGCCCCGTCGACTCCGAGGATCAGCGGAAAGTCGTGCGGCAGTTTGCCTTCCAGGAGGCCGGAGGCCACCTTTCGGTCGAAGGGATTCACCCCGGCCGCCTGGAGTTGGACCCGCACGGATCCGGGGCCCGGCTCGGGCATCGGCATCTCGGCCAGTTCCGGCGTCGCTCCGAACTTCCGTACCACGATCGCGCGCATCCATTCGCTCCTCGAGTCGGGGTGAAGAGTGCTGCAACAACTGACGGCCGAGGTCATCGTAGGCATCCGAAGGTCGCCGACGTGCGGAATCATCGCATCGG
Organism: Nocardia sp. NPDC003999; assembly: GCF_053604885.1. Classification (NCBI taxonomy): domain Bacteria; kingdom Bacillati; phylum Actinomycetota; class Actinomycetes; order Mycobacteriales; family Nocardiaceae; genus Nocardia; species Nocardia sp. NPDC003999. The sequence goes on from NZ_JBSGIB010000004.1 coordinate 356,410, forward strand.
CGGTGTCGCGGGGCGTCGCTTTCGCCGATGCCGGGGCGTAGCGTTCGACACGATCCGGCGGCATCGGAGCGGCGTGGCGAAGAATTCGAAACTTGAGCGGAACAGACTCAACCTTTCGGACGTTGGACGGGTAGGAACGGCGCCGAGCCGAAGGCGGAGCGGGACGAAGCGACGGCTTCGGCCGGGCGAACACGCTCGGCGCCGTACGAATCGACTCGACTAGTAGGAAGGTGACTCGTGGACTCGTTCAATCCCACCACCAAGACCCAGGCCGCACTGACCGCCGCCCTGCAGGCGGCCTCCGCCGCGGGCAACCCGGAGATTCGTCCGGCGCACTTGCTGGTGGCGTTGCTGGACCAGACCGACGGCATCGCCGCGCCCTTGCTGAAGGCCGTCGGAACGGATCCGGCGGTCGTGCGCAACGAGGCACAGGCCATCGTGGACCGGCTGCCGCAGGCGACCGGCGCCACCACCACACCGCAGCTGGGCCGCGAGGCGCTCGCCGCGATCACCGCGGCGCAGCGCCTGGCCACCGAACTCGGTGACGAATACGTCTCCACCGAGCACGTGATGGTCGGTCTCGCCCAAGGCGACTCCGACGTGACGATGCTGCTCACCAAGTACGGCGCCACCGCCGACGCGCTGCGTGCGGCGTTCACCGCGGTGCGTGGCAGCGCCCGGGTGACCAGCCCCGATCCGGAGGGCAGCTACCAGGCGCTGGAGAAGTACTCCACCGACCTCACCGACGCCGCCCGCAACGGCAAACTCGACCCGGTCATCGGCCGGGACACCGAGATCCGCCGGGTGGTGCAGGTTTTGAGCCGTCGCACCAAGAACAACCCGGTGCTGATCGGCGAGCCGGGTGTCGGCAAGACGGCCATCGTCGAGGGGCTCGCCCAGCGCATCGTGGCGGGCGACGTCCCGGAGTCGCTGCGCGGCAAGTCCGTCGTGGCGCTCGACCTCGGCGCGATGGTCGCGGGCGCGAAGTACCGCGGCGAGTTCGAGGAGCGGCTCAAGGCCGTGCTCGAGGACATCAAGAACAGCGCGGGCCAGATCATCACGTTCATCGACGAGCTGCACACCATCGTCGGCGCGGGCGCCACCGGTGAATCGGCGATGGACGCGGGCAACATGATCAAGCCGATGCTGGCCCGCGGCGAGCTGCGCCTGGTCGGCGCGACCACGCTGGAGGAATACCGCCAGCACATCGAGAAGGACGCCGCCCTGGAGCGGCGCTTCCAGCAGGTGCTGGTCGGCGAGCCGTCGGTGGAGGACACCATCGGCATCCTGCGCGGCATCAAGGATCGCTACGAGGTGCACCACGGTGTGCGCATCACCGACTCCGCGCTGGTCGCCGCGGCTACGCTGTCGGACCGCTACATCACCTCCCGGTTCCTCCCGGACAAGGCGATCGACCTGGTAGACGAGTCGGCCTCGCGGTTGCGCATGGAGATCGACTCCCGCCCGGTGGAGATCGACGAGGTGGAGCGCGCGGTGCGCCGCCTGGAGATCGAGGAGGTCGCCCTCGCCAAGGAGACCGACGAGGCCTCCAAGCAGCGGCTGGAGAAGCTGCGCGCCGAACTCGCCGACGACCGGGAGAAGCTCAATCAGCTGACCACCCGTTGGCAGAACGAGAAGAGCGCGATCGACCAGGTGCGCACGCTCAAGGAGCAACTGGAAGCGCTGCGCGGCGAATCCGAACGCGCCGAGCGCGACGGTGATCTGGGCAAGGCGGCCGAACTGCGCTACGGCCGGATCCCCGCGCTGGAGAAGCAGCTCGCTCAGGCCGAGCAGTCCTCGGCCACCGCGGGCGACGGCGAGGTGATGCTCAAGGAAGAAGTCGGCCCGGACGACATCGCCGAGGTGGTGTCCTCGTGGACCGGCATTCCGGTGGGCCGGATGCTGGAAGGCGAGACCCAGAAGCTGCTGCGCATGGAGGAGGAGCTGGGTCGCCGCGTGGTCGGTCAGACCGAGGCGGTGCAGGCGGTGTCCGACGCGGTGCGCCGGGCGCGCGCGGGTGTCGCCGATCCGAATCGCCCCACCGGCTCGTTCATGTTCGTCGGCCCGACCGGCGTCGGCAAGACGGAGCTGGCGAAAGCGTTGGCGGACTTCCTGTTCGACGACGAGCGCGCCATGGTCCGCATCGACATGAGCGAGTACAGCGAGAAGCACTCGGTGGCCCGGCTGGTCGGCGCCCCGCCCGGCTACGTCGGTTACGACCAGGGCGGTCAGCTCACCGAGGCGGTGCGGCGCAGGCCCTACACGGTGGTGCTGTTCGACGAGATCGAGAAGGCGCACCCGGACGTGTTCGACATCCTGCTCCAGGTACTCGACGAGGGCAGGCTCACCGACGGCCAAGGCCGCACGGTGGACTTCCGCAACACCATCCTCATCCTCACCTCGAACCTGGGTGCGGGTGGTGACCAGGAGTTCGTCATGAACGCGGTGCGTTCGGCCTTCAAGCCGGAGTTCCTCAACCGCCTCGACGACGTGGTCATGTTCCACGCGCTCGACGAGGAGCAGTTGGAGCAGATCGTCGACATACAGCTCGATCAGCTGCAGAAGCGCCTGGCGCAACGCAGGCTGAAGCTGGAGGTCAGCGATTCGGCTCGGTTCTGGCTCGCCGTGCGCGGTTACGACCCCTCCTATGGCGCTCGTCCGTTGCGCAGGCTGATCCAGCAGGCCATCGGCGACTCCCTCGCCAAGGAGTTGCTGGCGGGCGAGGTCACCGACGGCGACAGCGTCAAGGTGGCCGTCAGCCCCGACGGGGACGGTCTGATCGTCGGAAGGTGATGAGTGAGCAAGCGGCCCCGCGCGTGCGGGGCCGCTTACCCTGGAAGCCATGACCAACCCGAACGATCCCTGGGGACAGCGGCCGGAGGATGCACCGACCGAGCACCTGGGTCCGCCGGGCAAGTCCGGCTACGGGGGCCCGGCGCACACCACGGCGTATCCCGACGCGTACGGCGCCGGCGCTCCGTCGGAATATCCCCCGACGGAGCAGTACGGATCCTGGGGCCCACCCCCGACGAACGCGACGCGCGCGTTCCCGTCCTACGACTCCCAGTGGGCCGCCTATCCGGACACCGCTCCGGGTGCGGCGGGGCCGCCCGGCGGCGCGATGCCGCCTGCCGGGGGAGTGCCGCAGGGACCACCACCGCAGCCGCCGCGCCGCAACACCGGTCTGTGGATCGCCCTCGGCATCGGCGTCGTGTTGCTCATCGGTGCGATCGGGGTGGTCTCGGGCGTGCTGCTGGGCGCAAGCGATTCCGGCTCGGCCGACACCGCGGCGGCACCGACGACGCGCGTCACCACGAGACCGGCGCCGGGAACCAGGAACGCCCAGCCGACCCCACCGAGCGGGTTGCCCAGCGTGCCCGGCCTCGGCGATGCCGACGGGCTCGGCGCGACCATGGGCACCATCACCGCGAACGACGGGGGCACCCTGACGGTGAGTTCGGTGATGGGCAACACCATCACGGTGCGCACGGACGCCAAGACGCAGGTGATCGCCTTGTCGGGCACGAAAGTATCCGATCTCGCCACCGGTGAGCTGGTGCTGATCCAGGGCGACAAGGCCGCGGACGGATCGATCCAGGCGAAGGTCATCATCGGTACCTCGCTGCCCGGCGGCGGACGATGAGCCGCGCCGGGCGCGGCCCGCGCGAAGCGCCGGGGGTAATGACGGACCATGTCCGGCCGGGACCATTAGGCTAGGCGTCGATGACGGCAATGTGGTTCGGGTTGGCGGCGATCGCGCTCGTGGGTGCGATCGTGCTGCTGTATTTCGATCGGCTCCAGCGTCAGCGGACCGGTCACGCGCGACAGGTGTGGGCGAAGTCGCAGGGCTATACCTATGTGTCCGTGGAACCCGCGCTGCCGTCCACGTGGCGGCGGGGCGCGCTGACCAAACTGGGCTATCTCTCCGCGGTCGACGTGGTCTCCGGCATCCGCAAGGGCGAGAAGTTCGTGCTGTTCGACTTGGAGGACTCCGCGACGCTGGTCGCGGTCCGCCGCCAGATCGGTTCGGACATCGACGTGGACATGCGGCTGAAGACGGCCGCGCCGCCCAAGGACCACGATCTGGAACTGCTCGGCGCCATCGGTGATCGCGTGGTGTTCGCGACCAATCCCGAAATCGCCAGGCACGCGGTCGATCAGCGCATGGTCGCGTTCATCGAGAATCTTCCGGACTCCGTACAGATGCTCTGGAGCGAGGGCAACTGGACGCTGGGCATGCTGCTGGTCGGCACCACCCCGAAGGACTGGGAAGGCGCGATCGACGCGGTGCTGCGCCTGTCCGGCCTGCTGCACGTGCTGCCACCGGTCAGCGAGCCGCACTTCGACGACGGCGGACCCGAGCCGGGCCGCTCCCGGCCTCGCGAGCGTCAGCGGGGCGAGAACGTCCGGGGCCCCGAGGACGACGCGGGCGACCGTGCGCGCCCGGAGGCCGAAGGCGACGAGCGGTCCGATGACGACTCCCACGCCGGCGAGCGAGCCGAGGAGCGGGGATCGGAACCGGCGCGCCGCCCGTCGCTGGCCGTCGTGCCGAACACCCGCGCCCGCGTGCGCGAGGACGACGGGCCTCGGTCACATGAGGAACGCGACGAGCGCGCCGAGGGCCGGGCCGACTCCGAGTCGCGGCAGCGGCCCGCCGACCCGCCCGGTGGACCGTTCCATCCCGGCTTCCGCCCCTACCAGGGACCCGTGCCGAAGTGACCGGCCGCGCGCCCACCGCGGTCGGACCCGAGCGACTGCCATCGATCGCGCCGTCATGACCGAGCATCCCCGGCTGCCCGGCGCCACCCGCCCGGTGGCTTTGATCACCGGACCGACCTCGGGTATCGGCCGCGGTTACGCGACCCGGCTGGCCTCCCTCGGCTACGACTTGGTGCTGGCCGCCAGGGACGAGCAGCGCCTCACCGCCCTCGCGACCGAGATGGAACACCGCTTCGGTACCCGCTCGGAGCTGCTCGTCGCCGACCTGGCCGGGGCCGAGGATCGCGAGCGGGTCGCGGCGCGGCTGGCCGACGGCGTCGAATTCCTGGTGAACAACGCCGGTTTCGCGCGGTCAGGGGAGTTCTGGACATTGCCGCCCGAGCAGTTGCAGGCGCAACTGGACGTCAACGTCACCTCCGTGGTGCGGCTCACCAGGGCCGCGCTGCCGCCGATGATCGCGGCGGCCAACGGCTGCGTCGTCAACGTGGCCAGCGTGGCAGGCCTGATTCCCGGACGAGGGTCGACGTACTCGGCGTCCAAGGCATACGTCGTATCCTTCACGGAAGGGTTGGCAGGCGGATTGGCCGGGACCGGAGTCCGGGTCCAAGCCCTGTGCCCGGGATTCGTCCGCACGGAATTCCACCAGCGAGCAGGCATCGAGATGTCCTCGCTGCCGAAAGCGTTGTGGCTGAGCGTCGACCAGGTAGTCGCCGGCTCACTGCGTGATCTGGAGAAGGGCCGGGTGCTCAGCGTGCCCGGTGTGCAGTACAAAGCGCTCACCACCGTCGCCGGAATGATCCCGCGAACCCTGGGGGCCCGGCTCAATCGCGGGCTGTTCAACGCACGCGGAAGGACTTGACATGATCGACGTGATTACCAACGACAGGGACCGGCTGGCCGCGCTGGTACGCGAGCTCGCCGTCGTGCACGGCCGGGTGACCCTGTCCTCGGGCAAAGAGGCCGACTACTACGTCGACCTGCGCCGCGCGACGCTGCACCACGGCGCGGGCCCGCTGATCGGCAAGCTGCTGCGCGAACTCGTCGCGGACTGGGACTTCGACGCCGTCGGCGGCCTGACCATGGGCGCGGACCCGGTGGCGCTGGCCGTGCTGCACGCGCCCGGCCGCCCGATCGACGCCTTCGTGGTGCGCAAGGCCGCGAAGTCGCACGGCATGCAGCGCCAGATCGAAGGCCCCGATGTCGTGGGCAAGCGGGTGCTGGTCGTGGAGGACACCACGACGACCGGCAATTCGCCCCTGACCGCGGTGCGCGCGTTGCGCGCTGCGGGCGCTACCGTGGTCGGCGTCGCCACCGTCGTCGACCGGGAAACCGGCGCCGACCAGGTGATTGCCGCGGAAGGTCTGGAGTACCGGTCGATCCTCGGCTTGAAGGATCTCGCCCTGGGATAGCCTGGACGAGGTGTAAGTCTTCGAAGGTGAAGGGTCGTGTGAGTCTCCAGTGGTGAGCATTGCAGTCAACAGGAGCCGCGAGAACGTCGCGATGCTCGGAATCGGCGCTTACCGACCCGAACGCCTGGTCAGCAACGCGGAGGTCTGCGAGGTCCTGGATTCCACCGACGAGTGGATCTTCGAGCGCACCGGCGTCCGCAACCGGCGCTGGATCAGCGGTGACGAGACGCTCCGGTCGATCGCGGCGGCGGCGGGCGAGCGCGCGATCGTCAACAGCGGCGTCGACCGGTCGAAGATCGGCGCCGTGATCCTGGCCACCTCCAGCTGGCTGACCCTCACCCCGCACGGCGCGCCGCAGGTGGCCTATGACATCGGCATGAACGGCGTCCCCGCTTTCGACCTGACCTCCGGCTGCGGCGGCTTCGGATACGGCCTCGGCGTGGCCGCCGACATGATCCGATCCGGTTCCGCCGAGTACGTCCTGCTCATCGGCGCCGAGACGATGACCGTCGGACTCGACCCCACCGACCGCGGCACCGCGATGATCTTCGGTGACGGCGCGGGCGCGGTCGTGGTCGGCCCGAGCGACGAGAACGGCATCTCGCCGACTGTGTGGGGCAGCGACGGCGAGAACGCCGCAGCGATCATGCAGGACATCGATTTCCTCGAGTACATGCAGCGCGCTCAGGCCATGCAGGGGCTCGACCCGGCGGTGGATCCGGTCGGCCGGATGTCGCTGCGGATGGAGGGCCCCCGCGTCTTCCGCTGGGCCGCGGTCACCCTGCCGCGCGCGCTGTCCACCGCGCTCGAGGTCTCCGGCGTGGCCAAGGAGGACATCGAGGTCTTCGTCCCGCATCAGGCCAATGCCCGGATCAACGAGCTGATGAAGAAGAATCTCGGGCTGGCCGACGAGATCCCGATGGCCAACGACATCGAGAACACCGGAAACACCTCCGCCGCGTCCATTCCGCTCGCGATCGAGGAAATGCTGGTCACCGGCAAGGCCAAGGGCGGGCAGACGGCGTTGCTGCTCGGCTTCGGCGCGGGGCTGAGTTACGCGGGACAAGTCGTCACGCTGCCGCCCGCGCCCACCGAGCCGAGCTTCTGACCATGCGGCCGTTCCGAGCCGGATATCTCGCGGCGGCGGCGCTCACCGTCTTCGGCGCCGTCACCGGGCGGGAGAAGGCGCAGTGGATCGCGAAGCCGCTGCTGATGCCGCTGCTCGCGGCGGACGTGGCCACCGAAGGCCGAGAGCTGCCGTCCACCGAGCGCACGGTGCTGATCGGGTCGCTGGGCGCGGCCACGGTCGGCGACATCCTGCTCATCGATCCGGACGACGATCGCAGGCTGATCGCGGGCGCCTCGTCGTTCGCGGTGATGCAGGCCGGATACTCCACGCTGTGGTGGCGGATGGGTGGCAGGCCCGCCGTCGGGGTGGCCGTACCCCGGGTGGCCGCCTGGCTGGGTGCGGCCGGGTTGCTGCGGAAGAAGGCCCCTTCGGTGGCCGCGCCGCTGACCGCGTACGGCGTCACCTTGGGTACCGCGGCCGTGCTCGCGTCGGACCCTGCGCTGGCGCCCGCCACGAAAAACGTTGCGGGAGTGAACATTCCCGGTACCGATCCGCGCAGCCGCCTCGGCGTCGGAGCGCTGCTGTTCACCGTCTCGGACGGGCTGATCGTGCTGCGGCGGTTGTTCGCGCGCGGCGAGCGGACCCGGCGGGTGGCCGAAGGCGTGATCCTGGCGACCTATGCGGCCGCGCAGTACCTGCTCGCCGATCCGAAAGCGCACGTGAAGCCGGTGCTCACAGCACCAGAATGATGCGATCCCGGTTCGCCGGGTCGACGCGGATGGAGAGGATCTCGCCGACCGCGAGCCGGGGTTTGTCGGCCGGGGTGGCGTCGAAAACCACAGTGCCGCGGTAACTCTCGGAGCCCGGTACGGTCAGTTCCAGATCCAGCTCGGTGAGCTCCGTGTAATGGTCGGTGCGCTCGAGTGGGTGCACGCCCTCGACGGTCGCCCAGCCTTCCAGCCCGTGCCGCCACAAGCGGCGATCCGCCTTGGACGGCCGTCCGGCGAGCATCATCCCGATGCCGACGCACGAACCGAACAACCCGACCAACGCCACGATCTGATACGGCACCGTCCCCGGCGGCGTCCGATGCACCACCCACCCCAACCACAGCGCCAGCAGGATCAGATACCCGGCGGTCACCCCGAGCACCGTGCGCAGTATCCGCTCGTGATCCATACCAGCCTCCACCCCGAGTGCCAGACCTCCAGGATAGGCCCGGCGCCTTCGGCGGTGCGGCGCTATTCGCCCGGATAATCGCTGGACAGGGCGATAAGGTCGATCGTGACCGGAGTTCCGGCCAGCTCGACTGTTACCGAGCCCGATCGCTCGGCGACGAGTTCGTAGTCGCTGTCGATCAGTCGGTAGGCGCTGAGGCTGGCCGGCTCGTCGAGGTCGATGAGCCAATAGTGCTCGATGCCGACGTCGGCGTACTCGAAGAACTTGGTGACACGATCGGTTCGCCGGGAACCGGCCGACAGTATTTCGACGGCGAGTTTCACATCCTCGGGATGAACGCGTGCGAGATCGTCCGTGAGCGCTTTGCGGCGGATGACCAAGACGTCCGGCACGCGCACCGTAGGGGGTTGCACCGGATCGACTACCAACTCCGCCTCGCCTACCGCAGCAAGCTCTTTCGGTAGTTGAGGGTGGATTTGCGCCGCGAGTTGCCAGACCGCGAATTGATGGCGCAAGACCGGCCTCGGTGACACGACCAGAACCCCCTCGACAAGCTCGTAATTTCGGCTGCTGTCCTCCGGCAGCGCAATCCAGTCCTCCAGGGTCAGCAGATGATCAGGCCAGTTCACGTCGACGGTCATCGCTTCCTCCCCTCCCCGCACGGATACCGCGTTGGGGCCAGTCTGGCATAACGTGCCGACAAACCACAGCGTCGTCAGCCCTTGAGTCGCAATACCGCCAGGACGCGGCGGTGGTGAGTGTCGGAGGGCGGTAGGTCGAGCTTGAGGAAGATATTGCCGATGTGCTTTTCCACCGCCCGCTCGGTGACGGTCAGGGCGGCGGCGATGGCGCTGTTGGACAGGCCTTGGGCCATCAGCTCGAGCACCTCGCGTTCCCGCGGGGTGAGGCGGGCCAGCACATCCTGCTGACGTGAGGCGCCCATCAATTGACTCACCACCTCCGGGTCGAGCGCGGTCCCTCCGGTGGCCACGCGGTGCAGCGCGTCCACGAAGTCACGGACGTCGGCGACCCGGTCCTTGAGCAGGTAGCCCACGCCGCTCGCGCCACCGGCCAGCAATTCCGTGGCATAGCGGGTCTCGACCCACTGGGAGAACACCAGTACGCCGGTCATCGGGTATTTGCGGCGCAATTCGATGGCGGCCAGAAGCCCCTCGTCGGTGTAGCTGGGCGGCATCCGCACGTCCACCACGACGACATCGGGGTTATGTGTGCCGACCACGTCGGCGAGAGTGGTCGCGTCGCCGACCATGGCGACCACCTCGTGGCCGCGTTCGGTCAGCAGCCCGGCGAGCCCGTCGCGCAGGATGGCGCTGTCCTCGGCGATCACGAGGCGTAGTCCGTCACTCATCGTGACCCCGCCAGCGGCAGCAGAATCGTCACCACCGTCGGCCCACCGGCCGGGCTGTGCACGGTCAGCGTCCCGTCCACGGTGCGGGCCCGCGCCGCGAGGCCGGACAACCCGCTGCCCGCGCCGAGCGCGCCGTCGACGGGCGTCATCACGCCGCCGATACCGTTGTCCCGCACTGTTACCGCGATCGTCCGCCCGTCACCCGGCAGCGCCGAGACCCACGCGCTGGTGGCCCGCGCGTGCCGCACCACGTTCGTCAGCAATTCGGCCACCGAGAAATACGCGATCGCTTCGATGGCCGGAGTGGGCCGTTCGGGCAGATGCACCCGCAGCTGCACCGGCACCGAGCAGCGCGCCGCCAGCGTCTCCAGCGCCGGTCCGAGCCCCAATTCCAATGCGGGCGGGTGGATTCCGCGCACCAGTTCGCGCAGTTCGGTCAGCGCCTCCTTGGAACCCGCGCGCGCCTCGGCGATGAGGTCGCTGGGATCGCCGCCCGCGGCCAGCCGATCCTCCGCACGGCCCAGCGCCATCGCGATGGTGACCAGTCTGGCCTGAGTACCGTCGTGCAGGTCGCGTTCCAGTCTGCGCAGCGTGGCCGCGGAGTCCTCGACGGCGGTGCGCCTGCTCTCCTGCAACTCGGTCACTCGGCGATCGCGGGTCGTCGCGCCGAGCAGCGCGATCGTCAACAGCCCGTGCAACCAGCAGACGCCGCGCAGCAGCCAGGGCAGCGCCAGGCAGCCGAGCGCTCCCACCAGTGCGAACGCCAGCACTTTCGGCCAGCTGTCGAGGTAGAGACCGCCGAACTGGACCATCGACTGGTGCTCGACACCGTTCTCGTCGACATTCGTCGGGCGGATCAGTGCCCATGGGATCGGGGAAAGCGCGGTGAACATGGTCATCGCCACCGCGACGAGCACCAGGTAACCCACCGCGACGCCGAGCACCGCCTGCGCGAGCAGGAACAATGCCGCTCGCCATGCCGCCCGATCGGTGAAGGCGCTGCGGAAGAATCCGATCAGGCCGGACGCGGGTGCGAACGGCGGGGGCGGCGCGACGACGATGCCGAGCAGATCTTTGGCCAGGGCGCGGTAGATCCGGCCCCACAGCCGTCCGCCGAGCAGCACGCCTGCCAGCACCGGCAGGCCGATGACGGTGATCGCGAGATACAGCCCGCCGCCGAAGCCGAGGAACAGGTAGGCGACGGCCAGGCAGCCAAGCACGAAAACGGTGAGAACGTAGACGAGTTCCTTCCAGAACCGGGCGCGCACGGGTGCGAGCAGGACCGATCGAAGGACATGCTCTTCCGGTTCCGGCGCACTGGCCGGCGCGTCGAGCACGAGGGTCGGTTCGGTGTGTGTCTCGGTCATGGAATCCATGGTGGTCGCGGCGATTCCGGGGGTCGATGGAGCCGACCGCCGAAAAAGTGGTGTAGGCAGCCACACCTACTACGATCCTGCTGATGAGCTACCCGCCGCAGCCGCCGCCGTACGGCTATCCAGCCTATGGGGCCTACGGAGCACCGGACCACCCGCAATCCACCACGATCTTGATCCTGGGCATCCTGAGTCTCGTGCTGTGTCAGTTCATCGGACCTTTCGCGTGGGTGATGGGCAAGCGGGCGCTCAACGAGATCGACGCGTCCGGTGGAACCATCGGTGGCCGGGGGAATGTCAACGCGGGATACATCTGCGGCATCATCGCGACCGGGCTGCTGTGCGTGAGCCTGCTGTTCCTGCTGTTGATGTTGGTGCTCGCCCTGGTCGGCGTGTTCGCGGGAAGCTCGTCCGGCTACTGAGCCACGCGTCGCGGGCGCGGTGCCCGGAATTAGCATCATGAAGGTGAGTCACCCAGCGCCGGACGCGGCGGAGCAGGATCTACCCGGCCCGACCGAGTGGGGCGAGCACCCCAACGGCGTCGGTCCGTGGGCGAGCGAGCACGCCGAGCCGCCGCCGGATGATCCGCGCCTCGATCCCGAACTGCTGGTCGGTGGCGACCGCCGCAACGTGGTCGACGCCTACCGCTACTGGAGCCGCGAGGCCATCGTGGCCGATATCGACCGGCGTAGGCACCCGTTCCACGTCGCGATCGAGAATTTCGGGCACGACGCGAACATCGGCACGGTGGTCCGCACGGCGAACGCCTTCGCCGCCGCGGCCGTGCACATCGTCGGGCGTCGGCGCTGGAATCGCCGGGGCGCCATGGTGACCGATCGCTACCAGCACATCCGCCACCACGCCGACATCGGCGAACTGCTGGCGTTCAGTGAGCGCGCGGGCCTGACCGTGGTCGCCGTCGACAATGTGCCGGGTTCGGTGCCGCTGGAGACGGTCACGCTGCCGCGCGCGTGCCTACTGCTGTTCGGCCAGGAAGGCCCCGGTGTCACCGACCATGCCAAGCAGGCCGCCGTGATGACGGTGTCGATCGCGCAGTTCGGCTCGACCCGCAGCATCAACGCGGGCGTGGCCGCCGGGATCGCCATGCACGCCTGGATCCGGCAACACGCCGATCCGGCGACCGCATGGTGAGCGCCGGACCCGCGCACGATCGTCTGAGCTGGCGATCTTCGCCCCCGGAAGCCCACCGGCACGATTCCACATCGCTTTCGTAACAAATCGGGCGCATAAATGCGTTCTGGCCTGGCACCATTGACCCATGACCTCGCGGAGCGACGATATCGAGGTGCCGAGCGTGGAGCACGCCGAGACGGGCTCCGCGGCACCGCGTCCGCCGACCGGCCGGGCACCGGCGGGCCGGGAGGCCGTCGCGCCGGCGACGCTGTGGTCCGAACGGGCCGATATGGCCGAATCGTCGATCATCTCCCGGCATCTGCGCGCGCTGTGGGCGCTCCCTGGCACCGAACTCGGTGTGGTCGGCTGGCCGGCGACCAAGCGGGAGCGAATCTTCGGCGCGTGGCACTACTGGTGGCAGGCGCATCTGATCGAGTGCGCGACCGACGCCGCGAATCGGGCGCCGACTCCGCTGCGCCGCAGGCGAATCGCCGCGCTGGCGCGCTCACACCGCATCCGCAACATCACCGGCTGGACCAACCGTTACTACGACGACATGGCCTGGCTCGCCATCGCGCTGGAACGCGCCGAGCGCACCCAGGGCACCGACGTGCGCAGTGCGCTGGTCGCGCTGGAGAAGCAGCTGTACGACGGCTGGCAGCCGCAGGTCGGCGGCGGCCTGCCCTGGCGCATCGGCTCGGACTACTTCAACGCGCCCGCGAACGGTCCTGCCGCGATCGCGCTGTTGCGCCTCGGGCGCGTCCAACGCGCTCAGGAGATGTCCGACTGGCTGGACGCGACCCTGCGCGATCCGGAGACCGGGTTGATCCTGGATGGCATTCACCTACCCTCCGGCGAGATCGAGCGTCCCGTGTTCAGCTACTGCCAGGGTGTGGCGCTCGGCCTGGAGACCGAGCTCGCCGTGCAGACCGGCGAACCCAGGCATACCGAACGCGTGTCCCGGCTGCTCGCGGCCGTCGAGGAACACATGACCACCGACGGTGTGGTCGACGGTGGTGGCGGCGGCGACGGCGGCCTGTTCAACGGCATCCTGGCCCGATACCTGGCGCTGGTCGCGGTGATGCTGCCGGGCGAGGACGCCCAGCAAATCGCCGACCGCCGCGCGGCCGCCGCTATCGTCACCGCGTCCGCCGAGGCGGCGTGGGCGAACCGGCTGCAAGTCGAGGGCGAGCCACTGTTCGGGCACGACTGGAGCAAGCCCGCGCGACTGCCCGGCGGCAGCGCGGGAGCTGGTTACCTCACCTCCGGCGGCTCGGTCACCTCGTCGAAAGTGCCGGGACGCGACATGTCGGTGCAGTTGTCCGGCTGGCTGCTCATGGAGGCGGCCTACCAGGTCAGCGCCGCTGGGCTGTGACCGAGTATCAGCCCTCGGGCTCCAGCACGGCGCTCGGAGCCGTTTCCAGCGCGAAGTCCTCGGCGGGTTGCGACATCTCCTGCCGGTAGTGCCGCACGCCGAGCGCCGTCCCGATGATCAGGCCCACCACCAGCGTGCCGATCACGATCGGCATCAGCCATTGCACGCGCTGCAGGAAGCTGCCCGCGTAGTACCCGATGAGCAACAGCACCGGCGCCCAGACGATCGCGCCGATCGTGCTGGCGACTGTGAACTTACGGTGGTCCATCCGCGCGGCGCCTGCTACCGAGGGGCACAGGGTGCGCACCCACGGGATCCACCGGGCGATCAGCACCGCGACGAAGCCGTGCCGATGCAGCAGCTCCGCGACGCGTTGCAGGTTGCGGACGTTGATGTATCTGCCGTTCTTCCTGGCCACCAGGTGTCGTCCGGTGCGGTGCCCGATGACGTAGCCGACCTGATTGCCCGCGATGGCCGCGACCATCGCGCCCACCGACAGCGCCCAGACGTGCGTTTCACCCGAGGCGTGCGACGCCATCACGATGCCCGCGGTGATCAGCATCGAGTCACCGGGCAAGAACAGCCCGAGGATCACCGCGCACTCGAGGAAAACGAAGGTCAGCACCACCGTCCAGACGAGCGCGGGGCCCGCCGACAGTAGCGGATCGAAACTGCCCACGGCTAGGGGCGACGATTCCGTCGTCACCGGCTTCAGCGGGTGGACTCGCTGGTCGAGGCGGGCAGCTTCGCCTCGGCCTGCTCTTGCGCCTGCGCATTGCGGCCGAGCAGCTTCTTCGCCACCGCGCTGATGCCGGGCAGGATCGACACGAAGACGATGAGCAAGAAGATCGCCTCGACGTGGTCCCGGATGAACGCGACGTTGCCCAGGAAGTAGCCGAGCACCGTGACACCGCCGCCCCACAGCAGCGCGCCGACGATGTCGAACGCGACGAACTTGCGGTAGTCCATCTTGGAGACACCTGCCAGCACCGGCATGAAGGTGCGCACGATCGGCACGAAGCGGGCCAGGATGATCGTCTTCGGCCCGTGCTTTTCGAAGAACTCGTGCGTTTGCGTCACGTAGTGCTTCTTGAAGAAACGGGTGTCCTCTTTGTGGAACAGCGCGGGCCCGATCGCCCGGCCGATCCAATACGCGCACTGGTCTCCCGCGAACGCGACCAGGACGACGGCGGGCACCAGCACCCAGATCGACACCGGCGGATTCGGCTGCGCGGCGAGCAGGCCGCCGGTGAACAGCAGCGAGTCGCCGGGCAGGATCGGGAACAGCAAGCCGGTCTCGATGAAGACGATGACCAGGATGGCCGGCAGCACCGCGTCCTTCAGCCACGTCTCCGTGAGCAGGTGCATCGGATCGAGCAACTCGGTCAACGCGAGGTTACTCGTCACCGATTCTGTCGCTGCCTGCAGAATCACGTGGCCTCCTGTCCCGATACGGCTGGCCTGCATCGCTTGCCACCGCGTCGGAAGCTGCCAGCGCAAATTACCGGCCCCACAGTACCGGCTCCACCTGAAAAAGCTCGTGCTGTGCGCAAAATTACCGGCGGGTCAACTGCGCACTCCCTCCCTGCATACCAGGCGAAACACCGCTGCCTTAGGGTGAAGGCTGACAAAATAGGTCTTTGCCGCACAACACGGAGGTCTTACAGTGCCCATCGCGACTCCGGAGGTCTACGCCGAGATGCTCGGTCGGGCCAAAGCCAATTCCTTCGCATTCCCGGCCATCAACTGCACGTCGTCGGAGACGATCAACGCGGCCATCAAGGGTTTCGCGGACGCGGGCAGCGACGGCATCATCCAGTTCTCCACCGGCGGCGCGGAATTCGGCTCCGGCCAGGGTGTGAAGGACATGGTCACGGGCGCGGTGGCGCTGGCCGAGTTCGCGCACGTGGTCGCGGCCAGGTACGACGTGACCATCGCGCTGCACACCGACCACTGCCCGAAGGACAAACTGGGCACTTTCGTCCGTCCACTGCTGGCGATCTCCCAGGAGCGGGTCAACGCCGGCCAGAACCCGCTGTTCCAGTCGCACATGTGGGACGGTTCCGCGATTCCGATCGACGAGAACCTCGAGATCGCCAAGGAGCTGTTGAAGGCCACCCACGCCGCGAACATCATTCTCGAGGTCGAGATCGGTGTCGTCGGCGGTGAGGAGGACGGCGTCGAGGCCGAGATCAACGAGAAGCTCTACACCTCGCCGGAGGACTTCCAGAAGACGATCGACGCCCTTGGCGCGGGCGAGAACGGCAAGTATCTGCTCGCGGCCACCTTCGGCAACGTGCACGGCGTGTACAAGCCGGGCAACGTGGTGCTCAAGCCCGAGGTGCTCGCCGAGGGCCAGCGCGTCGCGGCGGCCAAGCTCGGCCTCGGCGCCGACGCGCAGCCGTTCGACTTCGTCTTCCACGGCGGTTCCGGCTCGCTGAAGTCCGAGATCGAGGACTCGCTGCGCTTCGGCGTGGTGAAGATGAACGTCGACACCGACACCCAGTACGCGTTCACCCGGCCGGTCGCCGGGCACATGTTCGCCAACTACGACGGCGTGCTGAAGATCGACGGCGAAGTGGGCAACAAGAAGGCCTACGACCCGCGCAGCTACCTGAAGAAGGCCGAGGCGTCGATGTCGGCGCGTGTGGTGGAGGCGTGCAACGACCTGCACTCGGCCGGACGCTCGATCAGCGCCTGACCCTGATACACCCGTCAGGGGCTTGGTGCACATGAGTTTGGATGTGCGCGTGCTCGGGCCCGTGCGGCTGCTCGTCGGTGGTGAACCGGTGGCCGTCGGCGGGCCCAAACCGCGAGCTCTGCTCGCCGCGCTCACGGTGAATCGGCGGCGCGCGGTGTCGTCGGCCGCGCTCGCCGATCTGGTGTGGAACGAGGAACCGCCCGACGCCTATGCCGCCAGCCTGCAGGTCTTCGTCTCCAACATCCGCAAGGCGCTGCGTAATTCCGGGGTGGACCCGGCGACGGTGCTGCGCACCGAGTCGTCGGGCTATCGGTTGGAGATCGACGAGACCGCGTGCGATCTGGGACGTTTCGAAGCGGCGCGGGAGGCGGGCGCCCGTGCCGCCGAGGCGGGTGATCACGCCGGGGCGGCGCAGCTGTTCGGCTCCGCGCTGCGCGAGTGGAGCGGCCGGGCGCTGGCCGATCTGGCCGGATTGCAGTTCGCCGACGGGTTCGCCACCGCCATGGACGAGGAGCGGTTACTGGCCGCGGCGGCCCGGATCGACGCCGAGATCGCTTGCGGGCGAGCGTCCTCGGTGATCGGCGAGCTGGTGGCGATGACCAACGAGCACCCGTTGCGTGAACCGCTGTGGGGCCAGTTGATCACCGCGCTGTATCTGTCCGGACGGCAGGCGGACGCGCTGGAGGCGTGCCGGAAGGTGCGCGGCGTGCTCGCCGACGAGCTCGGCATCGACCCGGGGCCGGCGCTGATCGACCTGGAGCAGCGCGTGCTGCGGCAGGAGCCGCTGAGCACGGTCGAACTCCGGCAGGTCGAGCGCCTGGCCGCGGCGATGACCGAGACGGTCACCGAGGTGCCGCGTGCGGTGCGCAGCGGTCAGCTGCGGATGCCGGACGGTCGCGTGGTGGCGATCGCGCAGGGCGGCCTGCGTATCGGGCGGATGACCGACAACGACTTGGTGCTGGAGGACCCGCGGGCCAGCCGCTATCACGCGCACATCATGCCGAGTCGCTCCGGTCTGCTCATCAAGGATCTGCATTCGGCCAACGGCGTCTACGTCAACGACGACGCGATCGACAGCGGCGTGCTGCTCGCCGACGGCGACCTGATCCGGATCGGCGCGACGATCCTGACCTTCCAGGCGCTGCACTAGTCGCAGGCGATCCCGTCGCCGTCCCGGTCCAGCTGGGCGTTGAAGCCGGGCTGCCCGCGGTACAGCGGCCCGGCGCCCTCGGCGCGCACCTGGTCGCAGTCGGTGTAGATCTTCGGCGACCGCTCGGCGGGTTCTTCGGGTCGCTCGCTGTCCCCCTTCGGCCCGGATCGGTTGTGCGGGATCGGATGGTCGTCGTGCGGTCCGGCGATCGCGACGGCCGGGGGCGGGACGGCGGACGCCGCCGACGGCACGAGCGCGCACGCTCCGGCCGCCAGCAGCGCCGCCCCGATCACGGGTGCGACGCGGAGAACTGACTTGGTCACGTCTCCATCCTGCTCCCGGATCGTCCGGCGCGCCTCACTCGCAAGCGATTCCGTCGTTGTCCCGGTCCAGGTGGGGGGCGTAACCCGGCTGTCCACGCCGCAGCGGGGCCTTACCGGCGTTGCGGACCTCCGTGCAGTTCTTGTAGTAGGGACCCGGGGGCGCTTGCGGTGGCAGGTTGTTCGGCGGCGGATTGTTCGGGGCCGGTGGATTGTTCGGGGCCGGCGGATTGCTCGGGGCCGGCGGATTGCTCGGCTGCGGCGGAGTTTGCGGCGGTGCCGCCTGCGGTGGGCAGAACTGTGCGGATCCGGAACCGCAGAGCAGGTCGGTGAGTGGATCTGCCGCCGCGACGGGCGAGCCGAGGGTGACAACGGCGGTGGCGAGCACACCGGCGGAGCCGATGCCGAGCACGGCGCGCAGGAGTGGGTTCTTCATGTGATCCGTTCTTGGTCAAGGCCGGGCATGATGGAACATGCACGGCGGCAAAGGTTTCGAACTATGGCGCGGAGTCTGCTCCGTGCGGCCACTCTCCCCGACTGGAGTCGTCGCGAAATGGACGCTAGCAAATCCGGGGCGTTTCACCTTGCAAATGAAGCAATTTTGTCCTATTTATTGGGCGTGTCGTTCTGACAGCCTTCGAAAGGCGAACGGGGTAGGGTCGTTCCGCTGGTTCGTCTTCGCAAGATTCGTGTCCGCAATGGATTTCGAGGGGTTTGCTATGGCGATGCGAATGCTCGCCGCGGTCGGTGCGATCGTGGTCGGCGCGGGAATGCTCGTCTACGCCGACGGGCCTGCCGCCGCCGCGCCCGAAGCGGCGAGCCCTCTCGCGGGAGTGGGTCCGTGCGCGACCGACCCGGTGGCGACCCACGAGCCTTTGGTGCCGAAAACGCTGGAGGTGCCGATTCCCTATCCGGTGATCACCGTGCTCCCGCCACAGCTGCCGGAATCCGCGCCGAAGCGAACGCGGATGGAGCTCCCGCCGGATCCCTGCGCGAATCCGTGCCCGGATCTCACCGATCTGCCCGGCGCGCCACCGAGTCTCGCCGGACAGCTCGGGATCCCCGAAATCCTGCTCAATCCCAAACCGTTCCACTTCGCGATCCCCGGCCCCGGCCCGGACCCCGGTCAGGTGCCCCCACCACCCGCGCCGGTGCGGCCGCCGATCGAGCCCGCGGCGCAGTCACCGGCTCGCCCCGCGCCGCGGCTCGGCCCAGCTCGCGAGGTGGCGAAGCTGACCGGCGCGAACTCGGTGAACCGCACCGACAAACGCTGGCAGGTGGACGGCACCGACCTCGGCATCATGTGGGAGAGCGCACCGGGCGAGATCGCGACCGCGTTCGGCGACACCGTCGGGCGCGGCTTCCATCCGCCGGGTGGCATGGGGCTGGATTGGCGCAGCAACGTCCTCGCCTTCAGCACCGACCGGGATCTCGCCGACGGGGTGACCTTCGACCGCATGGTGACCGACGACCGCTGCCACGCGGCCGAGGTGCTCTCCAGCCGCAAACTCGACAATGTCGAGGTCACCACCATTCCCACCTCGGGTTTCGCGCTGGGCGAGCGACAGTATCTGAGCTACATGTCCATTCGGACCTGGAACAGCCTGCCCGGCACCTTCTTCACCAACTACGGCGGCATCGCCTACTCCGACGATCACGGCCAGACCTGGACGAAGGACCCGCACGCGCGCTGGGACAACATCTTCGGGCTGGCGAATTTCCAGGTGAGCGCGATGGTGCCGCACGGGGGTTACGTCTACATGTTCGGCACGCCCAACACCCGCCTGGGCGCGGTGGGCTTGGCTCGGGTGCCCGAGGACCAGCTGCTCAACACCACCGCCTACCAGTATTGGCGGGATGGCGCCTGGACCCCCGTCGGTGGCTTCGGCTCGGCCACGCCGATCGTGGACGGTCCTGTCGGTGAACTGTCGGTCCGCTACGACGCCGCCCGCGAGGTCTGGCAGATGAGCTATCTGGACACGACGAAGGCGGCGCTGGTCGTACGCGAGGCGGACACACCGCAGGGCGTGTGGTCGGAGAGCACGCCGACGGTGTCGGCGCTGAGCTATCCGGAGCTGTACGGAGGCTTCATCCACCCGTGGTCTTCGGGTAGGGATCTCTACTTCACCATGTCGACCTGGAGTGACTACAACGTGTACCTGATGCACTCGGTCGTCGGCGAGTGAGCCGCTCGGGTCAGCGGAGCCGGACCTCGGCCAGCGCGCGACCGAACAGCTTGCGACCCTCGGACGAGCCGCCGAGCAGGATGGTCGCGGTGCGCGCGGCGGCGTCCAGCGACTTGATCCGGCCGGTGAACTCCACCGTGCCCGCCGCGTCGGCGGCGACCGGAACGAAGCCGGAGAAGCGCACGCTGAACTTCTGGATCGCGGTGGGATCGCCCAGCCACGAGGTGAGATAGTCACCCGCCAAGCCCATGGTCAGCATGCCGTGCGCGACCACCGTCGGCAGCCCGGCCAGCTGTGCGGCGTGGTCGCTGAAGTGGATCGGATTGGCGTCGCCGGACACGCCCGCGTAGTTCGCCAGGTCGCCGCGGGTCAGCTGGAACGCACGGTCGGGTAGCTGATCGCCAGGAGCAAGCTCGTCGAAGGCGGGCAGCGTGTGCACGGGCGTGGACTCGTGCTCGACCGGCTCCACCAACGGGCTGACGCCGAGCGACACCAGCACATCGTTGTGCGCGGGGTCGGTACTCCGGGATTCGACCGGGCGCCCGTGCATCATGACGTTCTCGACGATGTCGTCGAGCGTGTCGTCGACCTCGGCTCCGCGGCGCGCGACGATCGTGGTCGACCCGACGATGGCGACCTCGCCGTGCTGGTTGCTCAGCGTGAAGCGCACCAAGATGAAGTCGTTGTCGCCGAACTGGCGGATCGATTCGATGACGATCTCGCTGCGCATCCGGTCGCCGGCCAGGATCGGCCGGTAGATCTCGAAGACCTGATCGGTCTGCAGGAACTGGGAGAGGTCGTACTCGGTGAGCACCGTGTCGAGCAGCGCCCTGGTCCCGGTCATCCCGATCACCGAGGCGAAGGTCGGCGGCGCGATGAGCCCGGGATACCCGAGCGCGCGTGCGTCGGCTTCGTGCTGGTGCGCCGCGTGGTGGTTCTGTACCGCGCGGGCGAATTCCCGGACCTTCTCCCGGCCGACCTCGTAGTGGTCACGCACCCGGAATCGCTGTCCGATCGGCGTCACCGGGACGACATCGATATCCGGCCGCGCCATCGTCTGCTCCCTGCTCATGATCCCGGCCATGCTACTGCCGGACCGGACCATTGACCAGGTGAGTGTGACGTGTGTGACCGGCATCGATGCGTGGCGGCTATCACGCTGCCAGGTGGTTACTGGCTGCTGGAGGGCGGATCGCAGACCTTCCATCCGTCGTCGGTGCGCTGCAGGTCGAAGGTGCGTGCGGACCGCTTCGCCGGGTCGGCCTCGGTGTACACCGTGGCCTGGGCGATGGCGGTGGCGTCGGTGATGCGGATGGCGTCGATGCTGTCCACCACCGGGATGTTCTTGCGTTCCATCGACAACTTGTGCACGCCGGCGAACTGGTCGCTCGGAATGCCCTGATAGAAGTCGTGCAGCGGACCGCAGGTGGTGGAGCGGAGCGCGTCCAGATCGCCGCTCTTCAGCGCGTCGGTGTAGCTGGTGATGGCGCTGCGCACCTGAGCCTCGGGGGAGTCGTCGCCGGACATCGTGACAAGCGACACGATCACCGCGATGAGCGCGATCACCGCCACGGCCGCCGCGCCGAGCACGATCAGCCGTCGATCGGGCCGAGTGGGACCGGTGGCGGTCGCACCGGCGGCCTGCGAAGCAGGGGGGATCCGTTGCGGCGGCGCGACGGGCCGGGTCTGCGGCGCACGCGGACCCCCCATCGACTGCGCGGGCACGGTCTGCTGGACGTCCGCGGGGGACGGCGCGGTCGCCACCTGTCGCGGTCTGCCGCCGGGACGCTGCGGCGACGGGCGGGTGTCCTCGACGCCGGGTCCGTGCTGCGGCGGCGCGGCAGGGCCGTGCGGGCCGGGCTGTTTGGGACCGGGAGCCGGACGCGGCGTGCTCGGCGGCTTGGTGACCGGTACCGGACCCGCCGGTGGAGTGACCACGCGATCGGTGCCCGGCCTGCCGCCGTCGCCGGGGCGCTGGATGGGCAACGCGACGGTCTTCGCGTCGTCCAGGCCGACCACCGGCATCGCCATCGTCACGTCATCCGAACCGGGCGGGTTCTGCGCCTCGGCCGGGGTGGATTCGCCGGTCCGCTCCGGCGCGGGAGCCGGTCCGGCCGACGGCTTGCGTATCACGACGGTCGCGGATTCGCCGCCCCCCGGGATCGCGGCGGTCTCGGCCTCAGGCTTGCCACCGGGCGGAGTAGAGGCACCGGCGGTCTCGGGCGGCGTACCCGGGGTCGTCTCGGCCGTCGCCGCGTTCTTCGAGGCGGCCGCCGGTCCTGCCTTCGCGCCGGAGGCGGGTGCCTTGTCCGTCGCTGGTCGATCCGGCTGCGCCGGTGCGTCTTTCGAAGCGGACCCACTCGCGGGGGCCGCACCGGACGGAAGCTGATCCCGTTTGATCACCACGGTGCGCGACTGGTCCGGAGCGGAACCAGGCTTCGAGGCGCTACCGCCGGTCTCCGGCGCGGACTCGCGCTCGGGCGCGGCCGTTTCCGCATCGGTGCCCGATGCTGGGCGTGAGCTGGATGTGCCTGGCCCGGAGGGTGCCGGTGCGCCGCCCACCTTCCCTGCCGGGCTGTTCGCCGGTCCGGGACGAGCTGTGTCTCTGGTGCCGGGCGTGTTCGATGCGGCCGGGGCGGAGGGCGTTGGTGTGCTGCCGAGTTTCCCTGGGGTGTTCGCCGGTCCGGAAGGGGCTGTGCCTTTGGTGCTGGGCGTGTTCGATGCGGCCGGGGCGGAGGGCGTTGGTGTGCTGCCGAGTTTCCCTGGGGTGTTCGCCGGTCCAGAAGGCGCTGTGCCTTTGGTGCCGGGCGGGTTCGATGCGGCCGGGCCATTGGGTGCTGCTGCGCCGCCGAGTTTCCCTGCCGGGGTGTTCGCTGGACCGGAAGGGGCTGTGCCTTTGGCGCCGGGTGCGTTCGATGCGGCCGGGCCGGAGGGCGGCGGTGTGTTACGGCTGGCTGCGACTTGCCCCGCAGGTGGTTTCGCGGCTGGTTGCCCCGCCGGGGACGGCGCGGCAGAAGCAGGGGGGTTCGGCTTACCGGTACCGCCTGCTGACGCCGCCCCAGCGGCCTTCGCCGCGCTCGAGGGACCGGCGGCAGGTGTGCGTTCGGCGCTGGTCCCACTGGTCGCGTTGGACCCAGCCGGGGTCCCGGCCGCTCGGGGGCTCGCGGCTGCGGGCCGGTTGGTGGCATTCGCCTGGTTGCCGGGGGTCTTCGGACCGCCGGACGCTCCGGACTGCGTCGAAACCTGTGGCGCGGGACCCGCGGGTGCGGAGCCGCTCGCATTGGAAGCCGATGGATTCGTAGCCGGTGAGTTCGTACCGCTCGCTGGACCGTTGGCCGGTTTCGTGCCCGCCTTGGCCGTGTTCGCGTCCTTCCCGGGGACCGGACCGCCACCGGGAGCCTGTTTCGGTTGGCCGCCAGGGGCTGGACTACTGGCGCCCGCGCCGGCCTTCGATCTCGCCGCGGCAGCATCCGAGGCGGCTGCTGCGGCGCCGCCGGACGGCGTCGCACCCGGTCGCTGCGCCTTGGCGATGCGCTCGGTGGGGGCAGCCGACGAAGCGGAACCGCTTTTGCCCGAGGCGGGGATACGTTCGGTGGCGGCCTCGGGGCGTGCGTCGGCCCCGGCGGCGTCGGCGGGTCCGGCGCTGTCTCGCGCCGTGCTCTTCTCGTCGTTCGGGTCGGACACGCACACCCCTCGCTAAGCGGAACTGTTTGAACTCGACGGCCAGCCTAATGGGCGCGGCCCGGCGAGGTCCGGCATCAGCCCACGTCGAGCCGAACGAATGCCGGCCCGTCACCTGACCTCCGTGTTCGGCCTACGCCGTGACGAGGAGGCGAGGCGGTCGCCTGTCGAGCAAACCGTCGTGCGGTGCACAATGAACCGCATGACCTCGTTCGGTGACCTGCTCGGACCGCAACCGGTATTGCTACCAGAACTCTCCGACGCCGAGGACGCGCTCCTCGACGGCGCCGATCCGGTGCGGGTGGCGGCCGAGCACCCGGCCGCCTCGATCGCCTGGGCGCACCTCGCCGAGGCGGCGCTGTCTCGTGGCGAAGCCCAGGACGAGGCGGTCAACCACGACATCGTGGCCGCGTACGCGTTCGCCCGCACCGGCTACCACCGCGGCCTCGATCTACTGCGCCGCAACGGCTGGAAGGGCTTCGGTCCCGTGCCGTGGAGCCACGAACCCAATCGCGGCTTCCTGCGCAGCGTCGGCGCGCTGGCCCGCGCCGCCAAGGTGATCGGCGAGACCGACGAGTACGCTCGCTGCCTCGACTTGCTGGAAGACTGCGACCCTCAGGCGGCCGCGGAGCTGGGCCTCGACTGAGTCGTAGTGATCGGAGCACCGCGTAGCGATTCGATGGTAGGTAGCGGCCGGGTGACGGGTGCGTTCGACCCGATGTCCCGGTTCGGCGTGGCCCGCGCGAGCGGCATGGCGAGGCTACGCACCTCGTGGGCGCGGCTGCGCCGGTCGGCGCTGCCGATCATCCAGTGTTCGGTCGGCGCCGCGCTGGCCTGGTTCCTCGCGCATCACGTCATCGGCCACGCGCTGCCGTTCTTCGCGCCGACGGCCGCCGTGGTGTCGATGGGCATCTCCTTCGGCGCGCGGCTGCGTCGCTCGGTGGAACTGGTGGTCGGGGTCGCGGTCGGCATCGGCATCGGCGATCTGTTCATCTCCCACGCGGGCACCGGCATTTGGCAGATCGCGCTGGTGGTCGCGGTCGCCATGGCCGCGGCGGTGTTCCTGGACGGCGGTCCGGTCATCACCGTGCAGGCGGCGGGCTCCGCCGTGCTGGTCGCCACGTTGCTGCCGCCCTCGGCGGGCGGCGGTCTCTCCCGCATGATCGACGCCTTGGTCGGCGGACTGGTCGGCGTGGTGGTGGTCGCCGCGATCCCCCTGCATCCAGTGCGCAGGGCGCGGACGCTCGCCGGGGACATCCTCGCCGTGATGGGCAGATCGATCACCGAATGCGCCGACGGACTGCTCGAACAGGATCCGGAGAAGGTGCACCGCGCGCTCACCGCGATGCGCGCCACTCAGCCGCAGATCGACTCCTTGCGCGCCACCCTGGAAGGCGGCCGCGAGATCAGCCGGATCTCGCCGTTGTACTGGAACTCCCGTCCCCGGCTCGAACGCATCAGGGCCACGGCGGA
Organism: Nocardia sp. NPDC003999; assembly: GCF_053604885.1. Taxonomy (NCBI): domain Bacteria; kingdom Bacillati; phylum Actinomycetota; class Actinomycetes; order Mycobacteriales; family Nocardiaceae; genus Nocardia; species Nocardia sp. NPDC003999. The sequence goes on from NZ_JBSGIB010000004.1 coordinate 381,548, forward strand.
TCCGCTGGACAACGCCATCCGCAACACCCGAGTCTTGTTGCGGCGCTCGCTGACTCTGGTGCGCGACGACGAAATCCTCCACCCCGGTTTGATCGACGAGGTGGAGCGCCTGGGCCAGGCCGTCGACGTGGTGCGCCGGATGATGCTGGCCGACCCCGGCGACCAACCCGACCGCGCCGAGGCGGCCCGCGTACTGCGCTCGGTCGCGAAGGGCGCGCGCCCGGAACTGGTAACCGGCGCGGGCCTTTCGGCGCACGTCGTCTTCGCGCAGGTACGTTCGACGCTGGTAGACCTGATGCAGGTGTGCGGCGTGCAACGTATCTCGGCGATTGCCCTGCTGCCGCCGACGGTCAAGAACCCCTACGTGCGGCCCGAGGTCTGAAGCCCTACTACTCAGCGGTATTCGGACATTCTTGCCTGCCACCGTGGTCCGATTCCGGTGCGGCGCGCCCGAAGTTCGATCTTCGGGTAGTCCGCTACTCGGGTTCCGCGCGTCATCCCGCCGTAGTTTTGCGATGTGACCGCGAGTCGCGGGGTATCGCGGTCGACCACTTCGCACGTGGACGAAAGGACCTTCCGGCCAAGGGGTGTGGCAGCCGGAAGGGGGGCGGATCGGAAGCGGCGAAGAAGCGGGACCGCCCGGCAACCCGACCGGGCGGTCCCGCGCCCACGTGTACGGCGAGTCGCCGGAGATCAGGTCCAGAACCGAGTCAGGTAGCCGCCGTAGCGCGACCAATTCGACGGAACACCGGACAGTTCGAACAGCGCGTACACCGCGTCGAAGAACACCTGATTGATCGCGGGCGTGAACAGCAGCGCGAACAGGATCAACATGCCGAACGGCTTGAACTGGTCGAGCGAGCGCCGGGTCTGGTAGCTCAGTGACGGCTCGACGACGCCGTAGCCGTCCAGTCCCGGCAGCGGGATCAGATTCAGCAGAGTCGCCGTGATCTGCAGGAAGGCAAGGAAACTGACGCCGAACCAGAACGCGGGATGAGTGGCCGAGCTGCCCCAGATCCGGACGGTCGCCAGCAGCAACACCGCGCACAACGCGTTCACGGCGGGCCCCGCGCCGCTGATGATCCGCTGCGTGCGCGGCGCGACATTGTGCGTGTGCACGTAGACCGCGCCGCCGGGCAAGCCGATCCCGCCGAGCGCGATGAACACCATCGGCAACACGATCGACAGCAGCGGATGGCTGTACTTCAGTGGGTTGAGCGTCAGATAGCCGCGCAACTCCACTTCGCGATCACCCGCGCGCCACGCCGAGTACGCGTGCGCGAACTCGTGCAGGCACAGCGAGACCACCCAACCGAAGACCACGAGGACGAACACACCGGCCTTGGCTCTGGTGGAGTCCAGCGGGGCGTCCCAGGCCAGCGCGCCGCCGACCGCGGTCACGACCACCACGAGCAGGAACACCGGGCTCGGCCGGACCGCACGCGCTCTGCGGTTGGTCGGGAAACTCATCGCACCAGCAGCCAGGGTTCGTGATGGCGGTAGAAACTCGAGCGCGGCACCGGGCGATCGGTGCGGACGCCGTCCCTGGTCACGATGGCGCCTGGCGTGCCGAGCTGCGCCGCTCGCCCCTCGACCCAGCGCCGTTTGCGGAACCTTCGCCGCACGGCCGCCCGCACCCCGGGCGGTTCGAGGCACGGCGAGACGAGCATGGCCGTCACGTCACCGGAGAACAGCAGGGTGTCGTCGACATAAGCCTCACCCTCGAGCCGCTCGCCGCCGATGCCGGTGATCACCGCCCGGCCCGCGAGCACCTTGCCGGTGTCGTCGCGAACCAGTGGCGTCTCGACGGCGCTGCCTCCGATGGCGCGCTTGGCGGCGGCGTTGCCGGTGCCGGTCTGGTAGGCGCGTGCGGCGTAGGTCTTCTCGACCGGCACGTACCCGATCTCCACGTGCAGGCGCTCGGTGCGCATCAGATGGGTGAGCACCGCGGCCAGCGCGGCGTCCTCACCCAGCACGATCAGGCGCGGCAGGCTGTCGGCGGCCAGCACGGGAAGCAACTCGTCGATCACGGCGGGATCGGGGATGGCGGCCGTCTGGGTGGTCGGCAGCGCCGCGAGCGCGATGGGTACGGGGGCGCCGTCGCAGCGGAGAACATGGGTACTCAAGCTGCCGTACACCCTCCTCGGTTCGAGCCGACACCGTCGGGCCCCTCGCCATTGGCGGGCGAACCCGAGCCGCGGCTCGCCCGTGCCCGCCGCGCTGCCGCTCGGCGTGCCGTGCAACCTTAGCCCTGCCCGGCCGCGACCACACGGTTGTCGAGCCTACGACGAGATGCGCTGCGATGCCGCCGGGGACGGGTCGGCTAGACTGTGCTTCCGGCCACCGCCTCAGTACGGCAGGTAGCTGCAACACACCAGTGTTGCCTGTCGAACCGTAGGAGACACGACCATGCCGGCAATCGTCCTGATCGGCGCCCAGTGGGGCGACGAGGGGAAGGGCAAAGCAACCGATCTGCTCGGTGGTCGGGTGAACTGGGTGGTCCGGTATCAGGGCGGCAACAACGCGGGTCACACCGTGGTGCTGCCCAACGGCGACAACTTCGCCCTGCACCTGATCCCCTCCGGCATCCTGACCCCGGGCGTGACGAATGTCATCGGCAATGGTGTCGTCGTGGATCCCGGCGTGCTGCTGGACGAGCTGGCGGGGCTGGAGCAGCGGGGCGTCGACACCTCCGGGCTGCTGCTCTCGGCCGACGCGCACTTGATCATGCCGTACCACGTGGCCATCGATAAGGTCACCGAACGTTTCCTCGGCAACAAGAAGATCGGCACCACCGGCCGCGGGATCGGGCCGTGCTACCAGGACAAGGTGGCGCGCGTCGGCGTGCGCGTCGCGGACGTGCTGGACGAGAAGATCCTCACCCAGAAGGTCGAGGCGGCGCTCGAGTTCAAGAACCAGGTGCTTGTCAAGATCTACAACCGCCGCGCGCTGGATCCGCAGCAGGTGGTGGACGAGGTGCTGACCCAGGCGGACAGTTTCAAGCACCGGATCGCCGACACCAGGCTGAAGCTGAACCTCGCGCTCGAGCGTGGTGAGACGGTGCTGCTGGAGGGTTCGCAGGGCACCCTGCTCGACGTCGACCACGGCACCTACCCGTACGTCACGTCGTCGAACCCGACCTCGGGCGGCGCGGCGGTCGGCGCGGGCATCGGACCGAACAAGATCAACACGGTGCTCGGCATCCTGAAGTCCTACACCACCCGGGTCGGTTCCGGACCGTTCCCGACCGAGCTGTTCGACGAGTTCGGCGCCTACCTGGCCAAGACCGGCGGCGAGGTCGGTGTCACCACCGGGCGCGCCCGCCGCTGCGGCTGGTTCGACGCGGTGATCGCGCGCTACGCCACCCGGGTCAACGGCATCACCGACTACTTCCTCACCAAACTGGACGTTCTATCCAGTCTCGAGACGGTGCCGATCTGCGTCGCCTATGAGATCGACGGCGAGCGAGTCGAGCAGATGCCGACCACGCAGACCGAATTCCATCACGCGAAGCCGATTTTCGAGCAAATGCCCGGTTGGTGGGAGGATATTTCCGGCGCGCGCACCTTCGAGGAGCTGCCCGCCAACGCCCAGGCGTACGTGTTGCGTTTGGAGGAGCTGTCCGGCGCCAGGATTTCTTGCATCGGCGTGGGTCCCGGCCGGGATCAGACCATCGTCCGGCACGACGTACTCGACTAGAACCTGTTCGAATTCCGCGTGGGCCAGCGGAAATTCGGCAAGATCACCAGAAATTCGCCACATCTATCGTGCTCGCTCGGCTTCGATCATGATCGGTGAAGAACTACAGTTAGAGCATGGCTCGGAACTGGCCGATGATCGAGCGCGAGAGCGAATTCGAGGCGATCCGTGCGGCGCTGACCGGTCCGGGGCACGTCGGCGTGGTACTGACCGGTGACGCGGGGGTGGGCAAGACCACCCTGGCCCGGCATGCCACCTCCGCGATCGGCGGCAATGTCCGCTGGGTGGCGGGCACCGAGTCGGCGCGCAGCATTCCGCTGGGGGTGTTCGCACATATGGTCGGCGTCTATACGGCGCACGATCCGGTCACGTTCATGTCGGCGGCGCGCGAGGCGTTGCTCGCCGACGGGGACACGGTGATCGGGGTCGACGACGCGCATCTGCTGGATCAGCTCTCCGCCACGCTGTTGCTGCAACTGGCCATCGACAAAGCCGCGCACATCGTCGTCACCGTGCGCAGCGGAGTCCCGGTGCCGGACGCGGTCACCTCGTTGTGGAAAGACGGCCATCTGACGCGCATCGACCTGCGCCCGTTCACCCAGCGCCAGAGCGTCGAACTGGTGGAATCGATGCTCGGTGGGCAACTCGAGGGGTTCACCGCCAATCTGATGTGGGAGTCCTCCGCCGGAAACGCGTTGTTCCTGCGGCATTTGGTGGAGGGTGCGCTGGAGGCGGGCACGCTGCGTCAGGTCAACGGCGTGTGGCAACTGCGTGGGCGCGCGGCGGTGACCTCGGAGCTGGCCGCGCTGCTGGAGGACCGCGTCGAGCAGTTGCCCGAGCCGGTGCTGCGGGTGCTGGAACTGCTGACTTTCTGCGAACCGATCGATCTCGACGTCCTCGCCGAATTGGCGGGCGAGGACGCGGTGGAAGCCGCCGAAACGCGCGGGGTGATCCGGGTGGTGGAGAATTCCCAAGATCTGATCGTGCGCTACAACCACCCGCTGTTCGGTGAGGTGATCCGCCGCAGGCTCGGCATCGCCTCGGCGCGGCGTTTGCGCGGCAGGTTGTATTCGTCGCTGAAGGACCGCCGGATAAACTCCGCCGCCGACCGCATCCGCCTGGCCGAATTGGCGCTGGACAGTGATAAATCCGCGGATCTGGAATTGTTCGAGGCGGCGGCGGCCGACGCGATCGGATTGGCGAATCTGCCGCTGGGCGAGCGCTTCGCCCGCGCAGCGGTGGAGCGGCGCGGCGGCGTGGAGGCCGCCGACCTGCTGGCGCGCGCCCTGCTGTGGCAGGGGCACCGGATCGAGGCCGAGCGCACCCTCGCCAGCTTCGACCCCGACCAACTCGACGAGGTGCAGCTGGCGCGCTGGGGCAGCACCAGGGTGGCGAACCTGTTGTGGGCCATGGGCGATGCCGATCGCGCCGACGAGGTGCTGAAGCTGGTGCGCGCGAAGGTGCGGCATCCGAAGATCGCGGCCATCTTCACCGGCCTGGCGTCGGCGAGTCTGGTCAACGAGAACCGGGTCGACGACGCGATCGCCGAGGCGGAGACGGTGATGTCCGCCGACGGCGCACCGCCGTGGGCGGTGTGGTGGGCGTCGTTCGGCGGCGGCCTGGCGTCGGCGTTGATGGGCAAGGGGGAAGCGGCCAGGCAGTACGCGGCCCGTGGGCACGAGGTGGAAGCGCACATCGACGGGCTCAACCGCTTCATGTCCACGCACGCCGAGGTGCTCGCCCTGACCTTCGCCGGCGATCTGGAGGCCGCTCGGCGCTGCGCCGGGGCATTCGTCGGCTACTCCTCGCCGGGCCAGTATCTGGCCTGGGGCATGTCGAAGATCCTGCAAGGGACCGTCGATGTGGCGCAGGGCCGGTTCCTGGACGGCATCGAGAATCTGGAACAGGCGCTGGCCGCATTGGCCGCGGAGGGCGCGGCCGCGTGGATGTTCCCCGCGCGAATCCGTCTGGCGGAGGCGTATTCGGCGCTCGGGCGGGCCGGCGACGCCTCCGAGTCGATCGCGCACGCCACCGCACGGGGCGGCAGGCACAGTGCCGTGTACGAACCGCAGCTGGAAGTGGCGCGCGCTTGGCTGGCCGCCGCCGAAGGAACCGTCACGCCTGCCATCCGCATCGCGGTGGGCGCCGCCGACGCGGCCGCACGCTCGCATCAGCACGCCATCGAGGCCATGGCGCTGCACACCGCGGCCCGCTTCGGCGACCATTCCGTCTCCGGACGACTGGCGGAACTGGCCGAGCGAGTGGAAGGACGGCTGGTACAGGCGCAGGCTCGGCACGCGGTGGCGCTCGCCGACCACGACGGACCCGGGCTGGACTCGGTCGCCGCCGAATTCGAGCGCATCGGCGCGCTGTTGTCGGCCGCCGACGCCGCGGCGCAGGCCGCCTCGGCCCACGAGCGAGCCGGGGATCGGCGCAAGTTGCTGGAGTCCGCCGCCACCGCCAACCGGCTCGCCGCCGCCTGCGGCGGAGCGAGCACCCCCGCGCTGCGGCAGGCCGCACAACCCTTGCCCTTGACCGCGCGGGAACGGGAGATCGCCAACCTCGTCGCCGCGGGCCTGTCCAACCGGCAGATCGCCGACCGGCTCACCGTCTCGGTGCGCACCGTCGAAGGCCATCTCTACCGGGCCTGCATCAAGATGGACGTCACCGATCGCGAGTCCCTGGGCGCGCTGATGCGCGGAGAGTCCGGGAGCGGAAAATGACGCTGCGAGCGGCCGCGGTGATCGCTGCCACGGCGGCGGGTCTGGTCTTGGCCGCCGGGTGCTCGGACGGACAGCCGCAACCGGTCACCAGTTCCGCGCGTCCCTCGGCGACAGTGGCGACGAAGACCGAGACGACGCAGGAGCGCAACGCCCGGATCAGGCAGAAATTGATCGAACTCGGCTGCTCGACGAACGCCTGCATCCAGACGTACTTCGGCTGCGAGGACGGCTACATCACCGGGGACGCGTGCGAATTCTTCCGCGCGCATCCCTTGCGCTGAGCCGCGCGTAGTAGCCGGCGGGCTGATCGGCGCCGGTGCGGAACGAACCGGCGACGGGGCGAGCAACCCAATGTTCGGATTATGGCTGAGCCGGAGAATCTCCCGGAAAACGGCGTCGGGAAGTATCGCGGCGATGGCGCGGGCTCCCTTCCGGCGCAGTGCGTCGGATTTGCCGCCTGCGGTCACCAGAGTGGGAACGCCGGACCAGTCCTCGGGCCGCAGCGTCTCGCCGCGCATGAAATCGCGCATCACAGCCCAGTCGTGTGCGGTGGAGGGGGTGGTGGCGCTTTCGCTCTGGATCGGCGGGTGCTGCCGATGTCTCGCTCAGAGGGATGAAGCGAAGTACACGAATTCATCGGACGGGCCGTATCCATGACTCCGAGAACAGGACGCACTGGTCGGTGATGGTCGTTCAGAACAAGGTGGGCTCGCCGAATCCAGGTGTGCGCTCGATGCTCAGCAGGCGCTGCTTGGTGTCGATGCCGCCGGGGGCGGAGAAGCCGTGCAAAGCATGGTCGGCGGCCAGTACGCGGTGGCAAGGGATGATCAAGGGAATCGGGTTGCGGCCCAATGCCTGTCCGACCGCCTGGGCGGCGCCGGGCGCGCCTACGCGGTCGGCGACCTGGCCGTAGCTGAGGGTGTGGCCCGGGTCGATGGCGCGCGTGACGGCGTAGACGGCGCGGTGGAACTCCGGAATTCCGCTGGTATCCACGGCGATCCAGCGCAGGTCGTCCAGTTCGCCCGCGAGGTGGGCGCGGATGCCCGCGATGGCCTCGGCCACGACCTCGGTGGGCGCCTGTTCGTGGATCTGCTCGCCCGGGTGCCCCGCGCGACCGCGCGTGATGCGCGCGCGGGTGGCCGCCGGGCTCGCCTCGGGGAGTTGGAATCGGATCACGCCGCGCTCGCTCCAGGCGATCGCGCAGCAGCCGATCGCGGTGTCGAACAGCGTCGCCACGATCGGGTGGTCCGGTGCGGGAGGGCCGGAGGCCACGGGCTCGGCGGCCTCGGTCGCCGGACGATCGGTGGCGAGGCGAGTGGCGTCACTCATGAGCCAAGTCTGCACCGCGGGACCGACAAGTTCGCAATGAGAAGGCCAGTTTTCCGGAACTGGCCTTCGATGAGCCGTGACCTCGACCCGCTCCCGGCTGGTTCGTGCCACTGGGCAGGTCCGGGTCCGGCACGTCGCCACGGCCGTAGATCGCCGCGAGATCGGAGTATCGGCGCTGGTGGTCGTAGTACGAGAGGGGCTGGTCCGACATCGGTGTCGCGGGGTGGAAGCGTTCGAGGCGAAAGGTGCGCGTGTCGCGTTCCGGCGCGAATCGGTAGATCAGGCAGCCGAGCAAGGCGGTCAGGAGCAGGGTGGCGAGCATCATGTCCGTCAGGGTGCGCGCCACTGGCCTTGCCAATAAATATCCAATCGGCCGATACTGGACCGTATGGCGACAAGAGTGATCGGCGCGGGCAGCCTGGCTCGCGATCTGGGCCATTGGCGGCACGCGCACGACGGCGATCCGGATTCGGCCGGGCGGCGCTCCACCCGCCCGGCCTACTTGGCGCTCGCCGAAGGAATCCGGCTGCTGATCCACGACGGGCGCGCGCCGCTGGGTGTCGCCTTGCCCAGCGAACGGGATCTCGCCGGCACCCTCGGGGTCAGTCGCACCACCATCACCTCCACCTACGCGCTGTTGCGCGAGCACGGCTACCTGATCAGCCGCCAGGGCTCGCGCAGCACGGTGGCCCTGCCCCGCGACGTGCAGCACGACGGCGTCAAGCCGGCGCGGAGCATCCTGGCCATGATGGGCTCGCCCGAACTGCCCACCGTCGACATGACCTATGCCGCCATGGCCGCCCCGCTGGAGATGCAGGACGCGTATTCGGCTGCCCTGGAGGGCATTCCCGCCTACCTCGGCACGCACGGCATGGACCCGGTCGGTGTGCTGGCACTCCGTGAGGCGATCGCCCGCCGCTACACCGCGCGCGGGCTGCCGACCGAGCCCGATCAGATCCTGGTCACCCTCGGCGCTCAGCACGGCCTGCGCCTGCTGCTGAACGTGCTCACCGCGCCCGCGGCCCGCGTGCTCATCGACCACCCGACCTACCCGAACGCCATCGAGGCGATCCGCGACGTCGGCGCCAGGCCGGTGCCGGTGCCGCTGCGCCCGGAGGACCCGGCGGGCGGCTGGGATCTCGACGGCGTCCGCAGTGCCGCGCGGCAGACCGCGGCCAGCCTGGCCTATCTGGTGCCGGACTACAACAACCCGACCGGCCTGCTGCTCGACGCCGACGGCCGCGCCGAACTGACCGCCATCGCCAGGGACACCAGGATGACCATCGTGATCGACGAGTCCATGGCGGATCTCGGGCTCGGTGCGGACAACCCGCCGCCGCCGGTCGCCGCTTTCGCCAGAGGATCCGAGATCGTGACCATCGGGTCGGCCTCGAAATCGTTCTGGGGCGGTCTGCGCGTCGGCTGGATCCGGACCAACCAGGCGCTGATCACCAAGCTGCTCGGCATCCGCTCCACGGTCGACCTCGGCACCCCCGTCATGGACCAGTTGGCCACCGTGCACCTGCTCGAGCACGCGGAGGTGATCCTCGACCGTCGCCGGGACCAGTTGCGTTCGCAGCGTGCCGCGCTGCTCGACGCGCTCGCCGAGGAACTGCCGGACTGGCGCGTCACCGTCGGCGCGGGCGGCATGTCGGTGTGGGCACAGCTGCCGACCTCGGTTTCCACGGCGCTGGCGGCCACGGCTCCCAACCATGGCGTATTACTCGCCGCCGGGCCACGATTCGGCGTGCAAGGCGCGTTCGAACGGTTCCTGCGGCTGCCGTTCACCCACCAGGAACCCGAATTGCGTTTGGCGGTCAAGGCCATCGCGTCCGCCTATATGGCGCTCACGCCACGCGCCGCCGACCCGTTGACGCCGTTGACCTGCTACTGAAGCGATTTCGTCGCTGGGGAGAGCCTCCGCAGGCGGTATGTCCCCTCCGAGCACCGCCGAGCACGATCGGCCGGCCACCCCTCGGGGCTGGCCCTCGTCGTGCTCGGGCGGTGTGCAGAAGCTCGCACGGCGCGGAGGCCTCCAGCTCGAGCAGCGGTCAAGGAGCGGACCGGACGAGGTTCGCGATTCTCGAAAGCCACCTGCTCGCGGACAGTATGGCAGGCCCGGTGCCGAACTGTCGAACCGGTTGGTATGTTAAAAGTTTCAATTATCAGCCGCGAAGCGGAGTGGCGCCATGCCACCCCGCTCGGCGCTCAGTCGGCCCAGACCGTCTCGATCGGGGTGGCGGTGGTGGGCGGCGGGGTCGGAATCCCGTTCGGAGTGCGGGAGAATCGCGGCGCGGGGGCGTGCTGGGTGATGTCGTCGAGCTCCAGCAGCGAGCCGCGGGCCGCGATGTGCTCGTTTCGCGTCGCCTCGTCGAATGTCAGCACGGGAGAGACGCACGCGTCGGTGCCGACGAAGATCTCGGCCCATTCGTCCCGGGTCTTGGTCCGGAAACGCTCGGCGAAAAGCTTTTTCAGCGTTTCCTGACCGGCGGGGTCGAGCTGGAAGGGCAGGCCGTCCGCCTCGATCTCCAGTCCGGCGAGCAACTGGGCGTAGAACTGCGGTTCGATCGCACCGACCGCCATGTACTTGCCGTCGGAGGTTTCGTAGGTGTCGTAGAACGACATTCCGGTGTCGAGCAGGTTCACGCCACGCTCATCGGACCAGGCGCCCGCGCCGCGCATGCCCCAGATCATGTGCGAAAGGGCAAGGGCGCCATCGACCATGGCCGCGTCGATCACCTGGCCCTTGCCGGACTGCTGCCGCTCGACCAGCGCGGCGAGGATGCCGAACACCAGGAACATCGAGCCGCCGCCGAAATCGCCAACCATGTTCAGCGGCGGGACCGGGCGTTCGCCCTTGCGGCCGATGGCGTGCAGGACGCCGGTGATGGAGATGTAGTTGATGTCGTGTCCGGCGCGATCGGCCAGCGGGCCTTCCTGACCCCAGCCGGTCATCCGTCCGTAGACCAGGCGCGGGTTGCGGGCGAGCGCGTCGTCCGGGCCGATGCCGAGCCGCTCGGTGACGCCGGGGCGGAAGCCTTCGATCAGCACGTCCGCCTTCTCGACGAGGCCGAGAACCTTCTCGATGTCGGCGGGGTCCTTGAGGTTGGCCTCGACGATCGTCCGGCCGCGCAGCTGCGGACGGTCGAACCCGCCCGGCAGCTGGCCCGCACGCTGCACCCGCACCACGTCGGCGCCCAGATCGGCGAGCAGCAGCGCGGCGTGCGGACCGGGACCGATCCCGGCCAGCTCGATGACCTTGATGCCCGCGAGCGGGCCCTGCTTGGCGGTGGATGGAGTGCTCACGCCCTACCTCGGTTCGTCGTTGATCCAGCGCACCGGCGGTCCGGCGCGTCCTCCCGAACACGGCCGGGAGGGTTGTATTGACAGTATGACAATAACGCCGGGGCCGGAGCCGGGGGCATACCCGGACGACGGATGGACGACGGGTTCGACGACGAGTCGCCCGTTCGGTCGCCCGGTCCTAGGCTGCACGTGTGCAAGCGCTGTCTGATCAGGGGTGGTACAACCTTCTCGCCGGTCTCGCGATTCTGGTCGGTCTGGTCGGCATCGTCGTGCCGATCCTGCCGGGCGTCATCCTGATCTTCGCGGCCATCGCCGTCTGGGCCTTTCTCACCGGGGGCGCCACGGCCTGGACGGTTTTCGCGATCAGCACGGTGCTGCTGGTGCTCTCCGGCGTCGTCAAATACACCTGGCCGGGGCGCAGGATGAAGGACGCGGGAGTGTCCAACCGCGCGGTCCTGCTCGGCGCGATACTCGGCGTCATCGGCTTCTTCGTGATTCCGGTGATCGGCCTGTTCGTGGGCTTCGTTCTCGGCGTTTATCTTTGGGAACTCCAGCGGCTGCGCGTCAACCGGCAGGCGTGGCAGGCGACCGTGCACGCGTTGAAGGGCGTCGGACTGTCCATCCTGATCGAACTCTTCGGCGCGTTGCTTGCCACCGGTGTGTGGCTCGCCGGTGTGTTCGCCGTCTGAGCGCTACCTATCGATGGCGGGGAACGGGATCGTGTCGCCCGCGCGGCTTCCCGGGAGTTCGTCGCGGCGCAGCCGGAGGGTCGGCGGTTCGGGCCGGTACAGCGGCAGCGTGGGGGCCGGCTCCTCGCGGACGACGCGCTCGCGGGCCGGGAGCCGATAGAACGCGCGCGCGTTGTCCTCCAGCACCGCGTACATGTCGGTGCCCACCACGTCGCAGAGCAGATCCACGTCCGAGTCCCGGAACGGACGTCCGGCTCGGGTACCGGGCAGATCGGTGCCGAACATGAGGGCTTCCGGATTCACCGCGTGCACGCGGCGCAGCGTGTCGGCGACGTTCATCGCGACCCGGCCGAAACCGGTCGCCTTGACCTTGGCTCCGCGGTCGACCAGGTCCAGCAGGAAGGGCAGCCCTTCGGCGGACATGCCCAGATGGTCGACCGACAGCGCGGGCAGCTTGGAGATGACCGGTTGCAACGAGGCCAGCATCGTGCCGTCGATGTAGACCTCGACGTGCCAGCCGGCCAGCTCGTACGCGCGCAGCGCCTGCAACGTCATTCCGGCGATGTCGGTGGCCGCGCGCTTGAGGTTGAAACGCAGTGCGCGCACACCGATCCGGTCCAGTTCGAGGATCTCCTCGTCGGAGGCGTCGAGATCGAGCCGGGTGACGCCGACCCAGCCCTCGCCGAGTTCGGCGAGGGCGGCCTTCAGGTAGGTCTGGTCCGTGCCCTGGAACGACCCGCTGACCACGGCGCCGCCGGTGACGTCGTAGCGCGCCATGCGCTTCCGGTAATCGGCGATGGTGAATGGGTCGGGCAGGTAGCCCTCGTTCTCGGCCAGCGGAAACCGCGGGTCGAAAATGTGCAGGTGGGCATCGAACACTTGTACAGAATGCCTCAGGGTCGGATTTTCCGCTGCCACAGCAGGGGTGTCGCGATGGCGGCGGAGGGGGTCACTGCGGGGTGATCAGACCTTGTGGGGTTCGCTGGCGCGCAGCATGTCCTCGCGTTCGACGACCTTGACGCGCTCGCGGCCCTCCGGCTCACCGAGGGAGCGTTCGTGCGCGTCGAGGCGGTACCAACCGGCCCAGGTGGTGAACGGGATGCCCTTGCCTTCGAGGAACTCGATGACGGCCTCGGGGTCGGGCCGCTCGGCCGGGGTGAAGCCGGGAGCGTCGTCCAGCAGGCAGGCGATGGTCTCGTTGGCGTCGCCCTTGGTGTGGCCGATCAGGCCGACCGGGCCGCGCTTGATCCAGCCGGTGACGTAGGTCGCGGGCAGGTAGCGCGCGGCGCCGTCGGCGTTCTCGTCGATGAGCACGCGGCCCGCTTCGTTCGGCACGGTGCCGGCCTGGTCGTCGAACGGCAGGTTGGTCAGGTTCTGCGACAAGTAGCCGACGGCGCGGTACACCGCCTGCACGTCCCAGTCCTTGAACACGCCGGTGCCCTTGACGTTGCCGGTGCCGTCGAGCTCGGTGCGCTCGGTGCGCAGGCCGACGACCTTGCCGTTCTCGCCGAGAATCTCGGCGGGGGATTCGAAGAAGTGCAGGAACAGCTTGTGCGGCCGGTCGCCCGCGTCGCGGATGGCCCACTGCTCGAGCGTGTTGGCGACCATGTCGACCTGCTTGGAGTGACGGCGCGCGGCTTCGGAGCCTTCGTCGTAGTCGATGTCCTCGGGGTCGACGATGACCTCGATCGTGGGCGAATGGTCGAGCTCGCGCAGTTCCAGCGGGGTGAACTTGGCCTGCGCGGGACCGCGGCGGCCGAAGACGTGCACCTCGACGGCCTTGTTGGCCACCAGGCCCTTGTAGACGTTCGGCGGGATCTCGGTCGGCAGCAGTTCGTCGCCGGTCTTGGCCAGCACGCGGGCGACGTCGAGGGCGACGTTGCCGACGCCGAGGACGGCGACCTTCTCCGCCTCCAGCGGCCAGGTGCGGGGGACGTCGGGGTGGCCGTCGTACCAGGAGACGAAGTCGGCGGCGCCGTAGGAGCCGTCGAGGTCGATGCCGGGGATCGGCAGGGCGCGGTCGGCGTTGGCGCCGGTGGAGAAGATCACCGCGTCGTAGAAGGCCCGCAGGTCGTCGAGGGTGATGTCGGTGCCGTAGTCGATGTTGCCGAGCAGGCGCACCTGCGGCTTGTCGAGGACCTTGTGCAGGGCCGTGATGATGCCCTTGATGCGGGGGTGATCGGGCGCGACGCCGTAGCGGATCAGGCCGAACGGCGCGGGCATGCGCTCGTAGAGGTCGATCGACACCTCGGCATCGGACTTCATCAAGGCGTCGGCGGCGTAGATCCCGGCCGGTCCGGCGCCCACGATCGCGATGCGGAGCGGGCGGGTCTTCGCGGTGTGCGCGTCAGGCCCGGAGGAGGAAGCCTGCGTCACCACGGAGGGCTCGCGGACACCGCCATCCTCTACTGCACTCTGTTCGGTCATCTCTTTACGCGCACCTTTATGGTCGAAACAATTAATGACGTCGGGCTTAGCTTAGGCTAAGTTGACGCACCGGCTCGGTCGCACCCGTCCGGTGCGGACGCCGGCGTCGCCGGCTCGTGGCTGCACGGTGCTCCGTTCGCCGCGGCGTAGAGCTGCCGATTCGCTATGACAGCAGGCCGCCGTCCCGCGATTCTATCGGGATGGCCGACGCCGCCCCGCGTCGGTGCGTGAACTCGACGGATGCCATCGACAGCCACGATTGCCGCTTACCCGCTCGCGCGCGGTCTATCGCCGCCGCTCGCCCCTGGTCGGCGCCGCGCCGGTGTATTGCCCGGGGTCGAGCGCTCGATACCGGCGCCGACCAGGGATCATCGAGCCATGACCGAACAGCAGCCGACCGCGGGCGAGGACGAGATCATCCGGGTCGATCAGACCGATAAACGCTCGGTGGTCCCGTTCGTCGCCGCCGCGGTGGTCGCGGCGATCGTGCTGATCGCGATCGTGCTCGGCGGTGTGCTGTCGCCCGCTGAGAAAAATGTCACAGACGCCGACCGCATCACGGCGGCCGTCCGAAACTTCGTCGACGGTGCCAACCGCAGCGACGCCGTGCCGCCGCCCGGCACCGCGTGCCAGGGCTTCGACGCCGCCCACTCACCGCTGGCGGGCCAGGACGGCGCCGGAAAGCCCGTCGAGATCACGAAAATCGACCCGCCCATGGTGGACGGCGACCGGGGCAAGGCGACCGTCACCACGAAGGTGGACGGGCAGGAGAAGACGACGACCTGGATTCTCGCCAGATCCGGCGACAAGTGGCTGGTATGCACCTGAGCGTTCGCGCAGGGTGCGTCACCGTTTGACACGGTGACCCGGGTCGGTGCAATCTCAGTCGAAGGTCATGAGAACCAGTGTCAAGCCCCGGCATTGCTGGTCGGCAACCCTCCTCCGCGGTGGGGTGCTCCGGGTGACGACCTGGCGGCGCCCTGGTCCCGGGCGCGGCAAGTGCGGATTCGCAGGAGGTGCACATGAGTTATGCCGGTGACATCACCGCTCAGCAGGCTTGGGAGTTGCTGCGGGACAATCCGGAAGCCGTCCTGGTGGACGTGCGGACGGAAGCGGAATGGAGATTCGTCGGAGTCCCCGACACGAGCCCGATCGAACGGCCGACCGTGCTGATCGAGTGGGTCGATTCCACGGGGGCGCGCAACGAGACGTTCGTCGAGCAGCTGAAGCAAGCGCTCGACGGCCATGATCCCGAGGCTCCTGTCGTCTTCCTCTGTCGCTCCGGTCAGCGTTCGGTGGGCGCGGCGATCGCCGCCACCTCGGCGGGCTACCGCACCTCCTACAACGTGCTGGAGGGCTTCGAAGGCCCGCTCGACGAATTCGGGCATCGCGGCGGCTCCGGCTGGCGTGCCCTCGGACTGCCCTGGCGGCAGTCGTGATCACCGGCGGCGCGTTCGACAAGCCGTTGCCCGAGAGCGTCGGCCCCGCGACGCTCGGCGTGCGCGGCGGGCTGCGGCGCTCCGGTTTCGAGGAGACCGCCGAGGCGCTCTACCTCACCTCCGGCTTCGTCTACGAGAGCGCGGAGGCCGCCGAGGCCGCGTTCACCGGCGAGGTCGAACATTTCGTCTACTCCCGCTACGGCAACCCGACGGTGGCCATGTTCGAGGAGCGGATGCGCCTGCTCGACGGCGCCGAGGCGTGCTTCGCGACCGCGAGCGGCATGGCCGCGGTGTTCACCGCGCTGGGCGCGCTGCTGGGCGCCGGCGACCGGCTCGTCGCCGCGCGCAGCCTGTTCGGCTCGTGCTTCGTGGTGTGCAACGAGATACTGCCGCGCTGGGGCGTGGAGACCGTCTTCGTCGACGGCGAGGATCTGGACCAGTGGGAACAGGCGCTGTCCGTGCCCACTCAGGCGGTCTTCTTCGAGACGCCCGCCAATCCGATGCAGACGTTGGTCGACGTGCGGCGGGTGAGCGAGCTGGCGCACGCGGCAGGCGCGAAGGTCGTGCTGGACAACGTGTTCGCCACTCCGCTGCTGCAACGCGGCTTCGAACTCGGCGCCGACGTGGTGGTCTACTCCGGCACCAAGCACATCGATGGGCAAGGCCGCGTGCTGGGCGGCGCCATCCTCGGCGCCACGGACTACATCGACGGCCCGGTGAAGACGCTGATGCGCCACACCGGCCCCGCGCTGAGCCCGTTCAACGCGTGGACGCTGCTCAAAGGCTTGGAGACGATGCCGCTGCGGGTGCGCCATTCGACGGAGTCCGCGCTGCGGATCGCCCGCTTCCTGGAGAGCAACCCGGCCGTCAGCTGGGTGCGATACCCGTTCCTGGATTCGCATCCGCAGTACGCGCTGGCCACGGGCCAGATGAGCGGCGGCGGCACCGTGGTCACCTTCGAGCTGAACGCACCCGAGAACGAGGCGAAGAAGCGCGCGTTCGAAGTCCTGAACCGGTTGCGCATCGTCGACATCTCCAACAACCTCGGTGACGCCAAGTCCCTGATCACCCACCCCGCGACCACGACACACCGCGCCATGGGCCCCGAAGGCCGGGCCACCATCGGTTTGTCCGACGGCGTCGTCCGCATCTCGGTGGGCCTGGAGGACGTGGAAGACCTGCTTCAGGATCTCGACCAAGCCCTCGCCTGAGCAGGGATCGGTCACATCGGCATGGTGACGCCGGGTGAAGACGGTGCACCGTGCAGGATCAAGTGGCTCGGAACGTCGTCTTTCTTGTCGTTCTTCTTGCCGTTCTTGTTCTTGCCCGGCAGGTCGAAGGCCAGCCGGATCGTGCCGGCGCGGCCGGGCGCGATGCGTGCGAAATCGTCGCCGGGCGGGTTGAGTCCGGCGGTGGCCGCCGCGTCGGGTGCGACGGAGCGGCCCGCGGTGGTGACCAGCCGTTGACCGGTGATGTCGAGGACTTGGTCGCGGTCGGACACGTTGGTGACCGTCAGCGTGACGATGGTTCGGGAACCGCCGCCGGAGCCCACATCGGTCACGGTGAAAGCGAAGTTTCCGTCGCGCACGGCAGTACCCGGATTCGCGGGTTGTCCGCCGGTCGGGGGCAGCGGAGTATCGGTCGGCGTAGCGGTTTCGCGGGTCGTCGGACCCGCGACGGGCGCGGACCCGATGCCGCCTACCAGCAGCCACAACGCCGCCGCGGCGACGAGCGCCGCCCCTGCGGCGACGGGTATCCATCGGCGCTTTCGCCGACGATGGAGCTGCCCGGTCGGAGCGGGTGAACGTACCTCGGGCGTCGGCTGCGCCGCAGTGGCGGCGGTCATGACGCGAGTTCGCGGGCGGGCGGCCGGTGCCGGGAGAGGCGGGACTGGTCGCCCAACCGTGGACCGGGCCAGAGCGGCCGACGCCGCCGCGGCGAGTTCCCCCGCGCTGCCATAGCGTGCGTCCGGCTCTTTGGCCATTCCCCGGGCGATGACGTCGTCGAGTGCGGCCGGGACGCCGTGGGCTGCCCGCGAGGCGCGCGGCGGCTCGGCCATCAGATGCGCCCGCATCTGTTGTGCCGGATCGCCCGCGCCGTAGGGCGGTTGTCCGGTGAGGGTCTCGTAGAGCACGCAGGCCAGCGAATAGACATCCGACCTGGCATCGACCGTGCCGGTGAATCGCTCCGGCGCCATGTACCCCAGCGTGCCGACCACCAGCCCGGTGGCGGTGAGCGCGGTGCCGTCGGCGGCGCGGGCGATACCGAAATCGATCAGATATACGAAACCGCTGGTGTGCAGAAGGATGTTGCCCGGCTTCACATCGCGGTGCACGAGTCCGGCCGCGTGCGCGGCGTCCAGCGCCTCGGCGGCCTGGGCGATGACGTCGACGGCCCGATCCGGCGGCAGCGCGCCCGATCGCAGCCGGGTGCCCAAGTCGACGCCATCGATGTAGGCCATCTCCAAGAACAGATGGCCGTCGACCTCGCCGAACGCGTGGATGGGCACGATGTGCGGGTCGCGCGCCCGAGCGCCCAACCGCGCCTCCCGCTCGAAGCGCTGCCGATAGAGCGAATCCGCGGTATACGCCGCGGACAGCACCTTGAGCGCCACGGCGCGGCCCTCAAGGTCGTGTGCCAACCACACCTCACCCATGCCGCCACGACCCAGCAAGCGTTCGAGCGAGTAGTTCCCGAACGTGCCACCGGCGCTCTGCACGGACATGCCTCGACCGTATCGCCGGGTTTCGTCGCCATCGCGGGCGGGAGGGCGTCCGCTTTCGTGCTGTCGACGCCGCACGTTACGCGGAGAAGGCTTCGTCAGGCATCGGCGGTGCGCTCGATGTCGGTGAGATGGGCGATGTTGGCCCGGTCGTCCGGGGACGAGCTCGGTTCGGTGGTGAACCAGGAGTCGAGGATCTCCCGTAGCTCGGCGCTGGAGGTCGAACGCAGGCTCAGGGCAAGGACGTTGGCGTCGTTCCAGGTGCGGGCGCCCGCCGCGGTCGAGGCGTCCGCGCAGAGTGCGGCGCGGACACCTGCGACCTTGTTGGCCGCGATCGAGGCGCCCGTGCCGGTCCAGCAGCAGACGACGGCTTGGTCGGCGTGGCCGGAGGCGACATCGCGGGCGGCCGCTTCGCTGGCCCAGGCCCAGTCGTCGCGTTCCTCGTCGGACAGCGCGCCGTGCAACACGAGTTGGTGGCCGCGCTTGCCCAGTTCGTCGACCAGTTCCGCGGCCACTCCGACCCGCTCGTCCGCCGCCACCGAAATTCGCATGCGTTCAGCGTAGTTGCCGGTTCGCGGGCAGTGCGGACGATCGTTCGCATTGACAGTATGCTGTCAAATATGACAGCATACTGTCGTGATGAAGACCGTGCACATGGCCGTTTACGACACACTCGCCGACTGGGAGGTGGGCGCGGCGACCGCGCACATCAACAAGCCGAGCTGGCACCGGGAACCGGGAACCTGGCAGGTGAAGACGGTCGGCCTGACCGTGGAGCCGATCACGACGATGGGCGGCATGCGCATCGTGCCGGATGTCGTGCTCGCCGAGCTGACCCCCGCGGACAGCGCGATGTTGATCCTGCCGGGCGCGGACACCTGGGAGGGGCCGCACTTGGATCCGTTCGCGCACAAGGCACGCGAGTTCGTGGACGCCGGTGTTCCGGTCGCCGCGATGTGCGGTGCGACATTCGGCTTGGCCAAGGCGGGTCTGCTCGACACTCGCGAGCACACCAGCAACGTCGCCGAATACCTTCGCTACAGCGGGTATTCGGGTGCGCACCACTACGTCGACGAACCGGCCGTCACCGACGGTGACGTCATCACCGCCGGGGCGAGCGCGCCGTTCGAGTTCGCGCGCGAGGTGCTCGGCAGGCTCGGCGTGTACGAGCCGCACGTGCTGGATGGCTGGTACGCGTTGTACGCGCACTCCGATCCGGCCGGATGGGCGGTGCTGGCGGAATACGACGCGCAGCACGCGTGAGCGAGAATCGTCGGTGATCCGACCGGATCGCCGGCATCGGGAGGCGACGCATGACCCCAGAACAGGAATTGTTCGCCGCGGCGGCGATCACGTCGTTCCGTTTGAACGGTCAGTTCCTCGGCGTGGCCGAGGAACTGGCGCGACCGGCGGGCCTGACCGCCGCTTGGTGGCAAGTGCTCGGTGCGGTGCTGCGTGCGCCGCTACCCGTCGCGGGCATCGCCCGCGAGATGGGCATCACCCGCCAGAGCGTCCAGCGCATCGCGGATCTGCTCGTGGATAAAGGGCTCGCCGAATACCAGCCCAATCCCGCCCACCGGCGCGCGAAACTCGTCGCGGTCACCGACGCGGGCCGGGCCGCGGTGCACCGCATCAACCCGCAACACAAAGTGCTGGCCGAACGGCTCGTAAACGAACTCGGCCGCGATCAGCTCGCGCGCACCGTCGAGGTGCTCACCACGCTGTCCGCCGCGATCGACGCGATCACCACGGACGGCGCCTAGCCGCGCCAACCAACGACGATCGCGTTCGACCGCAGCGTACGTCGTCGTAGGCGGAAGTGCGGGTCGCGGAAAGCTTTTCGCGCGCCGAGCCTCTGGGCAGCGGCTGTTGTCGGATCGCCGAGTTCCTGGTCCCCGGCGGGCTTCCGAGACCGAGGAGGCGGCAGCGGCGGCGTGGTTCGTCGCAGGTCCGGACGTGTCGCTCAGTCGGCGAACGGGGACTCGGTCTTCCCGATCAGGTCGGCGACGGAGTCCACCACCATCGTGGGGCGGTAGGGGTAGGCCTCGAAGGACGCGCGGGTGGAGATGCCCGAGGTGACCAGGATCGTGCGCATGCCCGCTTCCAGGCCGGAGATCACGTCGGTGTCCATCCGGTCGCCGATCATCACCGTCGACTGAGAATGTGCGCCGATGCGGCGCAGCGCGGAGCGCATCATCAGCGGGTTCGGCTTGCCGACGTAGTACGGGTCGCGTCCGGTGGCGCGCGTGATCAGCGCGGCCACCGAGCCGGTCGCGGGCAGCGAGCCATCGCGGGACGGGCCGGTCGGGTCGGGGTTGGTCGCGATGAAACGGGCGCCTCGCTCGACCAGCCGGATCGCGGTGGTGATGGCCTCGAAAGAGTACGTGCGGGTCTCGCCGAGGACGACGTAGTCCGGGTCGCTGTCGGTCAGCACGTAGCCGATCTCGTGCAGTGCGGTGGTGAGGCCGGATTCGCCCACCACGTAAGCGGTGCCGTTGGGGCGCTGTTCGTTCAGGAAGGTGGCGGTGGCCAGCGCGGAGGTCCAGATCGCTTCTTCCGGGATGTCGAGCCCGGTGTGCCGCAGTCGCGCCTGCAGATCGCGCGGCGTGCGGATCGAATTGTTCGTCAACACCAGGAACGGTGTCTCGTTGGCGCGCAGTTCGGCGAGGAACTTGTCGGCGCCCGGAATCAGATGGTCCTCGTGCACCAGCACGCCGTCCATATCGGTCAAGTAGGACAGGATCGGCTCGTCGTCTGCGCTCACGCGGGCCATTATCCGCTACCGCCCCGCGGCCGCCACCGCAGAAACATTTCGCCCCCGCCGCGGTGTTCTCCGCTGTGAAGATCATCCGCGTCGGGCCGTCGGCGCGGAGGGCGGCAGCGTTGACTACTGTCGATGACGGATCGCGATGGCGGCGAAACGAAACGCGAGGAGCGTGCAGATGAGCGGACTCAAGCTCGGATACAAGGCATCGGCGGAGCAGTTCGGTCCCCGTGAACTCGTCGAGATCGCGGTGCTGGCCGAGCAACACGGCTTGGACAGCGCCACCGTGAGCGACCATTTCCAGCCCTGGCGGCACAAGGGCGGACACGCGCCCTTCTCGCTGGCCTGGCTGGCCGCGGTCGGTGAGCGCACCCAGCGCATCCAGCTCGGCACGTCGGTGCTCACCCCGACGTTCCGCTACAACCCAGCGGTGATCGCGCAGGCATTCGCCACCATGAGTTGCCTGTACCCCGATCGCGTGATGCTCGGTGTCGGCACCGGTGAGGCGCTCAACGAGATCGCCACCGGCTACACCGGCGAATGGCCGGAGTTCAAGGAGCGTTTCGCGCGCCTGCGCGAGGCGGTCGACCTGATGCGCGCCCTGTGGACCGGCGACCGCGTCGACTTCGACGGCGAGTACTACAAGACCGTCGGCGCCTCCATCTACGACGTGCCCAAGGGCGGTGTCCCGATCTACGTCGCCGCGGGCGGCCCCCTGGTCGCGCGGTACGCCGGACGCGCGGGCGATGGCTTCATCTGCACCTCGGGCAAGGGGATGGACCTCTACACCGAGAAGTTGATGCCCGCCGTCGCGGAGGGCGCGGCGAAGACCGGCCGCAGCGTCGACGACATCGATCGGATGATCGAGATCAAGCTCTCCTACGACACCGATCCGGAACTGGCCAGGGAGAACACCCGGTTCTGGGCTCCGCTGTCGCTCACCCCGGAGCAGAAGCACAGCATCACCGACCCGATCGAGATGGAGGCCGCCGCCGACGCGCTGCCCATCGAGCAGATCGCCAAGCGCTGGATCGTCGCCAGCGACCCCGACGAGGCTGTCGCCCAGATCAAGCCCTACATCGACGCGGGCCTCAACCACCTGGTCTTCCACGCCCCCGGCCACGACCAGCGCCGCTTCCTCGACCTCTTCCAGCGCGACCTGGCCCCCCGCCTCCGCGCTCTGGCCTGACCGTCCACGAGTGGCACACCACGGATACGTCTTCTCGGCCGATGCCGCACTGGTGTGCCACTCGCGAAGTCACGCCCGGCGGAGGGCGAAGATGCGCAGGTCGCGGGTGGTGCGGGAGCGGTAGGCGGCGTAGGCGCCGGTGATGTCGACGAAGCGTTGGAAGATCGCGTCTTTGTCGGGAGTCTCGACGGGGGTGGCGGTTACCCGGATGCGTTCGCCCGCGATCGCCACCGTCGCGGTGGGGTGGGCCAGGAGGTTCGTGGTCCAGGCCGGGTGGTGCGCCTGGCCGAAGTTGCTGCCGATCACGTAGAGCGTGTCGCCGTCGTGCACGTACAACAACGGCTGGGTGCGCGGTTGGCCGGACTTGCGTCCGATCGTCGTCAGCAGGATGACCGGCGCGCCGATCGGGCCGAGCACGGTGTACTTGGCATGGGTGCGCTCCAGGACCGCCCGGTCCAGTGGCGTGAGGGCCCGGACGAGTCGGGAGCCGGGCTTGGTGGCCGCGAATCTGCTTGCCGCGCGAGCGAATAGGTTGGTCCGCGAACCCCACTGCCGGTCCGGAAATTGCTCAGCCATGCCCGGACTATAGCGGCCCGGGATATCGGCTTCGGCGGCTTCGCGCCAGCACGTATCGAACCTCGCCGAGCAGGCCCCGGTGGGTGACGATCGTCGCGCGGCGGGTTCCGGTTGCCGCTGGTTCACTAAGCTCTGGGACATGGCCGACAACGCTCCATCCGCCGTGTACATCGCCTCTCCCGAAGGCGACACCGGTAAGTCGACGGTGGCCCTCGGGGTACTGCAGACGCTGTGCGCGACGACCGCGCGGGTCGGGGTGTTCCGGCCGATCACACGCTCGACCACCGAACCCGACTACATCCTCGAACTGCTGCTCGAGCACAGCACGGCGGACATCGACTACGCGCAGGCGATCGGCACCACCTACGAGCAGGTGCACGCCGATCCGGACGCGGCGATCAGCGAGATCGTGCTGCGCTTCCACGAGGTCGCCAAAGCGTGCGACGCGGTGGTGGTGGTCGGCAGCGACTACACCGACGTGGCCAGCCCCAGCGAGTTGCGCTTCAACGCCAGGATCGCGGTCAATCTGGGCGCACCCGTGTTACTGGTGGTCCGCGGCGCCGGGCGCACTCCGGACGAGGTGAAGCAGCTGGCCGAACTGTGCGCGTCGGAGCTGGCGCACGAGCACGCGCAGCTGGTCGCCATCATCGCCAATCGCTGCGACCCGCATCGGCTGGACGAGGTGAGCGCGGCGCTCGGCGGGTTCGACGTCCCGTCCTGGACACTGCCCGAGGTCCCCTTGCTGATCGCCCCCACCATGGCCGAGCTGTGCGCCGCCATCGACGGCGAGATGTACAGCGGTGACCCGGAATTGCTGCACCGCGAGGCGCTGAAGGTCATGGTCGGCGGCATGACCGCCGAGCACATCCTGGAACGGCTGACCGAGGGCGTGGTGGTGATCGCGCCGGGCGATCGGTCCGACGTACTGCTGAGCGTCGTGAACGCGCACGAGGCCGAGGGCTTTCCGTCGCTGTCGGGCATCATCATGAACGGCGGCCTGCTGCCGCATCCCGCGGTGGCGCGGCTCATGACCGGCCTGAAACCCAAGTTGCCGATCCTCACCACCGAGCTCGGCACCTACGACACGGCGGGCGCCGCGTACCGCAGCCGGGGCCGCATGTCCGCGGGCAACCCACGCAAGGTGAACACCGCTCTGGCTCTGATGGAGGAACACGTGGACGCCGCGGAGCTGTTGCGGCGCATCGACGTTCCGCACAGTCCGGTGGTCACGCCGCAGATGTTCGAATACCAGCTCATCGAGCGCGCGCGAGCCGATCGCAAACGCATCGTGCTGCCGGAGGGCGACGACGACCGTATCCTGCGCGCGGCCGGACGGGTGTTGCAGCGCAAGATCGCCGATCTGGTCATCCTCGGCGACGAGACGGCGGTGCGCGCCCGCGCCGCCGAACTCGGGGTGGACATCTCCGCCGCGCAGGTGCTCGACCCACGCAACTCCGGCTACCTGGACGAGTTCGCCGCCGAATACGCCGAACTGCGCAAACACAAGGGCATCACGCTGGAGCGCGCCCGCGAAACCGTCGCCGACATCTCGTATTTCGGCACCATGATGGTGTACAAGGGGATCGCCGACGGCATGGTCTCCGGCGCGGCGCACACCACGGCGCACACCATCCGCCCGTCGCTGGAGATCATCAAAACGGTGGAAGGCGTCTCCACCGTCTCCAGCGTGTTCCTGATGTGCCTGGCCGACCGGGTGCTCGCGTACGGCGATTGCGCGGTCGTGCCGGATCCGACCGCGGAGCAGCTGGCCGATATCGCGATCTCGTCCGCGGCGACCGCCGACCGCTTCGGCATCGAGCCCCGGGTCGCGATGCTGTCGTACTCCACCGGCGAATCCGGTAGCGGGGCGGACGTGGACAAGGTGCGCGTCGCGACGAAGCTGGCGCGCGAGCGCGCACCGAAGTTGCCGGTGGAGGGGCCGATCCAATACGACGCCGCGATCGAACCGACCGTCGCCGACGCCAAGCTGCCCGATTCGGAAGTCGCCGGGCGCGCCACGGTGTTCGTGTTTCCCGACCTCAATACCGGCAACAACACCTACAAGGCGGTGCAGCGCAGCGCGGGCGCGATCGCGATCGGCCCGGTGCTGCAAGGTCTGCGCAAGCCGGTCAACGACCTGTCGCGCGGCGCGCTGGTGGCCGACATCGTCAACACCGTGGCGATCACCGCCATCCAGGCGCAGGACAGCTGATGGGTGCGTTCGCCGTCGCGGCGCGGGCGCGTCGCGGAACAAGCGCGTGGTGATCGTGGTTGCCGAGCGAGTGCGACGCGACCGCGGGACACGGGAGGCGTGATGAGCAAGACGGCCGAGGGCATGGTGCTGGTGATCAATTCCGGCTCCTCGTCCATCAAATACCAGCTGGTGGACCCGGATTCGGGCGTGGTCGCGGCCTCGGGCGTGGTCGAGCGGATCGGCGAGGACGAAGGTGGGATCGAGCATCGCGCCGACGGCTCGACCACCGAGCGCCGCGAGCGGATCGCCGACCACGCCGCCGGGCTGCGACTGATCTTCGACACGTTCGCCGCGACGGGCCACGACTTGGTACGCGAAGGCGTGCGGGCGGTCGGGCACCGGGTGGTGCACGGCGGCGAGGTGTTCTACCGGCCCACCCTGATCGACGACGACGTGGTGGCCGCGATCAGCGAACTAGCCGCGCTGGCGCCGCTGCACAATCCGGCCAACGTCGCCGGGATCGAGAGCGCGCGGGCGCTGTTGCCGGGCGTGGCGCAGGTCGCGGTGTTCGACACGGCTTTCTTCCACGGCTTGCCCGCCGCCGCGAAGACCTACGCCATCGACGCCAAAGTGGCGGCCGCGCATGGCATTCGGAAGTACGGCTTCCACGGTACCTCGCACGAATACGTGTCCGGCTGCGCGGCCGACTTCCTCGGGCGTGACCCCGCCGAGCTGAACCAGATCGTCTTCCACCTCGGCAACGGCGCGTCGGCGTCGGCCATCCGTGGCGGTCGTCCGATCGATACCAGCATGGGCCTCACGCCGCTGGAAGGCCTGGTGATGGGCACCAGGTCCGGTGATCTCGATCCCGGCATCGTGGCGCATCTGGCGCGGTCGGCGCACCTGGACATCGATGCGATCGACACGCTGCTCAACCGGGATTCCGGGATCAAGGGCCTGTCCGGCGTGAACGACTTCCGCGAACTGCGCCGTCTCATCGACGGCGGGGACGAGGCCGCGCGGCTGGCCTACGACGTGTACATCCATCGGCTGCGGCGCTACCTCGGCGCGTACCTGATCGACCTGGGCGGCGTCGACGCGATCACCTTCACCGGAGGAGTCGGCGAGAACAGCCCACAGGTGCGGGCCGACGCCCTGGCCGGTCTCGGCGCGTTCGGCATCGAGGTGGATCCCGCGGCCAACACCGCGGAAAACCGTGCCGCGCGGCGTATCTCCCCGCCCGGCGCACCGGTCGCGGTGCTCGTGGTGCCGACCAACGAGGAACTGGCCATCGCCCGCGCCGCGCGGCACGTGGTCGACGGCTAGATCCAGGTCTTCGCGCGAATGAGGTTGGCCAGGTCGACGAGCGCGTAGCGATGCCTGCGGTTGGGCGCTCCACGAGCCAGCGAGCGCAGGCCCGTCTCGGCGCCCGCGCGGAGTTCGCGTTCGGTGAACGGCGCGCCGAACAGTGTGGCATCGGGACGCTTCGGCGTGTTGCCCGCCTGGAGCCACGCGAGGGCCGCGCCGAGCACCAGCACCCGCATCTGCACCGCGCGACTCTCGCCCGCGGGCAGGCTCAGCATCCGAGACGCCGAGATGTGCAGGGTGGCCTCGTCGAGATCGGCTATCGGCGCGGCGGTGAGCATCAGCAGCACCGCCGTCATCCGCGCGGTGGTGAAATGCCGTGACGCGGCGGGCACGGCGTCCAGCGCCTGCACGGCCTCGGCCACCCGCTCGTCCGCCGCCAGCTGCCTGGCCAGCCCGAAGGCGGCGCTCACCACGGTGCGGTCGGTGCGCCAGACGGTCTCGTAAGCCTGCTCGGCATAGCTGCGCCACTGTTCGGGATCCGGCGAATCCCAATGCTGGAGTACGAGTTCGGCCGTTGCGGCGAGCGCCAGCTGGGGGGCGAGTTCGCCGGGGAGCACCCGGAAGACCTCGTCGAAGTCGGTGAAGGCGCGCTCGTACTCCCGGTCGAGCAATTCGGCCATGCCCCGAAACCAGCTCACCCGCCACTCCCGTTCGGGCAGCCGCGCCAGCAAGTCAAGCACCGTGGCGGACTCGCGCAGATCGAGCCGCACGCGCGCCTCGGCGAGGGTGAGTTCCAGCTCGAGCGTCTCCGGGGCGTTGCCGGGATCGGCTTCGGCTCGCTCACGTGCGTGCCGCAGCGCCTCCAGCGCGTGGGCGGGCTCGGGATGCACGGCTGCCGAGAGCAGGGGCGCGGCCGGGTCGGCCGGATCCAGCAGCGGAATCGGCAACGCCGCCACCACATCGGGGGCGTCGAGCAGGCTGCTGCGGGGGCGGCCGTCGGTGTAGGCGTCGGTTTGACTGATCAATTCCTCGGTGCCGAAACTGGACCGCGGCGGCGTGAAGACGGTGGACAACTGCGGGTGTTCGGTCTCGGTCTCCAGCGCGAGGATCTCCCGCAGCACGCCCGACATCTGGGCGGACATCGCACGGGCGGAGGGAAAGCGGCGTTGCGGGTCCGGGTCGGTGGCGCACAGCAGCAGACGATGGAAACACTGGTAGCGAGCCAGCACCGGCTGGTCGGCGGGGTCGGGCAGGCCGTCGAGGTACCGTCCGTGCTCCGAAGGCATGTTCAAGGTGAGCACGGCCAGCGTGCGCCCCACGGTGTAGACGTCGGAGGCGACGGTCGGGCCCGTACGCGCGATCTCCGGCGCCTGGAACCCTCTGGTGCCGTAAAGGTTTCCGTACGCTTCGATGGTGGCGACGGCCCCGAGATCGATCAGTTTGACCTGGTCGTCGGTGACCATCACGTTGTCGGGCTTGAGGTCGTTGTAGGTCAGGCCGGTCGAGTGCAGGTAGTCCAGCGCGGGCAGGATCTCGAGCAGGTAGGCGATCGCCTCGGTGACCGGCATGCGCTTCGGGCGTTCGTAGGAGTCGAGGATGTCGCGCAGCGACCGGCCGCCGACGTACTCCATGACGATGTAGCCGACGGGTGTGCCGTCCGCGCCGGTGTGCTCGACGAAGTTGTAGATCTTGACGATGCTGGGGTGCGCCACCTCGGCGAGGAATTGGCGTTCGGCCATGGCGACCGCCTGCGCTTCGGCGTCACCGGCGTGCAGCAGGCCCTTCAGCACGACCCAGCGGTCGCTGACATTGCGATCGATCGCCAGATAGATCCAGCCGAGTCCGCCGTGCGCGATGCAGCCCTGGATCTCGTACTGTCCCGCCACCATGTCGCCCGGGTACAGCGTAGGACGGAAGTCGAAGGGCGCCTCGCAGGTCGCGCAGGTGCCCGCCGTGGTCGCGGGCCGGGTCGCCGTCGCCCGGCCGACCGGTTTGCCGCAGCGCCAGCAGAATCGCCTGCCTTCGGAGACGACCGCGTTGGTGAGCACGGCGTCGCGGGGATCCGCGGGCGTCACCGTCGGGATAGGCACCAGCCCGGCGCCGAGCCGCCGCACCGCAGGCCGGGTGCGCGCGGTGCGCACGCTGCGTCCGGAGGTGCGCTGCGGAGCCGACGCGGGTTCGGAATCCGTGCGTCGCGTCTGATCCGATGTCGCCGCGTACGCCGCCGTGCCCTGGGTTCCGCCCGGTTCCGGTGTCTCTTGCCTTTCGGCGGGGTCGCGTAGCCACGCGGCCGTGCTCGATGCCGTTTCCGGGCGGTTCAATCGGGTCGCGTCCGAATCCGCCTCTTCCGCCGACTGTTCCGCATCCGCGGGCAATGGTTCGCGTTCCGTGTCCAGCTCGCCCACACCCGCGCGCCGCCCCGTTCCCGTGGCGTGTGCCCCCAGTTGTCGCGGGTCCGCGTGGTCTCCACGCGACGGTTTCGCCGCCGCCGCGTTCTGCTGCCGCCCGGCCGCGCTGGATCCACCCTCGAACACAGCGGCCGGGCCGGGCCCTACCGCGGCGTTCTCGTCCGGGTCGGGCTCGGGGACCTGCCGTGTGCTCATCGACCCGTCAGTCCTGATACGTAGGGGCGGGTGGAGCGGGTACGGGGCCGAGAACGGTGAGATATTTCTGGTAAAGCCCGACCCAGGTGCCGTCGTTGCGGATGCGTTCCAGTGTGCCGTTGACGAAGCGGACCAGGTCGTCGTTGCCCTTGGTGATGCCGATGCCGTACGGCTCCTCGCTGATGCTGCCGCCGACCAGCTCGGTGTACGGGTCCTGCGCGGCCAGGCCTGCGAGCACGGCGTCGTCGGTGCTCACCGCGTCGACCTGGCGCTGTTGCAGCACGACCAGACAGTCGGCCCAGCTCGGCACGGTGAGGATGGTCGCGGCGGGCTGGTCGCGGCGCATGTGCTCCAGCGACGTGGTGCCCGAGACGATGCAAACCCGCCGGCCCGCCAGATCGGCCAGGCTGCGGATCCCGGAGTTCTTCACCGCGAGCACCCGCTGGTTGGCGCGCAGATAGACGGTGGAGAACGTGACCTTCTCGCGGCGCTCGCAGTTGATCGTCATGGTCTTGGCGACCAGGTCGACGGTGCGGTTCTGCAACGCCGTCTCCCGCTCGGCGGAGCCGAGGCTGCGGAACTCGATCAGATCCGGGCTGCCGAGCAGATCGCGGGCCACTTCCCTGGCGATGTCGGCGTCGAAACCGACGATGGCGCCGGAGATCGGGTCACGGTAGCTGAACAGATTGCTGCCGGTGTCCAATCCGACGAGCAGCCTGCCGCGCGCCCGGATCGCGTCGATCGCCGCGCCGCGCGCGGCAGCGCCCGCTCCGGTCGGACGCAGGCTCGCGGTCGGGTCTCCGCACCGCGACGTGCCCGGCGACGGCGGGACCGGCGAATCGGTGAGCACCGGAACGGCCTTGGCAGGCAACGGGGGATCGGTGTACTTCGGCGTCTTGCCCGACACCGGCGCGCCGGAATCGCTCGCACAGCCGCTCGCCAGCGTCACTACGACGAGGGTGGCCACCAGAATGCCGCGCGCGGATCTCATCGGTACTCCCGAAGCCGGGGCCAGATGCCCAGTCCGACATAGCCTGCCGCCAGTATGCCGAGCACCATCGCGCCCGCGCCGAGGAAGTCCAGGGTGCGGGCCGCATGGGAGATCCTGTCGCGCAGCGTGTCCCTGGTGGCGGCGATGCCTTGCTCCAGCGAACGGTCCAGCGCCTCCACCTGCACGGTGACGTCCGCCGAGCCGGGTCCGGTCGCCACCACGGCCGCGCTGTTGAAATCGCCCTTCGCCAGCGCGTCGTTCATGCGCTGGTGCGCCACTCGCCAGCGCGCCAGGGCAGGCACGGCATTGCGCATCTCGTTCGCCGCGGGCGCGGAGCCGGGATACTTGCCGATCAGATCGGCCAGCCGTTCGATGTCCGCGTCGTAGGTGCGGTCGTAGTCGCCGGTCGCGTCGCGGCGCACCAATTTCAAGGTCTCCGCGGCGCGGGCCTGCTGCACCAGGATGCGGCTCTCGGTCAACCGGGAGGAGGGCACCGCGCCGTCGTCGCGAGCGCTGATCATCGCCGCCGCCGACACCGAGCCCGCGATCACCGTCCACGCGAGCAGGATCAGCATGGCCGCCGACGCGAGCACCAGTCCCGGGTTGAGCACCCGCCGCCAGCGTCGCGCCAGATCGCGCTGGACCCAGACCAGCACGCCGAGGGTGAGCAGCAGCAGGCCGATCGCGGACCACGGCGGGCGCACGTGGTTGCGCTGCGCGGCGGTCACCGCCGCCGAGCGATGATTGTGCAGTTCCTCGGCCATAGGTAGCAGCGTCGTCTGCATCTGGTTGGAGGCCTCGCTCAAATACGCGGCGCCGACCGGATATCCGCTGCGATTGTTCGTCCGTGCGGTTTCCACCAGACCGGAGTACACCGGCAGGCCGGTGACTATGCCGGTGCGCAGCCGCGCATCCGGATCGGCCGCCGCGTCGGATTGGGTGACCAATTCCGCCGACGCTTCGCCCAGTGCCTGCGTGTAGCGATCCCGCACCGCCTGCGGCTCCAGCCCGCCGGAGATGAAGGCGGTGCTCGCCGCTGCGTCGGCGATCGACAGCGAAGTGTAGAGCCGGAGCGCGGAATGCGCGTCCGGTTCGGTGTCGCGCAGCAACACATCCAGGCCCTGCTGTCGGTCACCGACCGTCGCGGCGGTCATCGA
The DNA here is from genome assembly GCF_053604885.1 of Nocardia sp. NPDC003999. NCBI lineage: Bacteria > Bacillati > Actinomycetota > Actinomycetes > Mycobacteriales > Nocardiaceae > Nocardia > Nocardia sp. NPDC003999. The sequence goes on from NZ_JBSGIB010000004.1 coordinate 412,664, forward strand.
GCCCGCGGCCAGGCACAACCCGATGAGCAGCAGCCCGAGCGCGATCAGCCGTCCCGGTGAGGAATTGGCGAACGAACGCAGATTGGTCAGGTCGAGACGTTCGCGCACCACCGCGACGCTCAGGCCGCCCGGATCGTCCCGACCGGCGGGCTCGGGCGCGGACGACGGCCGGAGTTCGGCCGTCGTCGGCTCGGAGCTAGCCATGTCCACCTCCCCAGTTTGGGCCGCGTACGCGGATTTCTCGACGGCTGGACCGGATATCCGATCGATCCGTGCGTGTTGGTGCGGAGTTTATTGTGGTCGTACGGGCGCCGCGGCGTGTGAAACACCCCCGATTGGGAGGAGACGGCGGTGAGGCGCTGCCCGCGGCTGGACGAGGATGGGTACGACATGCGTGGTGACGGTGACGGTTGGTCGCGTGGCCCGGACGGATTGCGGCACTGGGGGCGCTTCGGCGCCGCCGGACTGCTGCTGCGCGCTCCGCTGGCCGATGGCGGTTCGGCGGTGCTGCTGCAACACCGCGCGCCGTGGAGTCATCAAGGCGGGACCTGGGCGTTGCCCGGCGGCGCGCGGGACAGTCACGAGACGCCCGTGCACGCGGCGGTCCGCGAGGCGTGGGAAGAGGCGGGCATCGACCCGGCCGACGTCCGGGTGCGCGGCGAGCGGGTGACAGCGTCGGCCCTGAGCGGCTGGACCTACACCACGGTCGTCGCCGACGCGGTGATGACGCTGCCGACCACCGGCAACCGCGAGAGCACCGAATTGGCCTGGGTTCCCGAGGACGACGTCGACGCCCGCCCGCTGCATCCCGGTTTCGCCGCGTCCTGGCCCACTCTGCGCGCCGCACCGGCGCGGGTGCTGCTCGCCGAACTCGGCGACGATCGAGCCGTCGCCGCCGCCCTGCCGCGCACGCTCGACCTCGCCGACCTCGGTTTCGTTTGGCTGCATTCGGATCCGGCCGGTCCGGGCGACTACGCCAGGATCGTCGACGAGCCGGGCGTGCAGGCCGCGGAGCCCGCGTCGAACGGGAACACGGCGGTGGAGACCGCGCTTTCGTTCACCCGCGGACAGGTGCTTTCCTGACCGCGGCGCTCACGCGTTCGCCAGTAGCGCCGTTTTCAGCTCACGCGCCGCGGCTTCCGGATCGCGTGCCTCGGTGATCGCGCGCACCACGACGACCCGCTTCGCCCCGGCTTCCAGCACCTGCGCCAGGTTCTCGGCGTTGATCCCGCCGATCGCGAACCAGGGCCGGGTGGGATGGGCGTCCGCGGTGGAGCGAACCAGTTCGGGGCCCGCCGCCTGCCTGCCGGGTTTGGTCGGGGTCGCCCAGATGGGGCCGGTGCAGAAGTAATCGATGTGCTCATCGATCGCGGCGAGCCCGGCCTGCGCGCGATTGTGCGTGGATCGTCCGATCACCACGTCGGGCCCGAGGATTCGGCGCGCGTACCAGGGCGGCAGGTCGCCTTGGCCGAGGTGCAGCACGTCGGCGGTGGCGGCGAGGGCGATGTCGGCGCGGTCGTTCACCGCGACCAGCCCGCCGTGCCTGCGCGCGGCGGCCTTCAGTTCGGCCAGCGCGCCGAGCTCGGCCCTGGCCTCCAGCGGGCCGAACTCGGCCTCGCCCGGTGATCCTTTGTCCCTGAGCTGGATGATGTCGACTCCGCCTGCGAACGCGGCCTCGGCGAACTTGGCCAGATCGCCCTTCTCCCGGCGAGCGTCGGTGCACAGGTACAGCCGCGCGTTCGTCAGACGCTCCCGCGGCGAGGCGGGTCGATTGGGGTGGGAGGGTTGCACGCCTTCGACCGTAGCCGCGCTACCGTGGGATGCGAAACAGGAGGCAGGTGGATCGGATGCGGACTCTGGCCGTCGTCGGTGGCGGCGCCGTGGGGCTCGCCGTGGCCTGGCGGGCCGCCGAGGCCGGTTGGTCGGCCACCCTGTTCGATCCGGCTGTCGCCACCGGGGCCTCCTGGGTGGCCGGGGGCATGCTCGCACCGCTGTCGGAAGGCTGGCCCGGCGAGGATCGGGTGCTCGAATTCGGCGCAGCGTCGCTGGCCCGCTGGCCGGAATTCGCCGCCCGGCTGGCGGACGCGACCGGCGTCTCGGTTTTCGTGGCGGACGAGACCATGACCGTCGCGCTGGACGCGGCCGACGTGGCCGACCTGCGCACGGTGGCCGATTGGGTCGGCGGACGCGGGCACGAGCTGCGCCTGCTGGACCGCGCTGGAGTGCGTGAGCGGGAACCCGGCCTGGCCAGGACGGTGCGCGCCGCGCTGCTCGCACCCGCCGAACCCGCGATCGACAACCGCAAGCTGGTCGCCGCGCTGCGGCGAGCCGCCGAAGCGGCCGGCGTCGTGGTGCGCGCCGAGTCCGTAGACTCGCTGACGGAACTTCCGCACGACCAAGTCGTGCTCGCCGCGGGAGCCGCGTCGGCGGCATTGTGGCCGGAGCTGCCGGTTCGCCCGGTGAAGGGCGAGATCCTGCGCCTGCGGCAACGGCCCGGCGTCGCGCCCGCGCCGCGCCGGGTGATCCGAGCCAGAGTGCACGGGCGCGCGGTCTACCTGGTGCCGCGCGCCGACGGAATCGTCGTCGGCGCCACGCAGTACGAGGCGGGTTTCGACACCGCGGTCACCGTCGCCGGCGTCCGCGACCTGATCGCCGACGCGGAGGCGGTCTTCCCCGGCATCGGCGAATACGAACTCGCCGAAGCGAGCGCCGGTTCCCGGCCGGGCAGCCCGGACAACCTGCCGCTGATCGGCCGGCTCACCGACCGCATCGTCGCGGCCACCGGGCACGGCCGCAACGGCATGCTGACCCTGCCGCTCACGGTGGACGCGGTGGCGAGCCTGCTCGGCGGGGCAATGCTGCCCGAAGCGGAAGTAGCCGACCCGCAACGCTTTTCGACGACTGTAGGAGGAATTCGATGACGCTGTCATCCGTCCCCATCGGTGTCACGGTGAACGGCGACGAGCACGAGTTCGCCGAGCCGCTCACCGTGCGCGAGTTGCTGGAGCGCCTCGGACTGCCGTGCCGGGGTGTCGCGCTCGCGGTGGACGGAGCCGTGTTCCCCAAGTCGCGCTGGGACGAACCGGTCGGGCGCGGCTGGCAGATCGAGGTGCTGACGGCGGTTCAAGGTGGCTGAGGCTGCGACGGCATCCGCGCGGGCCGACGCCCCGCTGCGGATCGCGGACCGGGAGTTCGGTTCCCGCCTGATCATGGGCACCGGCGGCGCGGAGAACCTCGCCGTGCTGGAGGAAGCGCTGATCGCCTCCGGCACCGAGTTGACCACCGTGGCCATGCGGCGCATCGACGCCGCGGGCGGCACTGGTGTGCTCGACCTGCTGAAACGTCTGGACATCGCGCCGCTGCCGAACACGGCGGGCTGTCGCACCGCGGCCGAGGCGGTGCTCACCGCGCAGCTGGCGCGTGAGGCGCTTGACACCAACTGGGTGAAACTCGAGGTGGTCGCCGACGAGCGCACCCTGCTGCCGGACCCCGTCGAACTGCTCACCGCCGCGGAACAACTCGTCGACGACGGCTTCGTCGTGTTGCCCTACACCAACGACGACCCGGTCCTGGCTCGCCGTCTGGAGGAGACGGGTTGCGTGGCGGTGATGCCGCTGGGCGCGCCCATCGGCACCGGCCTCGGCATCGGCAACCCGCACAACATCGAGATGATCGTCGCCGACGCGAAGGTGCCGGTCATCCTGGATGCGGGCATCGGCACCGCGAGCGACGCCGCCCTCGCCATGGAACTCGGCTGCTCCGCGGTGTTGCTGGCCACCGCCGTCACCAGGGCGAAGCGCCCCGAGTTGATGGCCGCGGCGATGGCGGACGCGGTGCGCGCCGGATACACCGCGCGCTTGGCCGGGCGCATCCCGAAGCGCTTCTGGGCCCAGGCATCGTCCCCGGGGCTGTGAGGCGTCGGGCTCGAGTCCAGAGGCTCGGGACGTCGATGACGGCTTTCGGAATCGCGTGCTCGGCCCTCACTCCGTCGGCGAACGATGGCGGCCCAGTCGCCCCCGGATCCAGCCGTTGACGGAAGCGGGTCTAGCAGGTGCCTGCCATCACTCGGTGGGGCGAGTCCGGGCGCGCTGGGTTCGGGCCTCAGCCGTTGACGAAGGTGAGGTTCGTCGCGTCGTAGCGGTCGCCCGCCACTTGCTCCGGCGGGGCGGCGGCCTCGATGGCGGCGAGGTCGTCGGCGGACAGTTCGATGGTCAGCGCTGCGAGGTTCTCCTCCAGGTACCGTTGCCGCCTGGTGCCGGGAATCGGCACCACGTCCTCGCCCCGGTGCTGCACCCAGGCCAACGCGAGCTGGCCCGCGGTGACACCTTTCGCCGCGGCCAGCTCGTTCAGCCCGGCGACGATCGCCAGGTTCCGTTCGAGGTTGCCGTCGGCGAAGCGAGGCTGGCTGCGCCGCACGTCGTTGTCCGCCAGGCCTTCCACCGAGTTGTACCGTCCGGTCAGGAATCCGCGCCCGAGCGGCGAGAAGGGGACCAGGCCGATGCCGAGTTCACGGCAGACCGAGAGGATCTCCGCCTCCAGATCACGCGTCCACAACGACCACTCGCTCTGCAACGCGGCGATCGGATGCACCGCGTGCGCGCGCCGAATGGTGTCCGCGCCCGCCTCCGACAGCCCGAGGTGCCGGACCTTCCCGGCCTGTACCAGTTCGGCCATCGCGCCGACGGTCTCCTCGATCGGCACCTGCGGGTCCACCCGGTGCAGGTAGTAGAGGTCGATGTGGTCGACGCCCAGCCTGTGCAGCGATGCCTCGCATGCCTGCCGCACGTAGGCCGCGTCGCCGCGGATGTGCGTGGGCTCGCCCAAGCGGTTGGCGAAGCCGAATTTCGTGGCGAGCACCACCTCGTCTCGCCGCCCTGCGACGGCCCGCCCGATCAGCTCCTCGTTGTGCCCCGCGCCGTAGAAGTCGGCGGTGTCCAACAAGGTGACCCCCAGGTCGAGGGCATGGTGCAGCGTCGCGATCGACTGCTCGTCGTCCGCGGCGCCGTAGCCGTGACTCATACCCATGCACCCCAGGCCCTGCGCGGAAACCGTCAGCCCACCGAGCTGCCGACTCGAAATGTCGTCCATCCTGCTACCTCCTGCACTCGAATTCATCGGCCCCGACGCTAGGTGCTGGAGCGCGCTCCATGTCAACAGCGAACGGCCCGGATTCCGCGCATAGGATCCTGATCGATGAAAATTTGTGTGCCGCAGCACCTCTCGCATAGGACAAGATCGGTTATGTTGTCCTGTTCCGGTCGAGCGACCGGATAGCTGAACGCCCGTAACGATTGCCGCGAGTGGCACATGGTGGAGAGTTCTCTCGCGCTTTACCGCAACCATGTGCCACTCGCGGTCCGCTAGGACCGAGCTGGGCGGCGTTCGTGGCGGGAGCGGGCGAGGTCGTAGGCGGTGCGGAGGAGGGTGCGGGTGGGGGCGGTGGTTCGGGGGCCGGGGTTGATGACTGCCAGCCAGGCGGCGGATGCGTAGACCGGGTGGGGGATCACCGTATCGGTTGTGCTCGGATTGTCGGGGGCGGATCGTTCGCGGGGAGTGTGGCCGGTCCAGTGGGTGAAGGCTTCTTTTCCGGCGGCGATGTTGACGCGGAACGCATCTGGGCGGTCCAAGTCCGAACTTTCGTCGCCGGGATAGTTCTTCGTCACGATCGTCGCGAAGGGCTGGGTCGCCTTGGGTATCACGCCGTCCGGTGAGTAGTAGAAGAAAGTATCGCCCCAGCTGATCTCCGGTGAGCCGTCGCCAGGGCCGGGGCTGAGGGTGAGGACTCCGTCGAGGGCGGAGACGAAGCCGATGATGTCGTCGATGGTCACGTATTCCAGCGTTTCATTAAGGTGCATGTGGAGACTTCGAGCAGGAGACGCATGGCAAATAGCGTGACAAGTCGCAACTCCACGATGCGCACGGCCGATGTGGCGCTGCGGGCCGGGTACTCCGTGCAGCAGATCCGCAACCTCGAACGCGACGGTGTGCTGCCGACGGCGGTACGCACTGCGACCGGCTACCGCAGGTACGGCGAGGTGCATGTGCGTTCCGCACTCGCCTATCGAGCGCTGGCGGCGGGCGTCGGCCCCGTCGAGGCCAAGCGCATCGTTCGCGCCGTCCACGAGGGACCGCCACCTCAGGTACTGGCCCTGCTCGACGCGGCACATGCCCGGCTGGACCGGGAACGCACCGATCTGGCACTCGCCAAGCGGGCGGCGGAGGTGATCTCCGCCGAGCCGATCGCCGACGTGCGCCCTTCCGATGCGATGAGCGTTGCCGAACTCGCCGCCGCGCTGGGCGTGCGCCCGTCGACACTGCGGCATTGGGACGCGGAGGGACTCGTCGTCCCGGATCGCGCGACCACGCAGCGCACGCGGCAGTACTCTCCCGCCCAAGTTCGGGATGCCCGCATCGTTCATCAGCTCCGCAGGGCCGGATACCGCGTCGACACGCTCAAGACCTTGATGCCCGACCTGCCGCGTGGCCACCGATCCGAGGACGTCGAGGCGGCGCTGGCGGCCCGGGACGCGAGCATCACGGCTCGCTCCCGCGCCCTGCTCGACGCGGCCGCCGCGCTCGCCGCCGTGTTCGCCCTCGCGGTGTAAACGCCTGTGATCCTGTGGTTCTGCTCGACCGGATGTATCCGCCGATCGAGGTGCTCCCTCGGGGCCCGCTTACGCAACTCGGCCGCGCGATGTTCGGCGACAAGCCGACGGCCACCGGCACGTGCTGTTCGACTCGCAGTACCGGATTGCCGCAGGAGATCCGGGCTACGCGAGGGCGCTGGTGGGTCCGCCGTTGATCGCCGCGCACATCGCTCGAACGGTGCCGCCTTGGATCTTGGTCGGGGCCGAACTTCTCACCTTCGTTCGAACATCGGCGGCGCTGCGCGATCCGAGTGCGATCCCCGGTTACATCGCTCCGCTGCTGCGCGTCGCCGCCGAACTACTCGGCCGTTGCGACTTCGGCCTCGACCCTTAAGGGATCCTGTTTCCTGTCCTCATCCTCGAGGATGACGAAAGGGCGTCCAGGTGGGTGCGAGTCCGTACGGGGACGTCCGGTGAACTGGGGTTATGGACCTTGGCGGACTCTCCCGGACATGCCCGTACGTCCGGGATTGTGACAAGTTAGTGACATGCTCGGATCCCCCCCGCTGCGGTGCCCACATCGCTATGACCTAGAAAGTGCGGAATTTCCGCACTTTCTCCAGTTGGGCGCGGAGCGACGTAGGGACCAGGTTGTCGGCGTCGGCAACCTGGCTGACCAGTCATTTTGTCGGCGTCGACAATATGATCAGACCTCCGGCGGACGGTCGTACGCGTCGATAGCCGCCTTGGACGTCGAGGAGTCCTGCAACACCAGTTCCCACGGGCCGGAGTTGATCTCGAAGCTCTTGCCGAACCCGACCCACTTCCCCGCCATCCGCGCACCGGTCAACTCGATCAGCAGTTGAATCGCCCCGTGGTAGTACGCGCCGCGGTAGTAACCGTCCTGGGCGGTGTGCTCGCTCCATGTGCCCGTCGCGACATGCCCGTCCACCGTGAGGTCCATCTCCAGGGACGACTGCGCCGAGTTCGGCAGACTGCGCACGGTCAGGCGGTTGTCGTGTTGCAGCACGACGACGTGGTGCACCGCGGTGAACGTCGCGTCCCGGCCGGACGAGTAGTACTCATACCGCGACAGCCAGATGCCGGAGTAGTTGCCCGGTGTCCTCGGTCGTCGCGCGGTGGCGAACTGTGCCGTCGCCACCTCCCCGATGGCGGAGTCGACCTCGGTTCCGTCCTCGCCGCCGGACAGGTCCCGGCCGGCCATCACCGCACCGAAACCGAGTGACTCGATCGGTAGGCGCATGACCTTCTCCAGGGCCCGCGCGTGCGACGGTCGCGGGTTGGCGGTGAGCCCTGACTCCCACCGCTGCACAAGGCGTTTCGTAGCGCTGGCGCACCCTGCCTCCCGGAGTGCCCGCGCGAGATCGTCTTGGCTCATCAGACGCGCGTTCCGGGCCGCGCGGAGAGCCGTGTTCGGTGCCGAAGCCATGTCGCCACGGTAGCCCTCTGACGCCTAAATGTCGCCCTGAATAGAGGCGCATTGACGCCGGTTCCGTCATCGCGGCGTCAAGGCCCGTCGGCTGACTCTGAAAGTGGCCCCGGCGTCGGGTGAACCCCCGAATCCCCGGCGTCGGGCGCCTGCCAACCACACCACACCGAAGGGGGCAACCGGAATGCCAACGGACCTCGCCGTCACCCTGATCGTCTTGGCCGCTGTAGGCGGCTTACTCATCCTGCTGTTCTGGGTGCTCCCGTGGCTACTCGAGCTCGGCGGCGACCCCGACGAGCGGGTGCCGTTCCGTGAGGTCATGGACCGCATCGAGCACGAGGGCGAGCGGTGACGACACGGCACTCCTGGGTGCAGGACCACTGCACCGACAGCAACATGCCCGTCGACGAGCGGCACGCGCGCGGCCTGCTGAAGATCCACGCGAGCTGTGAACCGCCGTGCCCGCGGAAGCTGTCCGCGCAGCGGTACCTCCGGGAGCGCAGCGCGGCGGACGGGAGTACCGGTCAGGCCGATGGCGCTGAGTGAACCCCAAGCCAAGGTGCTTGCCGCCCTCGCCCGTCAATCGCTCACCGTTCGGCAGCTCGCCCTGCTCGTCGGCCTCTCCAGGGACGCCACGCAGGCGACCCTGCAATCGCTGTCCTACCTCGGTTGGGCGCGCCACTTCCCCGGCACGCGGACATGGCGGATCACCAAGCCGGGACGGCGCGTCATCTCCGATCCGCGCTACCGAGACTTCCTGCCCCGACAACCGAGAGAGGAGGTGTAACCATGGTGGAAGTACAGCAGCCGGGACCCGACGGCGCCTCCAGCGACAACTGGAACGAAGCCGTCGATCGCGACGACAACGGCCGCGACGGCAGCCAGATCAACCGCTACCTGCGCTAGACACTTGCGCGCGGAGGTAAGCTGACGTCCTGGTTACGTCACGTGACGGAAGCCGGGTCGCGGGGAGCTAGAAAACCGGGGTACTCGACAACGAGTACCCCGGTTTCGCCGTAAGAGGACCCTCCAAGCATCCGGGGGACTGGATGTCCCTCGGTTCCAACGGGCACAACATTTGTAACGGTCGCCACCGTCAGATCGCGCCCCAATCGAACGGCTCATCCGGAGCAGCCCGCAACACCTCCAACACCCCGGCGAACTCCGCCACCTCACCACCAGGCCACCGATTCCCCGCCTCAATCCACTCCTCCCGCGCCTGCATCCACTCCTCCCGCGACGCCCACACCGCAGGATCACGCAACTCCGCCGGAACATGGCCAGCCATCCCACCCGACTCGATCCCCCGCCGCTCCTCCTCCTCAGCAATCAACTTGTTCAGCTTGTTCAGCTCGTTGCTGTACTGCGGGCGCGTGTTCTCCTGAGCAGACACCAGCGACTCCGCGATGATCTGCCGTTGCGCCTTCATGATCGCCAGCACATCGCCCGACTTCACAGCCTCGAGCAGGCCAAGAGGTTCCGGGACGCGCTCACCATCAGCGACGACCCGCAGAGGTTCGGCAGCCATCAGCAATCACCTGATCTCAGTGGAGGGGGGAGGGGGGTGTTCGGGGGGAGGGTTTGCCTATGGCGAGGGGGGCGAATGGCCCGCGAGGGAGTCCCGCCCCCAAACCCCGGTGTAACGAATAACCGGGCTCTACCAGGGCTTTCGCGCTGGCTGATCGCAGACTCAAAGCGTACATGGGCTTCACCGTTGCCGCTTGGCTTCGGCGACCGCTGATCGCCACTGCGCTACCGCGCGGCCCCGCGGGATACCTACCTGTTCCGCCCACGCTCGACGCAGCTCGCACCAGCGCCGCCACTCCGCCATCATCAGCGTGTGTCGCGGTTCGTCTTCCACGTAACCACCGCGGTGGAACCGGCCGTCCGCGTTCGCCAGCGCCAGCGCTTCGGCGGGTACCGGTGGCAGCCCGAACGGTTCGGGTCGCTTCCTAGCCATGACGTGCCCTCTCCCGATCCCAACGCACCAGCGCTGCCCGGACATGCCGCTCGGACTTCGCCGGGCCCTCACCGACGGGGTTCAACCGCGCGACCAGATCGGCCTGCGCTCGCTCCAGTGCACGCAGCTCCGCCGAGAGGCGAACCACGTGCATGGGTCGCGGTTCGTCGCGGGACAGTTCGCGGTCGAACTGGGCTTGCACGATCTCGACGCGGTCCGCGGCCCGGCCGGCGAGGGTCAACAGCTCGAGCTCCTGCTCTGTCCAGTCCATACCGGGCCCCAGGGCCGCATCCATCCGCTTACGCAGCGCGGTGGACGGCTTCATGCGCGGCATACGCTCTCACCTCCTGATGTAACGAATAACCGTCTCTGACCAGCGGATACGCCGAGGCTCGGGGATCGGCTGGACAGGCTGGGGAACGGGGAATGCCCCTGACCTGGGGCGATGATTCCGGGTGCAGTGCAGCCAGCCGGAGCGTCTATGCCAAGGGGGGGCGGGCTGGCCGCCATCCGGAGTCCTCCCCCAGGGGGTCTGACTGGTCCGTGGCGGCCCTGAATCGGCTTGCGCGGGTATGGATTACCCCGCTGACTGCCTGGTCTGAGGATACAGCACAGGGCGGTGCGCGGGGCCGGTACCAGGCGCGTCCTGTGTCGCGTGTACGCGCCTGGTCCGTATGCCTCGAGCGGGTCAGGCGACGGTTGCACCGGCGTGGGCTGCGCGGACGAACGCGTCGTTGGCTGCCTGTGCGTTCGCTGTGGCTTCGTCGCGTGCGGCTGCGGCGTGGTCGGGTCCGTTGCTTCCGGGTCCGTCGAGGTTGAACACGGCGAGGCCGAGGCTGGTCTGGTTGCGCTGCTCGGGTGGGAGTTCGCCGGGGGCTTGGGATGCCCACAGCTTCACCTGCTCGTCGCTTGCGCTGCCCAGTTCGTCGGGGCGTGGCACTCGGTAGACGAGGCTCTTGAGCTTGTCGAGTGCTTCGTCGCTGGGGGTGGACAGCCAGTCCTGTACGAGGTCGGCTTGGCCGGGCATGTGCTTGCTTGCGCTGTCGATGACGTCGTTCCAGCCGTGGCGGACAGCGCGTTGCATGATGGCTTTGGCGAGCATGGTGTCTTCGGCGATGCAGGCGCGTTCGAACATGCGCTGGCAGTTGTCTTGGCCGTTGATCTGGTCGGCGCGGTCGCAGGCGTCGCGCCAGGACATGATTGCGGCGTGGTCTTTGCTGCCGGGGCCGAAGAGTTTGCGTTCGATCTCGCGGTGGCGGACGCGGGCGTCGGCGGCGAACTTCTCGTACGCTTCCTCGCTGGCTTTGCGGGCTGCGAGCCATGTTGCGGCGATGAGGTTGCGGCGTCCGTCGGCGCTGTAGCGGGTGTCCTTGTTGAACTTGGTGACTTCGCTGCGGACGAGGTCGCGAAGCTCGTGCATGAACTCGCGGTCTTCGGGGTCGATCATCATGGACATGCGGGGGTTCCTTTCTAGGGGGTTACCGGCCGAAGCCGCCGGATCGTTGGGTTGCGAGGGTGCGTCGGCGGACGACGCGTTCTACTGCGGCCGCGGCGCTGTGGGGGTCCATGCCGTTGTTGATGACGGTCATGGGTGGCATTCCGCCGCCGAGGCCACCAGACATGCCCATTCCTGCTACGGCGAGGCCGGTGTCGAGCATCTCTTTCCAGTTGTTCTGGATGAGGCTTTGGAAGTCGCTGCCGGTGCGCTGGGCGAGGCCGGCGGCTTGGCTGCCGAGGTTGGCGAGTGCCTGCTCCGGGGTGGGGGCGAGGTACCAGGGTGCGGGTCCGTCGAACAGCTTGCCGACGCCGGGGATCGGCAGACCTGCAAGGGGGTGCTTGCTGTCGGCGCCTGCGTTCGGTGCCACCGTGCTCGGTGTGGTGGTGGGTGCGGTCGCGGCTGGACCGTAGGTTGCCGTCGACAGTTCATCGGGCGCCAGGCCGGTGGTGGCGGGCCCGCCCACGGACAGCTGCGGGGGCCAGTTGGTGACCAGCACCGGGGTAGCTCCCGCGGCGTCGGTGCCCGACGCGTCAGCACCCGCACCGGTTGCGCCGCTGCCGGTCCCGGTCCCGCCAGTGCCTGCGGAGCCGCCGAGCTTGCCGGGGCGGCCGCCCTTGGTGGCGCCGCTACCCCCAGAGGTGCCGAGGTCGCCGCCGCGCAGCAGTTCCGGCGGGATGTGCATGTGCTTGTCGAACATCTTGTGGGTGGCGCCGACGGGGCCGCCGATGACGACACCGTCGCTGCTGTTGGATTCGACGTTGGTTCCGTCGCCGAGGGTGAGGGCGGTGTGCCCGTTCGCGCCGCCACCGTGGTCGAACCAGCCGATGTTGATCGAACCGGCCGGGCCGAGTCCGGGTTTCGCGCCCTTGGCCGCGAGCCATTGGCCTTCGTTGACGGTGGACATGCGCGGCGAGAACGGGTCCAGGCCGAGGGCGTCGTTGACGACAGCGGAGACGATGCCGGAACAGTCGATTTGCTGCCGGTTGTAGCCGCCCATGAGGTAGGTGGCGGAGTCCATGCTCTGGGCGAATGCCTTACCCGGTACGAGGCCGCCTTCGCGGAAGCCGGGGATCATGCCGTGCAGGAATTCCGCGGTGGGGATCCATCCGGCGTTGATCGCCTCGAGCAGGGGCAGGTTCGCGGCCGTGGCGCTGGCGTTGACGATGTACTCCCCGGTGGAGGCAGCGACCAGCATAGAATCGCTGGTACCGGTACCTGGTCCACTCAGTAGGCCGCCAGCGGCCATGTGCGCGTTAGCCCACTCGGTGAGGGAGCTGCCGTATTCGGCGGCTTTGCCGCGGCCGGGGAACGGGATCGGGGAATCGCCTGCCTTCTGGAGGATCTCACCAATCGAGCGCACGCCGATGGCGACGCTGCGGACGATCCCGTCCCAGATCTGCGCGACGGTGTCGCCGAGACCACGGAAGAAGCTGCCCATCTTGTCCAGTGCTCCGCCCCAGAAGTCGCGGGCGGTGGTGATGGCCTTCGAGACGCTTTCCAACTGGTCGGTCAGGTACTCCGACATTCCCCTGATCGCGGGGATCAGGATCGGGACGATGACGTTGTTCGCCAACCAGGTAAACGCCTTGGTCAAGTCGATGACCTGCGGCAGTATCGAGACGAACAGGTCCAGCATCGGCGGCAGAAGGTCGGCGACGAGCCGAGCCAGTTCCGGCAACAGCGGGGTGAACGCCATCACCAGATCGGTGAACGCCTTCGCCATGTCGGGGATGTAGGGGGAGATCTGCACCAGGGCGTCGGCGAGCGCGTTGCCGAGTGTCGTGGCGACGTCGGCGAGGATCGGCTGCAACTGTTTGAACGCTGGCACCAGCAGGTCGCCCCACTGTTTGATCACCGGTGCGAGCGCATCGAAGACCGTTGTCAGCGCGGGCGCCAACGCTTGCAGGATCCCCGAGGCGATCTCGGCGAGGACGGGCAGGATCGGCGATATGGCGGTGAACAGGGACGCGAACGCGTCACCGATCGGCCCGATGGATGGGGCGAGCGCTGTAATCGCTTGGGAGAGGGCGGTTCCCACGACTTGAGCGATCTGCGACAGTGGTCCGATGAGCGGGGTGAGCGCGGTCATCATCGACTGAAGTAGGTCACCGATCACGGGTAGGACGGGTTCGAGGCCTTTGGCGAGTGCGTCGATGAACTTCGACAGGTCCGGCAGTAGCGCGGTCAGCGTGGTGGAGAACGTCGCCCCCAGCTGTCCGAGGGAGGGGCCGAGCGCGCCCAGGGACTCCCCCAGGGTCTTGAACAGCGGCCCCAGGGTGGGGCCGACGATGTTGCCCATCTGGATCAGGCCCTGGATCAACGGGTTCAGACCTTCACCCAGCCCTTGGAGGGTGTCACCGAACGTTGAGATGAGCTGCGTCAGTTCCCCGTTCTGGAACGTGGTCGTGAACGCCTGCCCGATCTGCCCGAGCATTCCGCCGAGCTGGGCACCGACTTGGTTGGCGACCGGTTCGAATGCCTGCCCGAGGGACAGGAACCCTTGGGTGGCTTGCTGTAGGCCGGGGCCGAGTCCGTCGATGAAGTTGGAGGCACCAGCGAACGCTGCCTGTACACCGGCGAGGTTCTCCGGTGCGGCCCAGAACGCCGCGAACTGCTTGGTCAGCCCGTTCATGCTGGCGGCGACGTCGACCATGCCCGCTTTCAACGTGGGCATGGCTGCGGTCGCGAGCTCGGTGATGCCCTGGGCGGCGTCGGCGAACAGCGCGTCCTGGGTGGCGTTCTTGAGGTCCTTCCACATGGGCGCGAGGTCGCGGGTGGCGAGAACGGCCGCTTGCGCCGCGGGCGACAGCTTCGCCAACGCTTGCGCGGCTTTGTCCTGGGCGGAGGAACCGGAGTTCATCGCATCCGTTACCGCCTGCTGTGCCTTCGCGACCTGAGCGTGCGCCTTCTCCACCGCACGGTCCGCTTCAGCGACCCGCTCATCAGCCTTCGCTGCCTTGTCCTTGGCGGCGACCACCTTGTCCGAGCCCTCGACACCCTTCTGGAATGCGTCGTTCGCCTGCTCCTGGGTGTCTTTGTTCTTCTCGACGGCTTCCTGGTAGCGCAGTTCGGCGCGCTGCAACCGAAGCGCCGCCTTCTCCCGGTCCTCGGGTTTGGCCTTCGCCAACTCGTCGCGGGCTTCCCGGACCGCGAGCGCCGCCTCCTGCTCCGACAGGGCGGCGTCCTTCAGCTTGAACTGGTAGTCCTCGAGCTCGTCGGCGGCGTCCTTGTAGGCGCGGGCGATGTCCTGGTGCGCATCCTTCGCGTCCTTCACCGCGTCGGCTTGCGAGCGTTGCGCGGTGGCGACACCTTCGATCGCGGACTCGAGCTGATCGTTGGCCGCGGACACGGCTTTCGCCTGCGCAGCCATGTCGCTGCCCGCGGCGTCCTCCGCGGCGGACAGTGCTTTGAACGCATCCCCTACGCCTTGCATACCGACGGCGACGGTCGCGATACCAGCGGCCGCCGCGGGCCCCATGCTGGCCAACCCGACACCGAGCGTCCCAACCGCACCCACAGCGGCACCCGCGGCGCCACCGATCGCGGCGATACCAGCCGCTACGGCGGACAGTCCTCCGGCGGCCGCACCGACCGACCCCAGACCGGACACGAGAGACCCCACCGTCGCCGCTCCGCCGCGGCGGTCGACATCGACGTTGACCTCTTGATGGATCGGGGACGCCATCCCTTGCAGGGCAGCGTGGACCGACGACATTTGCGCGAGCGCGCCGGCGCCGTCGACATCCACTCCCACGTTGACCGTCCAGTTGTGGCTGGCCTGCGCGATCGCCAACCCCACCGACATGCGGTCGCCGAAGTCGCCGAAGTCCGGGACCACATCGACCGCGACGTTGCCGACGTGGGAGACGTCGACGTTCGCACGGATGTCGATCGGGTGCGCGGTGGCGTAGGTTTGCGCCTCGCGCAGCGCGTCACGGATCCCAGCGTCGAACCGCGTCGTGTCCACCAGGGCGGGGATCTCTACCCCACCGATGTGGGAGACATCGACGTTGGCCTTGATGTTGATCGGGTTGCGATTCGCGTACAACTGGCCGCCGCGAATGGCGTCCTTGATGCCCCGGGCGATCTTCGAAGTTTCCGGGACCACGGACACGTAGGCCACGGCTAGTTCCACGGCGTTGCCGGGCGCGGTCATGCGGCGCGCCGTCCGATCGGCGCAACAGTGCCGTCGTCAGGGTCTGGTTCCGGGGGGCGTGCACGCAGAAGGATCAGTTCGAATTCGGGTTCGGACAGTTCGCGCAAGAATGCGACACAGCCGTCTATCAGATAGTCCCGTGGATCTCCGTGCATTCCGATTCACCGTCCCGCATCTATTGCGGGAACGGTTCACAGGGAAATGATCGACCTCAATCTCCCTGTGAACCGTCTACCCGCCGACCTAACCCGAAACTCCCTGCTGCCAAGGTGGGCAATTCCGACGGTATCGATGCGGCACATTTTCATACAGAATTCAGTCCGTTCGCGGACATTTCCGGTATCGGCGGACACGTGGGGTGCGCGCGAATTCTTCGACCTTTTCTCGGTCGAATACCCAGCGCCCGGATATCACGGTGCCGCCAATTTCCGGGGCGAGGCGGCGCACGTGACGTTCGGCACAACAGAGGATTCGGGAGGCTGCGCGCACTCCGATCATGTCGGAGGTCTCGCGCGGTGTCGTGTCGCGGATCTCCGCCTCGAGGCGGTGCATGAGTTGGGCGAGGGCGGGCGGGATCGGTTCGCGGGCAAGGTTGCGGCGGACCATCGCGTAGTCCAGCCAGGAGAACGCTACGCGAGCTTCACGATCATCTAGGTGCATCCGTCGACCACCCCCCGTCGCGCTGCTGCTGCAAGGCGAACTTCCGCTTGCAGTCGTGGTGCATCGTCTCCCCTTCGGGGACGCCATCGAACCCACATTCGGCACAGTTCTCGGCGGTAGGCCGTCCGAAGGCGTCCAATGGCGTCCCCATGGTGTCTGACCTGCGATTTCCGTTGGACACCTTAGAAATCCCGGACGCCTTCAAGGCGTCCGGAGAGTTCAAGGCGTCCCGCCGTTCCTGCTGGTCAGAGCCATTTGGACGGGATTGGACGCCTTCGGACGCCATAGGGCCGGACAGGTAGCGTTCGAACGCGTCGCGGAAGTCTTCGACCCGGTATCCGCGCTCGGTCTTCGCCGTGTTGTGGCCGGTTTTGATCCCGTACTCGCGCAGGCGGTGGCCGAGCTTCGAGGGGGTCAGTTCGAACTGCTTCCATGGCGACTCTTCGATCTGGTGAAGCTGGTCGCACAGCACAGCTGACTTCAGAAACGACACGTGCATCTCCGCGAACACGGACCTGATGTCGGCGAGCAGCTGGACGTTCGACGACGATGCTTCGTCATCGGCCCCGGCTTCTTCGACCATCACCTTCGCCGCTCGCCGCGCCATTCGGGGCCATTCGCCCCCCGCCATATCCGCCACCGAAACCAGCGGCTCCCAGACATCAGCGGCACGGTCCTCAACGCCGAGGTTCTCCGGCTCGTATCCAAGGAGGGATTCGCTCACGCCCGCGGCCCATTCCGCGATACGCATGCGCAGTTTTTCCAGCGGCGGGCGATCGCGGCGGGTCCGATACGGTGCCACAGTCTCCGATGGCTTCCGACGACGCATCACCACGACGACGGCTCGGTCTTCGATGGTGTCGGGCATCCGGCCGATGCCCGCGAGTGCTGCCATCGCGAATGTCTCGAACGTCATCGGCAGGTGATTAGGTCCCACCGTTCGCCCGAATGGCAGGCCCCGCTGAAACCCTGCATTGAGCAGTCCTCGCAGGTCCTCGTTCTGCTCGGCGACTTTCTTGGACCCGAAAATTGTGTCGACTTCATCGAACAGCAAGGTGGGCGGTGGATCGGCATCCAGCGACCGGAAGATGTAGGCGACAGTCGCATTCACCGCCCGCAACGGCTCATACACCAAGGGATCGCAGACCTCGAGCAGGCGCGATTTACCGGAGCGCTTCTCCGGTGACCGGGCAACCAGGCGCGGCGCGTATTCGAAGCAGGGCGTCAAATGCGTGGTGACAGTCCACAACACAACGGCTACCTCCGCGTGCGCCGAGGGGAAGACGCAGAACTTCCGGAACGCGGCTCGCACGTCGTCGAGCAGTGCGGCACCGTCGATCACCGCAGGAATCGGTTCCCTGCCCCGCTTTGGAGAAACCGGAGAATCTGGCGGAGCCGGAGAAACCGGCGGCTTCGTGTCTCCAGTTTCGCCACTTGCGCCGGATTCACCGGAGACCGGTTTCGGAGTATCGATTCCGCGGTTGCGCTGTCGAGCAACCTGCTGGTCGTAGAGAGCACGGCAGTCGGGACAGCCACCCTGGATCCGGTGGTGCGCCGGGCAGTGGGCGGGCGGTTCAGGGAGATCCGGGCCGGGGAAGCCTTCAGTCGCATGTGAGAAGTCGAGTCCGTTGCTCATGCACGTCTCCGTTCTGCGGACATCAAGGTCCGCTCGATCTCGGGGGCGCTGAGCCCCGCCGTGGCGGCCGCGGCGCGTAGCAGGTCCATCAGGCCCGGGTCGGCGCCCTGCTCGAATGCGCGGCACGCGGCCCAGAACAGCGCCTGGTTCCGGTTCCCCGGGGCAGCCGTGGCCACGGTGCGAATGAGTCCTTCGTTCCGGTCGCTGGACGGCCGGGCCCGGTACTGCTGGCGCACCGGATAGGCCACCCGCTCCACCAGGTGATCAGGCAGCGGCGCGATACGGGCTTTGTTTGCCCACTCGTACCGCCGCCCCGACGGGTGCATGCTCGGCGCGACTACTAGATATCCGGCGTTGCCCTTGATGTCGATTCCCGTAGCGTCGGCGAGCTTGCCCCGGCAGCGGCCCTGGTATCGGAACCACAAGTGCCAGCCGCCCCCGCCGGTGTGGGCGGTCCACGTCTCCGGGACCTCTCCCAGCTGTTCGAGGGTTCCGCCTGATCGCGGGTCGATGTCGAGCACCACTGTGGTGTCGGAGGGGCGGATGCCGACGTTGTAGCGCGGGTTCTGGTGCCACCACGCCCGGATTACCTCCGGGTCGGTGGTGGCGTCGTCCTTGCCGTGCGCGCAGGCGGGGAGCTTCCCGCGCGGGGCCAGCGGCAGCACCGACAACCCCGCGCGGGCGTAGGCCAGCGCGTATTCCAGGGGGAGAGCTTCCACGGTCACGCGGCTTCCCCCTTCTCGATCGCGAGCTTGCGGCGGCAAACCGGGCCCAGGTGCCACGCAACGGATTCCGCGGCGACAACCCATTGCCCGCACCGGTTGCAGCGGACCGCGAGCCGGAATCCGCGCTCACGGGCAGCGGCGAGAACCGCCGCGTCCGCCTTGTCCTCGTACAACTCCGTGTGCACGCCCGAAGGCGCGACCGAACCGGTCGCGCCTTGGGTCATTTCGTGGTCGCTCAACGGCCACCTCCGAGAGTCCGCTCGGCGTGGTCGCGGCTCTCGACCAACTTCGCCCGTAGGTCGGCACCGAGCGACGGTGAGAGCGTGTCGAGCACCTGCAACAGCGGGTCCAGGACGTTGCGCACCATCAGCGACAGCGCGCCCGCGGCGACGTAGCCGAAGAAATCGGGATCCAGGGCTTCCGCCCATTCGGTGCCGATGCGGTCGAGTGCGTCGTTATCGCTTGCGACGGCGGCCATCTGGTACATGAGCCGGGTCGAGTGCGCCTGCATGTCGGCGAGGTCGACGACGCTGCGCGGCAATCCGTCGTCGCCGACGATCAGGAAGCGATCCGGTGTCGGGGTCATGCCTGCACCTCCCGCGCGGAGCAGTCGCCGTCGAGCCGCTGCTCGGGAAGCTCCGCAGGTTCCACCTCGCTGAGCGCGAGTTCGACCTCCTCGGCGAAGGTGGGGCCGATCAGCAAGCTCAGGACGCTGACGCCGAGATGGATGCCGATGAGTCCGACCTCCTCGATCAGCCACGGCTTTTTGCCGTCCAAGCAGACGCGGAGTCGGTCCTCCGCGATCTCGGTCAGCGTGCTGACGGTCGGGATGGACAGGCCGGACTCGGCGATGGCTCGCTTGACCTTGTGGTTGACCGATCGCGCGAACTGGCCGAGCTCGCGGTCCTGTTCGGCGACGTGGCCCATGCCGACGGCAGCTGCCACGGACGGGCCGGGGAACGGTATATTCATCGATGCACTTCCTTTGTGGTGAAGGGTCGGTGTTTCGGTCCGGATAGCGGCGCCCACCGCCGCTTCCGGGCCCTCATCGTTTCGGGGACTGTTCGACATCAGGCGGCGTCCGAGCCCTGGGCCAGCCGATCGATGAACTCGGCGAGGGCGGACTCCGGGACAAGGCGGCGCCGGCCGATCTTCACCGAGCGCAGATCCCCCGAATCCATGAGTTCGTACAGCAGGCTCCGACCGATGCCGAGCCGTTTGCAGGCGGCCGGGACTGGGTGAAGCTGGGCGGTCTGCTCCATCTCATTCCTTCGTATCTAGTACGACAAACTCTGCATGTTCGTCGTCGTAGCTACGAGTGTGCACGAACTCGTATGGACAACGCAAGACAGACGAGTAATGTCGTATCCATGACGACATCTACATGGGATGCCGCCCTTGCCCTGCGGGTGGGCCAGTCCGTGAAGGCCCTCCGGGAGGCCGAGACGCCGAAGGCATCGGCAGCGAAGCTCGCCGATCGCTCGGCCCGGTACGGCTACGCGCTGACGAAAGCGCAGATCAGTGACTTGGAGCTCGGCCGGAAGAAGACGGTGACGCTCGCCGAGCTGATTGTCCTCGCAGCGACGCTCGGAGTGCCGCCGGTCCAATTGATCTACCCAGAGTTGCCAGATGGGGAGGTCGAAGTGTGGCCCGGGTTCGGAACTACGAGCGTTACTGCGGCGCAATGGTTTTCGGGGGAAATAACTGCTCGAGACATTGCGGACGTACCCCTTACCGAGAAGAGCACGAACAGCCGGATATCCGCAGCGCGCGAGTACGAACGCCTGAAAGAAGCCGTGACCAGCACCGCGCGACAAGCTGTAGATGCGCAGTTTGCCCCGGAAGCTCTTGAGGCTATGCGCGCAGCGAAAAACCGGCTCGACGAGATGCGAGAGCAGTTTCGGGCCAATGGGTGGCCTGTACATGACGGTGACTAGATCAGGATTTAAGACACGGACCGCAGGATGGTGAATCACTTTGGGGCGCAAGAAAAAACTCCCGTCCAGCATCACCTACAAACCGGCCGGACCACGCGCACCTGAACGATGGGTGTTCCGTGGCCGCGCGGGCATTGACCCGCACACGAACAAGCCGCTATGGGACGTGGTGACGTTCTACGACGAGTCCGCGGCCATCGAGTACGACGCGAAACACTCGCTGAAATCGGCCCGCGGCAGCCTCACCGGGCGGCCCGCGCGGTTCACCGTCGCCGAGGCAATCGACGAGTGGGCGGAAGTCCAGTCGGCGGACATCGACACGGTGACCATCTACCTCGATCTGCTCCAACCAGTGAAGGATGCCCACGGCACCCTGCCCGTCCGGAGGCTGCACAAGACGCAGATAGCCCAGCTCGCGCATCAGCTTCACGCGGGCACGTTCCCCTACCTCAGCCCGGCCGGGAACAGGCGGAAGGCATGGAGCGCGACCCTGGTCAACAAGATGCTGTCGCGCCTCGAATCGGTGTTGCAGGGCCTACGCGACGAGGGGTTCCTCGAGGCGAATCACGCGGCCCTGGTTCCTCGATTCAAGAAGCGCTCGGCATCGGTGCCCGCCGCTTCGGCGCCGACACGGGAGACGTTCCTCATCGGCGAGGTCGACGAGGTGTCAACGATTCTGGCAGGGGCCATTGCCCGCAGCCTGAACCTGTTCATTCTGTGTGTGCTGGCGTTCCTGGGCTTGCGCAAGGGCGAGATCGGCGGACTCCGGTGGGATCGCATCGACTTCGAGGCGGGTCGGTGCTGGGTGATCGAGCAGCGCAAGAGCAACAGGATCAGCGCGAAGAAACGCCCCAAGGACGAGCCCGGGACGCGCGTCGACACAGTGAAGTCGGA
Organism: Nocardia sp. NPDC003999; assembly: GCF_053604885.1. NCBI lineage: Bacteria > Bacillati > Actinomycetota > Actinomycetes > Mycobacteriales > Nocardiaceae > Nocardia > Nocardia sp. NPDC003999. The sequence goes on from NZ_JBSGIB010000004.1 coordinate 434,167, forward strand.
GGCGTCCGAGCGTGAACTCCCCCTGCCGCCGACCGCTATCGCGGCGCTGAAGCTGGTGCTGCGGTGGCAGCGGGAGCGGCACCTTGCCTCCGGTCGACGGTGGGGTGTCGACGGCGGTCCACCTACCCACGTTGTGGTCAACGAGCGCACCGGACAGGCGGTGTCCGGCGGATATCCATACGAGCGGTGGTCTGCGCTGGTGAAGAGTCTCCCCGTTCTGTACCTGACGTTGCACAAGGCGCGGAAGACGTGCGGGACGCAGCTCGCGCTTCAGCCGGGCATCGGACCGCACCACGTCGGTGCATGGCTCGGACACGAGGCGCAAGGCTCGGTCGCCTCACCGGTCACGGGTGTCTATATCGACGCGGACGAGGAGTTCCGGCAGTCCGCGGCTGCTGCATGGGAACAGGTTTTCGGACCGCTTGTGACATCTTGTGACATGCACAGCGCCTACGAGCGGGAAAAAGCCCAGTTCGTAGCATGATCGCGGCTCAGGTCGCGTCATCCTCGAGGATGATCCAACTCGGCACTAATTACCGACGCGCGCGCCCGCGATTTGCGGAATGCTGGGCGGCATGATCGAGCTGAAAGGCCTCACCAAGCACTACGGGCAGACCGTAGCGGTGCAGGATCTGACCTTCACCGTTCGCCCCGGGCAGGTAACGGGGTTCCTCGGACCGAACGGCGCGGGTAAATCGACCACCATGCGCATGATCCTCGGCTTGGACAAGCCCACCGCGGGCACCGCCTTGATCAAAGGCAGGCCGTACCACGAGCTGGACCATCCGCTGCGCACCGTCGGGGCGCTGCTGGACGCCAAGTGGGTGCATCCGAACCGGTCGGCGCGGGCTCATCTGGAGTGGATGGCCGCCTCCAACGACATCGCCAAGTCCCGGGTGGAGGAGGTGCTGCGGCTGGTCGGCCTGTCCGAGGTTGCGGGCAAGTCGGCGGGCGGCTTCTCGCTCGGCATGTCGCAGCGGCTCGGCCTGGCCGGCGCGCTGCTGGGCGACCCGGAGGTGCTGCTGTTCGACGAACCGGTGAACGGCCTCGATCCGGAGGGCATCCTGTGGATCCGCCGCTTCATGCAGCGGCTGGCCGCCGAGGGCCGCACGGTGCTGGTCTCCAGTCATCTGCTGTCGGAGATGGCGCAGACCGCCGAGCACCTGGTTGTGATCGGGCGCGGCAAGCTGATCTCGGATTCCACCACCCAGGAGTTCATCGAACGCGCCTCGGAGCAGACGGTCCGGGTGCGCAGCCCGCAGCTCGACCAGCTGCGCAGCGTGCTCACCTCCAACGGCATGACCGTCAGGGAGGACGGCGCGAGTGCCGACGGCCCCGCGCTCATGGTGGCGGGCGTCTCCAGTGACGCGGTGGGCAAGCTCGCGGGCGAGAACAGCATCACGCTGTTCGAGCTGGCCCCGCAGCGCGCGTCGCTGGAAGAGGCGTTCATGCGGATGACCGGCGGCGCGGTGGAGTACCACGGCGAAGGCTTCGATCAGGTGATGGGAGGTGCGCTCTGATGGGCGTGCTGGCAGCGGAACGAATCAAGCTCACCTCGACCAGGTCGCCCTGGTGGTGCTCGGCGATCGTCGTCGCCCTCGCGCTGGGCATGGCCGCCTTGCTCGCCTCGGTGGCGCGCGCGTCCTACGGCACGGAAGGCGCGATCGACCTGACGGTCTCCACCGCGGTGGCCGGGATCAGCGGTTTCGGCGTGATGGTCCTGATGATCATGGCCACCCTGACCGTGACCAGCGAATACCGCTTCGGCATCATCCGGACGACGTTCCAGGCGACGCCGCACCGGGCCAAGGTCATCCTGACCAAGGCCGGGCTGGTCAGCGTGTACGGCGCGCTGCTGACCATCGCCTTGGCGTTCGTCGCCTACGTGGTGGCGAAAGCGATCAGCGGGCCGGACGCGGGTGCGGCGCTCACGCTGTCCAGCGCGGCCGACTGGCGCGAGGTCTACTCCATCCCGATCTACGCGTTCCTGTGCGTCGTCCTCGCGGTCGGCGTCGGCGTGCTGGTGCGGCAATCCGCCGCCGCGATCTCGCTGATCGTGCTGTGGCCGCTGCTCATCGAGGGGCTGCTCGGTGCGTTCGGCAGCTTCGGACGCAATGTCACCCCGTTCCTGCCGTTCGCGAACGCGAACCATTTCATGAGCGCCTCCCCGTCCACGGCCAACTGGCACTGGGGACCCTGGGGCAGCCTGCTGTACTTCACCGTCTTCGTCGCGATCGTCTTCGGCGCGTCGCTGGTCGTGGTGAACCAGCGCGACGCTTGAGACGAGCTCCCTTGACGACCCGAGTCGCCTTCCCTCGCCACTCGGGTTGACGGTGCGCCGACCTTGTCGGGAGGTCCGGCGCTCCCCCCACCGCCCGTCACTGCCCGGCGGACGGTGCCCTGATCGGCCCGGTGCGAACCCTCGCGCCGGGCCGATCGTGCGTGTGAACATCGAGGAAACTATGCCCCTTGCCGGTTCCGAGACTCCTTCTCGCCCGAGTAGCCTCGGTGCGGCAACCAGCTCGTTATCCAATGCCGGGCCCGACGGTGTGCTCGCTGAGGTTCGCAGCGGAGGTGGCACATGGTGATGATCGGTAACCTGCCGACGTCGGATCGGCTGAGATACCCTCGGGGCGTGCATGAAACACCTTCCGGCGGCGCCGAGCCGGGGTCGGGGCCGGAGGCCGAGGGAGGGGTACCGCCCGAGGTGGTCATTCCGTTGGAGCCGTCCGATCCGGGCGATGCTCCCCGCCGTTCCGGCGGGTTACGGCGTGCCCAGATATCCGCGCTGGTGAACGCGGCGAATCAGCGGGCGGACCTGATCGGCGTGCTGCGCAAGGCGCGGCAGCAGCTGCCGGGTGATCCCGCTTTCGGCGACCCGCTGTCGGTTTCCGGGCCCGGCGGGGCGCGAGCGGTCGCGCGCGCGGCGGACAAACTGGTCGGCGACGCACCGAGCGCCGCGCGGGAGATCGGCTTCGGCGCCTTGCAGGTCTGGCAGGCCGCCCTGGAGCGGATGGGACGCGGTAAAGGTAGCCAAGAAGTAACTGTCATGTTCACCGATCTGGTGGCCTTCTCGCGCTGGTCGCTGTCGGCCGGTGACGAGGCCACCCTGGAACTGCTGCGCAAGGTGGCCAAGGCCATCGAGCCGCCGATCGCCGAGCGGGGCGGCCACGTGGTCAAGCGCATGGGCGACGGGGTCATGGCGGTGTTCCCCTCGGCCGACCGGGCGGTGCGCGCCGCCGTGACCGCCAAGCGCAACCTGGCCGACGTGCAGGTGCGCGGCTATACCCCGCAGATGCGGATCGGTTTGCACACCGGTTCCCCGCGTGAGATCGGGGGCGACTGGCTCGGGGTGGACGTCACCATCGCGGCCCGGGTCATGGAGGCGGGCGGCAACGGCAACACCATGCTGTCGGAGGCCACGCTCCAGGGGCTGCGGCCGGAGACGCTGGCGGAGCTGGGCTTGGCGGCCAAGCCGTATCGCCGCAGCTTCTTCGCGGCGCCACTCAACGGTGTCCCTGAGGACCTGCGAATCTTCCGGTTGTCGAGGGGCTGAGCGGCTGCCTCTCCGCTCGATCTATCCGAGCCACCAGGCCAGCGCGCCGCCCGCCGCGAGGGCGGCGCAGACGGCGAGCGCGATGGACAGCGGCCGGGCCGTCCTCCAGGTGGTGTAAACGCCGCCGAGCAGGAAGCCCGCCAGGGCGAACAGAACGATCACGGTGACGTCGCTGGACACGGTGCCATCTTGCTCCAGCCCGCTCGGTCTCCCGGTGGCCGGGGCGGCGGGGCGACAATTAACAAGCACGCATGCTTGCTTTTTTCTGGCCCCGGTGTGATGCTGGTCGCGGAACGCGGACTTCACGGGTGCGGCATGCGGCTCATCCTGACGGTTCGCCGTACAGGAGGCATTCCCGCTGATGAGTATGCTGGCCGCCGACCCGGACGTGCTCCGGATCGGCAACTGTTCCGGCTTCTACGGCGACCGGCTCGGCGCCATGCGTGAGATGCTGGAAGGCGGACAGCTCGACGTCCTCACCGGCGACTATCTCGCCGAACTCACCATGCTGATTCTCGGCCGGGACCGGATGAAGGACCCGGACCTCGGCTACGCCAAGACCTTCGTCAAGCAGATCGAGGACTGCCTCGGGCTGGCGCTCGAACGCAACGTGCGCATCGTGGCGAACGCGGGCGGCCTGAACCCGGCCGGTCTGGCGCAGCGTCTGCGCAAGGTTGCCGCCGACCTCGGACTGGACGCCAGGATCGCGCACGTCGAGGGCGACGACCTCCTCGCGCGCGCCGGTGACCTCGGCTTCGGCGCGCCGCTGACCGCCAACGCCTACCTCGGCGCGTGGGGCATCGTCGAATGCCTGAACGCGGGCGCGGACATCGTGGTCACCGGCCGGGTCACCGACGCTTCGGTGATCGTCGGGCCCGCCGCCGCGCACTTCGGCTGGGGCCGAACGGATTACGACCGCCTGGCCGGCGCGGTGGTGGCCGGGCACGTCATCGAGTGCGGCACCCAGGCCACCGGCGGCAACTACGCCTTCTTCACCGAGCTCGCCGATCTGGGCAGGCCGGGTTTCCCGATCGCGGAGATCCGCGCCGACGGCGGCAGCGTCATCACCAAACACGCGGTCACCGGCGGCGCGGTCACCGTCGACACGGTCGAGGCCCAGCTCATGTACGAGATCCAGGGGGCGCGCTACGCCGGGCCCGACGTCACCTCCCGCCTGGACACCATCCGGCTCGACCAGGACGGCCCGGACCGGGTGCGGATCAGCGGCGTCACCGGTGAGGCCCCGCCGCCCCGGCTCAAGGTCTCGCTGAACACCATCGGTGGCTTCCGCAACGAGATGGAATTCGTGCTCACCGGTCTGGACATCGAAGCGAAAGCGGAACTGGCGCAACGGCAACTGGAGTCCTGGCTGCCGAGCCGACCGTCCGAGCTGACCTGGACCTTGGCCCGCCTGGACCGCCCGGACGCCGACACCGAGGAGCAGGCCAGCGCACTGCTGCGCTGCGTGGTGCGCGATCCGGACCCGAACAAGGTCGGGCGCGCGTTCTCCAACGTCGCGGTGGAGCTGGCGCTGGCCAGCTATCCGGGGTGCAGCTTCACCACCTTGCCGGGCAACGGTTCTCCTTACGGCGTGTTCACGCCCGGGTTCGTGGACGCCGCCGAAGTGCCGCACACGGCGGTGCTGCCCGACGGCGCCCGCGTCGAGATCGCCCCGGCGACGGAGACGGCCGAACTCGCCGCCGTCGACGAGCCGCCCGCTCCGGAACCGCTGCCCGCCGGGGAAACGCGCCGCGCGCCGCTGGGAACCGTCGCGCTGGCACGCAGCGGTGACAAAGGCGGTGACGCGAATATCGGTGTGTGGGTGCGCACCGACGAGCAATGGCGCTGGCTGGTGCACACGCTCACCGTGGAGCGCATCAAAGAACTACTCCCGGAAGCGGCTTCGCTGACCGTCACCCGGCATGTGCTGCCCAATCTGCGGGCGCTGAACTTCATCATCGAAGGCCTGCTCGGCCAGGGCGTGGCCTATCAGGCCCGCTTCGACCCGCAGGCCAAGGGACTCGGCGAATGGCTGCGGTCTCGTCACCTCGACATTCCAGTGGAGCTGCTGACATGACGAAACTCTGGGAAACGCCGGAACGACGCGAATTGCGATCCACGGTGCGCGGATTCGTGGAACGCGAGATCCTGCCGTACCTGGACGGCTGGGAGCGCGCCGGTGAGATCCCGCGCGAGCTGCACAAGAAGGCGGGCGCGCTCGGCCTGCTCGGCGTGCAGTTCCCGGAATCCGCGGGTGGTTCCGGCGGCGACGGCGTTGACGCGATGATCGTCTGCGAGGAGATGCACCAGGCCGGTGCGTCCGGCGGGTTGTTCGCCTCCTTGTTCACCTGCGGCATCTCCGTGCCGCACATCATCGCCTCGGGCAACGCCGACCAGATCGAGCGCTGGGTGAAGCCGACGCTGGCGGGCGAGAGGATCGGATCGCTCGCGATCACCGAGCCCGGCGGCGGCTCCGACGTCGGGCACCTCACCACCACCGCGCGCCGCGACGGCGACCACTACATCGTCAACGGCGCCAAGACCTACATCACCTCCGGCGTCCGCGCCGACTTCGTGGTCACCGCGGTGCGCACCGGCGGGCCGGGCTCCGGCGGCATCTCGCTGCTCATCGTCGACAAGGACACGCCGGGCTTCACGGTCAGCCGCAAGCTGGACAAGATGGGCTGGCTGGCCTCCGACACCGCCGAACTGTCCTACGTCGACGTCCGGGTGCCGGTGGAGAACCTGGTCGGCCCGGAGAACTCCGGCTTCTACCAGATCGCGGGCGCGTTCGTCAGCGAGCGCGTCGGGCTGGCGGTGCAGGCGTATTCCAGCGCGCAGCGTTGCCTGGAACTGACGCTGGAGTGGGTGCGCAATCGCGAGACCTTCGGCCGCCCGCTGATCAGCAGGCAGGCGGTGCAGAACACGGTCACCGAGATGGCGCGTCGGATCGATGTGGCCCGCGTCTACACCCGGGATGTGGTGCAGCGCAGCGCCGAAGGCGAGACCGACCTGATCGCCGAGGTGTGTTTCGCGAAGAACACCGCGGTGGAAGCGGGCGAGTGGGTGGCCAACCAGGCCGTCCAGTTGTTCGGCGGCCTCGGTTACATGCGCGAATCCGAGATCGAGCGCCAGTATCGGGATATGCGCATCCTCGGGATCGGCGGCGGCACTACCGAAATACTGACCGGACTGGCGGCGAAGCGATTGGGGTACCAGTCATGACCATTCTGCGCAGCACCTTGGACACCGCCGCGCCCGAGTACGAGGCGGCCGCGGAGGCGATGACGGCCAAGCTCGCCGAGGTCGACGCGGAGTTCGCCAAGGCCATCGCGGGCGGTGGGCCGGACAAGCTGGCGCGGCATCGCAAGCGCGGCAAGCTGACCGCGCGCGAGCGCATCGAACTGCTCGTCGACGAGGACTCGCCGTTCCTGGAGTTGTGCCCGCTGGCGGGCTGGGGCAGCGAATTCCACGTCGGCGGCAGCACCATCGCGGGCATCGGCATCGTGGAGGGTGTCGAGTGCATGATCGTCGCGCCCGATCCGACCGTGCGCGGCGGCACCTCGAACCCGTGGACGCTGCGCAAGACGTTGCGGATCAACGACATCGTGCGGGAGAACCGGCTGCCGGTGATCTCGCTGGTGGAATCCGGCGGCGCGGACCTGCCGACGCAGAAGGAGGTCTTCGTCCCCGGCGGCCGGATGTTCCGCGACCTCACCCAGGCGTCGGCGGCGGGCATCCCGACCATCGCGCTGGTGTTCGGCAACTCCACCGCGGGCGGCGCGTACATCCCCGGTATGTCCGATCACGTGGTGATGATCAAGGAGCGCTCGAAGGTGTTCCTCGGCGGTCCGCCCCTGGTCAAGATGGCGACCGGTGAGGAATCCGACGACGAATCCCTCGGCGGCGCGGACATGCACGCGCGGATCTCCGGCCTGGCGGATTACTACGCCGTGGACGAGCAGGACGCGATCCGCATCGGCCGCTCCATCGTCAAGCGGCTGAACTGGCGCAAGCAGGGGCCCGCCCCGCGCGCCGAGGTGATCGAACCGCTCTACGACCCGGAGGATCTGCTCGGCATCGTGCCGTCGGATCTGAAGATCCCGTTCGATCCGCGCGAGGTGATCGCCCGCATCGTGGACGGCTCGGATTTCGACGAGTTCAAGCCGCTCTACGGCAGCAGCCTGGTCACCGGATGGGCCGAGCTGCACGGTTACCCGGTCGGCATCCTGGCCAACGCGCGCGGTGTGCTGTTCTCCGAGGAATCGCAGAAGGCCACCCAGTTCATCCAGCTGGCCAACAAGTCGAACACCCCGCTGCTGTTCCTGCACAACACCACCGGCTACATGGTCGGCAAGGAGTACGAGCAGAAGGGCATCATCAAGCACGGCGCGATGATGATCAACGCGGTCTCCAATTCGAAGGTGCCGCACATCTCGGTGCTGATGGGCGCGTCCTACGGCGCGGGCCACTACGGCATGTGCGGCCGGGCCTATGACCCGCGCTTCGTTTTCGCCTGGCCCAGTGCGAAATCCGCCGTCATGGGCGGTGCGCAGCTGGCGGGCGTCATCTCGATCGTCGGCCGGGCCGCCGCCGAGGCGAAGGGCCTGCCGTTCGACGAGGAGGCCGACGCCGGGATGCGCGCCATGGTGGAGGCGCAGATCGAGGCCGAATCGCTGGCGATGTTCATGTCCGGGCGGCTCTACGACGACGGCGTCATCGACCCGCGCGACACCCGCACCGTGTTGGGAATGTCCCTGTCGGCCATTCACAACGCCCCGATCAAAGGCGCCGACGGCTTCGGCGTCTTCCGAATGTGAGGCCGACGATGACTGCATCGCAGAGCGATTCGATGAAGGGCGGCGGCCGGGTGACGGGTGGGCTCACGAATGTCCTTGTCGCCAACCGTGGCGAAATCGCCCGCCGGGTCTTCGCGACCTGCCGCAGGATGGGTCTCGGCACCGTCGCGGTGTACTCCGACGCGGATGCCGCCGCGCCGCATGTCACCGAGGCGGACGCCGCGGTGCGCCTGCCCGGCAACACGCCCGCGGAGACCTATCTGCGCGGTGAGCTGATCATCGAGGCCGCGGTCGCCGCTGGCGCCGATGCCATCCATCCTGGATACGGATTCCTCTCCGAGAACGCCGAATTCGCCAAGGCCGTGCTCGACGCCGGGCTGGTCTGGATCGGGCCGCCTGTCGAGGCGATCGAGCAGATGGGCTCGAAGGTCGCCGCGAAGAAGATGATGGACGCCGCGGGCGTGCCGGTGCTCGCCGAACTGGACCCGGCCGAGGTCACCGAGGCGCACCTGCCGGTGCTGATCAAGGCGTCCGCCGGTGGCGGCGGGCGCGGCATGCGCGTGGTTCGCGAGCTGGCCGACCTGACTTCGCAGATCGAGGCCGCCCGGCGCGAGGCGGAATCCGCCTTCGGCGATCCGACGGTCTTCTGCGAGCGCTACCTCGAGACCGGCAGGCACATCGAAGTCCAGGTGATGGCTGACACGCACGGCACCATCTGGGCGGTCGGCGAGCGTGAGTGCTCGATCCAGCGCCGCCACCAGAAGGTGATCGAGGAGGCTCCGTCGCCGCTGGTGGAGCGCACCGAGGGCATGCGGGCGCGGCTGTTCGAGGCGGCGCGGCTGGCGGCGGGCGCGATCGGCTACACCGGCGCGGGCACCGTCGAGTTCCTCGCCGACGAGCAGGGCGAGTTCTTCTTCCTGGAGATGAACACCCGCCTGCAAGTGGAGCATCCGGTCACCGAGTGCACCACCGGGCTGGATCTGGTGCGCCTGCAACTGGACGTCGCCGCGGGCGGCGTGTTGCCCGCAGAACCGCCTGCCATGCACGGGCATTCGATCGAGGTCCGGCTCTACGCCGAAGATCCGGCGCACGACTGGCAGCCGCAGAGCGGCACCGTGCACCGGATCGATATCCCGTCGGTGCTCATCGAGTTCGACCTGCTGGACCGCCCGGGCGTGCGGCTCGACACAGGCGTGGTGGACGGCTCGGTGGTCGGCGTGCACTACGACCCGATGTTGGCCAAGGTCATCTCCTACGCCGAAACGCGCGGCGAGGCAGCACGATTGCTGGCTTCTGCGCTGCGCCGCGCGAAGATCCACGGCCTGGTCACCAACCGCGACCTGCTGGTGCGCGTGCTGCGTCATCCGGCGTTCCTGGCGGGTGACACCGACACCGCGTTCTTCACGACGCATGGGCTGGCCGCCCTGGCCGCGCCGCTGGCGTCGGAGTCCGACGAGGCGCTGTCCATCGTGGCCGCCGCGCTCGCCGACGCCGCCGCCAACCGGGGCAGCGCGCGGGTGGGCGGCGGGCTGCCCAGCGGGTGGCGCAATCTCCCCTCGCAGTCACAGCGCAAGTCCTACGAAAGCCGCGCTACCGGAACGCACGAGGTGGGTTACCGGTTCGGCCGGACCGCCGTCACCGTGGACGGTCACGACGGTCTCGCTCTCGTCGAGTCGGCTCCCGATCGCGTCGTGCTGTCGGTTCCGGGTGAGCGCGGCCCGGTGCGCAGGCAGTTCGAGATCGCCCGCTACGGCGACCAGGTCTACGTCGACTCGCCGCTCGGCCCGGTGGCTCTGCGCAGGCTGCCGCGTTTCAGCGATCCGGCCGACCAGGTGGCCACCGGTTCTCTGCTCGCGCCCATGCCGGGCAGCGTGATCCGGCTCGGCGCGGAGGTCGGCAACCACGTCGAACAGGGTCAGCCGATCCTGTGGCTGGAGGCGATGAAGATGGAGCACACCATCGCCGCGCCCGCCGCGGGCGTGCTCAGCGCCGTCAACGTCACCGTCGGCCAGCAGGTCGACGTCGGCGCCGTGCTCGCGGTCGTCGAACCCGTAGAAACTCAGGAGAGCTGATGACGTTCATCGAAACCGACGAGCAGAAGGCGCTGCGGGCCGCCGTCGCCGCGCTGGCCACGAAGTACAACTACCGCGACTACGTGCTGCCGAAGGCGCGCAAGAGCGAGCCGCTGGACGAATTGTGGCAGGAGGCGGGCAAACTCGGGTTCCTCGGCGTGAACCTGCCGGAGGAATACGGTGGCGGCGGCGCGGGCATGTACGAGCTGTCGCTGGTGATGGAGGAGCTGTCCGCGCAGGGCGCGGGCCTGCTGCTGATGGTGGTGTCCCCGGCCATCTGCGGCACCATCATCACCAAGTACGGCACCGACGAGCAGAAGCGGGAATGGCTGCCCAAACTCGCCGACGGCTCCGGAAAGATGGTGTTCGGCATCACCGAGCCGGACGCGGGCTCCAACTCCCACCAGATCACCACCACCGCGCGCCGCGACGGTGACGACTGGATTCTCAACGGCCGCAAGATTTTCATCTCCGGCGTTGACCAGGCCGAGGCCGTGCTGATCGTGGCCCGCACCTCCGACCACAAGACCGGCAAGCTCAAGCCCGCCCTGTTCATCGTGCCGACCGACGCCGAAGGCTTCACCAAGACGGCGCAGGAGATGGACATCATCGAGCCCGATCACCAGTACAACCTGTTCCTCGACGACGTCCGGCTGCCGTCCACCGCGCTGGTCGGCAAGGAGGACGCGGCGTTGATGCAGTTGTTCGCGGGCCTGAACCCGGAGCGGATCATGGGCGCCGCGATGGCCGTCGGCATGGGTCGCTACGCCATCGAACGCGCGGTGGAATACGCCAAGGAGCGCACGGTGTGGAAGACGCCGATCGGTGCGCACCAGGGCATCTCGCATCCGCTGGCGCAGGTGAAGGTCGAAGTGGAGCTGGCGAAGCTGATGATGCAGAAGGCCGCGACCCTCTACGACGCGGGCGACGAGATGGGCGCCGCCGAGGCCGCCAACATGGCGAAATACGCGGCGGCGGAAGCCAGCATCAAGGCGCTCGACCAGGCCGTCCAGACCCACGGCGGCTCCGGCCTGACCAAGGACGTCGGACTGGCCGCCATGCTCGCCGCCGCTCGCATCGGCCGCATCGCGCCGGTGAGCCGGGAAATGGTCTTGAACTTCGTCGCCCAGTACTCGCTGGGCCTGCCGAAGTCGTACTGAGAGGACGCGCATGACCGAGACGGCTCCGTTCGTCCGCTACGAGGTGAGCGGCGGCGTGGCGACGCTCACCTTCGACTCGCCGCACAACCGCAACGCGCTGTCGTCCAAGCTGGTCGCCGAGCTGCTGCGCGGACTCGACGACGCCGCCGACGACGAGAAGGTGCGCGTCGTCGTGCTCGCGCACACCGGCAACACGTTCTGCGCGGGCGCCGATCTGAGCGAGGCGAGCGACGCCGATCCGGCCGTGGCCGCCGACGAGCGCACCCGGGTCATGATCGGCGTGCTGCGCAGGCTGGTGGAGATCCCGAAGCCGGTGATCGCGCGGATCGACGGCAACGTGCGGGCGGGCGGCATGGGCATCGTGGCCGGTTGCGACATCGTCGTGGCCGGGCCGGGCAGCAGTTTCGCGCTCACCGAGGTGCGGATCGGGCTGGCGCCGTTCATGATCTCGCTGACCCTGCTGCCCAGGCTCGATCCGCGCGCGGCCAGCCGGTACTACCTCACCGGCGAGAAGTTCGACGCCGCCGTCGCCGAGCAGATCGGCCTGGTCACGGTAACCGCCGACGACCCGGCCGCCGAGGTGGCGCGGCTGTGCGGGGAAGTGCGCAAGGGCTCCCCGCAGGGGCTGGCCGAGGCCAAGCGGTTGGTCAACGCGGGCATCCTCGCGGAGTTCGACGCCTCCGCCGAGGAGCTCGCGCGGCATTCGGCGAGCTTCTTCGGCACCCCCGAAGTGCACGAGGGCATGCTGGCCTTTTTGCAGCGCCGCCCGCCGAGCTGGGCAGAATAACGACCATGGCGACACCCCACGAACCCAAGCAGGACCGCAGCCGAGCCACCCGGCAGCGCCTGCTCGAGGCGACCATCGACTGTCTGGCCGAGATGGGCTGGGCGGCCGCGACGGTCGCGGTCGTCGCCGAACGGGCCGGGGTGTCGCGTGGCGCGGCGCAGCATCACTTTCCCACCAGGGAGGATCTGATCACCGCCGCGCTGGAGTTCATGTTCGACACGCGCAGCGGGCAGGCGGTGCAAGAGGCATCGTCGCTGGGGGAGCTGGGCGACGGCGTCGGCCGTACGGAGGCGGTGGTGGCGGGGCTGGTCGAGTCGTACACCAGTCCGCTGTTCAAAGCCGCGTTGCAGGTGTGGACGCACGCCGCCGCCGACCCGGTGCTGCGCGAACGCATCGTCCCGCTGGAAGCCCGCTTCGGCCGCGCGTCGCATCGTCGCGCGATCGAGGCTCTCGGCGTGGACGACTCCGATCCGGTCACCCATCACCTGGTGCAGGCGACCTTGGACATGGCCCGCGGCCTGGGGTTGGCCGACGTCCTCACCGACGACTCGGCCCGCCGCAAGCGCATAGTCGAGCAATGGGCGGCCACGCTACACGCCGCTTTGCACGCTCCTCGCTGATCGGGAGTCCGCGATCGGCGCACTCAGCAGCAGGACTATCGCGGCGACCATGGCGGCGAGAGTGAGCAGAGCGTAGGAGTTGCCGACCAGGAATTGCATGACAGTCCAGTGGAATTCCCGGCCGTTGGTCTGGGGTACGAACCAGATCAGGCCTTGCGGAAGCAGCGGCAGCGTCTGATCCCATGTTCCGATCGAGTCGACTTGCATCGGCCACGCGAAGGCGAACAACGCGATCGCGCCGGGCACGGTGATGCCGGCTGTCCACGATCGGCGGGACAGTGCGTGCACGGCCCAGACGAGCGCGGGCACCGCCCACACCCAGTAGTGGGTCCAGGAGATCGGTGAGCACAGCAGCGTCACACCGGCGGCGAGCAGGGCGCCGAGCATCTCGTCTCCCCGCTGGTAGGCGATTCGCGCCGCGGCCAACCCGGCCAGCCCGAGCCCGCCGGCGCCGAAGAGCCACACCACGTGGCTGTCCCACGTGGTCCATTGCAGGCGGCCGAGCACACCGTTGAGCGACTGATTCTGCACGTATGCGAAGCCGATCCGGTTCTGCGACGCCACGGTCGAGGTCCAGAACTGGATCGCCTCGGTCGGCCGATACCAGAGACCGACCGCGACCGTGGCCGCGAACGCGCCCATCGCGACGGCGGCGGCCTTGAATTGGCGGGTGATCACCAGATAGACGACGAACACCGCGGGCGTCAGTTTGATGCCGGTGGCGATACCGATGAGGATGCCGCGACTCCGGCGGTGTTTCGGCATGGCGAGGTCGCCAAGGACCATCGCCATCAGGATCATGCTGATCTGCCCGAAGCGGAAGGTCTGCTGCACCGGCTCGAGCCAGAGCGCGGCGCTGCCCACGGCAAGCGTCATCGCCAGCATGCCGAGCCCACGCCGATACCGCATCAGTACAGCGGTGCACCACACGCTGACATACAGGGAGATCAGCGTCGTGACCACCATGCCGGTGCCGATGTAGTTGATCGGGAACCGCGCCAATTCGGCGCAGATCCACGCGGCGAAGACGGGATAGAGAAACGGCAGGAACATCGGGCCGCGGGCGGCGTACAACTGATCCGGGTGCAGGGCGGCGGCCTTGCCGCCCCACATGTAGACCTGCAGATCTATTTGGTGCCAGTACATTTCCCAGTTCGGCCGCAAGAACAGCAGCCAGGCCGCCAGGGAGATCGCGGTGAACACGATGGCCGCGCCCAGGGCGAGCGCGGCTCGTGGCGGTCGGCTACGCGCGGTCGATAGTTCCGTCGCCTGCGCGACAACGACAGTTGTCGCCGGTGCGACAGTTGCCATGAACTTTCCTTCATCAGATGACGATCGATCGGCGGAACCGTTGCCGGACAACATGATCGGCGCGGTCCCGAGGGCAACGCTGAAACCGTGAGCTCGTCTAACGATACGGCTACTACCAAAGTAGTATTACCATTAGGAAATGTAACATGTGTCACTTTTGGCCTCCCTGTGTGGGAAGCGCCGCTTACCGGGTCCCGATGTCCCGGTGCATGTGATCGCGTGGATCGGTAGGGGCGCGACAGACAACTCGCGCCCCTCATCTTCAACGAATTCGCTTAGGGCTCTACCGAAGTCGGCGCACTCGTGCGCTGTGCCCGATCAGCACAGTCCTTGCTGCTCGAGGCGCCCGGAATCGATGGCATAGGAGGAGGCCCCGATGGCGGCGCCGATCAGGCCGACGATGATCGCGCCGGGGATCGCGCCGACGAAGAAGACGGGCAGGCCGACCAGCGCGCCGATGGCGGCGCCGATCGCCGCGCCGATTCCCGTGCGCAGTTCGATCGTGTCGCCGGGCGGCAGGCACGCCTTGATGTAGGTCACCTGCGGGGCCTCGACGGTCGCCGCGGCGATCGGTTCGGTGCGGTCGACGGGCGCGGCCGACGCGGTAGCGGCGAATCCGACGGTGAGCGCGGTTGCGACCAGTGCGCTGACCACCGTCACGGCCAGCTTCGTGAAAGCGTTCAACTGTTTCCCTGAATGTTCGCGGTGGACACGTGACCTGATGCGCTCCGGGTTCCCGCTCCGGAACGTGCGCTGTCACGCATCCGATCATCATCGCTGGAGTTTTGCGGTGTGCCAAGACCTGACGCTCGAATAGCCTGCGCCGGTGCCAACTCCGAGCGCCTTCGCGTCGATGTCACACTCGCCGGCGTCGCGTCGTCCTTCCTGTGAACGCGAAACGACGCAGCGACACAAGGAGTGAGGACCATGACGAAGGGCACGAAGATCGCGGTAGCGGGCGCGACCGGGCGGCTGGGCAGGCACGTGGTGGATGTGCTGAACGAGCAGGGGCACGACGTGGTCGCCTTCTCCCGGGCCGACGGTGTCGACATCGAGACCGGGCGGGGCCTGGTCGATGCGCTGGATGGTGTGCGCGTCGTGATCGACGTTTCCAGCACGCCGTCCCCGGACCGGGAGGTGGCGACGGCCTTCTTCACCGCGACCGCGCGCAATCTGCACGAAGCGGGACAGAAGGCAGGGGTCGAGCGTCTGGTGGTGGCGTCGATCATCGGCATCGACGGCACCACCGCCGGATACAACGCGGCCAAGCTGGCCCACGAGCGAGCGCTGCTGGAAGGGCCGCTGCCGGTGCAGATCCTGCGTGCGGCGCAGTTCCACGAACTGGTCGAGCTGATGATGGGGTGGGGCACCCAGGGGGACACCGCCTACGTGGCCGAGATGCGCACCCAGTTGGTCGCCGCGCGTACCGTCGCCGAGGAACTCGTCCACCTCGCGCTCGCTCCCGAGATCACCGCGGCTCCTTTCCCGGAAATCGCGGGCCCGCAACCGGAAACGATGGCCGGTGCCGCAACCCTGCTTGCCGCCCGCCGCGGCGCGCCCGCACACGTCGTCGAGGTGAGCGACCAGGACAATCCCGATCGTGAGGTGTACGAAAACGGTGGACTTCTCCCCGGCCCGCACGCCAAGCTCGCAGGCCCGACGTTCGCCGAGTGGATCGAGTCCGTCCGGTAGCCACCCGGAGGCATCGAAAACGCGGTCCGCACCGGCGCCGAGGTATGACGCCGGTGCGGATGCGGTGTTCAGCGAGTGCAGGGGAATGCGCTGAACACCGGAAGGCGATGCGGCCCCGAGGGATGCAGGGCGACAGGGCAGCATCGCGTGGTTTCAGTGGGTGGCGGTCAGGTCGTACAAGGCGACCCCGTCCACCTGGATGGCGGTGAAGTTCTCCTCGACCCACTGCGTGATCTGCGCACTGGGGGAGGAGCTGGATGAACCGGGCCCGCCACGGCCGCCGCCGACGAAGTAGTGGATCTTCCCTTCGGCGACGTACTGCTGGAACTGCTCCAGCGTCGGCGAGGGGTCACTGCCGTTGAAGCCGCCGATCGGCATCACCGGAAGTTCGGTGGCCAACTGCAAGCCCGCGGCGCTGTTCGAGCCGATGGCCGCGGCCACCCAGGTGTAGTCGCCGCCGTTCTGCTCGAGCAGGGACACGATCTGCGCGCTCGGTTCGCTCGCCCCGAGCAGGCCGCCCATCCCACCGCCGCCATTGGGACCAGGACCGCCGTCTCCGGGCATACCGCCCGTTCCTTGCGGGAACACCGTGCCGTCCGGTGTCTGCCCGCCGGGCGCGGTGCCTTGCGGCGCGGTGCCGGGCGGGAAACCCGGCGGTGTACCCGCGCCGTCAGGAGCTTGCCCGTCGGGCGGGAAGCCCGGCGGCGTACCCGCGCCGCCGGGGGCCTGCCCGTTGGGCGTGGTGCCCTGGCGTCCGCCGCTCGGTGTCCGGCCGCCGGGTGCGTTGCCCTGCGGTTCAGAACCCGGAAGTCGGCTGCCCGGCTGTGGAATTCGGCCGTCCGTGCCCTGCGGACCCGGCGAACCTCCGTCCGGCGGTGTGTCACCCGGGGCTTGCGCGGCGCCGTCGCGGCCCGTGCTCATTCCGTTCTGCATGCGGCGACCCATGCCGGGCATGCCTTCGCCCCACGGTGGCCGCCCGCGCATCGCGACGTTCGGCCCCGCCGAAGGAATCGAACCGGCGTGTGGCGTCGCGATGGTATCGACGGCATAGGCCACGGGCCCGGCCAGGAAAGTGAACGCGACCGCCAGCGCCGACACGACGGCCGGCTTGCGCGGCGCGGGAACGAGCACGGCGAGTGTCGCGAGCACGCCGACGGCCAGCACCGTCCAGCGCAGCCACGACTGCCATTCCGGACTGCGCGACAACAGCATCCAGGCGGTCGCCGTGGTGAGACCCACCGCGAGTGCCGACGCAAGCCGCACCCACGGCCGATGCCGCCCCCGCCACGCCAGGACCGCGCCCGCGCCGACCAGCGCGGCGATGGCCGGAGCCAGGGCGACGGTGTAGTACTGGTGGAAGATCCCGGCCATGAAGCTGAACACCAGCCCGGTCGCCAGCAGCCATCCGCCCCAGAGGACGAGCGAAGCGCGCTGCCGGTCGGTGCGAGCCGCTTTGCCGCGCAGGAGGATTCCGACGACCAGCGCGACCAGCGCGGCGGGGATCAACCACGCGATCTGACCGCCCTGTGCCGGCTCGAACATCCGCGTGATGCCGGTTTCCCCCCACATGCCGTTGCCGCCCCGCGGCAGCTCACCGCCGCCCGGTACGACACTGCCGCGCTCGTTGCCGTTGAGCCGGCCGAGCCCGTTGTAGCCGAGGGTGAGTTCCAGGATGGAGTTCTCGTGCGAGCCGCCGATCCACGGACGGGACGAGGCGGGCCACAACTCCACCGCGAGCAGCCACCAGCCCGCGGCCACCACCATTGCGGCCCCGGCCGCGAAAAGTTGCAGGATGCGCTTGCCGAGTTTCGGCGGGCCCGCGAGCAGATAGGTCAGCGCGAGCGCCGGAACCACCAGCAGCACCTGCAATTGCTTGGTGAGGAAGCCGAATCCGATCAGCGCGCCGGTCAGCACCAGCCACCGCCAGCGGCCGTCCTCCACCGCCCGGGTCATCGCCCAAGCGGCGGCGATCATCAAGAACACCAAGAGCGCTTCGGGATTGTTGAAGCGGAACATCAACGCCGCGACCGGCGTCACCGCCAGCGCCAACCCGGCGAGCAATCCGGCCGCGGGCCCGAACGACCTGCGCACCGTCGCCCACAGCAGTGCCACGCTGGCCACGCCGAGCAGCACCTCCGGCACCAGGATGCTCCAGCTGTTCAGGCCGAAAGCCCGCACCGAAAGCTCCATCAACCACAGCGAGGCGGGTGGCTTGTCCACGGTGATCGAGTTGGCCGCGTCGGAGGACCCGAAGAAGAACGCCTTCCACGACACCGAGCCCGCCTGCACCGCGGCGGAATAGAACGAATTCGCCCACCCGTTGGCGCTCAGGTTGCACAGATAGGCCACCGCCGTGCCGAGCAGCAGCGCCGCCAGCGCCGGAAACTCCCAGTTCCTTCTGGTCCGAGGCCGCGGTTCGGCCGCGACCGGTTGCGCGGTCGGAGTCGCCGTCATCGACGAACCTCCGCGGCGAGCCCCGATGCGTTCGACGCACGATCGCCTCCGCTGTCGCGGAACACCCAGCGCAGCCCGACGAACCGCAGCAGCGTCGCCACCAGATTGGCCACCACCAGCACG
The DNA here is from genome assembly GCF_053604885.1 of Nocardia sp. NPDC003999. Taxonomy (NCBI): domain Bacteria; kingdom Bacillati; phylum Actinomycetota; class Actinomycetes; order Mycobacteriales; family Nocardiaceae; genus Nocardia; species Nocardia sp. NPDC003999. Next base: position 452,741 of record NZ_JBSGIB010000004.1, read on the forward strand.
AACAGTTCCAGATGCACCGAGGAGTCCGGCGCCCACCGATGCAGCGCGAACAACGAACCGCTGGTGAGCGCCAGCCCGATACCGAAGATCACCAAACCCTGGAACTGGTGCGACACGGCCCCGTTCGAGCCGCGCACGCCGAAGGTGAAGGCCCGGTTGGCCGCCGTGTTGCCCACCGCCGTGATCAGCAGGGCGGCGAAGTTCGCCACTTGCGCGCCGGTCAATGGTTGCAGCGCCACGTAGAGCAGCAGGTAGGCCAGCGTGCTCAACACACCGACGATCGCGAACCGCACCAGCTGACCCACCATGCCGAGCGGCACCCCGGGCACCAGCGGTTCCCGGCCCACCGAGCGGCGCAGTTCCTCCAGCGGCAGCGCGCCGGTCGCCAGCGCCCGACCAAGCCGCCAGATGCCGAGCAGGTCCTTGCGGGCGGTGTCGATGATGTCGACGCGGCTGTCCGGGTCATCGATCCAGTCCACCGGGACCTCGTGAATCCGCAGACCTGCCCGCTCGGCGAGCACCAGCAATTCGGTGTCGAAGAACCATTCCCCGTCGTGCACCAGCGGTAGCAGGCGGCGCGCCACCTCGGTGCGCATCGCCTTGAAGCCGCACTGCGCGTCGGAGAAGTGCGCGCGCAGCGAGGCCTTCAGCAGCAGGTTGTAGCAGCGCGAGATGATCTCGCGCTTGGGTCCGCGTACCACGCGGGACGCGGCGTCGAGACGGGTGCCGATGGCCAGGTCGGAATGCCCGGTGATCAGCGGCGCGACCAGCGGGAGCAAGGCGTTCAGGTCGGTGGACAGGTCGACGTCCATGTAGGCGACCACCTGCGCGTCCGAGTGTTCCCACACCGCGCGCAGCGCCCGACCGCGACCCTTGGCGGACAGATGGACGACGCGCACATCGTCCAGTTCCTCCGCGAGCAGCTGGGCGACCTGGAGCGTGGCGTCGGTGCTCGCGTTGTCGGCGACCGTGATGCGCGCCGGGAACGGGAACCCCTCGCGCAGGTGGGCGTGCAGTCTGCGCACGCACACGCCGAGGTCGGTCTCTTCGTTGTAGACGGGTATCACCACGTCCAGCACGGGCGCGCCCGTGGTCTCGGTCCGTTCCGTCGCCGCGACGGTGGAAGTCTCGGTCATGCGAACCAGACTCGACGGCCACACTGCCACCGGGCTGGGCCTCAGCTGTGAGGTTCCTGGTAGCTCGGGATCGCCGGGTGGATGCCCGGCGGACGCCCGGTTATCGGGGCTGCTCGGTGCAGGTAGCATCCGGATTCGTGATGCTGCGCGGCCGGACGGAAGACGACCAGCCGCCGAAACGCGTGGACGCCCGCACCGAGCGCTGGCGCGAGCATCGCAGAAAGGTGCGCGAGGAGTTCGTGGACGCGGCGTTCCGCGCCCTCGACAAATTCGGCCCCGCCGTCAGCATGGGCGACATCGCCAAAGAGGCGGGCGCGGCCAAGCCGAAGCTGTATCGCCATTTCGAGGACAAGACCGACCTCTACAACGCGATCGTGGACCGGGTCCGCGACGTGCTCTGGGAACAGGTCATGACCAGCTTCGACCTCACCGGCGACTCGGCCGGTGACCTGGTGCGCCGCGCCGCGTCCGAATACGTGCTGGTGGTGTCGCGGCAGCCGAACGTCTTTCGGTTCATGCTGCACAGCCACTTCACGCAACGGTCCGACGACGCCGATCGCGCGCTGCAATCGGCCAGGCAGTCCGCCCGGCGCGCCGCCGAGCTGTTCGCAGGCGTCGTGGACGACGAGTCGGTGCGGGTCGAAAACGTGCAGCTGGTGATCTATTCGATCTTCGGCGCGGTGGCCTCGGCCACCGATTGGTGGCTGGGAGTGAACCGGCTGGAGCCGCCCGCCATGACGGCCGAGCAGTTCGCCGACTATCTGAGCGAGACCATCTTCGCGCTGGTGGCGGCGAGCGCTCGGCTGCACGGCATCGCCATCGCGGCCGATCGTCCGCTGCACCTCGCCTTTTCCACGTTGTGACCGGAGCGCCCCCCGGGCCGGGCGCCGAGGTCGTGCCGCGTCCACGCCGAACGTCATTGTTCCGATCGCCTCGCCGTTGAAGCCATCCGTGTCGGCGACGTCTTCAGTATCGCAGCGCCCACCGACAAGAAATGGCGCCGATCAGCTCCGGTGCAACCGCCACAGCGGGGACACCGGCCCATGGCCAGCGCCGAGATCGTAGGACGCGGCCAAGCAGCGGTAGGTCCACTCCTTGGCGAACTCGACCGCTTCGGGCACCGGATAGCCGTGGGCGAGCGCACAGGCGATCGCGGCGGCCAGCGTGTCGCCGCCGCCGTGGTCATTGCCGGTCGCGATGCGCGGCGCGGTGAATTCGAGGAATTGCTCGCCGTCGAACAGCAGGTCGGCGCTGTATTCGGAGGAACGCAGGTGCCCGCCCTTGACGATCGCCCACCGCGGTCCCAGCTTGTGCAGCGCCTCGGCCGCGCGCCGCGCCGAATCGTCGTCCGCTACCTCGATGCCCGTGAGCAGGCGGACCTCGTCCAGGTTCGGCGTCACCACGGTCGCGAGCGGAATCAGGGTGTTGCGCAGCGCGTCCAGCGCTTCGGCGTGCAGCAGTGGGTCGCCGTGCATCGAGGCCGCCACCGGATCGACGACCAGCGGAATCTCGCCATCGCGGCCGATGCCGACCTCCCGGCACACCTCCGCGACCGCCTCGATGATCGCGGTCGAGGCCAGCATGCCGGTCTTCGCGGCGCCGACGCCGATGTCCCCGGCGACCGAGCGCACCTGAGCGGCCACGACCTGCGGCGGAATCTCGTGGAAACCGCTGACGCCCACCGTGTTCTGCACGGTGACCGCCGCGACCGCGACCAGGGCGTGCACGCCGCACAGCGCCATGGTGCGGGTATCGGCTTGGATTCCGGCGCCTCCGCCGGAATCGGTACCGGCAATGGTGAGCGCCCGGACGGGGGTCTGCCCCTCGGCGGGCAATGGCAGCAATTTCACGACCCAAACCCTACGGCGACGTCGTTCTCCCGCTACGGGCAACCGGACCCGCCCGTAGACATAAAATGAAAATCGTTATCATTAACTTCATGGACTCCGACCTGCTTCCCGTCACCGTGCTGTCCGGCTTCCTCGGTGCGGGCAAGACGACGCTGCTCAACCACATCCTCGCCAACCGGGAGGGCCGCCGGGTCGCGGTCATCGTCAACGACATGAGTGAGGTGAACATCGACGCCGCGCTGGTCGCGGGCCAAGGCCACCTCGACCGCACCGAAGAGAAGCTGGTCGAACTGACCAACGGCTGCATCTGCTGCACCCTGCGCGAGGACCTGATCGAGGCGGTGGCCCGGCTCGCGCGGGAAGGACGGTTCGATCAGCTGGTGATCGAGTCCACCGGCATCTCCGAGCCGATGCCTGTGGCCGCGACCTTCGACTGGGAGTTCGAGGACGGGTTCCGGCTCGGCGACATCGCCCGGCTGGACACCATGGTGACCGTGGTCGATGCCTCGACCTTCCTCGCGGAAGTGGCGCGCGGCCAAGCGCTGGCCGAGCGGAATCTGGAAGCGGGGGAGGGCGACGCGCGCACCATCGCCGACCTCCTGGTGGATCAGGTCGAGTTCGCCGACGTCGTGCTGGTCAACAAGACCGACCTGGTCGGCGCCGCGGCGGTGGGCGCGGTGGAGGCCACGGTGCGCAGGCTCAATCCGCGCGCTCACGTGCTGCGGACCATCAACGGTGTGGTCGACCTGCGCGAGGTGCTCGACACCGGCCGCTACAACCCGCTGGTCGCCGCGGCGGCCGAGGGGTGGGCGGAGGAACTCGCAGGCGGCCACACGCCGGAGACCGAGGAGTACGGCATCCGCAGCCTCACCTACACCGCCGACCGGCCGTTCCATCCGCTGCGTCTGGCCGATGCGCTGGAGCGGTTGCGCGGCCTGTTGCGCAGCAAAGGATTCTGCTGGATCGCGAGCCGCTCGACGCTGGCCGCCGTGTGGTCGCAAGCGGGACCGAACCTGGTGTTCGAACCCGCCGCCTGGTGGTCGTCGCTGGAGGTGCCGCCAGGGCAGGAGATCGTGTTCATCGGGGTGAAGCTGGATTGCGCGAAGGTGCGCGCGTTGTTGGACGAAGCCCTGCTCACCGACGCGGAGTTCGCCGCGGGCCCTGGCGCTTGGGCCGAGTATCCAGATCCTCTCCCGGCCTGGGATGAACTGCACGAGCACATGTGAGCGCTGCGTCGACCCACACGTCTCTGTGCCGCCGCATCACGCGCTCAATTCGAGATACCGGGCGCCTGGTGCAGGTAGGTCGTGTCGGTCAGTTGCTCGATCATGAAGTCGGCGATGGCGGCGCGGGAGATTTTCAGGGTGAGTCCGGGCTCGCCCGCCCGGAACCCGCGCCGGTAGCCACCGGTGGCCGGTCCGTCCACGTCGTAGCCCTCCCGCAGCGCCCGCCGCGCTGGCGTTCACAATCGTGGCGCTGGCCGCGCTGGGTCGGGCGCACTCCGGTCCAGGCCGTGCTCAGCCGGTAGACCGGCGTCGCTGTAGGGAGAGGCCATGCGCGGCACCCTTACGCCCGGCCCGGCCGGATCGATCCTGTGATCGATGCCGCCCGGCGGAAGTACGCCCGAAATTTGCTCGCGGCGAGTAGTGGTTTCGAGATCGGCTCGATTGGAACCGAAACGGTAGGCGCTGCGTCCAACCCTGCAAGATCACAGATGCGAGAACGCATGACACATTGCGCAGACAGGGGATTGCATGACCGACACAGCCAGCGCCGGAACAGATTTCGCGATGGTCCCGACCGAAGTGTCCGACGCGGGCCGCTACATCCAGCAAGCCGCGCAAACGCTTATCGACGGAATCCGCTCGGCCGACACCGAAGTAGCCGGTCTGATGGCGACGTGGCGCGGCCCGGCCGCCGACGCCTACTCCGCGGCATGGGGGGAGACCCGCCAGGGCGCGATACGCATCCTCGAGGCGCTGGACGGCATGGGCGAACTACTGGGTGTCTCGGTCGCGAACGTGGCCGAGGTCGAGACCCCCCGAGTGGGGGCCACCACCGCGGCCACGTCTTCGCTGGATCTGCCGTGACGGCCGCGTTCGGCGTGGATCTGGCGCATCTGCACGCAGTGACGGCGCGTATCGGCGGATTGGTGTTGTTTTTCGCGCGATTACTACCGGGACCCCCTTACGCCGGTCCCTCAAGGGGGTTGTACGGGCCTCAGTGCCCCATTCATACTCTGAAAGTGAATGGGGCACTGGACTGGCTCCTTACCCGACTTTGAACGATCCCGTGACAGCGGGCGTTTCGCAATCAGTCTTTCCGAGATACATCGTGCCGGTCAGAGATCCCATTACTTCACCGGAGCCGGTCGTATCGGTAAATGAGTCCTTCCATGTGGTATCGGGGGCAAACACCGGTACGGCGTGATCAAACGTATGGCTGCCACTCAGGCCATTGTGCAGATTCTGCCAGCCGAACTTCATCACACCCCCGGTGATTGGCCCCATACTTGAAACGAACTGAAATTTGAACGTGACGCGACCATTTCCCTGATCGACGGCCGACCACGTTGCCTGTCCACATTTCGCTGGGGCTGCGGCGGCTCGCCTTTACCGAAACGTGAGTCAGGCCTATCGTGGATGCTCGACACGGCAGAAACAACACGAAGGAAGTATTTGACATGCCGGAATTCAGCGGACCTATGTACATATCACCCAACCCGCCCTCGCGTCGTTCCGGCCCGCAAAGCCCACAACACGCAGCAGCACAATTGGGGGTACCCATCGCCCTACCGGCGAGGCCCGAGCCCTTCTCAATAAGCATATACGGACGAAATCAGATGCCGCGGTCAGTTACCATCCGCAGCAGCCTGTCATCTGTATTCGTCGAAACCTACCTCATCGACGACAGCGACACGGTGGCGGATTTCGCCGCGCGTGCGTTGAGCAGATTTGCCCCCGACGCCGGATTGGACTACCTCGACCAAATATCAGCAAAAGCAATCGCCGTCGAGGCTGCGCTCACTATCGACAACGTCACCTACCCTGGTATGGAAATCACCCACCGCGACTTCGTGGTCCGATCCGCAGCAATCGACAACACTCGAATGGTCGCGGTGTGTAGCCTGTCAGGCCCCTCGCCAAAACTCACTTGGACCCAATCATGAACATTGAGCAAGGCGGTAATTTTTTGACCGTGAGGACGTTGAAGAACCGCTGATCCGCTCCGCGAAACGATGTTCACGATGCCGGAACAACTCGGGCCAAGATCCGAAATATGTGGTGATCGTGCCGAATAGGGGTTCCCGTAGGACTCGCCGAATTTCGGGCGGATTTGAGCTTTCGTGGCGAACGGCGAGGTGGAAGAGGGCTTGTAAAACACCCTAGCGTTCGCGTGGTTCCCCATTGGCACTGACGCCTGCGAGGAGTGGTGGTTGCTGCTGCTCCTGTAGGGCTGGGTTCGGGAGGTCCAGGGTCCAGGCGGGGCGTGTGCGTTCGCTGCTGGGATTGCGGCGCGTGGTGGCTGTTGGAAGGCTGGTGGCGAACATCGGTTGACCGCTGGTCGGAGCCGGGGTGTTGGTGGTGTGCGCGACCGATGGGCTGGCGGTGGTGGTTGTTGTTCGGGGTTCCAGTCCGCGGCGTGGGTTGTGTCGGGGTGGTTGGTGCGGCAGTGGCGGTCCCGTCCGATGGTGTCGAGGCGGGGGCTGCTGTGTTCTTGTCGGGGGAGGCAGTTGCTGCGCCGGTTTTGCCTGCGGGATCGTTCGTGGCGGGTTGGTCCGAGATGGCGCTGGTGTGGTGGGTGACTTGATCGACGGTGGTGACGAGTTTGGTGACCGAGTCGGTGACCTCGGCGACGGCTTCGCCTCCGTCTTTGACCAGCTCGCCGGCGTCCTTGAGGAACTCCCCGCCGCTCTCGATCAGGTTCGGGATGGTGCCGGTGATACTGCCGACCGCTTTGATCAGGTCGCTGATATCACCGGGCCGCCATTCCCCGGGCTTGCCTTTGTCGGAGGTCTGCGCTGCGGCGCCTGTGTTGGAGTCGCCCGTGTTAGATGCGCCGTTGTTCGATTTGCTGGCGTCGGCGGCTTTCGTGTCCGTCGACATCGGTGTCGATGTGGGTGAAGTCGCCGCGGGCGTGGTCGTCTTGTTCGGGTCGGCTTGGGCGCTCCCGGTCAGCTGGGATATCGGAGACGCAGGCGCCGACGCGGCTGCGAGGGCCGAGACGTCGGTGTTGGCCTGCTCGATCTTGGCAAAAGAGGCCGATCGAGAAGCCTAAAATGCGCCTTGACCACGACGTCTTGCTCGGCGAGCTTCTCGGCGTCTTTGCGGTTGTAGGCCCGGCCGGTTCCCTCGATCTTCTCTTCGGAGTGCCCGTTGGCCGGCGTGCCGTTCTTGACCTTGTCGCAGCGCACCGTGACCTTCTTCGGTTTGCGCTGCCCCGGCGAAGCCCCTCCGTGATCGGTTGAACCTGCGTGGCGGCGGTCATGGCGGGCAGCTGGTAGGCCGTGGGCGCGGCAGCCGCTACCGCGGTGTCCGCGAAACCGGCGGTGAACGGCACAGCCACCGCGAAAGCGATCGTCGATGCCAGTCGTGTGCTTGTCATGTAATCCCCCGTCTGCTCTCGACCCTCATCCAGCGGAAACCCCTCCACCGGACGGCGATCTGTCCTGATATGGCGACGGCCGTCGAATCCCAGCCCCGACTAGAAGAACCCGGAGTCGTTGTCCGTCAATAAGTTTGGACGGCACGGCCGGGAAACGGTTCCACCACTGCTCGAGATTCTGAGTGATCTGGACCATGTTTGCCTGGCCCCGCGGCTTAGGAGCTACATGGCGATGTCGCCGAACAGGTCGAGCTGCTCACTGCCGGTGAGCGCGAGGCGGTTACGCGGGCGCCGCGGCGCCGCCGAGCAGGTCGCGGTCGGGTGCTTGCTGCCCGAGGCGGGCGGCGACGACCGCGGGTGAGAGGCCTTCCCGCAGCATGCGTTGTTCGGCGGTGGCGCGCAGCGTGCCGGGGAAGATGTCGAGGCCGGCGTCGGCGCCGACGGCGCGGATGGCGGCGTCGACGGCGCGGATGGCGGCGTCGACGGTGCGCACGGCCAGCCGCCGGTGCGGGGCGAGACCGACACCGCCACCGCGCGACGCATTTCGCCGTGGTCCCGGACGAAGTGTCCGATGCCGGGCGCTCTACGTGCAGCAGACCGCCACCAACCTCATCAGCGGACTTCGCTCCGCCTCGGCGGAGGTGGATGGGCTCATGTCCAGTTGGCGTGTCGGTGCAGGCGGCGCGGACGCGGCAGGAGATCGTGTTCATCGGGGTGAAGCTGGATTGCGCGAGGGTGCGCGCGTTGTTGGACGAAGCCCTGCTCACCGACGCGGAGTTCGCCGCGGGCCCGGGCGCTTGGGCCGAGTATCCCGATCCCTTCCCGGTGTGGGGTGAACTGCACGAGCACGCCTGATGGCTGTGTCGCTCCAGGCCGCCTCGGCGTCGCCGGATGACGTGCTCAGTTCGAGATTCCGGGTGCCTGGCGAAGGTAGGTGGTGTCGGTCAGTTGCTCGATCATGAAGTCGGCGATGTCGGCGCGGGAGATTTTCAGGGTGAGTCCGGGCTCGTCCGCCCGGAACCCGCGCCGGTAGCCGCCGGTGGCCGGTCCGTCGGTGAACGCGCTCGGCCGCACGATCGTCCAGTCCAGGTCGCTGGCCAGGACGTACTCCTCCTGCTCGACGTGGTCGGCATAGGCCGGGCGCAGCAGCAAGCCGAACATCACGTACTTCCACAGGAAGTTCAGGTTGCCCTTGCTGTCGCCCACGCCGAGCGTCGTCTGGCAGATCAGCCGTTTCACGCCCGTGCGCCGCATCGCGTCGATGATCGCTTTGGTGCCGCCCGCCCGGACCACGCCCTTGCGGCCGTTGCCGAGCGAGATCAGCACCGCCTCCTGTCCCTCCACCGCGCGTTGCACCGAATCGGTGTCCAGCACATCGCCTTCCATGACGCGCAGCCGCTCGTGCCGCTGCGTGACGCTCGCGGCGCTGCGGGTGAAGGCCGTCACCTCGTGGCCCTCCCGCAGCGCCCGCTCGACGACGAGACGCCCGACGGTACCGGTGGCTCCGAAGACCGCGATTCGCATGGTTTCTCTCCTTGTTCGAAAGCTGTTGTGCTGTTGATGAATCCAGTACATCAGCGGGAATCGAGACGAACCATGGCCGCGACTCTCGATGCCATAAGCGACTGTCTCAGCGCAGCTTCGCGAAGAACTCCGTGATCTCCTCCGTCATGAGCGCGGGCGCCACATGGTGCAGGTAATGGGTGAACACATCGTGCGTGCGCCACGAGACGATGTTGTGATCGCGCTCGGCGAAGCGCCGGATGCCGTGGAAATCGCCGGAGGAGCCGCACAGCGCGAGCGGAACCGTGGTCGGCGCGGTGGGGTGCTCGGCCTTGTCCTTCTCGAAGTAGTGCCGGATCGCCGAGCCCGCGGTGCCGGTGAGCCAGTGGATCGCGATATTGGTCAGCACGAAGTCGTCGTCCAGATCCGGGCCGAGCAGTTGGCCGTTCCAGCCGACCAATCCGGCGGGCGAATCCGTGATCGCGTGCGCCAGCGTCTGCGGCTGCTGGGATTGCAGCACGTTGAAGCCCATCTTGTTCTTCACGAACCAGTCCAGGGTGGCCAGCGACCGCTGCTCGTCCTCGTCGAGATCGGCCAGTTCGGCCGGGTCGCCGGACGGGAACGAGTACACCTGCGCGACGTGCACGCCGACGACGTTCTCCGGAGCCACCCGCCCGAGTTCCGGCGAGATCTGCGATCCGCCGTCGTTGCCCACCGCGCCGTAGCGGGCGTAGCCGAGCCGCCGCATCAACTCGGCCCAGGCGCGGGCGATGCGAGCGTCGTTCCAGCCCGCCTCGGTGGTGGGGCCGGAGAAGCCGTATCCCGGTACCGAAGGGATCACCAGATCGAATCCGGCCGTGGTGAGCGGCTCGATGACGCCGACGAACTCGACGAAAGTGCCGGGCCAGCCGTGCGTGAGGATCAGCGGGAACGCGTCCTCCTGTACGGATTTCACGTGCAGGAAATGGATGTTCTGACCGTCGATCTCGGTGGTGAACTGCGGGTAGGCGTTCAGCGCGTTCTCGACCGCGCGCCAGTCGAACCCGTCGCGCCAGTAATCGACCAGGTGGCGGACGCGCTCGACGCTCACCCCGTAGGTGTCGCCCGAGCCTGGGATCTGCTGAGCCCACCGGGTACGTGCGAGCCGGTCGCGCAGGTCGTCCAGCTCGGCCTGGGCGATGTCGATGCGGAAGGGGGTGATCGCGGTCATGTCCTGCTCCTAGTGAAACGGAATGCTCTGTTCTGTTTCAACCGTAACAGAACGGATCATTCCGTTTCAAGTGCTACGCTGAATTCATGCCGAGAACATCCGACGCCCCAGCTCAGAAGGGTCTGCCCGGCCGCAAGGCGCAGGCGGCCCGCAACGACGGCTTGATCCTGGAGGCCGCCCGCGTGGTCTTCCTCGCCGACGCGACGGCCCCGATCTCCGCCGTCGCCGAACGCGCGGGCGTCGGGATCAGCGCGCTCTACCGCCGCTATCCGAGCAAGGAAGTGCTGCTGCGCACGCTCTGCCATGACGGTCTGCGCCGATACAACGAGGAGGCCGAAGCGGCGCTGGAGGATTCGGACGGATGGCGCGGACTCGTCGGCTTCTTGGAGCGCGTGGTGGACGCGGACGTGCATTCCCTCGCCGTGCACCTCGCGGGCACGTTCACCCCCGACGAATCGATCCTCCCCGACGTCCTGCGCTCCGGCGAGGCCACCGAGGAGCTCGTGCGCCGCGCCCACGCCACCGGCAAGTTGCGTCTCGACGTCACTCCGCAGGACCTCGGCCTGATCCTGGAATCCTGCGCGGCGGTCGCGGTGCCCGACCCCGAGCGCACGGTCCAGTTGCGCCGCCGCGTGCTCGCGATGCTCGTCGCCGGACTGAGCTCCGACGGCGAGCTCCCCGGCCCACCGCCCGCGCCGGACGAGTTCTCCTGGCGGTGGGCACGGCGATGAATTTCCCGGAGTGAACCGGTCCGCACTGGTAGGAATACCGCAGTCCGCCGAAAGGAAGTGCCGTGAACTGGACACTCGAGGTCGTGATCGTGCCCGTGTCGGACATCGACCGAGCCAAGCGGTTCTACGCGGAGCAACTGGGCTTCGCCGTCGACCACGACACGAAGATCGCCGAGGAGGTGCGCATAGTGCAGCTCACCCCGCCCGGCTCGGGCTGCTCGATCGTGATCGGCAAGGGCGCGGTGCCGGACATGCGCCCCGGATCCCAACAAGGCCTCCAGTTGGTAGTCAACGACCTGCGCAAAGCCCATGAGGAACTGACTTCCCGCGGCGTCGAGCTCACCGAAATCCAAGTCCTCGGCGAAAACCCGACCCCCATGCCCGACCCCTTGGACAACGTCGGATTCTTCTTCTTCACCGACCCGGACGGCAACGGCTGGGCCGTCCAACAGATCTCGACCCGTCCGTGAACGCGTCGGTGACGAACGCCGTGTGGGTCTGCCTCGGTTATCGGTTGCCGAGGAAGAGGGTTTGCGTGCTGCGGCCCAAGGGACCCTTTTCGTCGTAGAGCGCTGATTCCGCCATACCTATGCCATGGGGTTGGGGGTAGGTGACGGCGTCGAGGCAGACCCATTCGCCCGCCGGCTGGCGGTACAGGGTGACCGTCAGGTCGGTGTTGATGAAGAGGTACTTCGACCAGTCCAGGACCGCGCTCACGCCGTTGCCGGAATCCGCGGCCGCGAGGGTGCGCTCTAGCGGGCTCGGATCGGTGCCCGCGACGATCGGGTGCTTGATCCTGATCCAGCAGATCGCCGGGCCTGGTTCGGAGAAGGATCCGCTGACGAAGCGGTAATCGATGGCCGTGTGGAACCCGATCGGCTGGGTGGACGGGAACGGCTCGGGCGCGTCCGCGTGCTCCGGGCCGGGGCGCGAGCCCGTCGGCAAGAAGCGTTCCGGCAGCGGCAATTCCGGTTCGGCCAGCTTGAATCGCCAGGCATTCGCCCGCATCACCGGCCCGCGCTCGGTCGACAGTGTCGCCTCGATGAGTTCGACGCTGCGACCGGGACGCGCGACGCGCGCCTGCGCGGTGAGCGGTTCCAACGGCACCGGGCCGAGGATCTCGACGGCGACCCGGCCGACCTGGAACCCGGGCCGTGGCTCGCACCGCTCGATCACGTGTCCGAGCAGCGCCGACGGTGGACCGGCGTGCTGGGCGTCCGGCGACCAGGGGCCACGGGTGAACTCGGTCGAGATGAATCGGTCCGGCCGATCGGGATCGGGTAGGTAGAAGGCGTCAGTCATGACCGTGCCTCGCCCGCGCTCGGCTCAGTGCGCGCCCGCGCGCGGTGTCCTCGGTTGCTTCGCTGACGCTCGCTCACGTCGCTGTCCATCCTTCGGGCCGATCGGTCGCTTGCACAACGACGGTAACCCGCCCTGGAACGGGCTCGGGATCAGACCCGGCCGAACGCGAGCGCGACGTTGTGCCCGCCGAAACCGAACGAGTTGTTCAGTGCGAAATCGATGTGTTGAGTCCGTGGCGCGCCCGCGACGACGTCGAGATCGATCTCCGGATCGAGGTTGTCGAGGTTCAACGTCGGCGGGACGACCTGATCCCGCAGGGTGAGCATGGTGACGAGCGATTCCAACGCGCCGACCGCCCCGATCGAGTGACCCAGCGCGGATTTCGGAGCGTAGACCGAGGCGTCGGGCGCGACGGAGGTGATCGCGTTGGCTTCCGAGGCGTCGCCGATGGAGGTCGACGTGGCGTGGGCGTTCACATGCTGGATATCCGAAGCCCGCAGTCCCGCGGTTTCGATGGCCTTGCGCATCGCGCGGGCAGCGCCGAGCCCTTCCGGCTCGGAGGCGACGATGTGATAGGCGTCGGAGGTGATGCCCGCGCCGAGCACCCGCCCGTGCACGGTCGCGCCGCGCGCGCGTGCGTGCCGCTCCGATTCGAGCACCAGCAGCGCGCCCGCCTCGCCGAAGACGAACCCGTCGCGGTCCCGGTCGAACGGGCGGGACGCGCGTTCCGGTTCGTCGTTGCGGGTGCTCATGGCGCGCATCATGGCGAAGCTCGCGATGGGCACGGCGTCGATGTGTCCTTCGACCCCGCCCGCCACCACTACGTCCGCCTCGCCGGTGGTGATCAGCCGCCAGGCGTGCGCGATCGCCTCCGAACCCGACGAACATGCCGAGACCGGAGCGAAAACTCCGGCTTTGGCACCGATTTCGAGCCCGACGGTGGCGGCGGGACCGTTCGGCATCACCATCGGCACCGACATCGGCGACACCTTGCGGTAGCCGCCCGCTCGCATCGCGTCGACCGCGGAGATCAGCGCGTCACCACCGCCGAGCCCGGTGCCGATCGCCACCGCCAAGCGGTCGCCGTCCACCTCGGGCGCGCCCGCCGCGCGCCAGACCCGGCGGCCGAGCACCAGCGCCATCTGTTCGACGTAGGAATGCCTGCGCTGTTCGACCCGGGACAGTTCCCCGCTGGGCTGTGACTTCAACTTGCCGCCGATGCGGACCGGCAGGTCGTACTCGGCCACGAAATCGTCATCCAACGCGCCGATCCCGCTGTGCCCCGCCAGCAAACCGGACCAGGTCGTATCCATGTCGTCGGCCAGCGACGTGGTCGCCGCGTATCCGGTGACCACGACCGAATTCCGAGTTTCTGAAGCGATTGTTACAGTCACGATGTCATGAATACCTGTACCGATCGCTACAGTCAACCCATGGCCCGCCCCCTCGACCACGCCAAACGCGCCGAACTGCTCGCCGCCGTCGTGCGCTACATCGCCGATCACGGTCTCGCGGACCTGTCGCTGCGCCCGCTGGCCGCCGAACTCGGCACCAGCTCCCGCATGCTGATCTACTACTTCACGACCAAGGAGGAATTGCTGGTCCAAGCGCTGGCGACGCAGCGCCCCGACATCGCGGCGATGTTCGCCGACATCGGTGACGCTGCGGAACTGCGCGACCGGCTGTGGGATTTCTGGACCGCGAACGCCTCGGGCGGCGGCCGCACCAGCGTCAGGGTGATGCTTCAGGTGCTCGGCGCGGCCTGTGCGCCGCGCAGTCCGTATGCCGATTACGCCAACTCGGCCATCGCGATCTTCGTCTCGGCGCTGGCCGACGGGCTGCGCGTCATCGATTCCATTGATGACCCGGAAATTGTCGCCACACTGCTGATTTCGGGTCTGCGCGGAATTCTGCAAGACCGGCTGATCACCGGCGAGGTCGAGCGCACCGATCGCGCGGCCCGCCGCCTGATCGAACAGACGGTGCTCTGAACAGTTTGTCGGCGCATCGGCAGTGAGCGGCGTCCGGGCGGTGGTGCGGCCGGTGACGGCGGAATCCGGTAGCGACGCTGTTGCGGTTCGTCGGGCTGCGCTGAATGTTCCGTGACGGCGGGGGCGATCGTGAGTCGAACGGATCGGCCGCTGCTGGACCGTGACCTCGGGACAGGCGGAATCGTGGGTATCCACGCTTGCGGCGCTGCTGCTCGGCACGGCCGTGGCCCCACATGTGCGACTCGCTCTGCGACGAGGGCGGGGCAATCGTAGTGCCCGGATGGTCTCGCGCGGAGGCGATCACTCGGGCCGGGACTCCGGGTACGCATGCGCGAAGAGGCGTTCGAGCATCGCATGCAGCTGCTCTCGTTCCGCAGGGTCGAGCGGGGCGAGGATCTCGTCGCCGACCCGACCGGCTTCGCGATCGAGGGAACGCAACGCGGTACGTCCGGTCCGGGTGAGGCGCACGGTGATGCGGCGACGGTCGCGCTCGTCCCGCGCCCGTTCCACCCTACCGGCGGCTTCGAGTTCGTCGACGATCTTGGCCACGTCGCTGGGGTGGATGGCCAGGCGCTCGGCCAAGTCCCGCTGCGCGTGCGGGCCGAAATCGGCGAGCGCCGCGAGAATCGCCATGTGCCACAGGCGCAGGCCGCGAGCGGCGAGGCGGTCGGCGAACCCGGTGCGCGCGGCCTTGCCGACCCGCGACAGGAGGTAGATGTCGAGGCCGAGCAGGCTCGGTGGGAGTGCGCGTCCGGTACCCATGGGCCTATTGTAGAAGCGAACCTAACATAGGTCAGCACCAACTAATCGGAGATCACCGTGGACGCGCTACATCCGAGACTCCTCGTCACCCGCTTCGCCGAATGCTTCGGGTTCTACGCGGCGGTGCTACCCGAGCTGATCGGGGCGACCCTCGTCAAGGGAACCGCCGCCGGTCCATACGCGAACTGGGACGTGGCGGACCAAGGCGTACTAGTGCTCTTCGATCGCGCCGCGATGGCGGAGGTCATCGGCACGTCTACGCTGCC
The DNA here is from genome assembly GCF_053604885.1 of Nocardia sp. NPDC003999. NCBI lineage: Bacteria > Bacillati > Actinomycetota > Actinomycetes > Mycobacteriales > Nocardiaceae > Nocardia > Nocardia sp. NPDC003999. Next base: position 468,097 of record NZ_JBSGIB010000004.1, read on the forward strand.
TGCCGCACCGTCGCAGGACACGGTGATGTTCGTCTGCCGAGTGCCCGACGTCGACGCGGGCGCGAAGCTGTGCGCCGACCACGGCGCGACCGTTGTCGCGGGCCCAACCGACCGCCCGCAGTGGGGCCCCGGACTGCGCACCGCCCACCTGCGCGACCCGGAGGGCACGCTCATCGAACTCCAGTCCTATTGACCGCCAGGTAGTTCGACGATTCCATGCCGCACCCGTACGCCAACCGGTGCCTACCGGAGTATCAGGCGTTGTACTTTACAAGTCCGGTTCGCGCAGAAGAGCGTTGATATCAAGTGTCAGCAGATGCTTTCGGACGCGCTCTGCGAAAGCGGGCGCTCCAGCCGCCTTCAGTCGTTCAGGGAGATAGAGCAGTGCGAGCCAATCCCGGAGCGTGCGGGAGTACAAGACGTTCGTAGGCCCTTGCACTTATAAGTGCAAGGGCGACGTCGGGTTCGCAGACGTCGCCCGCCGCATCGTGGAGATGCGGCGGGCGGGGCGGTGACTACGAGACCACGGGCAAATAGACGGCGTTGCCGTGGCTGGCGAACTCGGCGGACTTCTCCGCCATGCCCGCCTGCAGTGCCTCCGCGTCGTTCAAGCCCTGGCGCTCGGCGTATTCGCGCACGTCCGCGGAGATCCGCATCGAGCAGAACTTGGGGCCGCACATGGAGCAGAAGTGTGCGGTCTTGGCGGGTTCGGCGGGCAGGGTCTCGTCGTGGTATTCGCGCGCGGTGTCCGGATCGAGGGACAGCGCGAACTGGTCGCGCCAGCGGAATTCGAAGCGGGCCTGGGACAGCGCGTCGTCGCGCTGCTGTGCGTGCGGATGGCCCTTGGCCAGGTCGGCGGCGTGTGCGGCGATCTTGTAGGTGATCACGCCGACCTTCACGTCGTCGCGGTTGGGCAGGCCGAGGTGTTCCTTCGGCGTGACGTAGCAGAGCATGGCGGTGCCCGCCTGCGCGATGATGGCGGCGCCGATCGCGGAGGTGATGTGGTCGTAGGCGGGGGCGATGTCGGTGGCGAGCGGGCCGAGGGTGTAGAACGGGGCCTCCTCGCACAGCTCCTCCTCGAGCCGCACGTTCTCCACGATCTTGTGCATGGGCACGTGCCCCGGACCCTCGATCATCACCTGCACGCCATGGGATTTCGCGATCTTGGTCAGTTCGCCAAGGGTGCGCAGTTCCGCGAACTGCGCCTCGTCGTTGGCGTCGGCGATGGAGCCGGGCCGCAGGCCGTCACCGAGGGAGAACGTGACGTCGTAGCGGGCCAGGATCTCGCAGAGCTCCGCGAAGTGCGTGTAGAGGAACGATTCCTGGTGATGCGCGAGGCACCAGGCCGCCATGATGGATCCGCCGCGCGAGACGATGCCGGTCACCCGCTTGGCGGTCAGCGGAACGTAGCGCAGCAGCACGCCCGCGTGGACGGTCATGTAGTCGACGCCCTGTTCGCACTGCTCGATCACGGTGTCCCGGTAGATTTCCCAGGTCAGCGCGGTCGGGTCGCCGTTCACCTTCTCCAGCGCCTGGTAGATCGGCACGGTGCCGACCGGGACGGGGGAGTTGCGCAGAATCCACTCGCGGGTCTCGTGGATGTTCTTGCCGGTGGACAGGTCCATGATGGTGTCCGCGCCCCAGCGGGTGGCCCACACCATCTTCTCCACCTCCTCCGCGATCGAGGAGGACACGGCCGAGTTGCCGATGTTCGCATTGATCTTGACCAGGAACTTCTTGCCGATGATGGTCGGCTCGAGCTCCGGATGCTTGTGGTTGGCCGGGATCACCGCGCGGCCCGCGGCGACCTCCTCGCGCACCGATTCCGGCGAGACGCCTTCCCGTGCGGCGATGAAACGCATCTCCGGCGTGACGATGCCCTCGCGGGCCCAGGCGAGCTGGGTACGCGGGCCCTTCCCCTCGGGTCTGTTCCACGTGTCGCGCAGTTTCGGTAGACCGCCTTCGAGATCGATCGTCGCCGACTCGTCGGTGTACGGGCCCGACGTGTCGTAGACGTCGAAGTGCTCGCCATTGGTCAGATTGATCCGGCGCACCGGAATGCGCAGGTCATCGACCTCGAGATAGTGTTTGACGCTGCCCTCGATGGGGCCGGTGGTGACGCTGTCGACGGGTGCGGATCCGCCGTCGGACGCAGCGGCGCGTGCCATTTTTCCTCCCTACGCCGGCATTACCCGGTCAGGTTCATACGGTCGACGGCCCTGACGCCTCTCGGCTAGCCGTCCTCTCAGCCCGCTGGTGCGAGCCCCCGTTGGTTTGTGAAATTTTCCCGCCCGACCATACCCGGACCCGCCGAGCGTCTGCCCGGCGATTCGGCGGATCGAGTGAAGACGCAGGCAGCGGCATTGGGATCAGGCGTCTTCCGCTGGCTGCGGGGTGGCCGAATGTCCCGGCGCGCCGTGGGTGCGGCGAGCTTCTTTCATCTCGGCCTCGTAGATGTGGCGGCGGCCGTCGAGCAGTTCGTCGCGGGCGGCGCGCTCGATGTCGCGGAACAGGTCGTAGTAATTGTCGTCGTATTCCTCGATGATCTGGAATGTCCAGCGTCCGGCCAACACGTTGCGACCGATCAACTCGGCGGAGATCCGATCGGCGATGTGCGCGTGACCCGCCGCGCGGAACAGCTCCACCGCTATGTCGAGCGCCAGATCGGCCCCGCCGGTCAGTTGGTGGAAGGAGTACAGGTGGCCGCGGGCGCGTTCGACGATCTCCAGGGCCTCCGAGAGTTTGCCGGTGGCGGCGACGGTGCCGTCGTCGACGCCATCGGGGCGACGGTGTTGAGCGGCCGGGCGATCGGTCATGACCTCGCTCCTTGTCCGGAGGATGGGTGCGGCCGTGAACTCCGCGGTCCGGCCGGGCAGCGGAGATCGAGGCGCTCGGGTAGCGGCGTACCCGGAGAACGCCGTTCTCAAGCGCGGCTGTCGTCGAACCCGGTATGCGGTGGGACGAGACCGAACGTGTTCAGCGCGGGTGTGCTGGCAGGATCCGGCCGGTGACCTCGCCCAATCCGATCCTGGCCGAACCCGGGCCCGGGGCCGATGCCGTGATCGTCACCGCGTCGCCGTCCTCGAGGAAAGTGCGTTGCTGATCGTTGACCGATACCGGCCTGCTGCCGCCCCAGGACACCTCGATGAACGATCCGCGCTGGCCGGGTTCGGGACCGGAGATGGTGCCAGAGGCGTACAGGTCCCCGGTACGCGTCGACGCGCCGTTCGCGGTGAGATGAGCCAGCATCTGCGCCGGTGACCAGTACATCCGGGAGTAGGGCGGGTAAGTGACCGGTTGTCCGTTCCACGTCACGGTGAGTTCGATGTCCAGGCCCCAGTGCTCGGTGCCGAGCAGGTAAGGCAGGGGCGCGGGTGACTGCTCGGGCAGCGGTATCCGCGCCGACTCCAAGGCAGCCAGCGGCGTGATCCACGGCGATATCGAGGTCGCGAACGACTTGCCGAGGAACGGGCCGAGCGGCTGGTACTCCCAGGCCTGGATGTCGCGGGCGGACCAATCGTTGACCAGCGCGACGCCGAAGACCCGGTCGGCGAACTCATCGATCTCCACCGGTACGCCGAGCCGCGATCCGACGCCGATCACGAATCCGAGCTCGGCTTCGATGTCCAGCCGCCGCGACGGGCCGAAATCCGGTGCGCCGGAGTCTGTTCCGCGCTGCCCACAGGGGCGTGCCACATCGGTGCCGGACACCACCACGGTGCCCGCCCGCCCGTGATAACCGACCGGCAGATGGCGCCAATTCGGCAGCAGCGGGTCGCCGTCCGGCCGGAACAGGCGGCCGAGGTTCGTCGCGTGGTCGATGCTGGCGTAGAAGTCCACGTAATCGCCGACACGCACGGGCAGCCGCAACACCACGTCGGACAGCCGATGCACCGCGGCGTGGTCCAGTTCGCCGTCGACCGCCGCACGAATCCGGTCGCGCACCGTCCGCCAGCGCACGGGGCCCTGCGCAAGGAAGGCGTTCAGGCTCGGTTCGGCGAAAACCGAATCATCGAGCAGCACAGCCAAATCGATGACATGTTCGCCGAGCCGCACCCCCACGCGGGGGCCTTCTCCGGTCGGCGCGAACACCCCGTAGGGCAGGTTGTCCGGACCGAACAGCGACTCCGGCGCTACCTCCACCTCGGTCCTCACGCGGGGCCCCGCCCCGACCAGCTCCACGCATAGGTCGGGTCCTCGCAGGCCAGCGCGCCTTCGCCGAGCTCCAGCGGGCGAAAGGTGTCCACCATGACGGCCAGCTCGTCGAAGTACTCGATGCCGATGCTGTTCTCGTACGCGCCGGGCTGTGGACCGTGTGCGTAACCGCCGGGGTGCACCGACACCGAGCCTTGCGTGATTCCGGAGCCTTTGCGCGCTTCGTAATTGCCGCCGCAATAGAACATGACCTCGTCGGAATCGACGTTGGAGTGGTAGTACGGCACCGGGATCGACAGCGGGTGGTAGTCCACTTTGCGCGGAACGAAATTGCAGACGACGAAGTTGCCGCCTTCGAACGCCTGATGGACCGGCGGCGGCTGATGGATACGGCCGGTGATCGGTTCGAAGTCGGCGATATTGAAGGTGAACGGATACAGGCAGCCGTCCCAGCCGACCACGTCGAACGGGTGCGCGGCGTAGACCATCCGCGTGCCGACGACCTGGCCGCCGGGGCGGTGCTTGACCAGCACTTCCACTTCGGTGCCGGTCGCACTGATGGTCTCGGTGGGTCCGTGCAGGTCGCGCTCGCAATACGGGGCGTTTTCGAGCAGCTGGCCGAACTTCGACAGATAGCGCTTGGGCGGCGTGATGTGACCTGTCGCTTCGATCGCGTACGCCCGCAAAGGTTCCGGGCCGGTGGGCCGCCAGCGGTGTGTGGTGGCACGCGGGATGAGCACCTGATCGCCCTGCCGTGCGGGCAGCGTGCCGAACACGGTCTCCACCACCGCCGCGCCCGACTCCACATAGACCAGCTCGTCGCCGATCGCGTTGCGGTACAGCGGCGAACCGCCTTTCGCGACCACATAGGAGATGCGCACGTCCGCGTTGCCCAGCAGCAAGCGGCGCCCGGTCACCGGATCGGTCTCCGCCGGGGTGTCGCCGGGGAACAGCGTGTGCAGGCGCAGATGGCGATGACGCAGCGGATGGTTCGGCGTGGTCCGCTGATCGGGCAGCTCCCAGACCGTCGAATCGACCAGTGCCGGCGGCAGGCCACGGTGATAGAGCAGGGAGGAGTCGCCGGAGAAGCCCTCCTCGCCCATCAGCTCCTCGTAGTAGAGCCGCCCCTGCTCGTCACGATGCTGGGTGTGCCGCTTCGGCGGTACCGCACCCACTTGCCGATAGAACGCCATGACCGTTCCTCCGCCAGCCGGTGGTCGGGTAGTTGATCACCATCGTAGTGCGGCCGAATCCCCGATCAGGCGTTTCGCATGGCTCGGTAGACCGCGGCCCCGACGAACGCGCCGAGATCCGCCGGTGTCCAGCCGTCCTGGTCCGCGAGCAGCGCGCGTACGGCGGCCTCGCCCGCGGACACCCACTGCTCCACCAGCACCGGCAACTTGTGCTCGGCGTCCGCCGTGCCCCAGGCGCGCAGCGTCGGGCGCAGGAGTTTGGTACAGCGCTCGATGACGAGCGCGCGCCCGCGCCCGAAGGAATTCGCGACGGCGGGGTCGGGATTGCCGTAGACCAGCCGCCAGGCGTCCGGCCGGCTCGCGGCCTTCGTCAGCAGGGCGCGGAATCCCTGGACGAACACGGTTTCGTCGGCGTCGACGTCCCGTGGCTTCATCACCTCGAGCACGCCGCTGACCAGGTAGCCCTCCTCGCGCTGAATCAGCGCCTCGATCAGCTCGACGCGATCGGCGAAGCAGGCGTAGACCACCGGCCTGGTCACCTTCATCCGCTCCGCGATGGCGGCCATGGTGACCGCGGCGATGCCGTTCTCCACGGCGATGGCGAGCGCGGTGTCGAGCACCTGCGGACGGCGGCGCTCCGGGCCGAGATGCTGTGCGCGCTGCCGTTGCCGCACGGCCGGGTCGGCGCCCATACCGCCCAGCCTGCCGCCGGTGGCCCGGTTACCGCTGCTGCGGCGGGGGAAAGGCGGCTGCGCCGGGCGGGTCACGAGCGCCCGGGTTCGTCGGCGAACTCGGCGATCACCGGGGCGTGGTCGCTGGCGCCCTTGCCCTTTCGCGCCTCACGATCGACCGTCGCGTCCGATACGGTGGCGGCGAGCGCGGGAGAGGCGAGGATGAAATCGATGCGCATCCCCTCTTTTCGCGGGAAGCGCAGCTGGGTGTAGTCCCAGTAGGTGTAGACGCCCGGTCCTGGCGCGAACGGACGCATGACATCCGCGAATCCGGCGTCCACGACGGCCTGGAAGGCATCGCGCTCCGGCTGCGACGTGTGCGTCTTCTCGGCGAAGTACTCCACGGACCACACATCGTCGTCGGTCGGCGCGATGTTCCAGTCGCCCACCAGCGCGATCTTGGCCTGCGGGTTGTCGGCCAGCCAGCGCGCGCCGTTGTCACGCAGCGCGGCAAGCCATTCCAGTTTGTAGGCGTAGTGCGGGTCGCCCAGCATACGGCCGTTGGGCACGTACAGGCTCCACACCCGCACGCCGCCACAGGTCGCCCCGATCGCGCGGGACTCGACGACCGGCGTGCTGATCAGCGACTCACCCGCGTCCTTGTCGAAGCCGGGCTGGCCGGGAAAGGCGAGCTCGACGTCGGAGAGACCGACGCGGGAGACGATCGCCACCCCATTCCACTGGTTGATCCCCAGGTGGGCGACTTCGTAGCCCAGTTCGTCGAAGCGCTCGAACGGGAACTGGTCGTCGCGGCACTTGGTCTCCTGGATGGCCAGCACGTCGATGTCCTGGCGGTCGAGCCAGTCCGCGACGCGGTCGAGCCGGGAGCGAATGGAGTTGACATTCCAGGTGGCGAGACGCACTGCGGCCTTCCTTCGGGGGTGACAGGTCTGTTCTACCGCAGGCCGCCGGGCCCGGCGAGCGGTTCCGGCGCGGCGTAGCGATAGGTGTGGTGTTCGATGAAGCCCAGTTCGCGGTACATCGCGCGGGCCGGCTCGTTGGTGGCTTCCACCTGGAGATAGGCGTGCGTCGCGCCGCGGTCGCGGCCCCAGCGGATCAGTTCGGCGCAGACCAGCGAGCCGAGCCCGTGCCTGCGGTGTGCGGCGGCCACGGCCACGCAGGTGAGGCCGATCCAGCGGCGTCCGTCCGGGGCGGTGGTGAGTGCGCCGCGGCCGATCGCGATGGGACGCGGCAGGCCGAGCGAGGCGAAGCCGAGTTCACCGTTCAGGACCGCGGTCAGCACCTCGGGATCGGGCGCGGGAATCGTCCGCGCGCCGGGTTCCTCGCCGTCGTAGCGGTGCGTCTCCAGCCAGTCGGCGTCGGGAGCGGGCGCGATCCGCACCATCGAAGGGCCTTGGGGCAGCACGAAATTGTCGATATCGAGAGCCAGCATGGCCGTCTCTCGCCAGCTGTGCCAGCCGGGCGGCACCGGGGCCAGCCGATCGGGCAGCGCGAGCTGCACAGGCAGGCCCTGCGCGGTGTACCACTCGCCGATCCGGTGCAGCGTATCCGCCGACACGGTGGCGGGTCCCTCGGAGCTGCCCAGCGGCACAGCGGAATTCGCGCGCCCGGTGTATCCGTTGCCCGCGCGCGCCAGCCAGCCGTCGATCCACGCGTGTTCGACGCCCGGCCAGCCATAGGCGGCCGCGGCCTCCAGCGCGCGGATCTCTCTGATGCGAATCGGCCTCGGCCCGACGGCTTTCAGCGCGACGACGCGCTCCGGCGCCACCGAGACGAGCTCGCCGCCCGCGCCGCGCACGGTCGGCGGGTCCAGGGAGACGAGTTCGCCGATCACGTCGGTCAGCGGTTGTGGATAACCCGCGGGCAGCTGATAGCGCAGCACCACGCGGCGGCCGAGCGGGATATCGGGCAGGCCGGCGGCGGGGTCAGTCGTCATGCCCGAACGGGTCGGGGTCGGTGCCGGGCAGCCAGCTCAGACCCGGTGTGCCCCAGCCGTTGCGTTTGATCGCCTTCTTGGCGGCCCGCGCGTTCCGTCCGATCAGCACGTCCACGTAGAGGAACCCGTCCAGATGCCCGACCTCGTGCTGGAGCATGCGGGCGAAGAAGCCCTTGCCCTCCACCTCCACCGGCTCGCCGTTCTCGTCGGTGCCGGTCACCTTCGCCCATTCGGCGCGACCGGTGGGGAACTGCTCCCCGGGCACCGACAGACAGCCTTCCTCGTCGTCGTCCGGGTCGGGCATGGTCTCCGGGATCTCCGAGGTCTCCAGCACCGGATTGACCACCACCCCGCGTCGTCGGGTCGCGGTGCCGTCCGCACCGAGGTCGGGGCAGTCGTAGACGAACAGGCGAAGCGGAACGCCGACCTGGTTGGCGGCGAGCCCGACGCCGTGCGCGGCGTCGAGCGTTTCGTACATGTCCGCGATGAGCGGAGCCAATTCCTCCGGCGATCGAGTGACCCGCTCGGTCGGGTTGTGCAGAACCGGGTCGCCGACGATCACGATCGGGAGGATTGCCATGGGCCAATTATTGCCGTGGGCGCCACGTCACAGCTTCCCGGGTGCCGAAGTGGAGACCGTGACTACCGGCCGGTAGGGAACACGCCGCGCTGCGGGCCCGGCGATTCCTCGCCCGCGTGGTTGAATGTTCCGCGACGTACAAGCACCATTTTCGTCTGGTGGTCACTCGGCGAGGAGCGAGATGGACGGCGCAGCGGCACGGAATCTTTCCGCGACCCACAACGGCCCTTCCGCGAGCGAAGATGGCACGACGGAGCACGCTTCGGCCGAACAGGCCGACGGTGCCGGACTGAGCCGTCGCGAACTCGACATCCTGGCCTTCGAGCGGCAGTGGTGGAAGTACGCCGGAGCCAAGGAAGAGGCGATCCGCGAGCTGTTCGCCATGTCGCCGACCCGGTACTACCAGGTGCTGAACGCGGTGGTCGATCGGCAGGAGGCGCTGGCGGCCGACCCGATGCTGGTCAAGCGGCTGCGCAGGCTGCGAGCGAGCAGGCAGAAGGCGCGCGCGGCGCGGCGGCTCGGATTCCAGGTCTGACCCGGCGATGCGGACCCGGACCCGTCCCGTGCGACTAGGCTCGCGAAAGTGAGCTACCCGAACCCCACCTCCGGTGGGCCACCGTTGCGTGCCCTGGCGATGGTGCTGATCGCGTTGGCCATCGTCTTCGCCGGTCTCGGGGCGATGTCGCTGTCGAGTTCCGACGCCGACACCGACGCCTCGGGGACCAGCGCATCGCCGACCTCGAGCGCGAGCGCCGCGCCGCAGGTCCCGGCGAGCACCACCGCGCCCAAGGCGCCGACCTCGTCCACCGCGGTGGCGACCGTGACGCCGACCAGTGCCGCCGCGTCGACCACCACCACGGCGGCGCGTTCGGTCCCGGTGCGCGTGCTCAACAACAGCATGGTGGCCGGACTCGCGGCGAAAACGGCAGGCCAGCTGGAGGCGAGCGGCTGGACGATCGCGGAAACGGGCAACTACCCGGGCTCGAACATCGCCAAAACCACGGTGTACTACGGCGATTCGTCCGGCGACAAGGAGGCCGCGCAGGCCATCGCGGACCAGCTCGGCGCGTCGGTGGCACCGAAGTCGAGTGCGATCGGGGATACCGCGCCGGGTGTAACGGTGATCGTCACGGGTAACTGACCCATATGTGGCCGCTGGCCGCACGCCCGGACCAGCGAACACGCGTGAGGGCGCGCCGCCCTGTCGGGAGCACGGCGGGACGGCGTGGCATCATCTTGTCCGGTAACGAACGTGTCCACCCGCCCTTACTCGTAAACTCGGTACTCGTAAAGGAGTTCCCCGATGGCCCCGTCCACAACTCGACGCCCGTCCTGGCGGACTGTGACCCCGGTGCTCGCGGTCGCGGTCTTCGGCCTCGCCGCATGCTCGAACAGCCAGGAGTCGAGTGACGTCCAGGGAACGACCCCGCCGGTGTGGAGCGGGTCGCCCGCTCCGGCCGGGCAGTCGAGCACCGAGCACGGTGGCTCGCCGAACGCCGAGCAGGGCGTGAACGTGCAGCTGAAGGACCCCTCGGGCGCCTCGGTCGGCACCGCGAACTTCGCCAAGGACGGCAACCACCTGCAGCTCACCGTCGAGGCGCACGGCCTGCGCCCCGGCTTCCACGGCCTGCACGTGCACCAGGTCGGCAAGTGCGAGCCGAACTCCGTCGCGCCGACCGGCGGCCCGGCGGGCGACTTCCTGTCCGCCGGTGGTCACCTGCAGGTCGGCAGCGCCAACGCGCATCCGGCCAGCGGCGATCTGACCTCGCTCGAGGTGCGCGGCGACGGCGTCGCCAAGCTGATCACCACCACCGACGCGGTGACGCTGGACGACGTGAAGGGCAAGGCCCTCATCATCCACGCCGACGCCGACAACTTCGGCAACATTCCCAACCGTTACTCCCGTGCCGATGGCGTCGCGGGTCCCGATGAGACGACCCTAGCGACGGGCGACGCGGGCGGCCGTGTCGCTTGTGGCGTGATCCAATAGCGCGGTGGCATATGGCCGGGGCAGGAATCGAACACGTTCCCTTCGATGGTTCGCCCCGGCCCACCATCGGGGTCGAATGGGAGATCGCCTTGGTCGACAAGGTGACCCGCGACCTGTCGAATACCGCCGCGGCGGTATTCGATTCACTCGGTGAGCTCCGTGCCCACGACGGCACACCCCAGGTCACCAAGGAATTGCTGCGCAACACCGTCGAACTCGTCACCGGGGTGCACGAGACCGTCGGCGCGGCGGTGGAGGACCTCACCGGCACGATGAACACGGTGCGCCGTGCGGCCGAGCAGCTCGGTGTCGACTTGTTCTGCGCAGGCACCCATCCGTTCGCGCAATGGTCGGCCCAGCAGCTGACCCGATCGGAGCACTACGACGAGCTGATCGAGCGCACCCAGTGGTGGGGTCGCCAGATGATGATCTGGGGCGTGCACGTGCACGTCGGAGTCTCCCACCGCGACAAGGTTTTTCCGATCCTCAACTCGTTGCTGCTGTCGTATCCGCATCTGCTCGCGCTGTCGGCGGGCTCGCCGATGTGGTCGGGATCGGACACCGGCTACGCGAGCAACCGGACGCTCATGTTCCAGCAGTTGCCGACCGCGGGCCTGCCGTTCCAGTTCGAGAACTGGACCCAGTTCGAGCATTTCGTGCACGATCAGATCAAGACCGGTGTCTTCACGCAGCTCGGGGGCATGCACTGGGACATCCGCCCGGCGCCGAAGTGGGGCACCATCGAGGTCCGGGTGTGCGACGGGATCTCCACGCGCGCCGAGCTCGCCGCGATGGCCGCGCTCATCCATTGCCTCATCGTCGACCTCGACCGCCGCGTCGAGAACGGCGAGGAACTGCCCACCCTGCCGCCGTGGCACGTGCAGGAGAACAAGTGGCGCGCCGCACGTTACGGGCTGGATGCGATCATCATCACCGACGCCGACAGCAACGAGCGGTTGGTCACCGACGACCTGGCGGATCTGCTGAACCGGCTGGAGCCGACGGCGGCGCGGCTGGGCTGCGCGGACGAACTCGCCCTGGTCGCCGAGATCCCCAAGCGGGGAGCCTCCTACCAGCGGCAGCGCCGGGTTGCCGCAGCGTCGCAGGGAGATCTGGTCGCGGTGGTGGACGCGCTGGTCGAGGAGCTGAAACAGTAGCGATCGGCCGCGTATAGGTCGGTTGCTGTTCAGCTGGCCAGGGGGATGACGTTCACCCCACGTTTACTATGGTCGGATGCTTGTCGAATACCCGGGTTCCAGAGCAGGAAGCGCGGTCTCGCGCCGTCGCGTACCGCGGACTCGGATCCGGGTCGTCGCGGCGGTGGCCGCGGTGCCGGTCCTGCTGATCGTGTTGCAGGGCGTAGCCATCTGGCAGGGATTCGAAGGCCCCCTGGAGAGCTTGGGGCGGGACTACATCGGCACACCGAAATCGATGTCGGTGCCGTGGGCCGGACTGGTCCTTGCGCTGGTGGGCATTTCGGCCCGTCGCAGGCTGGTCGCGGTGGGTGTCGCGGCTGCCATCGATGTGGCGTGGGCCGGTGTCCGCTTGCTGGCGGGAGAGCCGTTCGCGATCGGGAACGGCTCTGTGATCGTGCTGACCGGCTTGGCGCTGGTGGCCTGGCTGCGCTGGTCCGGAACCGAACGGCGGGACGCGCTGCACGCCGCCGCGCTCGGCGCGCTGCTCGTCCTGGCCACCAAAGTCGGCGATGTCTGGTTGCACGTCACCGTGATCGGCAGACCGACGGTGCTCGACGAATACGTGATCCTGGCCGACCATGCGCTGGGCGATCCGTCGTGGGTGCTCGGGCGGGCGGTGGACACGCTGGGGCCGGTGGTCTACGCGGTGCTGCACTGGGTCTACATCGAGCTGCCCGTGGCGGCGATCGTCGTGGCCGTGTGGCAGCTGCGCCGAGTGGTGTCGTCGGGCCGGTGGCCATCGCATTACCTGGTGCGCACCTTCCTGGTGCTCGGCTTGATCGGTCCCTTGGTGTACGTCCTCTTCCCGGTGGTCGGTCCGATGTTCGCGTACGGCCCGGACGGCGAGGGGCTGCAATTGGGCAACTACTGGCCGGGGGTGGTGCCGCCGATCGATCGCAACCCGCTGCCGCTGCCGTTCGACGCGGCGGTTCCACGCAACTGCATGCCCTCGATGCACACCGCCTGGGCGCTGTCGGTGTTCCTGCACACCCGCCGCGACGGCGACGGCGAGCCCGCTCCGGGCTGGCTGCGCTGGGGCGGCGCGTTCTGGCTGCTGGCCACCCTCACCGCCACCCTCGGTTTCGGCTACCACTACGGCGTCGACCTGGTCGCGGGCGCGGTGCTGTGCCTCACCGTCGAATCGGCGCTGCGCGCACCGGAGCGCGGCTGGGGATGGTTCCGGATCCGGTTGGTCGGCGCAGGCGCGGTCGTGCTGGCCACGCTGCTGCTGTCCTACCGGTACCTCGCCGTGCCGATGGCCGAGTATCCGGTGCTCGCGGGCACGGTCGTGCTGGGACTGCTGGCCGGACTGGCCGCGGCGTTCCACGCGACGTGGTTCGCGACCGCGCGGCAGCCGGAGCAGGCCGTCCGCGAGGTCGAGCCCGTCGCGCGCTGAGGCCGGTCACGCGGCTAATCGACGTCGTCGTCGCGCATCTCGTTGACGCGCAACAGGCCGTCGCGGTGGCGCTGCTCGCGGTAGGCGGTGCGGCCGATCAGGTGGGCGATCACCGGGGCGGTCAGCAGGGTGAACAGCCCGACCAGCACCAGCGCCCAGACGTTGCCGTGTCCGCCCAGCTGGATCGCGGCGCCCGCCAGCACCAGGATCAGCCCGATGACCTGTGGCTTGGTGGCGGCGTGCATCCGGGTCAGCGTGTCGGGAAAGCGCACGATCCCGATCGCCGCCGTGAGCGCCAGCGTCGAGCCGAACAGGATCAGGGTGCCCGCGAGCACGTGCCAGAGGTTCATGTGTCGTCCCGCACTCGGAATCGGGACACCGCGGCCGAGCCGAGGAACCCGACCAGCGCCAGCGCGACGATCGCGGGCACCACGGTGGTGTCGGCGCTGTAGGCCGCCCAGACGGCCAGCCCGGAGGCGGCGATGGCGATCAGCGAGTCGATGCCGACCACCCGGTCCAGCGTGCTCGGCCCCATGACGACGCGATACGTGGTGATCAGTGCCGCCGCGGTCAGGATGACGGCGGCGAGGACGGCGACGACGGTCACGATGTCACCTCCGGGGGAGAGGGCGGCCGGGAGTACGGCCATCCGGTCGGGCGTTCGAACGTTTCGATCAGCAGGCGTTCCAGCCGCCGGGTGGTCCGGAAGAACTTGTCCACCGCCGCATCGCTGCCGACATCGAGAACGTGCACGTAGACGACGCAGCGCCTGCGGTCGATCTCCAGCACCATGGTGCCGGGGATCAGGTTGAGCAGGTCGGCCCACAGCACCAGCACCAGATCCGATCTCGTGCCGGAGTACACGCGCAACACGCCGGACACCGGGGTCTGCTTGGGGCGGATCGCGAGCCAGGCGACCTGAAGACTCGACTCCAGCGCGTAATACGCGCTCGCCACGATCAGCTCGGGCAGGGGAAACGGGTTCAGCCGCCCGGACACCGGCACGCGCGGCAGCGGCAGTGCCACCATGATCAGCGCGGCGACCGCCAGCCCGCCCAGTACATTCGCGATGCTCAGATCGCCCCACAGGGCGAGCCAGACCACGGTGAGCCATACGAGGATGCCGACGCGGACGGTCGTGTCGCGCACCGGGCCCCGCTCGGCGCTCATCGTGGGCTTCCCGGCGATTCGCCCAGCACCGCACCGATGTACACGCCGGGATCGCGCAGGTCCACCGCGGCGCGGTCGGCGATCATGAGGATCGGCCCGGCCAGCACCGTCAGGCACAGCCCCACCGTCACCAGGGCCGCGGTGGACAGCACCATCAGCGGCGGCATGCGGCCGGGATCGGTGCGCTCGTCGTAGTGCACGTCGGTCGCTTCCTCGATCAGCGTCGGCGGCCTGGCCGCGGTGAGATGGCCCTCCGGCGCGTCCTCGCGGGGCCGCCAGAACGCTTTGCTCCATACCCTGGCGACGGTGTAAAGCGTGAGCAGGCTGGTGAGCACGGCGCCGCCGACCAGCACCCAGGCCAGCACGCTGCCGCGTTCGGCGCCGGCCCGCAACAGCGCGACCTTGCCGATGAACCCGGAGAACGGCGGTATCCCACCGAGATTCAGCGCCGGGACGAGGAACAGCACGGCCAGCAGGGGGCTGGCCGCGGCGAGCCCGCCCAGCCTGCGCAGCGAGGTGGATCCGGCTTGCCGCTCGATCAGTCCCGCCACCAGGAACAGCGTGGTCTGCACCAGAATGTGGTGCGCCACGTAGAACACCGCGCCCGACAGCCCGGCCGCGTTGGCGAGGCCGACGCCGAACACCATGTAGCCGATGTGACTGACCAGCGTGAACGACAGCAAACGGCGGATGTCGCTCTGCGCGATAGCGCCGAGGATGCCGATGAGCATGGTGAGCAGGCCCGCCACCAGCAGCACCGAGTCGAAGCCGCCGTCGGGGAACAACAGCGAGTGGGTCCGGATGATCGCGTACACGCCGACTTTGGTGAGCAGACCGGCGAACACGGCGGTGACCGGCGCCGGGGCGGTCGGATAGGAGTCGGGCAGCCAGTTCGACAGCGGGAAGACGGCCGCCTTGATACCGAACGCCACCAGAAGCACTGCGAAGATCGCCGTGCGCGTGCCCTCCGGCACGGCGCCGAACCGGACCGCGAGCTGGGCGAGGTTCAGCGTTCCGGTGGCCGCGTAGGTGAGCCCGATGCCGGCGAGGAAGATCAGCGACGAGACCGACGAGACCATCACGTAGGCCACGCCCGCGCGGATGCGTTCGGTGGTCGCGCCCACGGTGAGTAGCACGAACGACGCCGCGAGCAGGATCTCGAAGCCGACGAAGAGGTTGAACAGGTCACCGGCGAGGAACGCGGCCGAAACACCGGCGGTGAGCACCAGATACGTGGGCCGGTAGATCGAGGTGGGCTGCCGCTCGTCGCCGTCGCGGATGTTCTGACCCGCGCCGTAGAGGTTGACCGACAGCAGCACGATGGACGAGACCAGCAGCATCGCCGCCGACAGCCGGTCCACCACCAGGGTGATGCCGATCGGCGCTGCCCAGTCGCCCACCTGCAACGCGGTGGTGCCGTCCCGGTCGACCAGGAACAGCAGCAACCCGCAGATCACCACGACAGCGGTGAGCGCCCCGACGCTGACCGCGCTCTGGATGCGCGGCCTGCGCCCGAACACCAGCGTGGCCGCAGCGCCGAGCAGGGGGACGAGCACCGGCAGCGGGGTGAGGACCGGCAGCAGGCCGGGTGAAAGGCTCACGTCTCCGGGTCCTCTCCGATACGACGCCGGGCGACATCCACGTCCTCTTGGTCGTTGGCGACGTCGTCGCTGGTGGTGAGCATGTAGGCGCGGTAGGCGAGGGCGAGCACGAATGCCGCGATGCCCATGGTGATCACGATGGCGGTGAGCACCATCGCCTGGGCGAGCGGGTCGGCCATCTCCTCGGTGTCGGCCGTGCCGCGGATGGGCGGTTTGCCGCGACCGCCGCCCGCGGTGAGGATCAGCAGGTTCACCGCGTTGCCGAACAGGATCAGCCCGAGCAGCATCTTCGACACGGCGCGTTCCAGGAGCAGGTATACCCCGCACGCGACGAGGATGCCGATCACCACCAGCAGGGTCAGATTCGCGGTCACGTCGCGGAACCTCCGTTCGCCGAGGGGGTCTCGGCGTCGGCCAGCTCGCTGTCCAGGCGCGCGCCGAGACTGCGCAGCACGTCCAGCACCAGGCCGACCACGATGAGGTAGACGCCGAGATCGAACAGCAGCGCGGTGACCACCTTGACGTGCCCGATCACTGGCAGCGAAACCTCGATGATCGCCGAGGACAGCGGCGGCGCGCCGAGCAGCAGCGACGAGACGGCAGTGCCCGCGGCCAAGGTGAGGCCGGCGCCGAGGATGTGGCCCGCGTCGACGGGCAGTGCCTCACCCAATTCGTAGCGGCCGCCCGCGAGGTACCGCAGGGTCAGCGCGAGCCCAGCGGTGAGCCCGCCCGCGAACCCGCCGCCGGGCGCGTTGTGGCCGGAGAAGAAGAAGTAGACCGACAGCACCATGATGGTCGGGAACACCAGCCGCGTGGTGATCTGCAGGACCATCGAGCGTTGGGCCCGGGCCACCAATCGGCCCGCGGGCAGCCAGCTGACCAGCTCCGGATCGTAGTCGGGGGAGTCCGTCGCGCGCGGCGCGCTGCCGAAGCGCCTGCTGCGGAACACCAAAGAGGCCACCCCGGTCGCGGCGACGACGAGCACCGAGATCTCACC
Organism: Nocardia sp. NPDC003999; assembly: GCF_053604885.1. NCBI lineage: Bacteria > Bacillati > Actinomycetota > Actinomycetes > Mycobacteriales > Nocardiaceae > Nocardia > Nocardia sp. NPDC003999. Next base: position 485,003 of record NZ_JBSGIB010000004.1, read on the forward strand.
GAGGGTGTCCCACGCCCGCAGGTCGACGAGCAGGACGTTGACGGCGTTCTTCCCCCCGCCGAATTCGTAGGCGGCATCGGGAATTCTGAGCCAGATGGGTTCGGCGGTGCGGGCCGCCACGGCGAACCCGGCCAGGACCGCGACCACCGTCCCGGTCCCGACGGCCAGGACCGCTCTGCGCAGCTTGAACGCGGCCGTCCGGCTCGGCTCGATCGTCGCGGGGAAAGCGCGCAGCACCAGCACGAAGATGACCAGCGTGAGCGTCTCCACCAGGAATTGGGTCAGCGCGAGGTCGGGCGCGCCGTGCAGCGCGAAGATCACGCCGCTGCCGTATCCGGTCACCCCGACGACCAGCACGCTCGCGAGCCGGTTGCGCAGCACCGTCGCGGCGAGCGCGCTCACCGCCATGATCGCGCCGATGGCCGCTTGCAGCGGCGAGTCCCACAACCGCAGCGTGACTCCGGTGCGGGTGCCGAGGGCGAGCAGGACGGTCGGCAGGACGATGAGCGTGACCAGGATCGCGGCTTGGCTCAGCGGCAGCGACCCGCGCTGCACCGCGCCGGTCATCCGCAGCGAGAGGGTGTCCATCGCGCGCAGCGTGGCGTCGTAGGCGCGGTCGGCGTTGCCGAGGCGCGGGTGCGCCGATTCGGCGAAGCGGCCGCGCAGCCGCCACAACACGACGCCGACCGCGACGATCAACAGTGTCGACGCGAGCGCGGCATCGAAACCGTGCCACAGCGCCAGATGCGAAAACGGAACGGCGGCCAGCGTTTCGGCGTAGGGGCGCAATCGTGCGTCGAGCCAGGACGGGGCGAGACCGGCCGCGAGGCTCGCGACGGCGAGGATCACCGGTGCCGCGAGGAACAGAGCACCCGGCGGATGCCAGCGGAGACGACGCTCGGCTTCCGGCTGATCTTCGGCGACGGGTACTTCGCTCGGGTGGTGTGCGACGGGCGTGGCGCCTGCCGCGGGTTCCGGCTCGCGGTCCTTGTCCGCGAAAGCGCCCCAGACGAACCTGATGCTGTAGCCGACGGTCAGCATCGACCCGAGCACCACTCCGGTGAACACCGCGCCGCGTACGGGCGCGGTGAGCACGTCCGCGTCCAGTACGGCGTTCAGCGCGCTTTCTTTGCCGACGAAGCCGAGCAGCGGCGGTATGCCCGCCATGCTGAGCGCGGCCAGGACCGCGGTGGCGCACAGCACGGGAGCCCGACGGCCGAGCCCGGACAAGCGGCGCAGATCGCGCGTGCCCGCACCGTGGTCGATGATCCCGACCACCAGGAACAGGCACGCCTTGAACAGCGCGTGCGCGACGACCAGCGCGACTCCGGCCAGCGCGGCATCGGGTGTGCCGATGCCGACCAGCACGATCAGGAATCCCAGCTGGCTCACCGTGCCGAAGGCCAGCACCAGTTTCAGATCCACCACCTGGAGCGAGCGCAGCCCGGCCAGCAGCATCGAGGCGAGGCCGAGGGTCAGCACCAGCGGATGCCACACGGGGTTCTGCGCGAACGCCGGTGCCAGGCGCGCGATCAGGTACACGCCGGCTTTCACCATCGCCGCGGCATGCAAGTACGCGCTCACCGGGGTGGGTGCGGCCATCGCGCCGGGCAGCCAGAAATGCAAGGGCACCACAGCGGATTTGGTGAGCGCGCCCACCAGGATCAGGGCCACCGCGACATTCACCGCGGTCCCGCTCGGGTTGGTCCCGGAAAGGAGATCCGACAGCAGATAGCTGCCGTTCACGGTGCCGAGCACGACGATGCCCGTCAGCATCGCCAGTCCGCCCGCTCCGGTCACCAGCAGCGCCTGGATCGCGGCCCTTCGGCTGGCCGCCTGCTCGGCGTTGTGACCGATCAGCAAGAACGACAGCACCGTTGTCGCTTCCCAGAACACATAGAGCAGGAGCATGTTGTCGCTGGTGACCAGCCCGAACATGGCGCCGGCGAACGCGACCAGCTCGGCGGCGAACACCCCGAGCCGCGGCTCGTCGTCCTCGAAGTACCGGGCGCAGTAGATCAGCACCAGCGCCCCGATGCCCAGTACGAGCGCGCACAATACCGCCGCGAGGGTGTCGAAGCGCAGATCGATGTTCAGGGCGATGCTCGGCGCCCAGGTCAGCCGAACTCGCTGCGGCTCGGACCAATTCGCGATCACCCAGGCGAAGCCGCCGAGCGGGACCACAGCCAGTAGAAAGAATGCGTTGCGCCCCAGTGCCCGCACCCACAGCGGAGCCAGCAGGGCGGCCGCGGCATGAGCGAGCAGGATTGCGAGCAAACTTCACTCCGTCGGGTAGGGGCGGCGGGGTGTCCGGCACAAGCCTACGGAAAGCGTGCTTTTTCCGTGGAAGGGCTGAGTATGGTGTCCGTCATCCGCCCGAACCGAAGCTATATGTCCGCTAATGATTCGCTCTCTGGTTGCCCATTTGTTTGCGGCCTGCTGCGTGGCCGTAATTTACGCAGCATGACGAGCCCGACGGCGCTGCCGATGACGATGGCGAGCGCGGTGCCGCCCGGGGTCGCGTCGTGCGCCGCCACGTCCTCGCGCCAGTCCTTGACGCGGTCAGGCATCACCGAGACCGCCGACGGCAGATACAGCGCGCTGAGCGCGAGTACGCCGCTGGGCGCGTAGTGCGGCCGCGCGGTGCCGCAGCAGTATCCCGCCGTCAACGCGATGACCCCGCTGATCACGGCGAACGCGACGGTGCTCGCGGACGTCGAGGTGACGAGGGCGAAGACCGTGATGCCCAGCAGCAGCAGGATGGCGAGGGCGGTCGATGGCATCCGGGCGCCGATGACGAGTCCGGCCGCGGTCAGCGCGATGAGCACCGGCGCGGTCCAGCCGGGCCGCACCGCGTAGCCGACCGCGTCGACCGCCGCGGTCAGGCTCACGGCCAGGTACACGCCGGTGCCGTCGCGGCCGGGCAGCAGCATGGCGGCCGCGGTCGCGCTGACGATCGTCGCCGCGACGACGATGACGATCTCGACCGCGTGACTCTCCCCCGGCAGTTTGCTGTACTGCCTGCCCAGCCATTCGGTGCCGGCCAGGACCACCAGCGCGAGCACCATGGCGGCGAGGATCGGCGTCACCGGCAGCGCGATCGCCATGTGCGGCTCCTTCGCGTCCTCGGTTCGCTTCCAGTTGTGCAAGGTGCTGATCATCAGCAGGATCAAGCTCACGCCGATCATCCAGCGCGTCGGGGTCTCCAGGACCGCGTACGGATCCGCGTTGATGTTCAGCAGGCCGGCGAGATCGCCGAAGCCGAAGAAGCCGACGCCGCCCACCGCGAACGCCGCGGCGGGCAAGGGTCTGCGCAGCACCACCGCGCCGAGCCCGCCGAGCAGCACGGCGGCGCAGATCGAGTCGATGTAGTTCTGCGTGGTCAGTATCTCGGCCGTGGCCACGTGGCGTCCGGTGAAGTGGTTGATCAGCTGCGCCAGCGCGGCGGCAGTGGCCGTCGCCCACCCGGTCAGCGGTCGCGAGGTGGTGGCGACCAGCACGGCGACCGCCACGGCGACGATCACGCCCAGTGCCGCGCTGCGCGGCACGCTGTTGAGCAGCCCGGCGATCCGGTACGACGTGGCTTGCCCCTGTGTGTTGACGGTGACCGGCAGGAACAGCGTCACGCCCGCGACCGCGGCTCCGGTGAAGGCCGTGGTCGCGTCGACAATGTCGCCGACCCTGCGCACGGTTGTCGAACATACCCGTGGTGGCGACGTGATCTTGTGATTGCCGACGATTCGCCCGAAAATGTCTCCGGTGCGAAAAAGGCAACAAGAGCCGGTTTGCCGGAGATTGTCCGAAGCGGGTCGCCCGCGACCTACCCGCGGCTGTCGGCGTAGCGGCGCAGTGTGTCGATCTGCGACGGATCCAGCGAGGGCCGCACCACCGTCTTGGCGGCCAGCACATCGGCGGCGGTGACGTCGGCCGCGTGTACGTCCCGGCGCATCGCCGCGAGCGCGGACTCGCGCAGCAGCGCGGCGCAGTCGGCGGCGGAGTAGCCGTCCAGTTCCTCCGCGAGCGCGTCGAGGTCGACATCGTCGGCCAGCGGCACCGCGCGGCCCGCGGTGCGCAGGATCTCCCGGCGGGCGGCGGCATCCGGCGGCGGCACGAACACCAGCCGTTCGAGCCTGCCCGGGCGCAGCAGCGCCGGATCGATCAGCTCCGGCCGGTTGGTCGCGCCCAGCACCACCACGTCGCGCAGCGGCTCCACGCCGTCGAGTTCGGTGAGCAGTGCCGCGACCACCCGATCGCCCACGCCCGCGTCGGCGCTCTGGCCGCGGCGCGGGGCCAGCGCGTCCACCTCATCGAGGAAGATCAGCGAGGGTGCGGAATCCCGCGCCCGCTGGAACAATTCGCGCACCGCGCGCTCCGACGAGCCGACCCACCGGTCCAGCAGTTCGGCGCCCTTGACCGCGTGCACGCTGAGCTGACCGGTACCGGCCAGCGCGCGCACCAGGAAGGTCTTGCCGCAGCCGGGCGGGCCGTAGAGCAGCACCCCGCGCGGCGGCTCGATGCCGAGGCGGGCGAAGGAGTCCGGGTGCTTCAGCGGCCACAGCACCGCCTCGGTGAGCGCCTGCTTGGTTTCCGCCATATCGCCGACGTCATCGAGGCTCAGGCTGCCGATGGCGAGTTCCTCCATGCCCGAGCGTGACAGCGGCCGGATGACCTCGAGCGCGCCGAGCAGGTCGGATTGGGTGAGTTGCGGCTCGCCGTGCTCTCTGGCCCGCGACGCCGCGCGCAACGCCGCCTCCCGGCACAGCGCCGCCAGATCGGACACCACGAATCCGGGTGTGCGCGAGGCGATCTCGTCGAGTTCCAGCTCCGCGGTCGGCACTCGGCGCAGCAGGTACTCCAGCAGCGCCTTGCGCACGCCCGCGGTGGGCAGCGGCAGCGCGAGTTCGCGATCGCACAGGTCGGGGGCGCGCAGGCGCTGGTCGACGCCTGCCGGGTGCGCGGTGGTCGCCAGGAACGCGACGCAGGGACCCGCGATCGCGGCGCGCAGCTGGTCGAGGATGAGTGTGGCGACGGGTTCGGGGTCGGCGGGCAGCAGCGCGTCGATGTCGGTGATCAGCAGGACGCCGCCCCTGCCGCAGCCGATATCGGCCACCGCCTCGGCGACCTCGCGCAGTCGCGCACCGCTCTCGGCCGCGCCGATGCTGGGGCCGTCCAGCTCCACCAGTCGCCGCGATCCCGCGACCGCACGTGCCAGCGTGGCTTTGCCGACGCCGGCCGGGCCGGTGATCAGCACGCCGAGATGAGGTCGTGCGCCCAGCGTGCGCAACAGCTCGGGCTCGTCCAACGCCAGGCTGAGCCACTCCTCGAGCTTCGCGGCCTGGCTGCGCCCGCCCGCCAGGACTTCGACCGAGACGCTCTGCATGTCGACGGCCGCCGTGGCCCGGACCATCGCGGCGCCGTTGTTACCCGCGGCCGTGTCGAACGCGGCGGCTTCGGTGGCGGCCCGCGAGGCCTCGCCCACCGGGATCGGGGTTCCGGCCCAGGCCAGATCGGCGGCGTCCCGCGCGGCGACCGCGCCCGCGCCCCAGCTCACCGCGGTATTCGGTTGCACGCTCACCGGTCCGCGCGGATCGGTGCCGGTGACGGTGAGCAATTCCGTGGTCCAGGCGATGCCGAAGGTGCGCGACAGTGCCTGGGTGGCCGCCGTGGAGCTGATGTCGGGGCCGAGATCGCGCGGCAGCAGGGAGACGGCGTCACCGACGGTGACGACCTTCCCCAGCAGCGCCTGCCGCAGTGTCGCGGCCGGGATCGTGCGGGTGGCGTGCACCGAACCGCTCACCGTGATCTGCCTCGCGCCGTAGACGGTCGCGGGGGAGACCACCACCGTCGCATCCTCGCGCAGCCCGGCGTTGGACAGCGTGACGTCATCGAGCAGGGCTACCCCGGCGGGTGTGCCCTGGCGCGCGACGCCGACCACCGCGGCCGTGCGCCGGGAGCCGACCAGCATGATCCCGTCCCATTCCCGCAACCCCAGCGCGGTCAGCGCCTCCGGATGCAGCCGGACCACCCCGCGCCGGGCATCGGCGGCCGAAGGGTTCAGACGGGCGGTGAGTGCCAGTTCTGCCACTGTGCCATTCTGCCGCGCGGCCCCGCGTTCGGTCACGGTCCGCCGTCCGGGAATGGTGGACGACGACGCTTTCGGCTATTTCTTGACGAGTCCCGCGGCGGTCGCGACCGACTTGTCGGCGACGCTCGGCGCCAGGCACACCAGTTTGGCCGTGCCGAGCGCGACGTTCGGGCTGCCGTCGAACGGGCCGCCCGGGTTCTCCGCCAGGATCTGCTCGATCAGGACCTTCTCTTCGTCGGTGTCGAGCTTGCGGAACTCACCGCAGGTGGTGCTCGACGCCGGACCGAGCGCCGGGTCGCGCTGCTTCGTCGTGGCGGGGGCGTCCGTATCCGCCGGGCCGCTCGGCGTCGCGGTGCCGGGAGCGGTCGTCGTGCGGGCGGCCGAGGCGGCCGCGGTCGCGGTCACGGAGCCCTGGCGCAATCCGTTCGCGTCGGTGGACTCGTCCCCTCCGCCGCAGCCTGCCAGCAGGAAACCCACCGTCCCGGCGATCAGGACGATGGCGGAAGTTCGTTTCATACCGATGCTTTCCCGGGTGGATCGTGGCGCCGGAGGCCCCGGCGTCGGCAGCAGCGTACCGGTTCCGGCGGCATCAGTGGATGTGTGCCTGCCAATCCGCGGGAACCCGCTCGCGCGGGCCGGGGACGCCCTGATCGGCGGGATGACTGTGCGGTGGCGCCAATTCCGGTCCGCCGCTGAACATCTCTTCGGTTTCGAAGTTGTAGTACCAGTCCTCACCCGGCTCGAAGCTCTGGATGAACGGGTGACCGGTGCTCTTCGCGTGCGCGGTGGCGTGCTGCGCGGGGGAGGTGTCACAGCAGCCGATATGCCCGCACTGGGCGCACCGGCGCAGATGCACCCACCAGCCGGAGTGCTGCTCGCACTCCGCGCAACCCGGCCCACTGGGCGGTACCGCGGGATCGATGCCCGCGAGCTGCTCGGTCATGACTGCCCTTCCGTGTCGATTCCGGCTCGATCCTGTTCTGGGCGGTGCAGCGGCAGCCAGACGGTGAACCTGGTGTCGCCCGGCTCCGAGTCCACCCTGATGTCGCCGTTGTGTTTCTTGACCACGATGCGGAACGAGATGTCCAGCCCCAGTCCGGTGCCCTCGCCCATCGGCTTGGTGGTGAAGAACGGCTCGAAGATCCGGTTGCGGGCCTCCGGCGCGATGCCAGGCCCGGTGTCGCCGATCTCCACGACCGCGCAGTCGTTCTCTTTCCTGGTGCGAATGGTCAGCGTGCCCTCACCGTTCATCGCGTACACCGCGTTGTCGATGAGATTGGTCCACACTTGGTTGAGTTCGGCCGCGTAGCACGGCACTTCCGGCAGCGTCCGGTCGTACTCCTTGACCACGTGCACGCCGTCGCCGATCTTGCGGCTGAGCATCACCAAGGTGCTGTCCAGCAGCTCGTGGATGTCGACCACCTGGAACGGGGCGCGGTCCATCTGCGAGTACTGCTTCGCGGCGCCCACCAGCGCGGAGATGCGCGTCGTCGAGTCGGCGATCTCGTTCATCAGCAGCTCGGTCTCGATGGTGTAGTTCAGCCAGCGGATGGCCCCTTGGAACACCTGCTCCGGCGAGCCGTCCAGGGTGGCGGCCACCCGCTCCAGCCAGTCGGTGTCGAACCCGGCCTGCACGAAGTTCGGCGCGAGGTTCCAGCCGTCGGCGATCCCGTGGTCCTCCAGCCATTCGCCGAGCACGTCCTCGCGATCGGCGGCTTCCATCGGCGTCAGCTCCGGAGCCTTCGCGACCTGGGCGGCGGCCTCCTCCTGCAGGCGCACCAAGGAACCCAAGGATGACGGATCGAACTTGCCCTCCGCCATCATGGCGAGCTTGTGCCGCATGCCCGCGACCCGCTCGCGCAGGCCCGCGGTGGCGCGCACCGCGGCGGCGGCCGGGTTGTTGAGCTCGTGGGTGAGGCCGGCCGACAGCGAACCCAGCGCGAGCAGTCGTTCGCGCTCACCGATGCGCGCGTTGGTGTTGCGGTTGCCGAAGAACACCCCTTCGAGCAGGTGCACGGCCATCGGGAACCACTCGTGCATCATCCTGGCGAAGATCTCGGCGTCCAGCACGAAGAACCGCGCCGGCCGCGTCACCTGCATCGTCCCGCTGTAGGTCTGGTCGACCTTGTCGCCGATGTAGGACATCCAAGCGCCCGCGTAGGCGCCGTGATGCTCGGTGCGCACCAATTCGATCTCCGCGCCGCCGGACTGCTTGGTGAGGATCAGCTCGCCATCCATCAACACGTAGAAACAGGTGGCCGGTTCGCCTTCGCGGAAGACGACACCGGGTTCGATCGTCTCGATCCGGCCGTCGGCGCACAGCCATTCCAGCTGCTCGTCGTTCAGCTTCTCGAACAGGAACAGGGTGCGCAGCTCGGCGGGGTCGCACACCGACCTGCTGCTGCGGTCCGCGGTCTGGTTCGAAGTCATCTGCGGCCTCCTGGTTACGCGAGATAGCGGTGCACGAGCATGACGGCCATGGCGCCCTCGCCGACGGCGGAGGCGACGCGCTTGGCCGACTCGGCGTGCACGTCGCCCGCCACGAACACGCCGGGCACGCTGGTTTCGAGGTGATGCGGTGGCCGGGATAGCTCCCAGCCCGCGGGGCGCGCGCTCTCGACCATCAGGTCGGGCCCGGCGAGCACGTAACCTGCGTCGTCACGGATGACGACGCCGTCGAGCCAATCGGTCTGCGGCGCCGCGCCGATGAACAGGAACAGCCGCTCCGCGTCGGCCTTCTCCTCGGCGCCCGACTTGTTGTTGCGCAGCACGATCTGCTGGAGGTGATCGTCACCGTCGGCGGCGATCACCTCGGTGTTGGTGTGCACCTCGATGTTCGCGATCTGCGCGATCTGCTGGATGAGGTAGTGCGACATGGACTGTTCCAGCGAATCGGCCCGGACCACCAGGTGCACGGTGCGCGCGTTGCGGGACAGGAACACCGCGGCCTGACCGGCGGAGTTCGCCCCGCCGACGATGTAGACCTCGTGATCGGCGCACTCGGACGCTTCGGTCATCGCCGATCCGTAGTAGACGCCGCGCCCGGTGAAGTCGTCGACGCCCGGCGCCGGGTGGCGGCGGTAGTCGACGCCGGTCGCGATGATCACGGTGTGCGCGCACAGTCTGCCGCCGTCGGCGAACCGCACGGTGCGCGCGGACCCGTTCACCTCCAGCCCCACCACCTCGCGCGTGGTGATCACTTCGGCGCCGAATTTCGCCGCCTGTCGCCGGGCCCGGTCGGCCAGTTGCGCCCCGGACAAGCCGTCGGGGAAGCCGAGGTAGTTCTCGATGCGCGAACTCTGCCCCGCTTGGCCGCCGGTGGCGGTCCGCTCGACGAGCACGGTGCGCAGACCCTCGGACGCGCCGTAGACCGCCGCACCGAGACCGGCGGGACCGCCGCCCACCACGATCAGGTCGTAGAACTCGCCCGCCGGGTCGACGGTCAGGCCGACGTTCTGGGCCAGTTCGCTGTCGGTGGGCTGCACGAGCGCGTCGCCCGCGGAAGTGATCACCACCGGACAGCGCTCCGGGTCGGCGCCCGCCGCTTCCAGCAGGCGCGCGCCCTCGGGCTCGTCGGCCAGGTACCACCGGTAGGGGAGCTGGTTGCGGGCGAGGAATTCCCGCACCTGCGACGACCGCGGCGACCAGCGATTGCCGACCACCTTGGTCTCGGTGACGGGCCGATGCTCGCTGCTGCGCCAGGCGTCGAGCAGCCCGTCGAGCACGGGATAGAGCTTCTCCTCCGGCGGGTCCCACGGTTTGAGCAGATAGTGGTCGAGGTCGATGACGTTGATCGCGTCGATCGCGGCATTGGTGTCGGCGTAGGCGGTCAGCAGCACGCGGCGCGCGTAGGGGTGCAGGTCCATCGCCTGCTCGAGGAATTCGATGCCGTCCATGCCCGGCATCCGATAGTCGGCGATCAACACGGCGACCGGCTGCCCGCGCAGCTTCATCTCACGCAGCGCGTCCAGGGCTTGCGGACCCGATTCCGCGCGCAGAATCCGGTAATCGGCGCCGTAGCGGCGGCGCAGGTCGCGGACGACCGCCCGGGAGACGCCCGGGTCGTCGTCGACGCTCAGGATGGCCGGTTTCGTGGCAGCGGGTGAAGTCACCTGTCGAGTATGGAGCCTCGCGGCGCGGTCTGTCGTCGGCGTTCGCCGAGGGCTCAGAGGCGATGGTGCAAGACGAGATCGAGCTCACGCGGGGTGAGCAGACGCTCCAGACGTTCTTCCTGCGCGGCCCCGCGAACACTACGTGGCGGAAATACCGACGCCCCGTGCGCTTTTCGCCCGTCCTCCGGCTGGATGGCGGGAAGCAGCGGAACCGGGTCCGCCGGACGACGATGGAGCAGGGAGCGCAGTTTCACGGCCGATCACCTCACGTTGGACGCCGAAATGTTGGAGGCGGTGTCTGTGCTTCATGTATCCGTTATTGTGCGCCGATCATTACACCGGCCGGTGCGCGAGTAGCGAAAATGTGACGCAACTGTCGGCGCGTTTAAAATGTGCGCGACTCGTCACATCGCGTTCGGACGGATGGTCGTCGGTCCGTCGCTCGTATCCCGGAGGCAGCGTTGCCGAAAAATCTCGAAGCCAGCATCGACATCTCCGCGCCCCCGGAGCAGGTGTGGGCGGTGATCTCCGATCTGAAGCGGATGCGGGAGTTCAGTCCGCAGTGCGTGCGGATGGTGGCGCTCGGCTCGCTCAAGGCGGGCACCTGGACGCTCAATCTCAATCGCGACGGCAAGAAGTTCTGGCCGACCACCTCACGCATCGTGCGGTTCGAGCCGAACAAGGCGTTCGCGTTCCGGGTCACCGAGAACCGGACGGTGTGGAGCTACACCTTGGAGCCGACCGAGTCCGGCACGCGGCTGATCGAGCGGCGGGATGTGCCCAACGGCACCACCTGGTTCTCCCGTAAGGCGATCGAGGCCGCGCTCGGCGGCGAGATCCCGTTCGAGGAGGCGTTGGTGCGCGGCATGAACGAGACGCTGGGCAAGGTCAAGGCGGCGGTCGAAGCCGGCGCCTGAGCGCGGTGCTCGCCGCGGCCGGTGCACGAGATGTCGTGACCCGGCCGCGGCGAGTGGGAGCGGGTTACTTCCAGTTCGGCAGGTTCACGACCTGAGCGGCGTAGGACAGGCCCGCGCCGAACGCGATGAGCAGCGCCGTATCGCCCGGCTTCGACTCACCCTTGCGCAACAACGCCTCCATGGCCAGCGGGATCGAGGCGGCCGAGGTGTTGCCCGCCTCCTCGATGTCGTTGGCGAGCGCGCAGTGCTCGGGCAGCTTCAGCACCCTGGCCATGATCTCGATGATCCGGCCGTTGGCCTGGTGCGGGATCATCGCGTCCAGGTCCTCGGGAGACAGGCCCGCGCGGTCGATGGCGTCGCGGCACACCTTCTCCAGCGAGTGCGCGGCCCACCGGAACACCGCGGTGCCCTCCATGGCCAGATAGGGCCGCACCGCGTCCAGGCCCTTCTCGTCGATCTCGTGGAAGAACTCCATCCAGTCCTTGTCCTGCCGGATGGCGTGGTGCTGGGTGCCGTCCGAGCCCCATACGGTGGGGCCGATGCCCGGCTCGTCGGAGGGGCCGACGATCACCGCGCCCGCGCCGTCGGCGAAGAGGAAGGCGGTGGAACGGTCCTTCGGGTTGACCGTGTTCGTCAGCTTCTCCACGCCGATCACGAGGACGTGCGAAGCGGTGCCCGCCCGGACCAGATCCGACGCCAGCGCGATCGAGTGGCAAAAGCCCGCGCACCCGGCCGAGACGTCGAAGGCGGCGGAGCCGTTCATGCCGAGTTCGGTGGCGATGCGCGGGGCGGCGGCCGGCGTCAGCAACAGGTGGGTGGATGTAGCAACGATCACGCAATCGACTTGGTCGACCGCGATACCGGAGGATTCCAGCGCGCCGCGCGCGGCCGCGACGCTCATGCTCTGGATCGTCTCCGACTCGTCGGCGAACCGGCGGGTTCTGATTCCCGACCTGGTCCTGATCCACTCGTCGCTGGAGTTGATCGGGCCGGCCACCTCGTCGTTGGTGACCACTCGAGCAGGGCGGTAAACGCCGAGCCCGAGGATCGCCGTGTGCTCAGCGCCGGTGGTCTGGGCGATTCGAGCAGCCATCTGCGTCTCCTATGTACCTGCGGCGACGCCGCCGGGGGTGCCCCGAAGCATCGAAATCGGTCCCTCATCAGCCACTGTCCATTGGCGAACAGACATGAGGCTTCCTCATATTAGCTTGAAAGTCGCTCATCTGCCGCGCGTATTCCGACAATCGGTGGGTATCACGTCGAAGCACGCCACTGCTGCACGAGGCGTGGCCCAACTGAATGCGAGGACACCATGCTCGGTCTCGGGATTATCGGATGGATCATCATCGGCGGTCTTGCCGGATGGATCGCGAGCAAGTTCATGAAGACGGACGCCCAACAGGGCATCTTGCTCAATATTGTCGTCGGGGTGGTCGGCGGTCTGCTCGGTGGGTTCCTGCTGAAGCTGCTCGGAGTCGACGTCGAGGGTGGCGGCCTTTGGTTCAGCTTCTTCACCTGTCTGGGCGGTGCCGTCATCCTGTTGTTCCTGGTTCGACTGGTCACCGGTGCCCGAGTCAGGTCCTGACCCCGCGTGCCACAGGCTCCTTTCCCGTAAGGTGTGAACGCTTGCGCCGGTCCTATCGTCGATACGGCGCAAACCGTCTGCATCGAGCACGAAAGAGGAGCCTGTGGCCCGCCGTCCCACCCCGCCCGGCACGCCTGAACGCACCGGAGTCGGCCACGTCGTCGATCTGGTCCGCAACGCGATCCCTCCGTTGCATCCCGCCGGGCTTCCGTTCGTCGCCGCACCCTTGGCGGTCGCCGTGGTCGGCGGCAAGCGCAAATGGGTGCGGCGCACCGGACTCTTCGCCGCCGCGGCCTGTGCGACCTTCTTCCGTCACCCGCGTCGCGTGCCGCCGAACCGGCCGGGCGTCGTGGTCGCCCCGGCGGATGGCGAGATCGCCTTGGTCGACACGGCCGCTCCCCCCGCCGAGCTGGGTCTCGGCGACGCGCCGCTGCCGCGGGTGAGCATCTTCCTGTCCGTGCTGGACGTCCACGTGCAGCGCACACCGGTCTCCGGCGTCGTGCGCACCGTGCTGCATCAGCCCGGCCAATTCCGCTCCGCCGACCTGCCCGAGGCGAGCTCGGTGAACGAGCGCAACAGCATGGTGCTCCAGACGCCGGAGGGCGACCAGGTCGTCGTGGTGCAGATCGCCGGGCTGCTCGCGCGCCGGATCGTCTGCGACGCCCAGGTCGGCGACGTGCTGACCATCGCCGACACCTACGGCCTGATCCGCTTCGGCTCGCGGGTCGACACCTACTTCCCGGCGGGCACCGAACTGCTCGTGCAGCCCGGCCAGCGCACCATCGGCGGCGAGACAGTGCTCGCCGTGCTCGGCACATCCGCTGACGCGTGATGGAAGCGGCGGTATCCACCCAGCGGCGCAGGCGGCGGTCCGTCCGCCTGCTGCCGAGCATCGTCACCATCCTGGCGCTGTGCGCCGGTCTGTCGGCGGTGAAGTTCGGCCTCGACGGCAAACTCGGTATCGCGCTGGCCATGATCGGCGCGGCGGCCGTGCTGGACACCCTCGACGGCAGGCTGGCCAGAATGCTCGACGCAACCACGAAGATGGGCGCCGAGCTGGACTCGTTGTCGGATGCCATCTCCTTCGGCGTCGCCCCCGCGTTGGTGCTGTACGTGACCCTGCTCAGCAGCAACAGCGTCGGCTGGATCGTCGCGCTGCTGTTCGCCGTCAGCATCGTGCTGCGCCTGGCCCGGTTCAACACACTGATGGACGACGACACCCGGCCGGATTGGTCGCGGGAGTACTTCGTCGGTGTGCCCGCTCCGGCGGGCGCGCTCATCGCGATGGTGCCGGTGGCCCTGTTCGTGCAGTTCGGCGACGGCTGGTGGGTCGGCTTCTACGAGGTCGCGGCGTGGACGGTGTTCTCGGCCGCGCTGTGCGTCAGCACCATCCCGACGCTGGCCATGAAATCGGTGTCGGTGGCGCCGCAGGCCGCGGCCGGGCTGCTGGTGCTGGTCGCGCTCGCCGCCGCGGCGCTGGTCACGTATCCGATCGTGCTGCTGCTGGTGCTGGTCGCGTTGTATCTGGGCCACATCCCGTTCGCCTGGCATTCCCAGCGCTGGGTGGCCGCGCGTCCGGAGACCTGGACGCACAAACCCGCCGAGCGGCGTGCGCAACGACGGGCGGACCGGCGGCTGCCAGGCATCCGTCGTCCGGCGATTCCGCGTCCGACCATCCCGCGTCCGGCGATCCGCGGCTCGGCCCGGCTGCGGCTGCGCCGACCTGGGGCGAAGCAACGCCAGAACGGTGATGGGCCGCCGCGCGCGGAGCTCTAGCGGCGGCTTCCGGAGCGGCCGCTTCCACTTCGCCGTGCCAATGCGCCGTGTCGCCGGATCGGCGCATCGGCACCTCCGCGCGCTGCGCTGGGAGCGGTACGGTCATGTCCGTCGGGCGGGTGGAGGAAGGTGCGTATGGAGCCGGACGGTTTGCGGGAATTCGAGGGGCATCGACCGCGCTTGTTCGCGCTCGCCTATCGGATGCTCGGCTCGGCAGGTGAGGCCGAGGACGCGGTGCAGGAGACCTATCTGCGCTGGGACGGCGCCGACCGCGGCGGTATCCGCTCCGCCGAGGCCTGGCTGACCACGGCGCTGGTGAATCTGTGCCGCACCTGGCTCGTTTCGGCGCGGGCCCGGCGGGAGAGCTACGTCGGGCCGTGGCTGCCCGAACCGGTGCCGACCGCGCGAGGCGAGCTCGGACCGCTGGAGACCGTCGAGGAGCGCGAACAGGTCTCGCTCGCGCTGCTGACCGCGCTGGAGCGGCTGACCCCGCTCGAACGCGCGGTCTTTGTCTTGCGCGAGGCGTTCGGATACGCGCACCGCGAGATCGCCGACATGCTCGATATCACCGAGACGAACTCGCAGCAGATCTTCCGCAGGGCGGGCCTGCGGGTACGAGAGGACCGCCCCCGCTTCGGTATCACGCCCGACCATGCCCGCGAGTTGGTCGAGCGGTTCCTGAAGGCGGCGCGCGACGGCGACGTCGCGTCGCTGGAGCAGATGCTCGCCGCCGACGTGAGCGCGACGGCCGACGGCGGCGGCAAGGTGAACGCGGCGCGCCGTCCCGTGCGAGGTGCGGCGCAGGTGGCGCGGTACCTCGTCGGGCTCATGCGCTGGGAGGTGCCCGGCATGCGGCTGGTCGTGGAGGAGGTCAACGGCGCGCCCGCCGCGGTCGCACGGGTGAACGGTGCGCCACTGCTCGTGGTCGCGGTGGACGTGGCCGACGGCGCGGTCACCGCGCTGCGGTTGATCGTGAATCCGGACAAGCTCGCCTATTTCGCCGGGGCGAGCGGGTCGGCGGGCGCGGTGGACACAATGCCGGACCGGCTTCGCCGTCCGCTGTGACGCGCTTCACGGCACCGGTCTGTCAGGGATCGGGGCCCTGTCCGGTCTGAGTGTTGATGGCCGATCGAAAGGAGCCTCAGCAATGACCGGACAGCATCGGATCGTCGTTCTCGGCGCGGGGTACGCGGGATTGGCGGCGGCCCGCAGGCTCGCTCGCACGGCGCGGGACGCTCGGATCACCGTGGTGGACGCGCACGCGTTCTTCGTCGAGCGGGTACGGCTGCATCAGCAGGCGGCCGGGCAGCGGATCGCGGCATGGGATCTGCGGGAATCGCTGGAAAGCAAGGGCATCGCCTTCGTGCAAGCCCTGGCGACGGAGATCGATACGGTCGCGCGTCGGGTGGTGCTCGACACTGCGCCCGCACTCGATTACGACACTTTGATCTACGCCCTCGGTAGCGTCGCCGATCTCGCGAGCGTCCCCGGCGTCGCCGAACACGCCTTTTCGGTCGCCACGCAGGAAGACGTGCGCGGTCTGGCCGTGGCGGGCGGACCGGTGGCGATCGTCGGCGCCGGAGCCACCGGCATCGAGCTGGCGGCGGAACTGGCCGAATCGCATCCGGAGTCCCGGGTGATGCTGCTCGGGTCGGAGGAGCCGGGCGCCTGGCTGTCGGCGCGGGCGCAGGCGCACATCACGCGGACGCTGGAGCGACTCGGAGTCGAGATCCGGTCCGGCGCCAAGGTGATCGAGGTGACAGCCGAGGGGCCGCGCTTGGCCGACGGCTCACTGGTTGCGGCCGCCGCGACGGTGTGGACCACCGGTTTCCGGGTGCCCGACCTCGCCGCCCGCTCCGGTCTGGCGGTGAATTCCGACGGTCGGGTGCTCACCGACGCGACCTTGCGTTCGGTGTCGCACCCGGACGTTTTCGCCGCAGGTGACGCCGCCGTGGTCGCGGGGCCGGGCGGACGCGAACTGCGCATGGCGTGTGCCACCGCGCTGCCGACCGGCAAGCACGCGGCGGACGCCGCCATCGCCCTGATGCGTGGTCGTGAGCCGAAGGAGCTGCGGTTCCGCTATGTGCTCCAGTGCCTCAGCCTGGGTCGCGGCGACGGGGTCGTCCAAGCGGTGCGCGCCGACGACGCACCGGCCAGGACGGTGCTGACCGGGCGCACGGCCGCGTGGGTGAAGGAACGCATCGTGCGCGGCGCGGCCTGGTCTGCGCGCCCGTGAGTCGCATCGTCAACTAACGGTTGACGGTAAGGCATCGTCAACTTATGGTTGACGCATGACCGAACAATTCCGCCTCGACGACCTGATCGACGGCATCAAGAAAGCCCGTCCCGACAATGTGCTCGAACAGCTGTCCGATGCCGTCGTCGTGGCGAATCACCTGGGTGAAGTGGCCGACCACCTGATCGGCCACTTCGTGGACCAGGCCAGGCGCTCCGGCGCCTCGTGGACCGATATCGGCGCAAGCATGGGCGTCACCAAGCAGGCCGCGCAGAAGCGGTTCGTGCCCAAGGTGCCCGATCCGGCCGCCGCGGCGGCCATGGACCCGAACGCGGGCTTCGCCCGTTTCACCCCGCGAGCGCGGGCGGTCGTGATGGCGGCGCAGGAGGCCGCGCGTACCGCGGGCAATCGGGAGATTGCCCTCGGGCACATGGTGCTGGGGTTGCTCACCGAACCCCAAGGTCTCGCGGTGCACGAACTCGTCCACCAGGGCGTGTCCGTCGACGTGATCTCCGCCGCCGCTTCCGCGTCGTTGCCGCAGGCCGAGGGGGACGTCCCCGCGCTGATCCCGTTCGGCGCGGAGGCCAAGAAGGTCCTGGAACTCACCTTCCGTGAGGCGCTTCGGCTGGGGCACAACTACATCGGCACCGAGCACATGCTGCTGGCGCTGCTGGAACAGGAGAACGGCGCCGGTCTGCTCAGTGATCTCGGCGTCGACAAGGCGAGCGCCGAAGCGCATCTGGGCGAGCTGCTCGCGGTTATCAAGACCGAGAAGTCCTGATTCCGATGGGCGACGGGAAGTTCCGTGCGCGGACCGCGCTCGCCCTCGCGGTGCTCTTGCTGGTGATCGGCGTGGCCCGGCGATCGGTTGCCGCGCACGAGATTCGCAACGTCGTCAACGGATTGCGGTGCGCGCACGCCGCGCGGGCGCGCCATCGCAGGGCGCTGCGCACGCGGGGAGCCGGTATCCGCGGACCACGCCCGGCCGTTCCGATCGCACACCGCGCGACGCAGGCGGCGTGATCACCCTCGTCCGGCCAGGCCGCCGCCCCATCGGGGCCAGAGGGCTTGCGGTTTCGGCTCGGGAACCAACGGTTCGCGATGGATGTCGGTGACGAACAGGGGTAGTCGCGGTTCCAGCTCGGCGAGCAGTGCGAGGGCGCGCCCGCCTTGCGCCGCGCGGTATTCCCGCATGGTCAACCCGACGATCTGCAGGAACAACACGCGGCCGTGCGGGCTGTCGATGGCGCCCAGTTCCGGGTCCGTCGTGAAGCAGACCGCGTGATTGGTGCAGTCCGCGTGGCCGGCCGCGATCGGCCCGTTCGTCTTGATGGTGTGCCCCGGTTCGAACCACTTGCCGGACTGGAAGACGTAGTGGGCGAGGTTCTGCATGAAGTTCGTCGGCCACACGGGCGGCTCGGTGTCCTCGGGCCCGCGCGCCAAGCGGAAGGTGAACTCGAAGCCCCAGCCGGACTCCGCCGGGTTGTCCCACTCCTTCTCGTACAGCTCGGTCATCCCATAACTGACGTAGTGCCAGTGCGGCATCGGATCGGTGCGTGAGTAGGCGCTGATCCCGTCGAGAGGGTCGGACCCGCCCAGCGACCACGGGTGGTCGGAGGCCCAATGGAAGGGTTCGATGTCGCCGTACAGCGGCCGCAACGCACCGTCGATGGCATCCCAGCCGGATCTCTCACTCACGCAGCCACCATAGGCAGGGGTGCGTCGGGCCCTATCCGGGGCGTCGGACACCGCGCCGGTCAGGCATCCGGCACGTTGCGGGCGAGCTCGTCCAGCCAGGCAGCCGCGGACGCGTCGCTCGGCGCGCGCCAGTCGCCGCGCGGCGAGAGCGAGCCGCCGGAGCCGACCTTCGGCGCGTTCGGCAGCGTCGAGCGCTTGAACTGGCTGGTCTGCACGAAGCGGCGCAGGAACTCGCCCAGCCAGTGCTTGACGGTGGCGAGGTCGTAGGCGTTGCGCTGGTCGGCGGGGACCAGATCGGGCCAGCGGCCGGTCGCCGGATCGGACCAGGCGTGCCAGGCCAGGTAGGCGATACGGCTGGGCAGGTAGCCGAAGCGCAACAGGTAATAGAGGTGGAAGTCCTGCAATTCGTACGGGCCGACGGTCGCCTCGGAACTCTGGGCCGGCGCGGAGGAGTCCTCGTGCGGAATCAGCTCCGGCGAGATCTCGGTGCGCAGGATCGACGAGAGCACCTCGTTCGCTTCGGCGCCGAACTGCTCGGTGTCCACCGCCCAGGCGATCAGGTACTTGATCAGCGTCTTGGGCACCGACGCGTTCACGCTGTAGTGCGCCATGTGGTCGCCGACGCCGAACGTGCACCAGCCCAGCGCGAGTTCGCTGAGGTCGCCGGTGCCGACCACCAGCGCGCCGTGCATATTGGCCAGCCGGAACAGGTGCGAGGTCCGCTCGCCCGCCTGCACGTTCTCGTAGGTGATGTCGTACACCGGCGCGCCGTCGGCGGCCGGATGGCCGAGGTCGCGCAGCATCTGCGTCGCCGATGGGGTGATGTCGATCTCGCGCGCCGTGACGCCGAGGGCGGCCATCAGGCGGTGCGCGTCGGTCCTGGTCCTGGTGCTGGTCGCGAAGCCGGGCATGGTGTAGGCGAGCACGTTCTCCCGGGGCAGGCCGAGCCGGTCCATCGTCTTGGCCGCCACGATCAGCGCCTGCGTGGAGTCCAAGCCGCCGGAGACCCCGATCACCACGCGCTGCGTGCCGGTGGCGCGCAATCGCGTGCTCAAGCCCTCAACCTGGATGTGGTGCACCTCGGCGCAGCGCTCGTTGCGCAAGGCGGGGTCGGCGGGGACGTAGGGGAAGCGCGCGAGCTCGCGCTCCAGCGCCACCGGGGCCTCGGGGACGGGCAGCCGCACGTCGATGTGCCGCAGCGAGGTCAGCCGGTCGCGGTGGTCGTGCACGTTGTCGGCGAAGCTGGTGGTGCGCATCCGGTCCGCGGCGAGGCGGCGCAGGTCCAGGTCGGCGGTGACCAGCTGGGGATGATCGGAGAACCGCTCGCCCTCCGCGAGCAGGTCGCCGTTCTCGCAGATCAGTGCCTGGCCGTCCCAGGCGAGGTCGGTGGTCGACTCGCCGGTCCCCGCGGCGGAGTACAGGTATGCCGCGAGATAGCGCGCCGAATGCGAGGTGCACAGCGACCGCCGGTAGTCCGCCTTGCCGATCACGATGTTGCTCGCGGACAGGTTGATCAGCACGGTCGCCCCGGCCAGCGCGGCGAAGCCGCTGGGCGGCAACGGAACCCAGCCGTCCTCACAGATCTCCAGGTGGAAGACGAAGTCGTCCAGATTGCTCGCGCGGAACAACAGGTCGGATCCGAACGGCGCCCGGTGCCCGGCGACGGTGACGTGATCCTCCAGCGCCTCCCGCGCCGCCGCGAACTGACGCTTCTCGTAGAACTCCCGATAGTTCGGCAGGTAGCTCTTCGGCGCCACGCCGAGCACGATGCCCCGGCAGATCACGATCGCGCAGTTGAACAACCGGTGGTGCACCCGCAGCGGCGCGCCCACCACGAGCACCGTGTCGATGTCCGTACTCGCCGCGACCACCCTGGCGAGCGCCGCCTCCACCGCCGCGTCCAGCGCGTCCTGGTGGAACAGGTCGTCGGCGGTGTAGGAGGAGAGGCCCAGCTCGGGGAACACCGTGAGCACCGCCCCGGCCGCCGCGGCTTGCGTGGCCAGCTCGACGGTCTGTTCCACGTTGTAGGCGGGGTCGGCCACCCGGATCCGGGGTACCGCGACCGCCACCCGGGCGAAGCCGTGCCGGTAGAGCGAATCGAACGGCAGGTCGTCCACCCGCGTCCCCTTCCGGGCTGAGGTTGATCATGGTCCACCCGGAATCTACGCCGCCCCGGCCGCCTCGGCGCGGTGCCTGGTTCACCCTGTCCCCAGGAGGGGTGGTGTGACCTGCGCTTTCATCGTCGGCGCCGGGCGGCGCGAATCGTCCGGCCGAAGATGTGAACCACTGGCGGCTAAGCTATAGCAATGGCGGATGAAACGGATTCCGACCTAATAGCGGGGGAACGGCGCGCAGATCTGCTGCGCGCGCTTTCGTATGTGTCCACCGAGTCCCAACCGGACGGCAGCTACGTGGTGAACGGCGACCTGCCGCCCGACGTCGCCCCGCCGTTCATTCGCGCGATCATGCGGGTGGAGGCGGAGTTGCTGCTGCACGACGCCGAGCTCGTCACCGTCGAGGACGGCGAGCCCCGCACCCCGGAGGAACGCCGTACCGACGCGTTCGTCGCGCTGGTGCTCCGTGTCGACGACCGCCCCTAGCCCGCGCGGACCTTGCACTCGGCACCCCTGAGTGCTAAAAATGCTTTTGGCACTCTCGACCTGTGAGTGCCAGGTCGGGACGGTGAGACCGGGTTCCCTAGACACCCTCGGTCGTCCGTCGCGGGCACCGAACCTGGCCAGCGTAACTGGGGCGACCCAACCGGCGGTCGTCCTGTGTGTCAGCCATACACATGGAGGATCTCAACAACGCCATGGCCAAGACAATTGCGTATGACGAAGAGGCCCGCCGCGGCCTCGAGCGGGGTCTGAACAGCCTCGCCGACGCGGTCAAGGTGACGCTGGGCCCCAAGGGTCGCAACGTTGTCCTGGAGAAGAAGTGGGGCGCCCCCACGATCACCAACGATGGTGTGTCCATCGCCAAGGAGATCGAGCTGGAGGACCCGTACGAGAAGATCGGCGCCGAGCTGGTCAAGGAAGTCGCCAAGAAGACCGACGACGTCGCGGGCGACGGCACCACCACCGCGACCGTGCTCGCCCAGGCGCTGGTGCGCGAGGGCCTGCGCAACGTCGCGGCCGGCGCGAACCCGCTGGGCCTGAAGCGCGGCATCGAGAAGGCCGTCGAGGCCGTCACCGCCAAGCTGCTCGACACCGCCAAGGAGGTCGAGACCAAGGAGCAGATCGCCGCCACCGCCGGTATCTCGGCAGGCGACGCGTCCATCGGTGAGCTGATCGCCGAGGCCATGGACAAGGTCGGCAAGGAAGGCGTCATCACCGTCGAGGAGAGCAACACCTTCGGTCTCCAGCTGGAGCTCACCGAGGGCATGCGCTTCGACAAGGGCTACATCTCCGGCTACTTCGTCACCGACCCGGAGCGTCAGGAAGCGGTCCTCGAGGACCCGTACATCCTGCTGGTCGGCTCGAAGGTCTCCACCGTCAAGGACCTGCTGCCGCTGCTGGAGAAGGTCATCCAGGCGGGCAAGCCGCTGCTGATCATCGCCGAGGACGTCGAGGGCGAGGCCCTGTCCACCCTGGTGGTCAACAAGATCCGCGGCACCTTCAAGTCGGTCGCCGTGAAGGCTCCCGGCTTCGGTGACCGCCGCAAGGCTCAGCTGGCCGATATCGCCATCCTGACCGGTGGCGAGGTCATCAGCGAAGAGGTCGGCCTGTCGCTGGAGAACGCCGGCGTCGAGCTGCTCGGCCAGGCGCGCAAGGTCGTCGTCACCAAGGACGAGACCACCATCGTCGAGGGCGCGGGCGACGCGGAGGCGATCAAGGGCCGGGTCGCGCAGATCCGTACCGAGATCGAGAACTCCGACTCGGACTACGACCGGGAGAAGCTGCAGGAGCGTCTGGCCAAGCTGGCCGGCGGTGTCGCGGTGATCAAGGCGGGCGCGGCCACCGAGGTGGAGCTCAAGGAGCGCAAGCACCGCATCGAGGACGCCGTCCGCAACGCGAAGGCTGCCGTGGAGGAGGGCATCGTCGCCGGTGGTGGCGTGGCCCTGCTGCAGTCGGCTCCGGCGCTGGAGGAGCTGAAGCTCGCCGGTGACGAGGCCACCGGCGCGAACATCGTGAAGGTCGCGCTGTCGGCTCCGCTGAAGCAGATCGCGTTCAACGCGGGCCTCGAGCCCGGCGTGGTCGCCGAGAAGGTCGCCAACCTGCCCGCGGGTCACGGCCTGAACGCCGACTCGGGCGAGTACGAGGACCTGCTGGCCGCCGGTGTCGCCGACCCGGTCAAGGTCACCCGTTCGGCGCTGCAGAACGCGGCCTCGATCGCGGCTCTGTTCCTGACCACGGAGGCCGTTGTCGCCGACAAGCCGGAGAAGGCCGCCGCTCCCGCCGGCGACCCGACCGGTGGCATGGGCGGCATGGACTTCTGAGTCCGGCCACCCGGCAACACATTTCGAACCGGAAGCCGGTCCACCGCGAGGTGGGCCGGCTTCCGGCGTTCCGGGTCAGATTCCGTCGAGAGTGACGACGGTGAAAGGCGTCTTCGGGGTGCCGGGGCCCATCGGGCCGCCCTTGTCGAATTGGGAGGAGACGATCAGGATCCGGTCACCGGCGCGGGCCAGGGTGGTGGGGATGGACAGGGCTTCGTCGGTGCGTTGCTGCGCGAGCGTGGCCGTGGCGCCGTCGTCGGAGAGGGTCCAGCGGCTGATGGTGTTGGTCGTGTTGTGCGCGGCCCACAGGGTGTCGTCGCGCAGTTCCAGTCCGTCGCCCTGACGCAGATCGCCACCGCGCAAGGCCACCTTGCGGATCGGATTCGGGTCCGGAGTCAACGCGATGCGGTACAAGTCGCCGCGCGGCATGTCGACCGTGAGCAGATAGCGGCCTGCCGGATCGGCGACGATGCCGTTGAGGCTGAAGCCGCCCGGCTCGATCGGCGGCAGCGCGGAGTGCAGGTCGAACCGTGGGGTCAGTTCGGCTCGCCCACCCTGCGCTCTGGCGGCGGCCAGTTGATCGGGTGTCACGCGATAGACGAGCGCGCGTGTGCTGTCGGTCAGATACGCCGTGCCGTCCGGGGTGATGGCGAGATCGTTCACGAAGCGGGGCTCGCTTCCGGGCACGGTGAAGTCGGCGAGCAGCGCGCGGGTCGCGATGTCGTACACCGCGACGCCGGTTGTCGAGTCGGTCACCCACAGCCGTCCGGCCGCGTCGACTTTCAAGCCGTTGGCGGTCTTGTGGTTGTTCGCGCCTTCGGGGAGGAAGATCTCGGCTCGGTGCGCGTTTTGCGTCGCGCGATAGACGGCGCCGGTGGTGTAGGAGCCGACGTAGCTGTCTCCCGTCCGCGCGTCCACCGCGATGCCCTCGGGGTAGGCCCGGTCGCCCGGCAGTTCGTAGGCGGTGTGGACGGCAGTGTTCGGTTCGTCGCTGGTGCCGCAGGCGACGAGCGGGAGGCAGGCGCTGGCTGCGGCCAGGCTCGACAGCAGGCGGAGGGGTAGTGCGTGGGGCATCGATTACCTCTTAGAGATCATGCATGCAAATGTGCTCACATCAAGCATCTTGCTCGAATCTAAGTTAGAACTCTAATATCAGTCAAGACTGAAACAAGAAGACGTGCGGATACCATGCGCTTATGACGTCGATGCCCGCCGCCGAACGGATCGGCTCGTACCTCAAACGGGCCGAGCAGTCCCTCAACACGGCCAAGAACGCCGCGTTGAAACCGGCGGGCGTCACCGTGCCCCAATACGCCGCGCTGCTGTTCCTCGCCGAGAATCCCGGTATCTCCGCCGCCGCCCTGGCCCGGCTCTGCGGCGTCACCCCGCCCTCGATGAACACCGTGCTGGGCAATCTGCAGGACCGCGGGCTCATCGAGCGCACCCCGCACCCGTGGCACAAGAACGTCCTGGAGACCACGTTGACCGAGAAGGGCGCGGCGGTCATGCGCGACGCGGACGCCCGCGCCGTCCGAGTCGAACGCGCCTTGGCCGAAGAATTCACCGACGCCGAGCGAGCCTCCTTGCAGGACTTGCTGACTCGCTGTGCCGACCGATTGGACTCGATCCGCCCCGGCCCTGCCGCTTAGTCGCCGGTAGCGGGGCACGCGGTATGGCGAGTGCCCCGCCCGATCCCGGCGACGGGTAGCTCATGCCGGAACTGGAGCCCTGGTGGGGGATTGGGTCTTCTGGAGCGCGAGGGCGAGGGCGAGGCATGCGATGAGCGTGGAGGTCCACGGGAGCCACTGGCTGCCGGAGGAATTCAGCACGGTCGCACCGATGATCGACCCGATTCCCGCGCCGAGGTAGATGGCCGATCCGTTCAGGCCGAGGGCGACGGTGGGCGCGTCATGGGCGATGCCGAACAGGCGATGCTGTTGCGGAACCAGGATCGCCGAACCGAACAGTCCGGTGATGGCGAGCGCCACGAACACCGCCCACGCGGCATGGACGGCCACGCCGAGCAGTGCGAGGCCGACCAGCGCGCCCGCGAGTCCCACCGTCAGCGTGCGCTGCGGGCCGTAGCGGTCGACCGCCCGCCCGGCCTGCGCGTTGCCGATCACCTGGCCGATGCCCATGGCCAGCAACAGCCAGGCGAGCATGTTCTGCGGCACCGATGCCGCGACCACCACGGGCAGGTAGACGATGGTGGTGTAGACGGCGGTGATCTGCGTTGTCGTCACGATCAGCACCCGCAGCACCGGCGGACGGGTCAGCACGCCGATCCGGGCGCGCAGTCCCGCGCTCGGCAGGGTCACCCGTGGCAGTAGCAATACCAGCAGCGCGGCGATGGCTCCGCCGAGCGCGATGCCCCACAGCACGCCGCGCCAGCCGATCCAGCGCTCGGCGAAGATGCCGATCGGCACGCCCGCGACGCTGGACAGCGTGATGCCCGCCGTCACGATCGCCAGTGCCCGCCCCCGATGGGCTTCATCGGCGACGACGCCGGCGACGGCGTACGCGTTGGCCTGGAAGGCCGCCGCCCCGATGGCCGCGACGACGCGCGCCGCGGCCATGACGCCGAAGCTCTCCCCGGCGGCCTGCCCGATCATGCCGACCACGAAGAGCGCGGCGCCGCCACCGAGCAGCACGCGGCGATCCCAGGACCCGGTCGCCGCCGCGATCAGCGGTGCGGCGATGGCGTAGGTCCAGGCGAAGATCGTGGTCAGCTGCCCGGCGGTGGACACGGAGACGTGCAGATCGGCGGCGATCAGCGGAAGCAGGCCGCTGAGTACGAAGCCGTCGGTGCCGAGCACGAAAGTGCCCACGGCGAGCGGGAGGAGCGACCGGTAGAGATTATTTGATGGTTGTCGAAACATCATAGGATGAGCGTGAGATACAATTCGATTGTTGTCAAATGATCGGGGAATGGAGATGCGTACGCTGCCGCAGCCGAGTACCGCCGACATCGATCTGGTCCGCGTGCTGAGCGCGCTCGCCGACCCGGTGCGCCTGGAACTGGTGCGCGCGCTCGCCGGGGAACGGGAACCGTTGAGCTGCAATGTCCGAGAGTTCGATGTGGAGATCACGGCGGCCACCGCCTCGCACCACTGGAAGGTGCTGCGGGACGCGGGCGTCACGATGACGTTCGTCTCCGGCCGCAATCGGCTGGTCGCGCTACGGCGCGAAGATTTGAATCAGCGCTTCCCCGGCCTGCTGGACGCGGTCATCAGCGGCGCGCGGCGCTGACGACCGCCGCCGGTCAGCGCAAGATGAAAGCCACGAGAAACCCGGCCGCCGTGGCCATTCCGACCCACCAGCCGCCTTCTCGGTAGGCCTCCGGCATCAGTGAGTCGGCCAGTACCGCGATCGTGGCACCGCCGGCGAACGCTTGCACCGCGCCGATGTGGGTCTCGGACAAGTTGTCCGACAACGCGTTTCCGAGCATCGTGACCAGTACGAGCACCGCGCCGGTCGCCGTCCACAGCCAGAGGGCGCGGTGCCGCGCCACGCCGTGCTGGTCGCGCATCAGCGCGGCTCCGCTGATCGCCTCGGGCACGTTGCCCACGGCCACTGCCACCAGCAGCACCAGTCCGCCGCCACCGGTCAGTGTGACGCCGAGCGCCGTGTTCTCCGGGACGCCGTCCAGCACCGCGCCCAGCATCAGCGCCCAGCCGAGCGCGCGGGGACCGAGCTTGTTCTCGATGAGGTGATCGGCTACCACGTAGACCCCCGCGCCCGCGAGCAGCGCGATCGCGGCGATCGTCGCGTTCTGGCGAAAGGCGGGCTCGAACAGCTCGGTGGACACCGCCGCGATCATCGTGCCCGCGCCGAAGGCCATCAGGGAGGCGAGCACCGCCTTGGGCAGTTGCCACCGCGACCCGATGGCAGCGCCCAAGACCAGCGGCACGGCCGTGCCGAGTCCGTAGAGCAGCGCCTTCATCATGGGAACACCCTAAGTCGGCATGCCGGGCCATCGGGTCGGTCGTACGCTGAAACCATGCCTGACCGCGTCCGGATCCGAGGCGTGCTCTACGACATCGACGGCGTCCTGGTGACCTCCTGGCGGGAGATCGCGGGCGCCGCCGCAGCGGTGCGCCGGATCCGGGAGAGCGGACTGCGCCGGGCGTTTCTGACCAACACCACTTCGCGTACCTGCGCCGAGATCGCGGAACGCCTGTGCGGCGCGGGTATCGAGGTCGAACCCGCCGAGATCGTCACCGCCGCAAGACTCACCGCCGAGTTCGTGCGCGGGCGCTACCCCGGCGCCGCCGTCTGGGTGCTCAACCACGGCGACATCGATGCCGACCTCGCCGGTCTCCGGCTCGACGAGGAACATCCGGACGTGGTCGTGATCGGCGGCGCGGGAGCGGAATTCACCCATGCCGCACTGAGTCGAGTGGCGGAACTGATGCTGGACCGCGTGCCCGTCGTCGCCATGCACAGCGGACTGACCTGGGCGACCGCGGACGGATTGCGTATCGACGCGGGGGCGTATCTGCCCGGCTTGGAGGCGGCGGGCAATGCCCGCATCGAGGTGGTGGGCAAGCCCGCGGCCCCCGGTTTCCGGACCGCCGCGGGGCTGATGCGCCTCGAGCCGGCGGAGGTCGTGATGATCGGTGACGATCTGTACTCGGATGTGCTTGCGGCGCAGGACGTCGGGTTGACCGGCGTGCTGGTGCGCACCGGCAAATTCCGGCCGGGCGTGCTGGCGTCGGCCGACCGCGCGCCGGATCACGTCATCGATTCCGTGGTCGATCTGCCGGAATTGCTGGGCGGTTCGGTGGGAGCCGGCGAACTCGCCGTAACCGACGAATCGGAATGAAACAAAAAATTCTACAGTTTCCCTCTAAAATTGCCCGCAAGCGCGACGCTGCTAGGTATCGTCTGTTCCGGCAAATAGCCAGTGACAAGAAATCTCCTACGGCCCAGATCGGAGTTGCCGAATGCTCGATCCGTGGAAAAGAGTGCTTGTGCGCAAGCTACTATGGTCGCCGGGCTTCTGTCCGGCGACCATTTGATGAGGTAGCAACTGCTCAGCCAACTTTCGGCTAACCGTAGATTGGTCGAGGGTTGTAACGAAGGGCCCGATCCGTGACGATGAGTTCGGGCCCTTCTGTATTGTCTGCCCCAATGTCACAGGATGCGAATACGGGTCGAATGTATGCCGGGCAACCCGTGGAGGACCGGCAACGTCAGCGGCGTGCGCGTTTTCTGGAGTCAGGCCTGACGGTCTTCGCGCGGGACGGCTACGCCAACAGTTCGGTCGGCGCCATATGCAAGGACGCCGGACTCTCCTCGCGACAGTTCTACGAGGAGTTCACCGGGCGCGAGTCCCTGCTCCTAGAGCTGTACGAGCAGATCGACCGGGAGTCGCGGGACGCCGTGAAGAAAGCGTTGGACGCGAAGTCCGGCGCGAAGGCCCTGGACGTCATCGACGCCGCGGTTCGCGCCTACGTCGAATCCATCGGTTCCGATCCGCGCAAGGCACGCGTCGCCCTGGTGGAAGTGGTCGGCGCGGGCCCGAAGGTGGAAAAGTTCCGTCTCGCGGTGCGCCGGGAGTGGGGTTCGCTGCTGGCCGGCGCTGCCGAAGACGCCGCCCTGCACGGTGAGATACCCGCGGGCGACTACGAAATGCGGATGCTCGCCATCATCGGCGGTGTCAACTATGTGGTCGACTCGTGGAGCGGCGCGGAGCCGCGCCCGCCGCTCGACGACGTGATCCGGGTGCTCAGCAGGGTGATCATCGGCGCGGTCCGCGCATAGCGTCCCGGCCTGCGGGATCGGGCGCGATGAGCGCGGTAACGTGCGGGGATGCAAACAGTTCCGATCCAGATGCCGGACGGCACAGCGGTCCCGGTGCGGTTGATCCCCGCCGGGGGGCCGCACCGGCACGCGGTGGGTCCGGACACGCCGCGACCGGTGCTGGTGATCGTGCCCGGGCTCGGCGTTCCGGGGGGCTACTACGAACTGTTCGCCTCGGGACTGGCCGCGCGCGGGTTCGACGTGGCCATCGGCGAGCTGCGCGGCAACGGCGACAGCAGGCCGAAGCCGAGCTCCGCCAGCACCTTCGGCTACCACGAACTGGTCTCGGTGGACTTCCCGGCGATCTTCGAGGTGGTCCGCGAGCAGTTCCCGGACAGCACGCCGTACCTGCTCGGTCACAGCATGGGCGGCCAGCTCGGCGTCATGTACGCCGCGCGCGTCCGTGGCAGGCTCGGCGGGCTGATCCTGGTCGCCTCCGGCACCCCCTATTACCGTGGCTATCGGGGACTTTCGGGTCCGGGCATGCTGGTCGGCACCGCGGCGATCTCGCTGACGGCCAACCTGGCCGGCTTCTGGCCCGGTGACCGTGTCTCGATGGGTTTCGGCCGCCAGTCCAAGGTGCTGATCTCCGACTGGGCCCGGCTGGCGCGCACCGGCCGGTTCGTTCCGGTCGGCGCGGACATCGACTACGAGGAGCGCATCGCGCGGCTGAAACTCCCGGTGCTGTCCATCACGATCACCGGCGACGACCTCACCCCGCCCAGCTCCGCCGAGCACCTGCTGGAGAAACTGCCCAACGCGGAGGTGACGCGCTGGCGCCAGCCGGAACCACTGGGCCACAACGGCTGGATCCGGCAGTACACCAGCACCGTCGACCAGATCGAGAAGTGGTTGCGCGACCGCTGAGCGTTGCTCCGCGTCGATCCGTCAGCCGCGTCGTTCGATCAGCATCTGGGTGAAGAACTCGTAGATCAGCGCCGCCTGGAAGGCCGACTGCTTGTTGTCGGCCGCGCCGCCGTGGCCGCCTTCGATGTTCTCGTGGTACCAGAACTCGTGGCCCTGCTCCTCGAGCAGGGCGGCCATCTTGCGGGCATGGCCGGGGTGCACCCGGTCGTCCCTGGTCGAGGTAGTGAGCAGGATCGGCGGATAGGCGCGGTCGGCGTGCGCGTTCTGGTAGGGCGAGTACTTGCCGATGTACTCCCATTCCTCCGGTTTGTCCGGGTCACCGTACTCGGCCATCCACGAAGCGCCCGCGAGCAGCAGGTGGTAGCGCTTCATATCCAGCAGCGGCACCTGGCAGACGATGGCGCCGAACAATTCGGGGTAGCGGGTCAGCATCACACCCATGAGCAGTCCGCCGTTGCTGCCGCCCACCGCGCCGAGCTGGTCCGCGGTGGTGATGCCGCGCGCGACGAGGTCTTTCGCGATCGAGGAGAAGTCCTCGTACACCTTGTGCCGGTTCGCTTTCTGCACCGAGGTGTGCCACTGCGGTCCGTACTCGCCGCCGCCACGGATGTTCGTCATCACCCACGTCCCGCCGCGCTCCAACCAGCCCATGCCGGACGCGCCGCTGTATGCGGGGGTTCGGGACACTTCGAAACCGCCGTAGCCGGACATCACCGTCGGCCCCGGCGCGGCCTTCCGGTCACGATGGCGGATCACGAAGTACGGCACCGGCGTGCCGTCGTCGGATGTGGCGAAGAACTGCTCGGTCTCCACCCCGTCGGCGTCGAAGAATCCGGGTTCCTGTTTGAGCCGCTCGGTGCGCCCACCGACGGCACTGGCCAGCAGCGTCGCCGGGGTGGTGAAGCCGCTGGTGTTGAGCATGAACTCGTCGCCGCTCTCCAGCGGGTCGAGATTCAGGACGCTGGTGGTGGCCATCGGCGGGGTATCGGCAAGCGGCTCGCGGCGCCAGCCGTCGGATCCCGGCGTCAGCACGTAGAGCTTGGTCTGCACGTCCTCGAGCGTGACCAGCAGCAGGTGGTTCTCGGTCCAGCCGTAGCCGTGCAGCGAGGTGTGCGCGTCCGGGGTGAAGATCACCTCGAATTCCCGTGCGCCGGAGAGGAACTTCTCGAAGTCGATGGCCAGCAGCGCGCCCGCGGGATAGCTCGTGCCGCCGACCTCCCACGGCGACTTCAGCCGCACCAGCAGCCAGTCCTTGTACCAGGACTCACTCGCGTCGGTGGGGATGTCGAGGTGCCGCAGGGCGCCGTCGTCCTCCAACAGGTAGACCTCTTCGTTGAAGAAGTCGGTGGCGCGGCCGACGTAGTGCCGTTCGTAACCCGGCGTGCGGTCGTAACCCGCCGAGACCGCGACATCGCCGCTCTCGCCCTCGAAGACGGTGGTCGCCTCCTCCAGCGCGGTACCGCGCCGCCAGCGTTTCGCGATGCGCGGATATCCCGAATCGGTCAGTGTGCCAGGGCCGAAGTCGGTGCCCACGTACACCGAGTCGATGTCGATCCAGCGGATCTCCGACTTGGCCTCGGGCAGGAAGAACCCGCCATCGGCCGGATCGAGGAACACCCTGCGCTCCATGTCGAACTCGCGGACGACCTTCGCGTCCGCGCCGCCGCGCGACAGGCTGATCAGCGCGCGGGACTGTTCCGGGCGCAGCACCGCCGCGCCGCCCCACACCCAGTTCTCGTCCTCGTCGGCGGCCACCGCGTCCAGGTCGATCAGCACGTCCCAGTCCGGCGCGTCCTCGGCGTACTCGGCGAACGTGGTGCGCCGCCAGAGGCCGCGCGGATGCTGGGCATCCCGCCAGAAGTTGTAGAGCCAGGGCCCGCGGCGGGATGGGTAGGCGATCTTGGTGTCGGTGTCGAGCATGTCGAGGATGCGTCGCTCCAGGTCGCGGAAGCGATCGGAGTCGGCGAACCGGGCGCGCACGACCGTGTTGTGCGCGCGAGCCCAGTCCAGAGCGCGCTCGCCGGTCACTTCTTCCAGCCAGAGGTAGGGATCGGTCACATTCCGCTCAACGCCGCTCATCCCCACATTGTTGCCGAGCCGCGCGGCGCGGGGTCACCAGGAGTGCGCTACATCGATCACGATGCGCGATCCGCTGCCCGGCCCGGCCAGGGTGGACACCTGGAACGGCAATCGCGCGCGCGTGCCCAATCCGACGTTGGTCTGACCTTCGAAGGAACCGGCCCAGGCCACCTGGCGGAAGGTCCGGTAGTCCCGCACGTCGGCGAGTTCGGCCCGATTCGCGGGGGTGTAGGTGGGGTTGAACGCGTCGTCGTAGGCCGGGGCGTAGACGGCGATGCTCAGGAACGCGCCGCCGCGCAGCGCGACGGGTGCGCCGGAGCCGTCCGTGACCACTCGCTCGACGTAGCCGACGTGATAACCGGTCACCGGACCGGCGATGTCGAGTACCAAGCGGTCGAAGCAGTCGTGCCGTCCGGCGCGGATCCCGGTCAGCGGCGTGAGCGTCCGAGCTCGGCTCACCTTGGGTATCGAACCCCAGCCGGAGGCGCACGCCGGGGCGGCGGAAGCCGGGGCGGGGGCGACGAAAAGACCGGCGAGGGTCACGAAGGAGACGAACAGGAGAAGCAAGCGACGCATGGTCGCACCGCCTTCGGGCACAGGAGGGATTGATGTATAACATGCATCGGTCCAGGTGGATGCCTCGTTACCGGTGGGTGAGGACGAAAAGTGTTGGCGGTCGCGGCAACTCGGTCACGGCACGGCGGCTCGGCGGCCCGGCGTTCGCTGCGCGCCTGTGCTCGCTCGGCGCCAACAGTAGGATCGCTGCTCCGAGGCTGGATCCGACCAGGAGGTTCGAGGTTGCCCCCCTTTCTCTGGGAACAGCACTGCTGTCTGCCGCTGTCGCCCGCCGCGCGCATCGGCGACCTCGCGCGCTACCCGGCCGGATCGTATCTGTCGGTGAACGTCGGCTACTCCCGGCAATCGACCGCGGACTCCATGGCGCTGCTGGATCGATTCCGCCGGGATGCCATGGCGGACGGTCGGTTCCGCCTCGTCGAGACCGTGGCGGACATCGGGGCCGCGGACACCATCGCGCTGGCCTTCGATCTGGAGGACGCCGGGCCGCTCGGCGGCGACCTGGACAACGTCGCTCGCTTCTACGACCTCGGCGTGCGGTCGTTGCTGCCCGCCTACAACCACGCCAACGCCGCGGGCTGCGGCTGCCTGGACACCGAGGACACCGGGCTGACCGGTTACGGGCGCGATCTCGTTCACGCGTTGAACGAAGTCGGCATGTTCGCCGACGGTTCGCACTGTTCCCGGCGCACCGGGCTGGAGCTGGCCGAGCTGAGCGTTGTCCCGATGATCTACAGCCACTCCAATTTCGCCGCGCTGTGGGACCACCCGCGCAACATCACCGACGACCAAGCGCGCGCCTGCGCCGCGACCGGCGGTGTCATCGGCATCAACGGCGTCGGCATCTTCCTCGGCCGCAACGCGCCCCACGAGCGCGCCGAGCGGATCGCGGCGATGGCCCGCCACATCGAGTACGGCGTCGAGCTCGTCGGGATCGAACACATCGGCATAGGTTCGGACTACTCCTTCGACGCCGACGACTTCAACGCCGAACTACAGCAGAACCCCGAGGCCTTCTCCGAGGCGTACACCCAATGGGGGCCCCTCCACTGGACTCCGCCCGAAGACCTCCTCGGCCCCTCCGAAGTCCCCACCCTCGACGCGGCCCTCTCCCAGCGTGGCTTCACCTCCGCCGACCGAGCCGCGATCTTCGGTGAAAACTTCCGCCGCGTCGCCCGTCAGGTCTGGCGTAGCTGACGGGTGTGGCCCACGCCTCACTGTGGTGGGGGATGGGTGGGTGAACTACCCGCTGCGGAGTTAGGCTCGGGTCGTGACTTCCCACTACGATGTCGTCGTTCTCGGCGCTGGTCCCGGCGGATACGTCGCCGCTATCCGCGCCGCTCAACTCGGCCTGCGAACAGCGATCGTCGAGCAGAAATACTGGGGTGGTGTGTGCCTCAACGTCGGCTGCATCCCGTCCAAGGCGCTGCTGCGCAACGCCGAGCTCGCCCACATCTTCACCAAGGAGGCGAAGACCTTCGGCATCTCCGGTGAGGTGAACTTCGACTTCGCGGTCGCCTTCGACCGCAGCCGCAAGGTCGCCGACGGCCGGGTCAAGGGCGTCCACTTCCTGATGAAGAAGAACAAGATCGACGAGTTCGACGGCAAGGGCACCTTCACCGGCCCGAACTCGCTCTCGGTCGAGCTCACCAAGGGCGGCACCGAGTCGATCACCTTCGACAACGCGATCATCGCGGCGGGTACCGTCACCAAGCTGCTGCCCGGCACTCAGCTCAGCGCCAACGTGGTCACCTACGAGGAGCAGATCCTCACCCGTGACCTGCCCGGCTCGATCCTCATCGTCGGCGCCGGCGCGATCGGCATGGAGTTCGGCTACGTCCTGAAGAACTACGGCGTCGACGTGCGCATCGTGGAGTTCCTCGATCGCGCGCTGCCGAACGAGGACGCGGACGTCTCCAAGGAGATCACCAAGCAGTACAAGAAGCTCGGCATCACCATCACCACCGGTGCGGCCGTGCAGTCCATCGAGGACGACGGCGCCAAGGTCACCGTCGCGATCAAGGACAACAAGACCGGGTCGATCGAGACCGTCACCGTGGACAAGGTGCTGCAGGCCGTCGGCTTCGCCCCGCGCGTCGACGGCTACGGCCTGGAGACCACGGGCGTCGTGGTCACCGACCGGGGCGCGATCGGGATCGACGACTACATGCGCACCAACGTGCCGCACATCTACGCGATCGGCGACGTCACCGGGAAACTGCAGCTCGCGCACGTCGCGGAGGCCCAAGGCGTGGTCGCGGCCGAGACCATCGCGGGCGCGGAGACCGTTCCCCTCGGCGACTACCGGATGATGCCGCGCGCCACCTTCTGCCAGCCGCAGGTCGCCAGCTTCGGCCTGACCGAGCAGCAGGCCCGTGACGAGGGCTACGACGTGAAGGTCGCGACCTTCCCGTTCACCGCGAACGGCAAGGCCCACGGCCTCGGCGACCCGACCGGTTTCGTCAAGCTCGTCGCCGACGCCAAGTACGGCGAGCTGATCGGCGGGCACCTCATCGGCCCGGACGTCTCCGAACTGCTGCCCGAACTCACCCTCGCGCAGAAGTGGGACCTGACGGTCAACGAGCTGACCCGCAACGTCCACACTCACCCGACGCTCAGCGAGGCCCTCCAGGAAGCCTTCCACGGCTTGGCCGGCCACATGATCAACTTCTGATCCCTTCGCGTCGAAAGGGCGTGCGGTCGATGATCGCACGCCCTTTTTCGCTATCCGGCAAAGGTTTCCGCGCCGGTAGGGCCGTCGGTGGTCGGCATCGGTGCGAGCGTTCTGCTATACAGCGTGCATGTTTCGCAGGTGGCTGATCGGAAGTGTGCCGGTGCTCGTCGTGGTGGTGCTGCTGGGGACGGGCACCTTCTACCTGATGAAGGCGCGCACCTTCCAGTTGGCCGGTCACGTGGTCAGCCGGGTGGACACCGACGCGCGGGTAGTCGCGCTGACCTTGGACGACGGGCCGTCCGATCGCGCGCCCGAGGTGCTGAAAGTCCTCGCCGACGCGCAGGTTCCGGCGACCTTCTACCTGAACGGGCGTGATCTCGCCGAACACCCGGAGTACGGCCGGGCGATCGCCGCGGCGGGCCACGAGATCGGCAATCACACCTATTCGCATCGGCGGATGGTCTTCGTGACGCCCGGCACGGTCCGCGACGAAGTGGAGCGCACGGACACCGAGATCATGCAGACGGGTTACGTGGGCCCGATCACCTTCCGTCCGCCTTACGGCAAGAAGTTGTGGGAGCTGCCGCATTATCTCGCCGAGCACAACCGCGTCACCGTGACCTGGGACGTCGAGCCCGATTCCGGCCGGGCCGGCGTTACCGCGGACGACATCGTCGCCGAGACGCTCGGCAAGGTCCGCCCCGGGTCGATCGTTCTGCTGCATGTCATGCACGGCAACGCGGAGCCCTCGATCGCCGCCATCCCGCGCATCGTCACCGAATTGCGTGCCGCGGGATACCAATTCGTCACGGTGTCCGATCTCATGTCCCGCTGATCCGACCGGCCCGGCGCACTGGCCGTCGTCGACGGCGGTCGATGCGCGGGGCTGCCGGGCGACGGCGGATTTCGCAGCCAGCGCCGACCGCGGAGCCGAGCCGGTCGGCGGCGCGGCGAGGTCCGGTCGGCGGCGCACATCAGCCGCCGCGAGGTGGGGCGGGGTACGGCGTATCCGCTACTGCTACGCGCGCCCACGCGCCGATCCGGTGTCTGTCTCGCCACCCAGTCGTGGGCGCTCTCGGCCCGGCTCGGGTAGCCGGACGGGCCGCCCTGCTTCGCCTTGTGCGGGGCAAGTGGGCTATGCCCGCGCGGCCGCAGGCGCCGACGGAGGCGATGCGCCGGAGCGTCGGTGTTCGTGGCGCAGGATTCGTTCGGCTACCCGGCGGCCGGGAGCATGCCGTAGGCGTGAGTCGGGGTGAACAACACCAAGGCGCGGCGGTCGGTGACCATCGCGTCGCGGTATTCGTCCCAGTCGGGGTGCTCGCCGGTGGCGGTGCGGTAGTAGTCGACGAGTGCGTCGACGGTGGGGTCGTCTGGCTCGGCGGCGACGGGGGTGAGTTCGACCGTGCCTTCGAGGACGGCATACGCGAAGAAATCGTCGCGGGTCACGTGCAGCGCCGCCCACGGCTCTCGGACGAGGTTGTAGTACTTCGCCCGGTCGGCGGTGATGGAGATGCGAATGCGGCCATCCGCGCCGACGACGTGCAGCACGTTGGACAGTTGCGGTCGTCCGTTGCGGCGAATCGTGGTGAGCACGGACCTGCGGTGGTCGCGGGCGAAATCGACTGCGGCGGCGAGTTCCATGCCCGTGTAACCCGTGGTGACGCTGGTCTCTTCCCGTCAGTCGCGGTGGTAGGCGGCCTGCGCCTCGCGCACGCGCGGCATGTTGGTTTCCAGTACCCGGATGAGCGCCTCCAAGCGGTCGGCCACCTCGACACCCAGGTCGGTGAGGGTGTATTCGACCCGGGGCGGAATGGTTTCCTGCACCTCGCGGTGCACCATGCCGTCGCGTTCCAGGGCCTGCAGGGTCTGCGACAGCATGCGCTCGCTGACGCCGTCGACCCGCCGCCGCAAGGCGCTGAACCGGTACGGCCCCTCGCGCAGCGCGACCAGCGCCAGCGTGCCCCAACGACTGGCGACGTTCTGCAGGACCGGCCGCGACGTGCAGTTCCGGGCGAAGACGT
The DNA here is from genome assembly GCF_053604885.1 of Nocardia sp. NPDC003999. Taxonomy (NCBI): domain Bacteria; kingdom Bacillati; phylum Actinomycetota; class Actinomycetes; order Mycobacteriales; family Nocardiaceae; genus Nocardia; species Nocardia sp. NPDC003999. Next base: position 521,872 of record NZ_JBSGIB010000004.1, read on the forward strand.
CGGCTTCCAGCGTGGGATCGTCGGCGTCCGCCGAGGCAATGCGCTGGGTGGACATACTTCGATAGTACCCAACTTGACGGCAGTGTCTACAAGGTGCATAGTGCTTACGAATAGTTAGTGCTATTCGAAGATGCGATCTTGGAGGTAGTCATGACCGTCGCGGTGACCGGGGCCAGCGGACAGCTGGGCCGGCTCGTAGTGGACGCGCTGTTGAAGGTGGGATCGACACCGGTCGTGGCGATCGTGCGCGACCCGGCGAAGGTGGCCGACCTGGCCGAACGTGGCGTGGACGTCCGGCAGGCCGACTACGACGACGCGGCCGCGCTGGACCGGGCGCTCGCGGGTGTCGACCGGGTGCTGCTGGTCTCCGGTAACGAGTTCGGCGCGCGCGTGGCGCAGCACACCAACGTCATTCGCGCCGCTGAGCGGGCCGGTGTGGAATTGCTCGCCTACACCAGCATTCCCGGCGCGACCGACAATCCGCTCATTCTCGCGCAGGAACACAAGGGCACCGAAGCGGTGCTCGCCGAATCGGCTGTGCCACACACAGTGCTGCGCAACGGGTGGTACTGGGAGAACTACCTGGGCGGTCTGGCGCACGCGGTGGAGTCCGGCGTGCTGCACGGCGCGGCGGGTGAAGGTCGCGTGGCGGGCGCGGCGCGGGCAGACTACGCCGAAGCCGCCGCCCGGGTGCTGACCACCGACGGCCACGCGGGCCGGGTATACGAACTCGGCGGCGACGAACGGCTCACCTATGCCGAACTGGCCGAGGCGATCTCGGAGGCATCGGGCAAGCCGGTGCGCTACGAGAACCTTCCGCAGGCCGACTATGCGGCTGGTTTGACCGGGGCGGGATTGCCCGCCCAGTTCGCCGAGGCACTCGCCGACGCCGACGCCGGTATCGCACAAGGCATCCTCGACGTCCGCTCCGGCGACCTGGCGCGACTGCTCGGTCGCCCGGCGACTCCCGCCGTCGACGTCTTCCGCGCTGCGCTCGCCTGACATCATCCGAGCCGCTCGGACACAACTCAGACCCACTGCACCAATTGGATGATGATCCCGTTCGGATCGCTCATCTGGAAGTACCGCTCGCCCCACTCCTCGGTTTCGATGGGCGTCACGATCGGCACGCCCTCGGCTCGCAGCCGGGCGTATTCGGCATCGATGTCGTCGACGACGAAGACGACGAGCAGGCCTTCGCCCGCGCTGCCCGCCGCGCTCCGCGGTTTGAAGCTCGCCAGTCCGGTGCGCAGGTAGATGACGTTCAGTCCGGCGTCGTCGCGGTCCAGCGAGACGAACCCGTCGGCCGACATCTTCTCCTCGAAGCCGAGGTGCTCGATGAGGAACCGCGCCGAGGCGGCCGGGTCGGGAACGTTGAGCGAGATGGCGGAAGCGGTGATGTGCATGGGCCCTCCTCGGCGGAAAAACTCCGTACTAAGTACACTGTACTTTGTACGGAGTTGATGGACACTGCGCATTATGAGGTGCGTCACATCGATACCATCGGGGAAGCGAGGCGGTTGAGGAGGCGAGCGATGAGACAGCCGAAGGAGCGCAGCGGCGCCGGTGACCCGGTGCGCACGCTGGAATTGCTGTGGCGGATTCCGTCGGAGCCGGGCACCGGCCGGGGGCCGAAACAGCGCAGCAGCGTCGATGCGGTCGTCGCCGCCGCGATCGAGATCGCCGACGTGGAGGGAATCGCAGCGGTCACGATGCGTGCGGTCGCCAACCGGCTCGGCCTGACTCCCATGGCTACCTACACCTATGTGCCGGGCAAATCCGAACTGATCGACCTGATGCTGGACACGGTGTACGCGCGGATGGAGCGCGCCGACCTCACCGGTCTGCCCTGGCGCGAGCGGGTCGCCCGGATCGCCGCCGAGAACCGCGCCCTGCTGGCCCGTCATCCGTGGGTGGCGTATCTGCCGACCACCCGGCCACCGCTCGGGCCGGGCCTCGCCGCGAAATACGACCACGAGCTGGAGGCCTTCGCGGACCTCGGCCTCGACGACCTGGCGATGGACGCCGCTCTGACCTTCGTGCTCGGCTTCGTCACGTCCGTCGCCCGCATCGCCATCGACAGCGCGCGGGCGGCGGCCGACAGCGCCATGTCCGACGGTCAGTGGTGGGAGCGGGCCGCTCCGGTGCTGGCGCAGGTCTTCGACGCGCGGCGGTACCCGCTCGCCGCGCGCGTCGGGACAGCCGCGGGCCAGGCGCACGACGCCGCCTACAGCGCCGACCATGCCTACGAGTTCGGGTTGACGCTGGTGCTGGACGGTCTGGCCCGCCGTATCGAGGGCCGGTCCGACTAGAGGCCGTCGCGTTGGATGCGCAGGGCGGTGATCGTGGCGGCCAGCCCGTCGTATTGGTTGATCAGCAGGACGATCTCGATCAGACTGCGCTCGTCGTAGTGCTTCGCCAGCTCGGCCCAGGTGTCGTCGTCGAGGTCACGGGTCTCCACCAGCTGATCCACGGCGGCCAGCAGCGCGCGGTGCTTGTCCGACCACTCCGCCGCCTCGGGGCCTTTGCGCAGCCGCTCCAGGATTTCGCTCGTCACCCCGGCGCGCCGGCCGAGCCGGATGTGATGGTCCATCTCGTACTCGCACCCGCGCAGATGTGCGACCCGGATGATGACCAGCTCGGACTCGTGGCGGGGCAGCCGCCCGCCTGGCATGAGCTTGCCCGAGAAGTGCAGCCAACCGCGGAACAGGCCGCGGGTGCGGCCCAGCGTGCTGAACAAATGGGCGTCGTGGGTGCCCGCGGCGCGGGAGAGCACCTGCCAGACAACCCAATTGAGCGCCCCGAGTTCCCGGAGCCGTCCGGGCGAGATGCGTGGTTGCAGCGCTGAAACCATGCCGGTTGCCACCTCCGCGTGGTCTGTGCGGCCGGCGTCGGTGCCGACCGAGATGAGAGCCTACTTGGCAGTATCCCGTCCGGCGCGCCACCATTCTTTTGCTTTCCAGTGGTTTTCAGCGGGGTACCCCGTCATCATCAGTACCGGTGCGGGTCGCCGCGGCCGCAGCGCGTTTCCGCGGCGTCAGGTGTGGACAACAGGTCGTCAGGGGAAAAGATGCTGGTGAGGATCAGGCCGGGAGCGGAGCTGTCCGGCGCTGAGCGGGAATTCGTCGCGTGCCTGAGGTCGTATCCGACGACCGGCCTCGCCGTGATAGATCTCGAGCCGGACAACCGGCGTGTCGACGCGGTGGTGTGGACCCCGCGCGGGTTGACCGTGCTGGAGGTGCACGGGTTCCAGCGCAGGCAGAGCGGCATCCTGAGCACACCGGCCGAAGGGCCGTGGACGATCAGCGACGCGCCGGTGGAGCTGGACGACCCGGAGAACGGAAGCCCCGCCGAGCGCGTGGAACACGGCATCTACGCGGTCAAGCACATGCTCCAGCGCGCGTTGCAGGACCCGGGACACATCAGCGGCGCCGTCGTGCTCGTCCCCTTCCGCGGCGCCGTGGTGCGCCCGGCGCGCACGAATCTGCGTCCGGGGTTGGACGTGGTCGTCGGGAATGTCACCGACGCGACCGAACTACGCATCTACCTGGAGGGTTTCTCCGCGGGACCGCGCGACTGGACCGCGGACCGGGTGATCGGCGCGTGCGGCGCGCTCGGCCTGGCGGAAATCGCGCCGTCCCGCGCGGAGCTCCTCGAGGCGGGCTTCGAGGAGAACGCGCCGGAACCGGTCACCACCATCCCGCGCACACCGAAGCCGCGAGTCGAGCCGACGGCGGGCGTCGCGACGAAAAGCCAGGCCTATGCGGGCTGGTCCGTCATCGTGATCGCCGTTGTCGGGGTCCTGTTCGTGCTCGGCGTGATCGCCACCGCGTTGGCGCACGACTCGGCCCAGCCGATCCCGGCGACCGGCACGACGAGTCCGACGCCGTCGCCGCCGGCGTACCGGCCCACCCAGTGCTACCCCTTCCAGCAGCACTGCTGAACGGTCAATCCCGCACGGCACGGCCCAGTTTGGTCAGGCGCATGGCGTACTGCGCTCGGGCCAGCACATGCGTTCGCGAGGTGTCGATATGGGCGGTGAGCGTCGCCAGCGCCGCGTCCACCGCCCCGGACACCAGGTGTTCGGCGATCGCGATGTGCTCGGCGGTCATCGTGGCGATGCGTTCCGGAGTCGGCATGTCCAGCGTGCGCACCGGACGCACCCGGACGTGCACGGCGGTGAGCGCGTCGGCGAGCGCGGCGTTGCCCGCGGCTGTGAGCAGGGTGGTGTGGAAGTGTTCGTCGGCGGCCACCAGCGCGGGGCCCGGTTCGGGTGGGGCGTCGCGCAGTGCGCGCCAAGTGTCGAGTTCCGTGCGCACGAGATCCAGATCGTGCGTGGGCGCCTCGCCGGGCGGGGCCACGCGTTGCATGCCCCTGGCTTCCAGTACGAGCCGCAACTCGTAGAGGTGATCGAGTTCGTCGAGCCGGGGACGGTACGGGTAGAGGCCGTCGGCGAGCCGCTCGACCAGTCCGTCCGCTTGCAGTCGCGCCAGCGCCTCGCGCACCGGCGTGCGCGACACGCCGTACGCCTCGGCGAGGCGTTCTTCGCCGAGCCGTTCGGTCGGCACGATGGCTCCGGTGGCCAGATCCCGGCGCAACGAGTCGTACACCTGCTCGCGCAACGGAATCCGGCCCCTGTCGCGGGCCACGGCGGCGCTCAGATCGCCATCGCCGAGCGGACTTCGCGCTCGGCGCCCGCCCCACCCGCGCCCGTGGAGGTCACCCGGCCCGATCGCAACACGTAGTAGCGCTGCGCCGCCTGCAATGCGAAGCCGATGTGCTGTTCGACCAGCAGCACGCTCAGCCCGCCGCGCCGGGTGAGATCGATGATGGTGCGCTCGATCTCGGCGACCACCGACGGCTGGATACCCTCGGTCGGCTCGTCCAGGATGAGCAGCTTCGGCTCGGTGATCAGCGCCCGCGCGATGGCGAGTTGCTGGCGCTGGCCACCGGACAGCAGGCCCGCCTTCCGGGTGAGCAGCTCGCGCAGCGCGGGAAACAGGTCCAGCGATTCATCGATCAACGCCTTGCCCCGTTTGCGGCCGTCGGCGACCACTTGCAGATTCTCCGCCGTGGTCAGTTGCGGGAAACTTTGCTGTCCCTGCGGCACATACGCGATCCCGCGGCGCACCCGGCGCGACGGCGACAGTTTGGTGATGGTCTCCCCGTCGAACTCGATCCGGCCCGACTTCGTGCCGATCAGCCCGACGGCGGTGCGCAGCAACGTGGTCTTCCCCGCGCCGTTGTGCCCCATGATGGCGACCACGCTGTCGTCCGGGACGGTCACCGAGACGCCGTGGATCACCTCGGTGCGGCCGTAACCGGAGTGGATATCGGTGAGTTCAAGCATCACTGTCCCCTTTCTGGGGTGACTCCGGGCTCGGCGCGATCGACGCGTCCTCCAGCTCGGTCCCGACGGCCGCTGCGGTGCCGAGGTAGACCTCCTGGACTTTCGGGTCCGCCTGCACCTGTTCGACGGTTCCCTCGCTGAGCACCTTGCCGCCGGCCAGGACGGTGACCGAGGTGGCGAAGGCGCGCATGAAATCCATGTCGTGCTCGACCACGACGACCACCCGGTCGCCGCCGATGCGGCGTAACAGATTGCCGGTTTCCTCGCGCTCCTCGGCGCTCATCCCGGCCACCGGTTCGTCCAACAGCAGCACCGACGCGTTCTGCACCAGAAGCATGCCGATCTCCAGCCATTGCTTCTGCCCGTGTGCGAGCACCCCTGCGGGTTTGTCGCGCAGGTCGGCAAGGCCGGTGGTCTCCAGCGCCTCCTCGATCGCGGGCAGCACCGTCTTGCGGCGGCGCAGCATGGTGAGCGCCGAACGGCCGGCGCCCGCGGCGATGTCGAGGTTCTGCAGCACGCTGAGCTGCTCGAACACGCTCGCGGTCTGGAACGTTCTTCCGACACCGAGCCGGGCGATCCGGTGTACCTTCTGGCCGAGCAATTCCACGCCGGTCTTCTGCGCGGAGCCGGTCGCCGGGACCAGTCCGGTGATCGCGTCGATGAGCGTCGTCTTGCCCGCCCCGTTGGGTCCGATGAGGAAGCGCAGATCGCCCTGCAACACCGTCAGATCGACGTCGGTGACGGCCTTGAAACCGTCGAAACTCACCGAGAGACCGCGGATCTCGAGGTACTCGCTGGACATTCCGGCATTGCCGCCGAGCTTCGGTTCGTGCGTCGTCTCGGTCATCGCGATTCCACCTTCTCCGTCGCGGATTCCGGCAGCGCCTCGACCACCACCGTCGCGGGTGCGGGCGCGGAACGCCTGCTGTCCAGCAGGCCTTTCAGCATCGGCCACAATCCGGCCAGACCCGCCGGAACGAAACCGACCACCACGATGAACAGCACGCCTTGCAGATACGTCCACCCCGAGGGGAACTCCTCCGACAGCGCCGTCTGCGCCCACGCCACGCCGATCGCGCCGAGCACCGGCCCGAGCAGCGTGGTCCGGCCGCCGATCGCGACGCCGATGAGGAACGCGATGGACGGGACGACGCCGATGTCGGCGGGGGAGATGATGCCGACGATCGGGGTGAACAGGGCGCCTGCGATGCCCGCGAAGAACGCGGCGACCACGTAGGCGACGATCTTGACGTTCGCCGGATCGTAGCCCAGGAAACGTACCCGTTCCTCCTGATCGCGCACCGCGACGAGCAACTCGCCGTAGCGGCTGTGCATCAACTGCCGCACCAGCGCGACCACCACCAGCAGCGCGGCCGCGGCGAAGAAGAACAGCATGCGCCGGTTGACCGGGTCGGACAGCTTGAACCCGAAGAACGCGCGGAAATCCGACAGGCCGGTGAACCCGCCGATGCTCTGCTGACCGGTCAGCAGGATGGCCAGCGCGGCGGCCAGCGCCTGGCTGAGGATGGCGAAGTAGGCGCCCTTCACGCGGCGCTTGAAGACGCCGTAGCCCAGCACCGCGGCGATCAGAGCGGGCAGCACGAGGATGCCGATCAGCGCAACCGGAGCCGACGCGAACGGCTTCCAGAACGAAGGCAATTCGCGAATGCCCGCGATCTCCATGAACTCCGGCACGTCGTTGCCCAGCCGGGCGGCGTCGGCCATCTGCAGGTGCATAGCCATGATGTAGGCGCCGATGCCGAAGAACACACCTTGTCCCAGGGTGAGCATTCCGCCTCGGCCCCAAGCCAATCCGATGCCGACCGCGACGATCGCGAAGCACAGGAACTTCGCAAGCAGGTTGAGCCGGAAATCGCTGAGCAGGGCGGGCGCGACCGCGAACAACAGAACGGCGGCGACGGCGAATCCGGCCAGCGCGCCGAGCGAGGAGTGCGCGCGCCACCGTTGTATCAGCGTGGTCATGCCAGGCTCCTTGTCCGGACGGTGAACAGACCCTGCGGGCGGACCTGCAGGAAGATCACGATGACGACGAAGACGATGACCTTCGCGATGGACGCGGTGGTCGAGTATTCGATGTAGGAATTGAGCAGCCCGAGCGCGAACGCCGCGATCACCGTGCCTTTGATCTGACCGAGCCCGCCGATGACCACCACGAGGAACGCGTCGATCAGGTAACTCTGGCCGATGGTCGGGCTGGTCGAGCCGATCAGCGTCAGCGCCACACCGGCCACGCCCGCCAGGCCCGAGCCGATGAAGAACGTGCTGATATCCGTGAAACGACTGGATACGCCGGAGGTTTCGGCCAGGCCGCGATTCTGCACCACCGCTCGGATACGGCGGCCCAGCGGCGTCGTCTTGAGCACCGCGGCCAGCGCGGTCACCGCGACCACCGCGAGGACCAGGATGAAGATTCTCGTCTTCGGCACCACCGCGCCCAGGATCGTGACGCCGCCGCTGAGCCATTCCGGCGCGATCACGTTCTTGGCGGGTGCGCCGAAGATGTCGCGGGCCAATTGTTGCAGCACCAGCCCGACACCGAAGGTGACCAGCAGGGTGTCCAGCGGCCGGTCGTACATCCAGCGGATCAGGCCCATCTCCAACGCGGCGCCCAACAGTCCGCCGACGAGGAAACCGATCAGCAAGGAGACGACGAGCGAGACGCCCGCCGACGAGATCACTTTTTGCACAACATAAGTGGTGTAACAACCAGCCATGATGAACTCGCCGTGCGCCATGTTGATCACGCCCATCTGACCGAACGTCAGCGAGAGACCGAGTGCGGCGAGCAAAAGAATGGATCCCAGACTCAGCCCGGTGAAGAGCTGTCCGATCACAACATCCATGGGGAAGGCTCCTGTGTTGGATTTGCCGCGACTTCGTCGCGGCGTGTTCGCGGCCCCCTTGTGGCTCGCGTTTGCGCGACCGCCGCTTGCTCCTTCGTCGCGTGCGCGGCGGCCG
>NZ_JBSGIB010000005.1:0-425162 GCF_053604885.1 Nocardia sp. NPDC003999
GATCTGACCTCGGCGTTGCTGGATGCGGAGATCGGCGGTGACCGGCTCACCGATGCGGAGATCATCGGTTTCCTGTTCTTGATGGTGGTGGCGGGTAACGAGACGACCACCAAGTTGCTGGGTAATGCGTTGTATTGGGGTGCGCGTTATCCGGGGCAGTACGCGAAGGTCGTCGCGGATTCGGGTTTGGTGTCGGACTGGGTGGAGGAGACCCTGCGTTATGACACCTCGAGTCAGATGATCGCTCGTACCGCGACCGAGGACCTCGCGTATCACGGTGGGGTGGTTCCGGCGGGGGCGAAGGTGTTGTTGCTGATCGGTTCGGCCAACCGGGATCCGGCGGTGTTCGAGGACGGTGACAGTTTCCGGATCGAGCGTGCCGACCGGTCCGGGCTGGTGAGTTTCGGTGCGGGTGTGCATTTCTGTTTGGGGGCGCACCTGGCCCGTGTGGAAGCGACGGTGGCGCTGACGGAGTTCGCGTCGCGTGTGCGGTCCTATGACGTCCTCGAATCCGGGATCGCGCGGGTTCATTCGTCCAATGTGCGTGGCTTCGCGCACCTACCCATCACCGTGGAGACCCGATGAGCCGTCCATCCGACCGGATCCGTATGCCGGGATCGCCGCGCAGGCCCGTGTGGAGCCGGTCATGAGAATCCGCGCCGATCTCGATCTGTGCCAAGGGCACGCGGTCTGCCAAGCCGAGGCTCCCGAGGTGTTCACGGTGCCCAGACGCGGGCAGGTCGAGATCCTGCACGACGTACCGGACGCCGAACTCCGGCCCGCCGTGGCGGACGCGATCCGTTATTGCCCCACTCGAGCCCTGTCGATCGCCGACGAAGGCGCGACCGACTCCTCTCCGAAAGGTACCGACTGATGCCAGCTTTCGACCGCGCCGAGCTCGACGAGATGATTCAGCGCTGGATCGTGGAGAACCAGCGCTGCGAGGAGAAGGGGGACTGGAAGCCCCTCGCGCAGATGTACACCGAGGACGCCACCTACGGCTGGAACTACGGACCCACCCAGGAATTCATGGCCGTCGGACGCGACGAGATCCGCGAGCTGGCCCTCGGCCAGGAGATGGCCGGCCTGGAGGGCTGGACCTACCCCTACCAGGAATTCGTGGTCGACGACCGCACCGGCACCGTCATCGGGTTCTGGAAGCAGATCAGCGAGGCGACACGTCCGGATGGGTGCAACTACTCGCCCGAGGGCATCGGCGGTAGCTGGTTCCGCTACGGCGGCGACTTCCAATGGTCCTGGCAGCGCGACTTCTTCGACTTCGGCAATGTCTCGGCGCTGTTCGTCGAGATGATCAACGACAAGGCGCTCACCCCGGGGATGCAGAAGCGCATCGAGCGCTCGGTTTCCGGCGCGCCGCTGCCCGGCTGGTATCGCGTCGGCGAATCGCCCGCCTCGCTGTGGTGACCGACATGGCCGGACCTCAGAGCCGATTCGCCGACCTGGACCGTGACACCCTGGCCGCTCTGCTGCCTGAACTGCTGCTGTGCGGGCACCTCATCGACCGCTCCGGCATGGCGCACTCGATCGCCGCGTTCGGCCGCGAGGGCATGACCGAGGTCGCCATCGAGGAGTGGCAGGTGGCCAGCCCGGTCTACACCCGGCGCATGCAGCGGGCGCTCGGCTTCGCGGGTGACGGCGTGGAGACCATCTTCAAGGGACTGCAACTGGACATCGGCGCTCCACCGCAGTTCATGGACTTCCGTTTCCGAGTCGACGACCACCACCACGGCGAGTTCTGGCTCGACCACTGCGGTGCGCTCGCCGACGTGGAACCGATGGGCGAGGACTTCGTCGTGTCGATGTGCCACGACATCGAGGACCCGACCTTCGACGCGACCGCGCTGGCCACCAATCCGCACGCCCAGGTCCGGCCGATCCACCGCCCGCCCCGCCGTCCGGCCGATCGCAAGCCGGTGTGCGCGTGGACGGTCGTGATCGACCCCGCGCACGTACCGCCGCCGGTGCCTGCCAACGCCGACCTGGTCGCCGGGTCGGTGGCGGCCGGACTGGATCTGGCCGCGATCGACCCCGCCGACGAAGGGCGGCCGGACTACTCCGGCCCCTTGCTCAGCGATGTGCGTTTCGCGGATTTCTCCCGCTCCGCGCTGGTTCGGCTCGCCGACGAGGTATGTCTGCAACATCACCTGCTCACCCTGGGTTTCCTGATCGCGGTGCGCGCTCGGGTGGACGCCGACGCGGCGCTGGAGATCGGACGTAAACAGTTCGCGGGCATCGCCGGGCTCACCAGTGAACGCCTGCGCGATTGTCTCGGTCTCGGTGACGACGCCGCCGCGCTGGCGACGGTGCTGCGGTTGCACCCCGCTCTGAATCCTCTGCCGTACACCGGAATCGAGATCGTGCCCGCCGGCGACACGGTCACGGTGACGTTCCCGGCCGCCAGTGGCGCGCACACCGACGGCACGTGGCCTTCGATGCTCGACCCCGAGCACCTGCAGCCGCTGAACGCCCTGGTCCGCGGCGTGAACCCGCGTTTCTCCGCCGAGGTCCTCACCGCGGGCGAGGACGGCTGGCATGCCGCGATCACGCTCGGCGACACACCGTTCCGGGAGGCGACGGAGGTGGCGCTGACCCGGTTCAGCACCGGCGCGGCCTTCACCTTCACCGACCGGGGGATACCCCTTCCGCTCACCGTCGTCTGACCGCACCACGCAGAGATGGAACGACATGGCCAACAACTTCGCCGACCTCTTCGAGCACTCCGTGGACGCCATGCCCGAGCGGGTGGCTCTCATCCAGTCCGGCCGTCGCGTGACCTACCGCGAACTCGACATCCGCGCCAATCGGCTCGCGCACCATCTGGCGAGCATCGGCGTGGGCGCGGGAACGCACGTGGGTTTCCAGATGCACAACAGCATCGAGACGATGGAGACGCTGATCGCGTGCTTCAAGCTCGCCGCCGTCCCGATCAACATCAATTACCGGTACGGCGTCGCCGAACTGGCCTACGTCTACGAGAACGCGGATCTCGAAGTGCTCGTGTACCACTCCTGTTACGGCGCCGCCGTCCGGGAGGCCGGGGAGCGAACGCCCGGTTTGCGGCACATGATTCGCGTCGCCGACGAATTCTCGCCGGACATCGACGATGTAGCGACGTCGTACGAGTCGGCCGTCGCCGCCGGAGCGACGGACCGTCCGGTGGTCGAACGCAGCGCCGACGACCTGTTCATGATGTACACCGGCGGGACGACCGGCATGCCGAAAGGCGTCATGTGGCGGCAGGAGGACATGTGGCGCGTCCTCGGCGGAGGCATCGACTTCTACACCGGTGAACCGGTCGCCGACGAGTTCCAGCAGTCCCGCACCGGCGCCCGGATCGATCCGAGTGCCTGGCTGGTGCTGCCGCCGCTGATCCACGCCGCCGCCATGATGCCCACCTTCACCGCGCTGTGGTCGGGCAACACCGTGATCTTCGAGTCCCGCTTCGACGCCGGACGCGTCTGGCGGACCGTCGCCGAGCAACGCCCGCAGGTCATGGTGATCACCGGCGACGCCATGGCCAGGCCGCTGATCGAGGCGTATCGGAGCGAACCGGTGGACGCCTCGTCGCTGCTGGCCATCGCCTCCGGCGCCGCGCTGCTGTCGCAACCGGTGAAGAACACGCTGCTGGAGATGTTCTCGTGGGCGGTGGTCTCGGACTCCATCGGATCATCGGAGACCGGATTCGGCGGTATCGGGTTCGCCCAGAAGGACGACGATCCGGCGCGCGGCCCCCGCGTGCGGACCGGCCGCGGTGCGGTGGTCGTGGACGACGACGGCCGCCCCGTCGCGCCCGGTTCGGAAGGCTGGCTGGCCAAGACCGGCAACGTGCCGATCGGTTACTACAAGGACCCGGACAAGACCGAGAAGCTGTTCAAGTCCGTCGACGGCGTGCGCATGGTCGTCACCGACGACCGGGCCCGCGCCGAGACCGACGGGTCGATCACGCTGATCGGCCGCGGCAACATGGTGATCAACACCGGCGGCGAGAAGGTGTTCGTCGAAGAGGTCGAAAGCGTGGTGAAGACCCACGCCGCGATCTTCGACGCGGTGGTGATCGGCGTGCCGCACGAGCGCTGGGGGCATCAGGTCGCCGCGGTGGTGTCGCTGTCCGGGCCGGTCGAATTCACCGAGCTGCACGCGCACGTGCGCAAATTCCTGGCCGGATACAAAGTGCCCAAACAGGTCTGGGTCGCCGACACCATCGTGCGCGCTCCGAGCGGCAAACCCGATTACCGGTGGGCCAAACAGTACGTGGCCGGGCGAGGGCCCGACCACAAGGCGGACTGACATGATCCGGGTGATCCAATGGGCGACCGGTGGGGTCGGGCGGGCCGCCATCGAGGGCATTCTCGACCATCCCGAGCTGGAACTGGCCGGAGCCTGGGTGCACAGCGCGGACAAGGACGGCATGGACCTGGGCGAGCTGGTCGGCCGCCCGCCGGTCGGGGTGCGCGCGACCACCGATGCCGACCGCTTGCTCGCCACGCAGGCCGACTGCGTGCTCTACAGCCCGTTCATGGCCGACGCCGCGACGGTGCGCGCGATCCTGCGGTCCGGCAAGAACGTCGTCACACCGCTGGGCTGGTTCCATCCGCGCCGCGCGGAGCGGGAACGGTACGACGAGCTGTGCCGAGCCGCCGGAGTCACGCTGCACGGGACCGGAATACATCCCGGCGGCATCACCGAGAAGATCCCGCTGGTGGTGTCGGCGCTCTCGGGGGCGATCACCGCGGTGCGCGCCGAAGAGTTCTCCGATATCCGCACCTATGGCGCGCCCGAAGTGGTCCGGGACTGGATGCTGTTCGGCGCCACGCCGGAGCAGGCCGCGACCAGCGTCATGGCGAACGTGCTCGCGGGCGGCTACAGCCAGTCGGTGTGGATGATCGCCGAAGCGCTGGGCATCGCGCTCGACGAGCGGTTGCGGGTGACGCACGACATGGCGGTGGCCACCGCGCCGATCGATTCGCCCATCGGCCCGATCGCGCCCGGGCGCGTCGCCGCGCAGCGCTTCCGCTGGGAAGGGACCGTTCGCGGTACTCCGGTGATCACGGCCGCGGTGAACTGGTTCATGGGCACCGAGAACCTCGACCCGCCTTGGACCTTCGGACCCATGGGAGAGCGATACGAGGTCGAGATCGTCGGCGATCCCGGCGCGACGGTGACCTTCACCGGTATGCACGCGCACAGCGCCGCCGCGGGTCTGGTGCGCAACCCCGGCATCGTCGCCACGGCCATGCACTGCGTGAACTCGATCCCCTACGTCGTCGTCGCCGAGCCGGGTGTGCGCACGTATCTCGAATTGCCGCTGGTCGCTGGTCGCGCCGCCGCATGGCTGCGCGATGGTGACGCGGCCCGCGCGTCGGCCGCCGAGGCCGATCCCGACGCCGCGCGGCGCACTTCGCCGCGCTGACCGGCTCGCACGTTTCATCTAGGAGGTAGCAATGGCAGCTCCGGCATTTCCGGTCGGATTCGATTTCACCGACCCGGCGCTGTGGGAGAACCGAAGTCCGGTAGAGGAATTCGCTCAGCTACGCCGGACCGCCCCGGTGTGGTGGAACGCGCAATCCGACGAGACGTCCGGTGGTTTCCACGACGGCGGCTACTGGGTGGTCAGCAAGCTCGCCGACATCAAGGAGATCTCCAAGCATCCGGAGCTGTTCTCCTCGGAGCGGAAAGGGGCCATCATCCGCCTGCCCGGCGACATCACGCCGGAACAGATGGCGCTCACCGGCGCTCTGCTGGTGAACATGGACCCGCCCAAGCACTCCAAGATCCGGCGGATCATATCCAAGGGCTTCACGCCGCGGGCGGTGGAGAACCTGCGCGCCGCGCTCACCGAGCGCGCCGAGCGGATCGTGCACGAGGCCAGGAAGTCCGGCGGCGGCGACTTCGTCGAGCAGGTCGCCTGTGAACTGCCGTTGCAGGCCATCGCCGAGCTGATCGGCGTGCCGCAGGAGGATCGGAAGAAGATCTTCGACTGGTCGAACCAGATGCTCAACTACGACGACCCCGAGTACGGCGATCCCGCGATGGCCTCGGCCGAAATCCTCGGTTACGCCTGGAATATGGCCGAGCAGCGCCGTGCCTGCCCGGTGGGCGACATCGTGAGCGAGCTGGTGCACGCCGACGTCGACGGCGAGGCGCTCGGCTCCGACGAGTTCGGTTTCTTCGTCATCCTGCTCGCCGTGGCAGGCAACGAGACCACCCGAAATGCCATCACGCACGGGATGAAGGCGTTCGTCGATCACCCGGAACAGTGGGAGACCTACCGGCAGCAGCGTCCACGTACCGCGCCCGACGAGATCGTGCGATGGGCCACTCCGGTGACCGCCTTCCAGCGCACCGCGACGGAGGACCTGGAACTCGGCGGGCAGCGGATCCGGCAGGGTCAACGGCTCGGATTGTTCTACAGCTCGGCGAATTTCGACGAGGAGGGCTTCGAGAATCCGTTCACGTTCGATGTCCTGCGCAATCCGAATCCGCACGTGGGTTTCGGCGGCACCGGCACGCACTACTGCGTCGGCGCGAACCTGGCCCGGCTGGAGATCGATCTGATGTTCAACGCCATCGCCGACGCGATGCCCGGCCTGCGGCAGGTGTCCGATCCGGTGCGGCTGCGGTCCGGGTGGATCAACGGCATCAAGAGCTGGCGGGTGCGCTACGAGTAGCTGCCGGACGCGGGCTCCCCGTCACGCGACGGGGAGCTCTCGCGTGCCCGGCCACGTCGTCAGCTGTCGTGGTCCTCGCGGCGCCTGCGGTAACGGACGGTGCAGGGCTGCGCGAGCTGCACGACCATCTTGGAGTGGTCGTTGCGGTAGCTGTCCGACGGCTGGACCATCTCGAACTCCCAGTCCCGCAACAGCAGCGAGAAGATCGCCTTCAGCTGCATCAACGCGAACGCCGCGCCGACGCAGCGGTGGCGGCCCGCGCCGAACGGAATCCAGGTCCAGCGATTGACGAGGTCGGCTTGGTTGGGATCGATATAACGGCCGGGATCGAAAGCGTCCGGGTCCGGGAAGTCCTCCGGGATCCGGTTCGAGATCGCGGGAGTGGCGGCGACGTGATCGCCGGGCTCGATCCGATGACCGCAGACGTCGAATTCGCCGCGCGCCACCCGCATCAGGATGATCAGCGGTGGATGCAGGCGCAGCGTCTCCTTGAGCACGGATTCCAGCATCGGGATCTGGCGCAGCGCGCCGAAACTGATGTCCGAGCCGTCGGCGTAGAGCTCGTCGAGTTCGGTGACGACCCGGTCGAGCATTTCGGGGTGGCGCAGCAGTTCGATGATCGTCCAGGCCGCCGTGCCGGAGGTGGTGTGATGGCCCGCGAACATCATGGAGATGAAGATGCCGGTGATCTCGCTGGCGCTGAAGCGCGGTTCGCCGTTGTCGCCCGGGATCGAGATGAGCACGTCGAGCATGTCCCGGTCGTCCTTGCCGGTCGGCGGGTCGGCGGCCCTGCGGTCCATGATCCCCTGGACCAGTTCGACCAGCTCGGCCCGCGCCTGATCGCGACGGCGGAAACTTTCGATCGGGGCGTAGGGGTCGACGTAGGCCAGTGCGTCGGTGCCGCGTTCCAGGTCGTGGTAGAGGTGCGCGAAGCGGTCGTCGAGGTCGTTGCGGAACTTCAGGCCGATCAGGCAGGCCGAGGAGGTGTAGATGGTCAGCTCGGCGAAGAAGTCGAGCAGGTCGATCTCGCCCTCGTCACCCCAGCGCGCCAGCATCCGCTGCACCTCACGGGCGATGGTGGCGGCGTGCCCGCGCATGTGTTCGGCGCGCAGCGCCTGGTTGTGCAGCATCTCCTTGCGGCGTTCCGGGCTGGCGTCGAAGACGACGCCCTCGCCGAAGATCGGCTTCATGAAGGGGTAGGCGGCGGCCTGGTCGAGGTCGTCGTCGCCGGAGCGGAAGAAGAACTCGTTGGCCTCCGCGCCCGACAGCAGGATGACCTGGCGCCCGGCCAGGTCGAACGAGCCGATGTCGCCGCACTCCGCGCGGACCCGGCGCATCAGCCCGATCGGGTCGACGCGGAACTCCTCCAGATGACCGTGCTCGTGGTCGCCTCCGGATACCCGACGTGGTTTCACCAGAGCCATTGGAAATCCTTCCCCAGATAAGTGTCCAAGTTTTATGATGGACACGTGTCTGGACAGTACTACGGTTAGCGAGCGTCCGGCAAGCCGCGGACCGCGACCGTAGTCGGATGCCAGGGCCGCGGGTGTGCCGCCGTCGCGCACAGCCCGTGACGAGAAGTGATCGGTGGTTTCGAATGAGTTTCGGCAGCCAAACCGTGCTGGTGACGTGGCGGTTACTGCGGTTGAAAGTCGCCGGAGCGGCGTTGCTCCTGCTCATCGTCGCGGTAGTCGCGGTCGCCGCGTCGATGTACGCCGGACGTTTCCGCTCGACGGTGGCCGTCACCGTCGAGACGCCCCGCTCCGGTCTGGTGCTCGACAGCGATGCCAAGGTGCGGATGCGTGGGGTGGAACTCGGCAAGGTGAGCGCCGTCGAGTTCCGCGGCGACCGGGCGCGTCTGCGCCTCGAGCTGGATCCCGAACTGCTGCGGCTGGTGCCCGCCAACGCGACGGTGGACATCCGCTCGACCACCGTATTCGGGGCCAAGTACGTGAATTTCGTGGTGCCGAGCGCTCCTTCGCCGACACCGCTGCGCCCCGGCTCGACGATCCGCGCCGAATCCGTCACCGTCGAATACAACACGCTGTTCCAGCGTCTGAGTGATGTGCTGGCGAAAGTCGAACCGGGCGAACTGAACGCCACCCTCGCCGCCTTGGACACGGCGTTGCAGGGGCGTGGCGACCGGCTGGGCGATCTGCTCGCTCGTTCGGACGACTACCTGCGGCAGATCAACCCGAGCCTGCCCGCGCTGCGGCGGGACCTGTCCGCTGCGGGCCAGGTCACCGGGCTCTACGCCGATACCGCCCCCGACCTGTTGCGCACGGCCGCCGACGCCACCACGATCAGCGGGACGCTCGCCCAGGGTGCGGAAGACCTGGACGCCGTGCTGCTCAACCTCGTCGGGTTGGCCGACACCACCCGGACGGCGCTGACCGAGAACGAGCAAGGACTCACCGCTGTGCTCGCGACCCTGCGGCCGACCAGCTCACTGCTCGATACCTACTCGCCCGTGGTGTATTGCGTAGTCGTCGGCATCGCGAAAGCCCTTCCCGCGGCCGAGGCCATCATCGGCGGATACAAACCCGGAGCCATCTTCAACGCCAGCTTCATGTACGGCGCTCAGCCCTACAAATATCCCGGCGACCTGCCGAAGGTGAACGCGACCGGCGGGCCGCGCTGTGCCGGGATCCTCGACCGGGTTCCCGACAGCCGCGCCGACTATGTGGTCACGGATACCAACGAAGGCGCGCCGTTCACTCCTTCCATGGCGGTCATACCGAACGCGCCCAAGGTCTTCCAGATCCTCTTCGCCGGTATGCCCGGAGTGCCACGCTAGTCGGCGGCGGCCGCTTCCGGTTCGGTGGTGGGTCCGCGCAGGACGGTGCGCGGGTCGCCGTGGTCGGTCACCCGGCCGTCCCGCAGCAGCAGGCAATAGTCGGCGCGCAGGGCGTCCTCGCGCCGGTGTGTGACGTGCACGACCGTCACGCCGTGGGCTCCGACGTGGCGGACGGCGTCGGAGATCTCCTGCTGCGCGGCCGAGTCCAGACCGGTGGTCGGTTCGTCGAGCAGCAGCAGGTCCGACTCCTGGGCGAGTGCCTGTGCGAGCATCGCCCGTTGGCGCTGGCCTCCGGAGAGGCTGTCGAGCCTGCGCTCGGCCAGGTCGGTGATCGCCATCCCGTCGAGGCACGCGCCGACGATGGCGCGATCTTCCCGGGTGAGACGCCGCCATGCGCCGCGCTGCGCCCAGCGTCCCATGGCGACCGTTTCGCGGACGGTGATCGGCAGATTGGGGGGAACGCCGCTGTGCTGCACGACGATTGCCGGTCGCCGGAGATGGTGGCGGCGCACGGTTCCGGCGGTGGGCGTGATGACGCCGGCCAGGACGCCGAGCAGGGTGGATTTGCCCGACCCGTTGGGTCCGACGAGTGCGGTCACCTGGCCGCCCGGGATGGTGGCGGTGAACTCGCGCAGGACCGGATGTCCCCGGTACCCGGCCGTCACCTCGGCGATATCGACAGCTGGCGGCATGTAACTCCCGTCCACTCATTGAAATGAAAACCGTTATCATTGTAGAGTGCTGCGTCATGGAGTGGTTGGCCCCGTTCGAGGTTTCATTTGTGCAGCGGGCGTTGTGGGGCGGACTGCTCGTGTCGTGTCTGTGCGCTCTGGCGGGGACGTGGGTGGTGTTGCGCGGCATGGCTTTTCTCAGCGACGCGATGGCGCACGGCATGCTGCCAGGCGTCGCGATCGCGGCATTGGTCGGCGGAAACCTGTTGCTGGGCGCGGCATTCAGCGCCGCGGCGATGGCCGTCGGCGTCTCGGTGCTCGGCCGTGGGACGCGATTCGCCGCGGACACCGGCATCGGACTGCTGTTCGTCGGGATGCTGTCGGCGGGCGTGATCATCGTGTCGCGTTCGCCCTCGTTCGCGGTCGACCTGACCGGCTTCCTCTTCGGTGACATACTCGCCGTCGGAGAACGTGACCTGTGGTACCTGGTGGCGGCCACGGTTCTCGCGGCGGTGATCTCGGTGCTGGGTTACCGGGCATTCGTCGCGCTGACCTTCGACCCGCGCAAGGCGCACACCCTCGGATTACGGCCTCGCCTGGCGAACGTGGCGTTGATCGCTCTGCTGACCCTGGCGATAGTCGCGTCGTTCCACATCGTCGGCACATTGCTGGTCTTCGGTCTGCTCATCGCGCCGCCCGCGGCGGCCGTCTACTGGGTGCATCGCATCCCGGCGATCATGCTCGCCGCCGCCGCGCTCGGGGCGGTGGCCACCTTCGCCGGGCTGCTGATCTCGTGGCACGCGCACACCGCCGCCGGGGCGACCATCGCGGCGACGGCCGTCGCGCTGTTCTTCGTCTCGGCGCTGTCGTCCTGGGTGCGTGATCGGATCCGGTCCTCGCGCGGGACGCCGAAACCACTGGCCGTGCTCCTGGTACTCGCCATGATGACGCCCTTGATCGGTTGCGGGACAGGCGATTCTACTGGCCCTCCGGAGACGCCGCCGCACGGTTATGTGGCGGGCGCGCAGGAGGCCGACGAGGCGCAGCCGCGTCTGGTCGTGGTCGACAGCGGGACCGGCGCGGTGCGGGTGGTCGATCTCGTCACCGCGGACGTCATCGATCTCGGCCGAGCGGAAGGCGTCGGCCGCGTGACCGCCGACGGGCGCTACGCCTTCTTGTCCGCCCGCGACGGGGTGCGGATCGTGGACGCGGGCGCATGGACGGTCGATCACGGCGATCACGTGCACTACTACCGGGCACCCGTCCGCGATCTGGGCGCCCTCGCCGGTGGCCCGGTGTCGGCCGCGTATGCCGACAGTGCGGTGACCGCACTGGTTTCCGACGCGGGTGGCACAGCGCTGCTGGATCGGTCCGCGCTGGGCGCGGGGTCGCGACAAGAGCGCGGCGTGATCGCCGACGGAGCCGCCGTGCCATACGCTGAGCACCTGCTGGTGGCCGTGCCCGCCCGGGACCGGATCGAGGTTCGTGCCCGAGACGGAGCGCCCGCCTCGGTCCTCGCCCAAGAGTGTCCGCGTCCGCATGGCTCGGCGGTGACCAGGCGTGGTGTCGTCTTCGGTTGCGCCGACGGCGCGTTGGTGGTGACGGCCCGGAACGCGGTGTTCAGCGGCGAGAAGATTCCCTATCCGCACGGCATCTCCGACGGCGACCGCGCGACCGCGTTCTTCCACCGCGCGGGCAGCGCGACGCTGGTGGCGAAGGCGGGCCTGCGCGGGGTGTGGGTGCTCGACGTCCGGCGCAAGTCCTGGACCGCGGTGGACACCGGTCCGGTGGTCGCGGCGAATACCGCGGGCGAGGGCGCGCCACTGCTGGTCCTCACCGCGGACGGCCTGCTGCACAGTTACGACGCCGTGTCCGGACGGGAGACCGCCGCGGCGCGACCGTTCACCGCGCCGGTACTCGACGGAGAACCCGCGCCGCTGATCCTCGTCGACGAGCACCGCGCCTACCTCAACGATCCCGCGGCGCGAGCGATCCACGAGATCGACTACGCCGACAACCTGCGTGCCGCACGAACCTTCGGCCTCGACATCGTGCCCACGGCGATGGTGGAGACCGGCCGATGAGACGTGCCGCTCACTGGTGCGCGCTGTTCGCCGTCGCCCTGCTCGCGCTCACCGCATGCTCGAATGCCGACGCCGATCGCGGCGGAGTCGTCGTCACCACCAACATCCTCGGCGATCTCACCCGCGCCATCGCGGGGGACGCGGTCGAGGTCACCGTGCTCATGCCGGCGAACGCGGACCCGCACTTCTTCGCCCTCTCCGCCCAGCAGGCGGCCCGGCTCGAACGCGCGAGCCTGATCGTCTACAACGGTCTCGGCCTCGAGGAGAGTGTGCTGCGCAACGTCGAGGCGGCCGAGAGATCCGGGGTGGCAGGGGTATCCGTCGGCGCGGCGATCGATCCGATCGACTACTCCACGGACGACGCGGACGGCAGGCCGGATCCCCACTTCTGGACCGATCCGCGCCGGGTGCGCAAGGCGGTGGAAGTCATCCGGGACCGGATCATCGAGCAGGTCGACGGCGACGACGCCGCGACCGTGCGCGCCGGAGCCGACCGCTATCTCGCCGAACTCGACCGGCTCGACCGCTGGATGACCGAGCAGTTCGCGACCATCCCCGCCGAGCGGCGGAAGCTGGTCACCAACCACCACGTCTTCGGTTACCTGGCACAGCGATTCGGCTTCGAGGTGGTCGGCGCCGTGATACCGGGCGGGACCACGCTCGCCGCACCGAGCCCGTCGGATCTCTCCGCCCTCGCCGGAGCGATCCGGGCCGCCGGGGTGGGCGCGATCTTCGCCGACCCCTCGCAGCCGGACCGTCTGGCCCGTGTGCTCGCCGAGCAAGCCGGTGTGCACGTGCAGGTGATCTCGCTGTATTCGGAGTCGCTCACCGAACCCGGCGGCGGCGCCGGCACCTACCTGGAAATGATGCGGGCCAACACCGAATCGATCGTCCGCGGGCTCGCCACCGCTTAGTACCCGAACACCA
Organism: Nocardia sp. NPDC003999; assembly: GCF_053604885.1. NCBI lineage: Bacteria > Bacillati > Actinomycetota > Actinomycetes > Mycobacteriales > Nocardiaceae > Nocardia > Nocardia sp. NPDC003999. Next base: position 13,169 of record NZ_JBSGIB010000005.1, read on the forward strand.
GAACGAAAGACGGAGTAGCTCATGCCCGTTCGGTCTCGAACCACCACATCGTCCGCCCTGATCGGTCTGCTGGCCTCGGTGCTCGCCGGCTGCGGGGCCGACACTTCCGCCGAACGCGACACCCCGCGGATCACCGATCCCGTCGCGATCACCTACGACGGCGGAATCCACGTGCTGGACGGAACCACTCTCGAAATCACGGGCACGGTTGAGCTCGACGGCTTCAACCGGCTCAACCCCGCGGGCGACGACCGTCATTTGATCGTCTCGACGAAAGACGGCTTCCGCGTCTTCGATGCCGCCACAGCCGGATTCACCGGCATCGAGTTCCCCGGCACGCATCCCGGCCACGTGGTCCGGCATGCCGGACGGACGGTGCTGTTCAGCGACGGCACCGGTGAAGTCGTCGCGTTCGACTCGGCCGATCTCGCAGACGGCGCGCCGCAGACCGCCACTTACCGCGCGGCCGCCCCGCACCACGGCGTCGCGATCGAACTCGCCAACGGCGAACTCGTCGTCACGCTCGGCACGGAGGAGAAGCGAACCGGGATCGTGGTGCTCGACAAGAACCGCACCGAGAAGGCGCGCAGCGAAGACTGCCTCGGCGTGCACGGTGAGGCGACCGCCGCGGGCGAGGCCGTGGTCCTCGGCTGTGAGAACGGCGTGCTCGTCTACCGCAACGGGGCGATCACCAAGGTCGCAGGCCCGACCGAGTACGGCCGGATCGGCAACCAGGCGGGCAGCGAGACCTCGCCCGTCGTCCTCGGCGACTACAAGCAGGACAAGGATGCCGAACTCGAACGCCCGCAGCGTGTCTCGTTGATCGACACGGTCACCGGCACGCTGCGGCTGGTCGATCTGGGCACCAGCTACACCTTCCGCTCGCTGGCCCGTGGCCCGCACGGCGAAGCCCTGGTCCTCGGCACCGACGGCCGCATCCACGTGATCGATCCCGTCGCGGGCGCTGTCGTGCGCACGATCCCCGTGACAGGTTCCTGGCAGGAACCGCTGGAATGGCAGAAGCCGCGACCCGCGCTGTTCGTCCGCGGCGACGTCGCCTACGTCTCGGACCCCGCCGCGAAGCAGGTCCACCGCGTCGACCTCGCCACCGGAGCGAAGACCGCGAGCGTCACGCTGCCGAGCACACCGAATGAAGTGAGCGGTGTGGTCGGGCACTGACGCCGGATTCTCCTCGATGGGGACGGAGGAAGATGGCCGCGCCGGACCACGCCCATCCGACGCCGCACTCTGCTGACCGCGGCGGCGCTCCGCGGATCTCGTGTCAGCGCCCACCGTCGCACCGGCCTTCCCGCCGGAGGTGATCGATGGGCCGCGTCTGCGCATACCCGCGCGGGACTATCTGCTGTTGCGGGGCCCGCTCGGCCAGGTAGGGCAGGGGGAGCCGCGGACCTGCTCCCGGGCTGGTCGCGGACGATCAACAGCCCGAATCTTATCTGGCCCGCGGACGGGGCGTGGTTCGTTGCGACCGAGATCGACCTGCCCTGGACCGGCATCGCGGGCAGCGCCGCGCTGATCGAGGCCCTGCGGGACGACGCGGAACTGGACGTCGAGGAGACCGTGCGTCGGGCGATCGGCCCTGCTGGCGGGAGGGCACCATGAACGCTCCGTAGCCGTCGAGGCGCGATCCCCGGCGCGACCGCCGCTACGGTGGGTTGGCATGGACACTGCTGCGCTCGCCGTGCCCGAGTCGGCGCGCGTTCCTCCGGTGTCGGCGCTGGGCCGCGTCCGGAGGATCGCGAAGGCACAACCGGTGGTCGTCGTGGCCGGATGCCTGGTCGTGGTGCAGCTGGCCGTCCGCTGGTGGGTGGCCGACAGCGGCTTCTTCTATTGGGACGATTTCATCCTGGTCGGCCGGGCGGCCCGCTACGGGCTGTGGTCCACCGATCTGCTGCTGTACGACCACGACGGGCACTTCATGCCGTTGGCCTTCGTCACGGCCTGGGCGGTGAACGCGGTCGCGCCGCTGGTCTGGGCGGGACCGGTGACGGTGCTGCTGCTCATGCAAGTGGGTGCGTCGGTAGCCGTGGTGCGCATGCTGCTGCTCATCGTGGGCCCCCGGTGGCCGCTCCTGATTCCGCTGGTCTTCTATCTGTTCTGCCCCCTGACGATCCCGGCTTTCGCTTGGTGGGCCGCCGCACTCAACGCACTGCCGCTGCAATTCGCCCTCGCCTGGGTGATCGGGGACGCGGTGTCGCTGGTGCGGAGCGGTCGCCGCCGATACGCGCTGTCCGGCGTCGCGGTGCTGGTGGTGGCGTTGCTGTTCTTCGAGAAGTCGGCGGTCGTGCCGTTCGTGGCGTTCGCCGTGACGGCGCTGGTCCGCCATGTCGACGGCGGCGAGTCCCCGATTCGTGTGGTGGCGCGACGGGGCGCGGCGCTGTGGATCGGATCGTCCGCGGTCCTGGGCTTCTGGACCATCGCCTATCTCGCGGTGGTCGCAGGGCCGGGACTGCCCGACGACTGGGACGAGTTGCGCGACCTGCTGCCCGGCGCGGCCTCCCTGGGGATCGTGCCCGCGCTGTCCGGCGGTCCGTGGGTGTGGGAGCGGTGGCTGCCGTCGACGCCGTGGGCGGATCCCCCCGGCTGGGCGGTGGTAGCGGCCTGGCTGACGCTGGGCGCGGTGGTGGCGCTGTCGATGCGCACCCGGCAGCGGATCGGGGCGGTGTGGCTGACGGCCGCCGTCTACGTCGTGATCGCTCAGCTGGCCGTCGCGTTGGCTCGTGGCGGACCGAACACCGCGGGGGAGTTGATGCAGTCGCTGCGCTACTTCGCCGACTCGGCGGTGATCGCGGCGGCCGCGGGCGCGCTCATGGTGCGGGCTCGCCCCCGGCCGTCCCGGAATCCGCGGCGCATCGAGCTTCCGGTCCGGCAGCTGACGGTCGCGGTGACAGCGGTGTTCGTCGCGAGCAGTCTCTGCTCCACCTGGACATTCGTGCGATCGTGGCGGGTCGGTCCGTCCGAAACGTATGTCACCAACGTGAAATCGGCACTGCGCGCATGGGACGGCGCGCCCCTGCTCGAGCAGGAGGTGCCGTGGAACGTGTTGAATCCGATGGCCTATCCGCAGAATCTGACCAGCAGCGTGCTGGCGTCCGTGGCCGCCCCCGGCACGTTCGCGGTCGCGACACCGCACTTGCGGATGATCACCGACGACGGTGCGATCGTCGACGCGGCGGTCTGGTGGAACCGGGCCATCCTCCCCGGACCGGAGCCCGGCTGTGGCTACCGCGTCGACGGAACAAGGCCGGTGTTCCCGCGTCTCGACGGCCCCCTGCTCGCGAACAAGTGGACCGCGCAAATCAATTACGTGGCCAGTCGTGATGGCCGGATCAGCGTCGCCCTGGAACACGGTGAAGCGGTGTCGGCGCCGGTCCGGAAGGGACTGAACACCGTGTTCGTCCGCCTCGTCGGCAGCGGCTCGGCACTGCGAATCTCCGCCGAGACACCGGGGCTGGACCTGTGCCTCGGCGTCGGCCCGGTCGGCGTCGCGTCGTACGACAACTGAACCTTTGACCTGACCGGATCGCGGACACCTCCGCCTTTCGATCCACTTCAGCGGCTCCGAAGCCGATCGTCTCCGCTGTCGGCGATGACTCGGCCGCCTTCCAAGCGGTTCGTCTCTGCGTAGGTACGCCTCGACAGTTGAATCTCTCCACGGTCCTGACCATTTCATCATTTACTCTTGACGAATATTTCGTCGTAGTTGATGATTTCATCGCATGCCGTCCGGCGGTGCGGAAAGCATCGGCGGACCGGTCCGTTTTCCCCGTCCGGACGAGTGAGGACTGCTATGACCGATTCCCGATTCCGCAGGAAGACGAGCAGGCGTCGCGCCTTTGGCGGCGTTGTCGCCGGAACGCTGGGCATCGCCGCTACGTCGGCTATCGCTCGAGCGACCCCGGCTCGTACCGGGCAACCTGCGCCGTCGGGTACCTACCGGATCGACCTGCACGCCCACTTCCTGCCACCGGACTACCGTGCGGCGCTGCTCGACCACGGTCACGTCACCATCGGCGGATACCCGACGCCGGATTGGTCCCCGGAACAGGCGCTGGCGTTCATGGACTACTACGGGATCCAGGCGCAGGCGCTGTCGGTGTCCGACCCCGGCGTGTCGTTCCTGCGTGGCAAGGAGGCGAACGACCTGGCCCGCTACTGCAACACGTATGCCGCAAGGCTGCTGCAAACGCATCCGAAGCGATTCGGCGCCTTCGCGGTGCTGCCGATGCCCGACGTCGCCGCCTCCGTCGCGGAAGCCGTCTACGCGCTGGATGAACTGCACCTCGACGGTGTGGTGTTGCTGTCCGCCTACGACGGCGTCTACCTCGGTGATCCGCGTTTCGAGCCATTGCTGATCGCGCTGAACCAACGCCGCGCCTATGTCTTCGTGCATCCGGCCGCCATCCCCGCCGAGGCCAAGCCGAAGCTGCCGCTGCCGGACTTCCTCGAAGAATTCACCTTCGACACCACGCGCGCGGCGACCTTGATGATGGCCACCGGCACGACGCAGCGCTACCCGAACATCCGCTTCCAGCTCGCGCACGCGGGTGGGACACTTCCGTTCCTGTCCCACCGCGTCAGCGTCGCGTCGCAAACGGTGCTCGGCGAACTGTGGCCCGACGATCTGCCCAGGCCGTCGGTACTCGACACGCAACGCCAGATCGCGAACTTCTACTACGACACCGCGCTCAGCGGATCGGCCGCGGCGATGGCGAGTGTGCTCGCCGTCGGGAAGCGCGAGCACGTCGTCTTCGGTTCCGACTGGCCCTTCAGCGCGCTCACCCTGCCGCAGACCGGCACGCACGATCCGGCCCCCGGACTCAGCGACATCTTCGACGCGGACCAGCGGATGGAGGTCGAGCGGATCAATCCGCTGCGGCAATTGCCCCGCTTGGCCGCGGCGATCGACGCGTGAGCGCCTGCCACTCGCGATCGACGGCGCGCAGGGTTTCCCGGCGAAACTCCGGACCACGATTTCGGAATGTCCGCGCGCACGGGTGAAGATAACCAGCAGTTCGCCGAATACGTCCGCGCCGCCGAGCAGTCTTTTGTCCGCCGCGAGAGGAGCCGGTTCCATGGCAGCGAAACCCATGCGGATCCGTACCTGGATCCGACCCCTTGTCGTCGTCACGCTGCTCATGGCGTTGCTATCGGTGATGTATCTCGGGTACGTCGTCAACCCCGAAAAGAATCTGCACGACTTGCCGCTCGCCGTCGTGAACCAGGATGCGGGCGACACACTCGCCGGGAAACCGGCCAACGTGGGTAACCAGATCACCGCGGCGCTCACCGCGAACATCCCGGCCGACAAGGTCGACCTGCGCGTCATCGGCATCACCGAAGCGCAATTGCTGATGCGCGACGGCAAGATCTACGGTGCGATCGTCATTCCGAGTGATTTCACCAAGCGGCTCGCGATCCTCGGCGCCTCCGGTGTGGTATCCGGAAAGGTCGACCGGCCGGTGATCACCGTGCAGACCAATCCGCGCACCGGCACCTACGCCACGCAGATCACGCTTCGTATCGCCGAACAGGCACTGGGCGCGGTCAACACCACGGTCGGACAGCAGCTCACCGCCGCGGTGGACGAACAACTGCGGTCCTCCGGCGGACCCGCGCCGCAGTTGGCCGGAGCCGGCCAGTTGCTGCTGGCCGAGCCGATCGACGTGGTGATCGCGCCGTATCGGCCACTGCCCGAAGGCACCGGCGGCGGGTTGTCGGCCTTCTTCTACACGCTGCTGATCCTGCTGGCCGGATTCACCGGCGCCATGATCATCCACACCATGGTGGACGCTTCGCTCGGATTCACGCCGACCGAGTACGGGCCGTGGTATGTGCACTATCCGCCCACTCCGATCTCCCGGCTGCGCACATTGCTGCTGAAATGGGGCGTGCTCGCCGTCGCCGCGCCGATCGTGTCCGGTGTGTTCCTCGGCGTCGGGACGGCTTTGGACATGCCCATCGACAAAGCCTTGCTGCTGTTCCTCTATTCCACGTTCGCCATCCTCGCCGTGGGCGTCACCGCGCTGTCGATACTCGCCGCCTTCGGCGCCGCGGGCATGCTCGTCAACCTGATCCTGTTCATCGTGCTGGGGTTGCCCTCGGCAGGCGGAACCGTGCCCATCGAGGCGACCCCTACGTACTTCGCCTGGCTGTCCACATTCGAGCCGATGCATCAGGTCTTCCTCGGCGTCCGCGCGATCCTGTACTTCGAGGCCAGAGCCGCGGCGGGCCTGGAACGCGGTGTCTGGATGGCGCTGCTCGGCCTGGTCATCGGCTTGTGCTCGGGTGCGGCGGTGACGGCGTTCTACGACCGGAAAGGATTGACGCGCACCGCGAATCGCGGCACCACATCCTAGGGCGGCCGGATCTTCTCCGGCGTTCGCTCAGTTCTGCGCGACGGCGGCCTCGGCCGCGGCCTGGGCGCGCGACAACGCTTCCGGCACCGGAATCCGGCCGAGATACATTTCGGCGAAAATCGGGTCGACGGCGCGGAGCGCGGCCGAGAAACCCGGTCCGCCACCAGAGGAGATGCGCGGGCCGCGGAGTACGTCGAAGAAGGGGGAGACCTCCACGCCCTTCCCTGCCCAGTAGTCGCGATAGCGCTGCTGTTCGGACACGACTGCCGGGATGGCGCCGCCGCCCTCGGCCAGGTGGCGGTTGCCCGCGCCGCTGCCGAGCCAGGCCAGCACCCGGCGCACCGCGTCGGGATGCCGGGTGGCCGCGTTACCCGCGACGCCGATCGCGTTGTTCGTGCTCACCCGTCCCGCCGGGCCCGCGGGCAGCAGCGCGACGCCCCACTCGAAGCGGGCCTGTTCGGAGATCTGCGCGAGATTGAATGTCCCGGACTGCAGCAGCGCCAATTTGCCCTGTAAGAAAGCGTTCTTCGCGAAGTCGGGATTGGTGTTGGTGTCCGCGGGCGATGGCGCGAGTCCGTCGGCGATCAACCGCACCAGATAGTCGAACGCCGCCACGCCCTGCGGGCTGTCGAAGACGAAATTGTCGTGGTCGTCTTGGAAGCGCGCTCCGTTCGAGCCCAGATAGGGCAGTTCGATGGACTGGAAGTCGTGACCCGCGCTGTACGCCCACGGCGTGACCGCCGCCAGTCTGCGCAGCAGTGGGCGCAGGGTGTCGTCGCCGCCGGGACTCCACCGCATCGCGGTCAGCTCGGCGGGATCGATATGCGCGGCCGCGAGCAGGTCGCGGTTGTAGTACACCGCGGTTCCGGCATCGACGAATTGCGGTACAGCCCAAAGCTTCCCGTCGCGCGTGTACTGCGCGACCGCCGAGGGGTCCCAGGCACTCGCGGCCTCGGGACCGAGCGTCGCCCCGATGTCGAGCAACCGCCCGGCATCGGCGTAGTCCTCGTACAGATTGGTCCAGAACAGATCGTCGGCGGTGCCACCGGCCACGTCCAAGCGGAGTTTCTGCCGATACGACGACCACGGCACCACCGTGATCCGTACTGCGAGGTCCGGATTCGCCCGCTCGAACTCCGCGAGCGACGCCTGGTAGGCGGGTACCAGACTCTCGTCCCAGATCCGCAACCCCACCACGGTGCGGCCGGACCCGTCGCCGTCACGGCCGAGCCACAGGGCCGCCGCGACCAGCAGTGCCGCGGCGAGTGCGAGGGCGAGCACCACGCGGGTCGATGTCCTCATTTCACCCCCGTCCACGCGATCGAGCGCAGCACCTGCCGCTGGCAGATCACGAACAGCACCACCAGCGGCGCGATGGCCAGCGTCGTGGCCGCCATCACCAGGGTCCACTGCGCGTTGTAGCGGGTCTGCAGATTCGCCGTCGCTACCGTCAGCACCTGCCACGAGCGGCCGCTGCTCGCGACCAGCGGCCACATGAAATTGTTCCACTGCGAGACGATCGTGATGAGCGTCAAGGTCGCCAGCACCGGCCTGCTCATCGGCACCATGACGTGCACGATGATGTCGAGGGTGTTCGCGCCGTCGAGCCGCGCCGCGCCGATCAGCTCCTGCGGAATCGCCCGAAAGTACTGACGCAGCAAAAAGACCGCGTACGGCGATCCGAACACGAACGGCAGCACCAGCGCCCAGAAGGTGTTCAGCAGGTCCAGGCGCGCGAACATCAGGTACAGCGGGATGAGAGTCACCATCGGCGGCACCATCATGGTGCCCAGATACACCCAGAAGAGCGCGTCGCGTCCCGGGAAATCGGTGCGGGCGAACGCGTATGCCGCCAGCACCGAAGTGATCAATTGGCCGCCGGTGATGAACACCGTCATCAACGCGGTCACCAGCACCGCACGCCCGAAGCCGTAGTCCAGTACGGTCCGGAAATTGTCGGCGGTGACCGGATGCGGCAGGGCCAGCGGCGACCCGGTCGCGAACTGGCCGGGTGTCTTCACGGCGGTGAGCGCGCTGAGCAGCAGGGGCGCCACGGTCGGCAACGCTCCGGCCGAGAGGATCGCGTAGGCGGCCGCCGAACGTAGGCGATCAGAGCTCATAGGTGGTCCGATCCCGGAAGTAGCGGTGCTGCGCCACGGTGATCGCGAACATGACCGCGAACACCACGAGCGCCATGACGGCGGCGCGGCCGGGCCGTGCGGCGTCGAATGCCTCGGTGAAGATCCGCATCGCGAGCACATCGGTGCGGTCGCCCGGTCCGCCCTTGGTCAACGCGTACACGGTGTCGAAGGTCTGGAAGGCGGTCAGTACGCCGGTGACCAATACGAAGAACATGGTGGGCCGCAGCAGTGGCAGGATCACCCAGCGGATCCGGCGCCAGCCGGTGGCCCCGTCCAGCGCACCGGCGTCGAGGATCTCGTCCGGGATTGCGCGGATTCCGGCCACGAAGAACAGCGCCACGTAACCGAAGTTCGCCCACACGCTCACCGCGGCCACCGACGGCAGCGCCAGCGCCGGATCCGAGAGCCATTCCACGCGCAGGCCGAGCGCGGCGTTGACGGCGCCACCGGTGGGAGCGAACATCCACTGCCACACCACACCCACCGCCACCGGCGCGCACATCCACGGCAGCGCGTACATGACCCGGAGACTCGTCGCGCCGCGCCGCCGGGCCAGCAATGCCGCGACCGCGAAACCCAGCACCGTCTGAGCGGGCACCACGATCGCGGTCAACACCAGCGTCACCAGCAGGGCGTGGCCGAACGCGGCGTCTCCCAGCACCGACCGCCAGTTGCGCAGTCCGACGAACTCCATCGGTCCCAACAGGTTCCAGCTGTGCAGACTGAGCCAGGCCACCACCAGAATCGGCAGCACCAGGAACGCGCCGACACCGATCAGGCTCGGCAGCAAGAGAACATAGCTCGTCATGCCGCGACGAGCCCCACGCCGATTCATGTGCTGCGACGTTACCGCCCCCGCCCGCCCCGGCACGGCGGGCGGGGGCGGGTTGTCAGTTGGTCGGGCCGCCCGCCACGTAGATCACCTGGCCGGAAACGAAACCGGCGCCCTCGCTCACCAGGAACGAGGCGGTGTGCGCGATGTCCTCGGGCGTGCCGACGCGCTGCACGGGAATCTGCGTGGCGGCGGCCTTCTGGAAGTCCTCGAAGGAGACGCCGACGCGCGCGGCGGTGGCGGCGGTCATGTCGGTGACGATGAACCCGGGAGCGATGGCGTTGGCCGTGACGCCGAACTTGCCCAGCTCGAACGCCAAGGTCTTGGTGAAGCCCTGCAAACCGGCCTTCGCCGCCGAATAGTTCACCTGGCCGCGATTGCCGAGCGCCGAAGTGCTGGACATGTTGACGACCCGTCCCCACTTCTGCTCGACCATGTGCTTCTGCACCGCGCGGGTGAGCAGGAAGGCGCCGCGCAGGTGCACGTTCAGCACCGCGTCCCAGTCGTCGACGCTCATCTTGAACAGCAGGTTGTCGCGCAGGATGCCCGCGTTGTTCACGACGACGGTCGGCGCCCCCAGCTCGTTCTCCAGCTGCGCGACGGCGGCGGCGACCGACTCCTCGTTCGACACGTCGGCGCCGAGCGCGACGGCTCGGCCGCCCGCCTCGGTGATCGCGCCGACCGTGTCGGCGCAGGCGGCCGCGTCGAGGTCGAGCACGCCGACCCGAAGCCCGTCCGCCGCCAAGCGCTTGGCGATCGCCGCGCCGATTCCTCGTGCGGCGCCGGACACTACTGCAACTCGCTCGCCCATGAGCGCGTCCCTTCGTCGATCGGATGTCGGATCGAATCAGTCTTACCGCACCGGTCCGCCGTGGCCGGGGGGCGGATCGGTCGCCGGATCGGCGCCGGGGAATTAACACCGACCTCGAGCGGAAGGCTTGCCCGGCTCTCGACCCGGATGCTTCGATCGGCACGTGACCGAGCAGAACGAGGTTCCCCGTATCGTCAGCGCCAGCCGTGAGATCAACGCGAATCCCGCGGAGATCTTCGAGCTCATCGCCGATCCCGCCGAGCAGCCGCGCTGGGACGGCAACGACAACCTGGCCGAGGCCGCGGCGGGGCAGCGGGTGCGAGAAGCCGGAGCGGTGTTCAGCACCACCCTGACCAACGGGGCTGTGCGCGACAACCACGTGGTGGAGTTCACCGAGGGCAGCCGCATCGCGTGGCATCCGTCGGAACCGGGCAAGCAGCCGCCCGGCCACCTCTGGCGCTGGGAACTGGAGCCGGTGGGTGAGGGCCGCACCCTGGTCACCCACACCTACGACTGGACGTCGCTCACCGACGAGAAGCGTCAGGTCCGGGCGCGCGCGACCACCGCGGACAAGCTGTCGGCCTCCCTCGACCGGCTCGCCGAACTGGCCGAGCAGCAAGCGGTTTCGTCGCAGCAGTAGGCGTCGTCGTCCGCTCGCCGAATATCCTGGCCTCGGAACACCCACGCCGGACCTCCGCGATGCGGCCCGGTCCAGTCGCGGCGGAGCCGTATCGAGTGTGTGCCTCAACGGTGGTGGGAGCACGCACGATGTGGTGGTTCACGGCTGAGACACGGCCGGACCGGTGACCCGGCGACACAGGCCGTCGCGGTAGTCGCCGGGCGCATCTCAGCGTGGTGCCTGCTCTCGGGACAGCAGCAAGCCGATGAGGCCGACTTCCTGTCCCTGGGTGCTGATCATGTCGCGGGCGATCTGTTCGACCATGCCGCCGTTCAGCCGGCGATCCGCCGCCTGCGCCATCTGGATGCCGCCGTAGTGGTGGCGCTGCATCAGGCGCAGGAAACCGGTCGCCGCCTCGGCGCCGCGCGCGGCGCCGAGCGCGTCGAGTTCGTCCTGGCTCGCCATGCCGGGCATCGTCGCGTGCCCGGCGGTCGCGTGGTGCTCGTGGTCGGCCTCCGCGTGCATCCACGCCATCGGGTGCGGATTGGTCACCGCGAGCCGGGCCATGCGCAGCCAGCCGAGCATCATGCCGATCTCGGTGCGCTGGGTGTCGGCGATCTGTTGTGCCAGCGCGCGCACCGCCGGGTCGGCCCCGCCGTCTAGTCGCTGGACCAGGAGCAGCGCCTGATTGTGGTGCGCGATCATGTCCTGGACGAAACCGGTTTCGGTGCTGTCCAGCAGCGGTGCGGCGGTGCTGTCCGCGCCGACCACCAACGGCCGCAGCGCAGCGCCCGCCACCAGCAGCAGCACCGCGAAGGCGGCGAGCGTGGCCGCCCCGAGCCACCGGCGGCGGATCATGATCCCGTGGTCGAACGCTGGTCGGCAGGCGGCGTGTACACGTTCCGGTCCACTTCCAGCGCCAAGAAGCCGTTGTCGGCGCAGGTGGTCCAGAGTTGGGTGCCCCGCCATTCCGGCGGCGAGAAGCACCAGTCCGTGGAGAGATCACCGAAGGCGAGCATGCCGCTTCGTTCGCTCGTCGCCTGCGTGAGATCGAACTGGCCTTGCAGCACCGCCTGCGCCACCGCGGGACCGGCCAGCACCGGAGGGCCGATGATCGACGCGAGCGCGTGCGGTGAATTCCAGAGCTCGGTGTTCCGGCCGGTGCGCGCGGGCGGGTTGTAGTAGGCGATCTCCCGGACGGCCGACGGATCCCGGACATCGAACACACGGATGCCAGAGGAGGTCCAGCTGCACGCCAGCGCCGTGGGATCGGCCGCCCGGTCCGCGGCGCAGTAATGCGTGTCGTAGGCGAACAGCGAGCCGCCCGCGGCGGAAGCCATTGCGGTGTCCTGATTCTCCGGCAGGTTGATCTCGAGTTTGATGGTCTCGACGATGCGCGGCCGGGTGGGCTCGGCGACATCGATGATCTTGACGCCGCCGGATCCGGCCTCGTTGGTGGCGAACACGTACGGCCTGCCGCCATAGGTCACGGGGATGTTGTGCTGGCTGGCCCAGCCGTCGGTCCAGGTGAGGTGCGACAGTTCGCGCACCTGCGGGCCGGGATCGCGGCGCTGCACCGCGCCGACGTCCAGAATCATCAGCCCGCCCATGTTGTTCGCCAGGTACATGAGGTTGCCGTCGGGGCTGAACCCGAATCCGTGCATGGACAGACCGGGCAGACCCTGCCACACCACGTGGGGAGCGGCGGGGTCGGTGAGGTCGACGGCACTGACCAGGCCGGGTGCGACGCCGGAACTCCAGTAGGTGTTGCCGTCGGGGGAGAACCCGCCCTCATGGGCCGTGATCGGCAACGGCATCGCCAGGTCGGTTCCCGGGCCGGGGTTGAGCAGGCGTGGATGCGCGCAGTCGGTGAGGTCGTAGACCGACAGCAGGCCCGCACCGGTCAAAGCGGGCACCCCGGTGCCGACGAGCAGTTTTCTCGTCTCGTTGACCTTCAGGCTCTCCCAGGTGCCTGCCAGCATGGCCGGTTCGGTGAGCGTGGCGGTGCGGACGGGGTTCGTAGGATCGGCGACGTCCACCACCTGGACGCCCTCTTCGGGCCCGAGCAGGTCGCCCGGGAAGAACGTGCCGATGTAGGCGCAGTGGTCGAAGGTCACCGAGTTGATGCCGCCGCCGCGGCCGCCATAGGCGCCGAGCCGGGTGACGTTGCAGCTGTAGCCCTGGCCGCTGCGGCCGCTGTCACGGTCGGCGGCGGGAACATCGCCTTGCAAACCTGTTTCGGGGGCCGAACCTGGATTGCAGACGGCGCGTGCGGCCGCGGTCGCGGCTATGGCGCCGACCTCGCGAACCTGCCCGGAGGGATCGGAATCGGTTTGGGCGGCGACGATGCCGAATGGCAGGAGAATCGCTGCGGCGCCGACGGTCACGAAGAAGCGCCGGCCCCAGCTGGTGATGGACGAAGTCATGGACGTACCGGCCCTCGGCGGTGAGGGCGCCTTTCCCGTGTGCTCGGTTACAAGTCCGGATGCGGTCTCGGACGGCTGTTGGTCGATCCCGAGCGCGTGCGGTGCGGCCGCCGCGGTGACGGCAGCGTCATCGTGTATCCGGACCACCCGATGCGGCATGGTGGCGTCGAACGAGTGTCGAATCCGGCCTGGCGCAACGGCGTCCCTACTCGCCGAGCCGGGCCGAGCCGACCCTCTCGCCATGCCGGACTGTGTTGTCCGGTTACTCGGTCAGTGTGCGTGAGATCGCCACGCCGCGTCAATACGGCGCGGCTGTATCCGGTCGGATTACGGCATCCGTGCCGGGCCCTCCGGCGTGCTGCGGGGCGGTCGGCGATGGTCCGGTAACCTTGCCCGAATGACCTCGCCACGCCGTGTGAACAGGGGGCCGAAGGCGGCGGCCGGCAATCGGGCGGCCTTGATCCAAGCGGCGCGGGAGGTTTTCGCGGACAGTGGCTTCGACGCGCCGTTCAGCTCCATCGCGCGGGCCGCCGGCGTGGGGCAGGGCGTGCTCTACCGACACTTCCCGACCAGGGAGAGCATCGCGCTCGCGGTGTTCGAGGAGAACATCGAGGGCATCGAGGCGCTGGCGGACGATCCCGCGGTCACCGTGGACGATCTGCTGGCGATCATGGTCGATCAGATCACCACCTCGGCGGCGTTCATCGCGATGATCCATCCCGCGAACACCGACGACATGCGCCTGTTCGAGGTGGCGCGACGGCTGATCACCCTCATCGCGGAGAAGCTGGAGGATCCGCGTCAGCGCGGCACGATCAGCGCCGACATCACCACCGCGGACGTGGTCCTGGCGCTGGCGATGCTGGCGGCCGTGCTGTCGAAGACCGATGCGCAGTCCAAGAAGGAGACCGCCCGGCAGGCATGGGCGTTGCTGGACCGCGCTCTGCGCGGCTGAAGGGGGGCGCGTCCGTCGCGTGTCACGCCGCGCGATCGATCGACGCCAGTGCGTCGGCGACGCGGTCGAGCGAACGGATCACGTGCAGGAGCCCGTTGGCGAATTCTCGTTGCGCGAAATCTATTCCGGCTTCCGCCGACCAGCGAGCGAGCAACCGGTGTACCGTGGCGTCGGCGCCGCGGGTGCGCGATCTCACCGCAGTGGCGTGTGCCTGTCGCTGTGCCGAATCACACACGGCGACAATGCCTTCGGCGGTATGTACGGCGGAGTCACCGATGATGTCCACCAGTTCGACGAGCTCGTCGGCGAGCCCGATCAGATCATGGATCTGGGCGATCTCGGCGGTGATCGCCATATGGTCGATGCAGCAGGACGGCGAGCCGGTGCAGGCGCCGGGGCAATGGGCGGGCCGGTGCGTCCAGGGGCATGAGGTCCGCCAGGCGATGCCGGATGCTGAACGGATCGGCCGGGGGAGCGCAGAATTCGGCGAGGACGATGGCGCCCGCGCGCAGATCGAAGGCGGTCGCGATGAGCGGGTTGTCCGGGTCGGCGCGTCTCGTCGACGTTCGCATGCGTCTCCTGGGATCGTCGCCGAGACGCCGACTTGCCCATGCCGCCCCCTCGGTCGCTGGTGGAATCATCGCGTGGCAGGCTCTCGATATAGCGATTGCTAAGAGATTGCCCACGATGGTATCCCGGACCTGTCGCAGATCCGGATAGGTTTGTCCGGTAGGTGATCAGTCTGAACCATGCGCGCGGTGTCGTCAAGCCGTCGACGTATCGTGTCTCATGGTGTGGCCAGTCGTGCGCTGAGTTCCGAATCTGAATTGATGTTCTGAAAATCGCTGGTGTGATGGGTTCTTCGGTGGTCGTGCGCGGTGTCGTCCGCGTTGGTCTCGCGGGGGGTGGATGGCGTGCGGCCGTTTGTGTCCGAATGTCGCGGACCGGGAGCGGGCTGGTGGCGGGATGGCGACTGCGCGGTGCGGTAGGTGAATCGGCGGGTTTGACCAGGTAATTGCTGCGTAGTGATGCAGGTCACAATTCGGCTCGTTCGAAGCGGCGTCATCAGGTCGCCGTCCGCCTTACTGTGTGTGCGGCAGAACCTTCCGGCGAGGGGCGCGGCGATCCACCTCCACCCGCCGTCTCCGCTCACCGGATCCTTCGCTGGTTCGGCACGCGGCCGCCCATCGGCCGCGCGACTCGCTGATCCGCTATGGCCGGCGCGATGGTGGTACCCCATCGGAGTCGGTGTCCGCGGCCGGACCTGTCGATATTTTCGTTGGTGATACCGGGATGGGAACCATGGCTGTACGATCGCGCTCCTTCACGCAATGGCGAGCCCAGGCTCGCGACTGCCCACATCGGTACCGCTTGGCGGTGGTCGCCCCGAATATCGCGGACGTCGTGCGCTGGACCGGCGGATGGCTGTTCGATCGAACCGTCGCGGGCTGGGAGGTCACGGTGCTGGTGACCGGTCAGGCGGATATCCGTCCGCTGCGCATCCTGGGGGCGACGGTGCTCGATCTCGAACAGTTCTCGGCCGCGCCGGTCCGCGAGACGTGGCCGCAGGCGGTCGCCGTCGCCGCCGAGACGTATCGGTCCGACAGCCGGGTTCGTGACGGCGTGCTCGACTGTCTCGACCGCGGGCTCACCGAGGTGACGATGTGGGGCGAGGGCCTTCCCGCGGAACTCGAGCATCGGGTCGGCTCGGTCCAGCACCGCGTCAGCTCGGCCGGGCGGGCCTTCAAAGCGTGCGCGCTACGGGCCGCGGGGGTCGCCACCGAGGTGGCCGGTCCCGTCGAGGTGTTCCGGACCGGGATGGCATCGCGCATGCACCCGGGATACGGCGTCGACCTCGTGCCGGCGGGGTAGCGTGCCCGCCGACGACTCGATTGCTCGGGACGCCGCTCGTGGCCGCCGTGGTCGAGCCCTCGGGGCCCGCGCGGATGGCGTCCGTTCGCCGGTACCGCGTGTGCGGTGACCTCAGATGCAGAAGCTGATGCTGGCCGGGCCCAGTGGGATATTGAGGCATACCGTGACCGAGCCGAGGGCGTCGTTCGTCGGTACGGGTGAAGCCGGTGCGGCGGAGGCTGCCGGGGCGAAAAGGGCCCCGATGGTCAGTGCGAGAGCGGCTGCGGCGATCGCTTGCGTGGCTTTGGTGATCATGGTGATTTCCTTGGCTGAGCGATAGGGCGATCCGAACCCGGCCCGGGAACGTCGATCCGAGTCCGGGGTGACTCTGATCAGATCATCCGCCGGTGCGGTGGTGTAGACAAGCCCTTCCTCCTGGGTGCCGTGCCCGCATTGGGAAGGTCGGATTTTGAAGTTAGCCTAACCTTATGAATACGACCGTGGTGGTGCGCGAGCCTGGCAAGCGGATCGTCGGATCACCGAAGCGATCCCGGAAACCGATACGGCGCAGGCTGATCTCGATCCATCGCTGGTCGGCGCTGATTCTCGGCTCGGTCCTGGTGATCCAGTCGACTTCGGGCGCGATCCTGCTCTACCACGCGGAATTGTTCCGAGCGCAACACGCTTCGTTCTATCGCCACACGGACGCGCCGGCGGTGGTCGACGCAGAACAGGCCGTCGCGATGGTGCGTGCCGCCGATCCCGGTTTCGACGTCGGCTGGGTCGGTGGAGACGGCGGCGTGATCGCGATCGGGAACACGAAGTACACCGCCGCCTACTCCGTCGATCCCGCTACCGGACGAATCAACGAGCAGGTGAACCTGACCGACGGCGTTCTCGGCTGGCTGACCAACCTGCACAACTGCGCGTTCGGTTGTGCGCGCTACTCCGGCGCGATCCCGATCCTGGAGAATCAGGCTCCGCTCCTCGGCATCAAATGGGGTGCGGTGATTCTCGGCGCGCTCGGCGTCCTGCTGGTATCGCTCGCGGTGTCCGGCGCGGTCATCTGGTGGCCGTCACTCGCACGGCTGCGCCACGGATTCCGGGTCCGGCTGCGGAAAGGCCGCTTCGCCCGGGACCGCGACCTGCACGACGTCATCGGTATTCTCGCGGTGCCGTTCCTGTTGCTGTGGGGCATCACCGGCACCACCATCGAATGGCCTGCCGTGCAACGGGCTTGGCTCGTGGCGACCGGCGGCACCACGACCCTAGAACGAACCGAGCGGTCTTTCGTGCCGCGGTCGAGCGATGCCCGACGGCCCCCGCTGTCCATCGGCGAGGCCACGGCGATCGCGGATCGGGCCGCGCCGGGCCGACTCGCCTACCTGTTGCTGCCCACGGACGCCGCCCCGTACTACCGCGCCGTCGTCGCCGGGGCCTACTCCCCGCGCGAGCACCGCCTCTTCTACAGCGGCGACGTCATGGTCTACGTGAACGCCCGTGACGATTCCGACATCAAGGTGGTCGACGCGAGTCACGACCGGCCGCTGGCGAACACCTTCTACGCCAAAGTCTTCGAGCCCGCCCACTTCGGCTGGCTGGTGAACGGCTGGTGGCGACTGATCTGGCTGGCATTCGGCCTGACACCGCTCGCGCTGGCGATCACGGGCCTGTCGACCTGGCTGTTCCGGCGCCGGACCCGGCGCCGCCGCGCTCACGCGACGACGTAGCCGCCGGCCCCGGTCACGACGGGAAGTGGATCACCTGGCGGGAGAAGAGCGCTTGGGGCTCGGCGATGTGATTCGCCGCCGCGACGACTCCCACTCTGGTGTCCAGATCCGCAGGACCGTAGTGGTCCTCGCACATCGAGCGCAGCGTGTCGCCCGCGACGCCGCGGCGGCGGTTCAGGCCGGGCACGACGAGCACGTGGCCGGGAGCCGGCTGGCTGCCCGAGGGCAAGTGGTTGGCCAGTTCGATCATCACGCCGAGATTCGGGTCGCCGTACCAGCGCTCGGCGAGTATCGAGAGGGTTTCGCTTTCGGTCACCGTGTGGTGACCGACATCGGCGAGCTCCGGAATGTGCAGCCACGCGCCGGGCTGGATGGCACGTTGCGCCACGCCGTTGACGACTTCCCAGATCAGCTGGACTCCGGTGTCCTCGGTTCCGTAGTAGCGCTGGGTGATCTGCTTCCGCGCCGCGGTGGAGTCGGGCGTGGTGAGGAGGTGGCGCCGCGTGATGTAGGGGATCAGGAGCTGTTGTCCGACATCGATCGAATTCGGATCGGCGAGATGGTTCTGGCGCGCGATCGCCGGGAACAGGCTGCCGTCTCCGTACTCCCGATGGGCGATCGCGGAGAGGGTGTCGCCGGGTTGGACTTCGTACTTCTTCATCTCTTCGGCCTTTCTGCACTGCTGACAGTCGGCGCCGCGGACACCGATTCCTGCTTGTCTCGCACGCGCACCTGCCGTCCACGAACGGTTGGGGCGCTACCGAATGCTCGTCGCGATCGGCCGCGCGATCGTGCGTAGGCGACTACTCGTTTCCGGCGGCGCTCGCCGCGACTCCGCCGGGGCGGCGTCCCGATTACCCGGTTGGTCTCGCCGGATACGCAGGTGGCGCCCGGCCGGTCTGGCCGGGTCGGATGCCGCGACCAGCTTCCCGGGGCGGCTTGGAGAAGCCGTTTCCGGGCAGTTCTTTTCGATCGTGTGAAGAAGCTCCGAGGCTGATTCGAGCACTGGGGCAGGGGTAGCACGAAGACGTGGCGCCAAGAGCCACAGTCGGTTTCATCCGCTACCGAAAGGAGCAAGTGATGGCAGACCAGAAGAACCCGGGCCAGTTCGGCAACCGTTCCGACACCGAGGAGCAGGCGCGTCGCGGCGGCCAGGCCAGCACCGGCAGCTTCGGCGAGCGTAACTCGGCCGATCCGAGTGCGGCCGGACGCAAGGGCGCCGAAGCGCAGCCCAACGAAGCCAAGGTGCGCGGCGGACAGCACAGCCACGCCGGTCGCTGACGTCGACCGAACACGGGCCGGGCGGTACAACCGCCCGGCCCGTTTCGTTGTGCGGCGGTCATGATCCAGCGGTGACACGGCAGCGAGAAGACTGGGTGACCAACTGTCTATGTGACTAGTTATTTGCGACTGGTTCAGGTGGTGATAAGTGGAGAGAACCTGATGGCACGCCGGATGCCGTTCTATCGGTGAGTCGCTGGTCAAGTGTTCAAATTCGGCGAATATGCAGATCATCTGCGATTCAGCGCCGAGCTGCGCGCGTGTCGGTCATGGTGCGATTGGTGCCGGCAAGTTACGGAAAGCCGGGACAGCAAGCGCCAGTGCTTGCTAAGTTAATGACTGTTCTTATCGATGCGACGGCGATGTACGAGTGCTGCCGATCTTTCGTCGCATCATCACGGCGGCGCTCGGCTCAATGAGGAGTGGCGCAGACATGGATGGACTCAGCAGGCGCAACGCGTTGAAAGCCGGTGGGGTGTTGGGCGCGCTCGGCGCGCTGGCCATGGCGACCCCCGCGCGCGCGGAGCCGTGGACGTGGTCCCCGCAGGGTTCGGTGGCCGGCTCCGGTGAAGGGGCCGATCCGCTCACCGTCTGGGATCCCGAGGCGGATCAGTTGGTCGCCTCTCTGATCGACCGGGGGGAGGTGCCGAGGGTCAACGAGTTGTTGCGCACCTGGACCGCGAACGGGCAGCCTTTGCCGGACGGATTGCCGCCGGATCTGCGCGACTTCATGGAATACGCACGTCAGCTGCCGCCCTGGGCTGATCGCGGAAAGCTGGCCACCGCCGTCGAGTTCAACAAGAAGCGCGGGCTGTATCTCGGCGTGCTCTACGGGCTGGCCAGCGGCATGATGAGCACGGTCATTCCCAAGGAGGCGCGCGCGGTCTACTACTCCAAGGGCGGTCACGACCTGAAGGACCGCATCTTGAAGACCGCCAAGCTCGGTTACGACATCGGGACCGCGAATGCCTACGCGCCCGCTGGTGAGATGGTCGTGACCTGCGTGAAGACCCGGCTGGTTCATGCCGCTGTGCGTCACCTGCTGCCGCAGTCCCCGCACTGGGTGTACTCCGCCGAGGAGGACATCCCGATCAGCCAGAACGATCTGATGGTCACCTGGCACAGCCTGCCCACCACCGTGATGAAGCATCTGACCGCGTGGCAGGTGCCGATGCCCGTCGCGGAGTCGGAGGCGTTCCTGCATTCGTGGCAGGTGGGCGCGCACATGCTCGGCATCCGTGACGAATACATTCCGAACTCCTGGGCGGAGGCCGACTCGCAGGCCGCGCAGGTGCTGGATCCGATCCTGGCGCCGACCCCGGAGGGCGCCAAGCTGGCCGACCGGCTGCTGCGCCTCGGGGCGAACCTCGACTTCGCCGTCCTCACCAAACCGGTGCTCGGCGCCTTCACCCGCTTCCTGCTCGGCGACAAGATCGCCGACGGGCTGGCCATCGCCAGGGAGCCGGTCTGGGACCCGCTGCTGCGGGTGAGCTGGGGGCCTTTCATCGCCGTGCGTGAAGGTCTGCTGCCCGTGGTGCCGCTCGCGCCGGATGCCTACTGGCTGTTCGACGAATTCCTCCGCAGGGCGGCGCTGCTCTATCTGGCGGAACTGCGGATGCCGATCAGTATCGAGATCCCCACCATGAACCGGGACATGAGCCAGCCGCCGCGCTGAGCCTTCCGGACGCCGATGCGCTCTCGAAGCCTTCTGGAGTGCATCGGCGATAGCTGGTAAGTTACTGATTGTTCTTTGCGGTAGATCGCCGAGATGAACCGTCACCTCGTCATAAGTGCGCTGGTGGGTGCGCGATCGAAGGGTTGATCTCGGACTAAGTTACGAGGAGTTCTGGAACGTGAGCCATAGGACGCTCGGCCCTCCACATGGCTCGACCGCGCTGCGACCGATGTCTGGAGGTGGCGCGGAGCCTGCCGTACCGACAACACACCGGACAGTGCGGTGGACATGACGAACCCGCAGCATATCCGGCACATCCACATCGAATCCGGCGCCCTTGTCCTGGACTACCGAGCGTGCGCGGAACAGGCCCGGAGTCTGGCCGGCGACTTGGCGCACAGTCATCCGGACCTGATCGTCACGATCGATGACGATGTCCACGTCGAGTTGCCCGAGCTGCCCTGCGGCGGTCTGTGGCGGTGATCGGCGCCCGGCTCGAGTAGATTGACGATGATCTGACCCACGACGAGGGAGCGTCGGACCATGACAGCGATTCGCCATGAGATCGTGATCGACGCTTCGCCGCGCCACATCTGGGATGTCGTGCGTGATGTCGGCGCCGTGCATCGACGCCTGCTGCCCGGCCGGGTCGTCGACACCCGCCTGGAGGGAGCGCGGCGTTCGCTGACTTTCCCGGACGGGCATGTGATCCGTGAACTGATCGTCTCCATCGATGACGAGGCCCGCCGCTTGGCGTACTCCGTCGTCGAAGGGGCCAGGCCCGCGCTGGACTATCACCACGCTTCGTTCGAGGTTCGCGCCGAGGGGGAGCGTGGCCGACTGATCTGGATCACCGACGTCTTGCCGGAGTCGGCCGCGCCGGAAGTGCGGATTCGTACCGAATACGGCCTCGCGGAGATGAAGCAGGCCATCGAGGCCGCGGCGGCCGAGTCGTAGCGGGATCGGGAGGTGTCGGACATGTGGCAAGGCACCGCGACGCTGTACCCGGGCAGATTGTTGTACACGGGGCGGCTCGGGAACGCGCACCGCCACCATCATGCCGCCGCGCAATTGATCTTCAGTGCCAACGGCTCCGTCGGTCTGCGGGACGACGCCGGCCGCCACTGGGCCGGGCGAGCGGCGCTGATCCCTCCCGGTGTACCGCACGAAACTACCGGCACGGCAACGGGATTGCTCGTCTTCGCCGACGCGCAGTCGCCCCTCGGGCGCGCGCTGACCGATTGTGTGCGGCGCACCGGGAGCGCCGTCGACTCGGTCACCGCGTGGTCGCGGGCCGCGCTGCCACTGCTCGACCTCGACGACGGCGAGCGGGATCCCCAGCAACTGGCGCACGCCGCACTGACGGCCTTGATCGGCGATCCCGCTCCCACCGGCGCTGCCCGGCACCCGGCGCTGCGTGGCGCGCTGGAGCTGCTGCCGGACCTACTCGACGGCCCGCTGCGTCTGGCCGAGCTCGCCGCCGCGGTCGGACTGTCGGCGAGTCGACTCGGTCATCTGTTCCGTGCCGAGCTCGGGCTGGCGTTCCCGCCGTATGTGCGGTGGGCGCGCCTGCGACAAGCGATGGACCACGCCCGTCGCGGCGGCACGCTCACCGAGGCCGCGCACGCCGCGGGTTTCGCCGACAGCGCGCATCTCACCCGAGTCTGTCGCGAGATGTTCGGGCTCACCCCCTCCGAACTCGCCGGTGCGGTCACCATGGTGCGGCCGTAGCGAATCCGTTCAAGCGCCGTGGGGACCGCGGCCCCCACGCTGAACGGCATGCACACCTTGGTTCGCTACGGCTACGTGCCGTTCATGCTCTTGGCGGTCAACGGCGCCGCGCTCGCCGTCATCGCCACCGGCGCCGGCAAATTATGGCTGTTGCCGCTGCTGGTACTCGCGATCGCCGCATCGTTCGCCGCCGAACGGATCCTGCCCTACCACGACGACTGGAACCGCGCCCACGACGACGGTCGGCGCGACACCGCGCACGCCGTGGTCAACGAACTGCTCACCCTCGGCGGCGTGGCCGCACTGCCGCTGATGGCCGCGCTGATCCCTTCCGCCGATGTCTGGCCGCACCGGTGGCCCTTCCCGATTCAGGTGCTGGTCGCGGTTCTCCTCGCAGATCTCGGCATCACGCTGACCCACTTGGCCAGCCACAAGATTCCCGCGCTGTGGCGGCTGCACGCCGTGCACCACAGCGTCGAACGCGCCTACGGTTTCAACGGCCTGATGAAACATCCTCTGCACCAGACCCTGGAGACCGTCGCCGGTGTCACCCCGCTCGTACTGCTGGGCCTGCCCACCTCGGTAGCTTCGGCCCTCGCGTTCACCGTCGCGGTGCAACTCCTACTGCAACATTCGAACGTCGACTACCGCGTAGGCCCCCTGCGTACCGTGCTCGCGCTCAACCAGGCACACCGGTTCCACCACTTGAAATGGGCGGGCATCGGCGACGTCAACTTCGGACTGTTCACCTTGTTCTGGGATCACCTGTTGCGCACCTACTCCTACGACCCGAACCGCCGCTTCACCAGCGACGACCTCGGGATGGCCGCCAAGCCCGACTACCCCAGCGGCTATCTCGCCCAACTCGTCGAACCCTTCCGGCCCAGCGGCGCTTGCGGGGCCACGAAACCCGCTCAGCGCTCATTGCCCGCGCGCAGCCAGGCGATGTAGTCGGCGGTCGCGCGTTCGGTGTCGTAGTCGGGCCGGTAGCCGGTGTCCTGCTGGATACGGGTGATATCGAGGTAGTTGCGTTGTCCGGACCCACCGGTGGGGAGGTCGATCCCGGCGTCCGGGACGACCTTCTCGATCGCGGCGATGACTTCGGCGTTGGTCGTCGCGCGGCCGGAAGCGACGTTGTAGGTGCGGTGATTGAGCCGGTCTGCCAGTTGCAGGAGTGCGATGGCCCGGCCGCAGTCCTTCACGTAGCACAGGTCGATCGCGTCTTCCGCGTAAGCGGGGAAGCGCAGCGACGACAGGTCCGGCGCGGTGCCGCGGGTGGCGGCATGGACGAGCTGAGGGGCCGGGAAGAACGGGTCCGCGGGTCGGCCGCGCGGGCCCCAGATGGCGGAGATTCGGTAATTGACGATCTCGATGCCGGTCGCCCCGGTCAAATGGTCGGCGAGCAGCTCACCGATCTTCTTGAAGCTCGGTATCGGATGGGGTGCGGTCAGCGGAACGGGCATGTCTTCCCGCAGTGGACCCGCACCGGTCAGGCCGGCGTAGACGCCGATCGTGCTCGCGACGCCGACCCGCGGCACGCCCCAGGCCTCGGCGGCTTCGATCACATTGAACAGACTGCCGATCGCCTTCCGCGCGCCATCGATGGGCTCGTCGGAGCCGGGTGGCCAGGGCATCGAACCCGCGAGATGCACGATGCCGGTGATCTTGTGGCGCGTGCCCACGTCGAGCAACGCCGTCAGATCGGTGATGTCGGCCCGCTCCACCGCCACCTGCGCACCGGCGAACTCGGCCGGTACCTCGCCGGTTCGACGCTGGACCAGCACGCAGCCCTCGCCCAGGTCGAGCAGGGCCCGCACCGTGTGGGAGCCGATGAACCCGAGACCTCCGGTGACCAAGATCATCACATGAGCCTTTCTGTCGTCTAGCTGATTATCAGTACTACTGACGATCAGGCTAGCGATAGAATCTGCGGGTGTCTAGGACGGATGGGCCGGGCCCCGAATTGACCAGCCGGTTGGGCTACCTGCTCAAGCACGCGCAGTTGCGGATGGCCGAGCTGAACACGAAAGCGTTGGCGCCGTACGGCATCGACGGGCGCGAGCTCGGCGTGCTGTTCGTCCTCGCGGGCCGTGAACCCACGTCCCAACAGCAGGCGGCGCAGCGGCTGGGCATCGACCGCACCACGATGGTCGCGATGCTGGACACTCTGGAAGGCAAGGGCCTGGTGGCACGTCAGCCGGACGCGAACGACCGGCGTCGCAACGTGGTCGCACTGACCGATGCCGGACAGGACACTCTTCGCCGGGCCACCGAGGCGAGCGATGCCGCCGAGCGTGAGTTCCTGGCGCAGCTCAGTCCGCAGGCCGCGCAGCAACTGCGGAACTCGTTGCAAACCATCGTGACCCATCCCGAGCAAGAGCAGTCCTGACGCTCTGGACCGTGTGGGCGCAGAACCGGAGCCGTCGGCAGCCGATAGGTGAATAGCGCCGTTCATACTCGGCTTCCGGCCTACGCGAATCCGCGTAGGCGATCGTGATCGGCTGCGTCGGTCGTCGTAGTCGATCGCGCATCCGGTCCGGAGCGCGAGCGCTCGCGGATGCCGTACGCTCACGGCATGGTTCAGCAGGCGGTGGCACGACGGCTGTCCGCCTGGTTCTCGCGTCGGCCCGCCTGGTTCCCGGATGTCCTGCTGGCGCTGTTCGTCACCGTGATCCAGGTGCAGAGTGCCGCGATACCGGTGCCGCTCGAGCCGGCCTACACGCCGGTGTCGGGTTTCGGATATGTCCTGCTGATCGTCAGCGGCCTGGCGGTCGCCGCCCGCCGCAGGCAGCCGGTCGCGGTGTTCGGCGTGACGGCGCTGGCCAGTCTGATCTATTTCGGTCTCGGCTTCCCCGACCGGCTTTCCTATCTCGGACTCTTCGTCGCCCTGTACACCCTGGCCGCCTACGGCGACGGGCGGCGGACGCTGATGATCGCCGGTGCGGGCATCGCGGTCCTCGCCGTCGGCTGGCTGATCGCCGCGGCGGATATCAAGCCGCTGGTAGCCATCGGCTGGGTGTTCTTCCGGATCGGCGCGTCGGTGATCAGCACGATCCTCGGTGAGTCCGTGCGATCCCGCCGGGTCATCGCCGCCGATGCGCAAGAACGAGCGGAACTGGCCGAACGGTCCCGCGACGAGGAAGCCAGAGCGCGGGTCGACGCCGAACGCCTGCGGATCGCCCGCGAAGTCCACGACACGGTCGCCCACGCGATCGCCATCATCAATGTGCAATCCGGGGTCACCGCACACGTGCTCGACAAGCGACCGGAACAGGCCCGGGAAGCCCTGCGCACCATCGAGCAGACCAGTTCGCGGGCACTGCGCGAGATGCGCGCGATCCTCGGTGTACTGCGTGACGGCGACGAGCGCGAACCCTACCCGGGGCTCGGCCAGATCGACGAACTCGTCGGCAAGGCCCGCGATGCCGGGCTCGACATCGCTTTCGCGCAGACTCCCCCGGTCACTCCGCTCCCGAGCGCGGTGGGCAGCGCCGCCTATCGCATCGTGCAGGAATCGATCACCAACGTGATCCGGCACGTCGGTCCGACCAGGGTGACCGTGGCGCTCGAACCCGGCATCGACGCCTTGCGGATACGGGTCACCGACGAGGGTCGTCGCGCCGCCGCACCGGTCCGCACGGATAGCAGCACCACGACCGGACGCGGCATCGTCGGGATGCGCGAACGCTGCCGACTGCTCGGCGGTGAACTCGACGCGACGCCGCGTCCCGGCGGCGGGTTCGAGGTCACCGCCCGCCTACCCTTGACCCCGGTCGGATCGCGCTCGTGAACGCCACACCACCCATCAAAGTCGTGCTCGCCGACGACGAACGCCTGGTCCGTTCCGGCTTCAAGGTTCTGCTCGACCTGGAAGACGACATCACGGTGGTCGGTGAAGCCACCAACGGCGCGGAAGCCGTCGAACTCGCTCGCGCCACCCGCCCCGACGTGGTCCTGATGGACATCCGCATGCCACGACTGGACGGGATACGCGCCACCGCCCAGATCGCAGCGGCCGCCGGGATGGAGCGGGTCAAGGTGCTCATCCTCACCACCTACGACACCGACGAGAACGTATTCGACGCCTTGCAGGCGGGCGCGAGCGGGTTCCTGCTCAAGGACGCGGGCCCGGCCGAACTGCTGCACGCCATCCGAGTGATCGCCGCTGGTGACGCACTGCTCGCACCTCGGATCACCCGGCGGCTCATCGGTCAGTTCACCGCGCAGCGCCGGGCAGCCAAGTCCGCCGAGGACCGGCTCGCCGTGCTGACCGACCGTGAGCGCGAAGTCCTGGCGCTGGTGGGACAGGGCATGAGCAACGACGAGATCGGCGCCGCGCTGTTCCTCAGTCCCGCGACCGCACGCACCCATGTGAGCCGCGCGATGGTGAAACTGGGTGCGCGCGACCGAGCGCAGCTCGTCGTGATCGCCTACCAGACCGGGCTGACCGGCTTCACCTCGTAGCGATCAGCGGGTTGACCTCGCTGCCGAGGCGTTCGCGGCCTGGGACTCGAATCACGTTGACTCACAATGCCATAGCACTGGCGAGTACGGCCGCGCGTTCGGCTACGACGACCTGCGCAGCCGATCGCCGTCGGCGTACGCGCGTTCACGTAGACGGCGACTCCCATCGGCGGAAGCCCAGCAGGTGCCGAGGGCGCGACCATCGACGGCATGATCTTGGACCCCGAACTCGAAGCCTCAGTCGCGTTCTTCCCCCCGGCCGACCTGAGCGACCCGCGCGCCGCCCGGGAGCGCCTCGCCGAGTTGGTCGCCGCCCTTCCGGTACCGGACATCGCGGGCATGTCGATCGAAAATCGCACGGTGCCGGGCGATTTCGACGTGCCGATACGAATCTATCGGCCGGACCGGGCGCAGGGCGCTGCCCTCATCTGGCTGCGCGGCGGCGGATTCGTCATGGGCGATCTGGACACCGAACATCCGTGGGCCGGCCTGCTGGCGGACAACTCCGGTGTGACAGTGATCTCGGTCGGCTACCGCTCGGCCCCCGAACATCCGTTCCCCGCCGCGCACGACGACGTCTACGCGGTGCTGATCTGGACGGCCGAGCACGCGGTCGAGCTCGGCATCGACCCGGCGCGGATCGCGATCGGCGGCCACAGCGCCGGGGCGGGAATCGCGACCGCGGTCGCGTTGCGGGCCCGCGACGAGCAAGGGCCGCCGATCCGCTTCCAACTGCTCAACCAACCCGTCCTCGATGACCGCCAGCTGGCCTGGTCGGCGCGCACTTTCACCGATACGCCGTTCGTGACCCGGGCGAAAGTGGCCCAGATGTGGCAGCACTATCTGGGTTCCGCGCCCGCGACGCCGTACGCCGCTCCGGCGCGGGCGACGGATCTGTCCGGTATGCCTCCCGCCTACATCGCCACCGCCGAGTACTGCCCGAACCGCGACGAGGACATCGAGTACGCGCTGCGTCTGTTGCAAGCGGGCGTGCCGGTCGAGCTGCACCAATGGCCCGGCACGTTCCACGGGTCGCAGGCGATCCTGTCCGCGGATGTGTCCCAGCGCCAGAGCGCCGAATTCGCCGCCGCGCTGCGTCGCGCGCTGCACCCCGCGACCGGCTCGCAAAGCGCGTAGCCGCAAAGGGATTGCGAAGAGGGGAGAACGATGACCACCATCGACCTCGCCGAGGCGAGGAAGCAGTCCACACCGCCCCCGTCGGATGCCGATTCCCCGGCGGGAGGAAATGTGACGGGGTTGCTGCGCCCGTACCTGGGCGGTTTCGCCGTCGTCGTCGTCCTGCAGATCATCGGTGCCGTCGCCGGTCTGGCGCCGCTGCTCGCGGTCGTCGAATTGGGTCGAACGCTGTTGTCGCCGGGCCCGATCGATCACGGCCATGTCCGGATGATCGTGATCGCGGGGGCGGCCGGGTTGTTCGTCCGGCTGGTGTTCACGGCCGCGTCGTCCGGCATCGGGCACCTGCTCGACAGCCGGGTGCAACTGTCGCTGCGCCGAAAACTGGCCGCGCGACTGGGGCGGGTGCCGATCGGCTGGTTCTCCCGGCGCGGCTCCGGCGAGTTGTCGAAGATCGTGGGCAAGGACGTCGGCACCGTGCATCCACTCATCGCCCACACCCCCGGCGAGCTCGTCGCCGCGTTCGTCGTGCCGCTGGTGTCGTTGACCTACCTGTTCACCGTCGACTGGCGGCTCACGTTGATCACGCTGATACCGGTCACGCTGGCCGTGGCGCTGGTCCCCTTGATGATGACCCCGGCCCGGCTGCGTGCGCAGCAGGAGTTCGACGCGGGGATGGCGCGGATCGCGAGTGCCACCGTCGAGTTCGTACAGGGCATCTCGGTGGTCAAGGCGTTCGGCGCGGGCGAGCGCGCGCACCGCAGATTCCGCACGGCCGCGGACGATTTCACCGACTCCTTCCTTCGCATGGTGCGGGGTCTAGCCGGACTCGGCGCGGCGATGCAGGTGGTGTTGTCGCCGCCGTTCGTGCTGCTGGTCGTGCTGACCGGTGGTGCGGTCCTGATCACCGGCGGCGCCATGGCCCCGGCTGACCTGCTGCCCTTCCTGCTGCTCGGACTTGGTCTGACCGCACCGGTGGCGGCGCTCGGCCACGGCTTCGACGACTTGCGGGCGGCCCGGCGCGCGGTCGACCGGATCCGGGAGGTCCTCGCGGTGCCGTCGCTGCCGGAACCTTCGCGCCCGCTCGCGCCGCAGGGGCACCGGGTGGAACTGCGGGAGGTGCGATTCGGCTACGACGCCGAGCACGAGGTGCTGCGCGGCATCGACCTGGTCCTGGAGCCGGGGACGGTCACCGCGATCGTCGGGCCGTCGGGCAGCGGAAAATCCACGCTGGTTCAGCTCCTTCCTCGATTCTTCGACCCCACACACGGTTCGGTGCTGCTCGGCGGGGTCGACCTGCGCGAGCTCGGCAGCCGGGCGCTCTATCGGATGGTCTCCTTCGTCTTCCAGGACGTGCGGTTGCTGCGCGCGTCGGTCGCGGACAACATCGCACTGGCGCTACCGCACGCCGACCGCGACGACGTGGTGCGCGCCGCCCGGTTGGCGAACATTCACGATCGGATTCTCGAGCTGCCGCGCGGCTACGACACGGTGCTCGGTGCGGAGGCCGAGCTGTCGGGCGGTGAAGCGCAACGGATCTCGATCGCCCGGGCACTGCTCGCCGATACTCCCGTACTGGTGCTCGACGAGGCCACCGCCTTCGCCGACCCGCACACCGAGCAGGCGGTGCGCCGAGCCCTGGCGACACTGGAAGGCGATCGGACAATCCTGGTCATCGCTCACCGGCTGGAGACCATCGCCGACGCGGACACCGTCGTGCTGCTGGAGAACGGGTCGATCACCGAGCGTGGCAAGCCCGGCGAATTGCTGTCCCGCAACGGGAAATTCGCCGAATTCTGGCGATCGCACCGGTCCACGCTCACCGAAGAGGTCGAAACCCTCGGTGGCATGCTCCGGCGTGAGCTCGGGCCATGGAGCAGGCAGCGGAGCGTGCCTGCACGCCCGCTCGCCGACGAGACATCGCGAGGAGAGGAGCGCCGATGATCCGAATGCTGCTGCGCGTGCTGGGCGACGAGTACGCCCAGCCCGTACGACGCACCGTGGCCCTGATGACGGCGACCTCGGTAGCGGAAGGTTTGTCCTACGCACTTCTGGTTCCGGTGCTGCGAGCGCTGTTCGGGAGCACGCCCACGGACGCCTGGCCGTGGCTGCTCGCGTTCGGGGCGGCGATCGCGTGCTACGCGGCGCTGCGCTATCGCAGCGATCTGTCCGGCTTCCTCGTGGGCACCACGCTGCTGCGCGGTGTCTACCACCGTTTCGGCGATCGCCTGGCCCGGCTACCGCTCGGCTGGTTCACCGCCGGTCGCGTCGGAGAGGTGTCGGTGCTCGCCAGCGAGGGTGTGCTGCAGGCGATGAGCGTGATCGCGCATCTGCTGGCGCCGACGATCGCCGCCGCTGTGACTCCGCTGACGATCGTCGCCGTGCTGCTCGCCTTCGACTGGCACATGGGGCTGGCCGCGCTGGCCGCGGTGCCGATCGTGGCGGCGATCCAGATCTGGACGGGACGTTCGATGGCCGCCGCCGACGCCGAACGCGTCGAACGCACCAAGGAGGCAACCGGGCGAGTCGTCGAGTATCTCCAGGCACAGCCGGTGCTGCGAGCCGGTGGCCGAACGGCCGAGCGATTCCGGCTGCTCGACGACGCGCTGTCGGGATTGGAGCGGGCGTCCCGCCGTGCCGTGCTGTCGGCGCTGCCAGGGATCGTGGGGCTGACGCTCACGGTCCAGGCGATGTTCACCGTGCTGCTGGCCCTTGGCGCCTACCTCGCGCTCGGCGGGAACGTCGGCGCGGCGGAGATGGTGGCGATGCTGGTGTTGGTGGCCCGCTGCGCGGATCCGCTGCTGTCGCTCTCGGAGATCGGCGGCAAACTCCGCAGCGCGCGTACCGTGCTGGGCGGGCTCGACACCGTGTTGCGCACCGAGCCGCTGCCGGAACCTCGCGAACCGATCCGGCCGGTGGGCAACGACCTGGCGTTCGAGTCCGTCGCCTTCCGGCACGGCGGTCGTACCGTGATCGACGACGTGTCGCTGTCGGTACCCGAGGGACAGCGGGTCGCCATCGTCGGACCGTCGGGTGCGGGCAAGAGCACACTGCTGCAACTGCTCGCACGGTTCTACGACGTGGACGACGGCGCCCTGCGCGTCGGCGGCGTGGACGTGCGCGCGATCAGCACCGAAGTATTGATGGAACGGATCGCCGTCGTCTTCCAGAACGTCTATCTGTTCGACGGCACGATCGAGGAGAACGTGCGTCTGGGCCGTCCCGATGCCACCGAATCCGAGGTGCGCGCGGCGGCGACCGCGGCGGGGTTGGACGAAGTCATCGATCGGCTGCCCGGCGGATGGGCGACGAACGTCGGCGAGGGCGGCGCACTGTTGTCGGGCGGTGAGCGCCAACGCGTCTCGATCGCGCGAGCCCTGCTGAAGAACGCGCCGATCGTCCTGCTGGACGAGGTGACCTCCGCGCTGGACCCGGTGAACGAGGCCGCCGTCCACGAGGGCATCGAACGCCTGATGGCGGGCCGGACGGTGGTGATGGTCGCGCACCGGCTGCGGACCGTCCGGCGGGCCGATCACATCGTCTTCCTGGACGACGGCCGGATCGTGGAGGAGGGCAGCCACGACGAGCTGCTGCGTCTCGGTGGCCGCTACGCCGACTTCTGGGAGTTGTCCATGGCGACCGTGGCAACCGAATGAGCCGCGATGTCGATCACGGGGTGCTCTCGTGCTTCTCGAGCCAATCCCGGTAGTGCGTTGCGGCCAGACGGGCGTCCGGGCCCGCCGTGAGAACGTCGCCGGGAACGTCCGCGAACATGCCCGCGGTGTCGTCGGTGACGACGGTGCGGCTGTCGCGCCGAGCGGCCAGGGTGAGCCTGCCGAGGTCGTCGAGGCGGAAGACCTCCGGACCGGCGACATTGCGGACCCCGCCCAGCGGAGCGCCGGTGGCGACCTCGACGACCGCGTCGACCACGTCCGCGGCGGCCATCGGCTGGATCGGGGTGGCGGGCAGGCGGACGGTGTCGTCGTCGGAGGTCCAGGACAGCACCGCGTCCATGAACTCGAAGAACTGGGTGGCGCGCACGATGGAGTACGGCGTTGGGCCCAGCCGCAGCAGGTCTTCCTGCAAGCTCTTGGCCCGGTAGT
The DNA here is from genome assembly GCF_053604885.1 of Nocardia sp. NPDC003999. Classification (NCBI taxonomy): domain Bacteria; kingdom Bacillati; phylum Actinomycetota; class Actinomycetes; order Mycobacteriales; family Nocardiaceae; genus Nocardia; species Nocardia sp. NPDC003999. The sequence goes on from NZ_JBSGIB010000005.1 coordinate 45,299, forward strand.
AGTCCAGGCCGGGCACCTGGTCGACGCCCACGATGGACAGCACGACCTGATGCCCGACACCGGCTTTCTCCCCGGCGTCCAGCAGGTTGCGCATGGAGATGCGGAAGAAATCCACCGACGCCTCGTCGAAGGTCGGCGAGTTCGCAAGGTCGATGACGACCTGGGCCCCCGCCAGCGCCCGGTCCAGGCCCTCTCCGGTGATCACGTCGACACCGGTGGACATCGACGCGGGCACGGCCTCGTGCCCGGCCGCGGCCAGCTTCCGCACCACTCGAGAGCCGATCCGCCCGGTACCGCCGATGACTGTCAGTTTCATGGTTCTCGCCTTTCCCGGCGTGCCACCGGGCGAGCCCGCGATTCATGGAACCGTTATCGGTTCGTTCCGGTCTCGGTACCACGACGCCCGATCTCGCCACGGCATCGGTCGTCGGTCCCGGTGTCGATCGCTCGGGACAGGTGGCCGTCGTACACCGTTCTCCCGCAACACCGTTTCGTCGCACTGATGTAAGAGCGGCGACAGCCCCTGTAGGGGTGTTGGTGGGGCAGGTCGTGCAGGCTCGGTTTCCGGAGAAGACCGGAGAGGTGACCGGGGGCGAGATGACCGAACGGTGCACCGGTGGCGCTGTCCACGCGCAGCGGCGCGACGACGGACGGCGGATCGGATCGCGGTTGACCGCCACGGCGGTCGTGCTGAATATCGCCCAGCTCTTCGGGCTCCCGCTGCTGATTCCCGGCGACCCAGCATGGGGCTGGGCCCTGCTGCCGTTGCTACTGCTGACGACGACATTCTGGTCGGTGATCCACGAGGCCGTGCACGGCAATCTGCACCACTCGCGGTCTCGCAACGACCGGTACGGCCGCGTCCTCGCCGTGCTGTACGGGTCGCCGTTCGCGCTGCTCAAAGCCGGTCACCTGCTGCACCACCGCTACAACCGGACTCGGGAGCGGGCCGAAATCTACGACCCGGCGAGTTCCACCTGGGCGAAGGTCGCGCCCGGGTACTACCTGCGGCTGTTCGGCGGGCTGTATCTGCTCGAGGTGGCGGCGATCATGCTGGCGGCGTTGCCCGTCGCGGCGGTGCACGGGCTCGCCCGGGCGGTGGACGGGCCGGACACGGTGGCGGGGCCGCTACTCGAACGCCTCGCGCGACCCGAGGTGTTCCGGCAGTTCCGCGTCGACGCGGCCGTCGTCGTAGGGCTGCACGGTGCGGCGTTCGCCGCCTACGGTCCGCACTGGTGGATGTTGCTCGCGGCGCTGGCCGGGCGCGGCGTGATCGTCTCGCTGTCGGACAACGCCTATCACTACGGCACCGATCTCGACGAGCCGCTCGAGGCGCTGAACCTGAAACTGCCCGCGCCACTGGAAGTACTGGCGCTGAGCTTCAACCTGCACGGCGTGCATCACCTGCGCCCCGGCCTGCGCTGGTACGAACTCCGGCCCGCCTTCGACGCCGAGGGCGGCCGACACGACATAGGCTGGTTCCGCGCGGTGGCCCGCCAGATACGCGGCCCCCTCCGGCTCACCGATCGGTGACTGCCGCCCGCCGCGGACGCGCCCCCGCCGCGATCACTCCTCGGTTTCCATGTGCGAATCCATCCGCGAGAGGATCTCCTCGATCCGGTCGCGCACCATGTGCCGCTCACCCGCCCAGCTGTCCGCCCGACGCGTGGTCGATATCGGTCAGCGAGTCGGCGGCCTCGCGCTGCCCTCCGGCATTGATTACACCGCAGTGAGTCGAGCCTTCATCAAAGGCCAAGCGAATTCTGATCGCGCGCAGCATGAATCGATCGATGGACATCGAAAAATTGTTTTCGGCAACTCCGTTCGTTCCCGTGCGACTACGACGCCGAACCGTTCCCCCGACAACCACCTCTTCCCACCCGAGATCTATCGAGCGGACCTCGAAGTCTTTCCGTGAGACCGGCTGTCGCTGTGGCTGGCCGCCCGTATCGGGCATGCCGATCGGCAATCGCGGCCCGCCGACACGGCGGCCAGGGCCGAGCCGGGCGTGGGTGGTGGAGGACGGTGTGCCCGCGCTGCCGTTGCTGCCGGCGCGCTGGGCGGTGCTGTCCGCGGCATTCGTGGCAGTGGGCTCTCCGTGGGTCCGAGAGTCTTACCAGCGCTCGGGTTGTTCGAGGGAGCCGAGCGCAGCGGCTCCTCGCTCCGGATCGTGCCCGGCGACGGGGCCGTGCTCTCCGGTGGCGTGTGGAACGATCCCGTCCTCGACGCCGTCTACAACGCCGGGGCGCCGATGCCGGATCCTCTCCTTCGTCAGCGGCACAGCGCCGTCTCGCGCTCCATGCGGGACAGCTTCTCGGGATTGCGCACGGCGTAGAGGCCGGTGACGAGGCCGTCGTCGATGCGAAGCGCCAAGACGGTGTCGATCTCGCCGTCACGCCGCAAGATCAGCGCCGGATATCCGTTGACCTGCGCGGGCTGCCTCGACACCGCGGCGAGCCTGCCCAGCCCGGCCGCCAGTATCCTGGCCACGCTGTCGGCTCCGAGGACGGGCGCGAGGGTGGCCTGCACGACGCCGCCGCCGTCACCGAGCAGGACGACGTCCGGCGCGAGGATGTCGAGCAGATGCTGCAGATCGCCCGTTTCGGTCGCTCGCTGGAACGCCTCGAGGGCGCTACGGGTCTCGGCGGGCGAAACGACTCCGCGCGGTCGGCGTGCCGCGACGTGCGCACGGGCCCGGTACGCGAGCTGGCGGACCGCGCCGGGGCTCTTGTCGACGGCTTCGGCGATCTCGTCGTAGCTCAGATCGAATACCTCGCGCAGTACGAAGACCGCTCGCTCGATCGGCGTCAACGTCTCCAGCACGAGCAGCATGGCCATCGACACGCTGTCGGCGAGCTCGACGTCCTCGGCCACGTCGGGCGCGGTGAGCAGCGGCTCGGGCAACCACGGGCCGACGTAGGACTCCTTGCGCCGCCCCAGTGTCCGCAACCGGTCGAGCGACTGGCGGGTGACGATCCGCACCAGGTACGCGCGCTGATCCTGGACGGTGCCGAGGTCGACGCCCGCCCACCGCAGCCAGGTCTCCTGCAGCACGTCCTCGGCGTCGGCGGCCGAGCCGAGCATCTCGTAGGCGACGGTGAACAGCAGATTCCGGTGGGTGACGAACGCCGCGGTAGCCGGGGCGGGGTGGTGATCGCCCGGCGTCTTCTGCGATGTGTCGGCCATGAAGTGGCTCCTGTTCCCTCTCGGCTGTGTCACCCATCAGACGCCTGTCCCTGCCGTCTTGTAACACCGATACGCAGTGGCGCAGGTCACTTCGGTGCGCTGTTACGAGGCTCGGGCAGCCGACGTCTGGTGTTCGTTCAGTGCACAGCACACGACATCACGAGTGAGGACCACGTCATGGGACCCCGTATCAATCTCAACGACAGCGAGATCGGCGCCAAGATCGGCAAGCGGTTCGCGAACACCAGCCTGGCGATCCTGCAGTCGACGGTGCCGAAGGCCACGATGGAGCTGATGGAGCTGCGCGCAAGCCAGATCAACGGCTGCGGTTGGTGCACCGACGTGCACACCAAGGACCTGGCGGCCGCCGGTGAAGCCGCGGTCCGCATCAACCTGGTCGCCGCCTGGCGTGAGTCCAGCGTGTTCACCGAGGCCGAACGGGCCGCGCTGGCGCTGGCCGAGGAGGGTACCCGGCTCGCCGACGCCTACCGAGGCGTCTCCGACGAGACCTGGGCCGAGGTGCGCGAGCACTACGACGACGACCAGATCGCCGCGCTGGTCTACCTGGTCGCCATGATCAACGCTTCCAACCGGCTCGGCGTGATCACGCGCATGCCGGGAGGTTCCTATCAGCCCGGCATGTTCGACGCCATCACGAACTGATCGGCGGGTGCGATCCGAGCCTCCGGCAGGAGTCACCGGAGTGGCGGTCCCCATCCGGCCTCGCGCGTGGTGACCGCCACCGCGCTCGATCAGGGCCATGTCGAGATCTCATCGTTGCCAGGCGAATTCGCTACTCGGCCATGGTCCACGACGACGACCGATCGGCATCGCCGCTCACTTCGGACGGCGGGTCCGGCGCAGCGCTGATCGTTCGGCAGGTGGTCAGCCACGGTCGTGCAGGGCGTGCGCCAGGCTGCGCAGGGCGGGGACCGCGGCCAGCAATCTGCCGACCTCGGTCTCGTCGACGGTGGCCAGCGCGTCGAGAACCAGGCGGGTGCGCGCCGCGTCGATGCGAGCGGCATTCTCGATCGCCTTGCGGGTGGGCAGGATCCGGCTGCTGCGGCGGTCGGCGGGGTCGGTCTCGCGTTCGATCAGTCCCAGTTCGGTCAGGTGGCGCAGCACGGTGCTGACGTTGCTGGGTCGCATGCCGGTCACCACGGCCAGGTGCCCGGGAACGGTACCCGGCTCGTGCACGATCACCCGGAGTACTTCGGCCTGTGCCTGGGTGAGCGGCTCCATCCGGGTCAAGCGCTCGGCCGCGCGATGTACGGCGCGCGAGAGCTCTCGCAGTGCGGCGTCGAGCTCGCGCAGATCGGATTCACGGCCCATACCCTCCATGATAAATTACTTATGCATAAATAAGTATCTGGAGGTGTCGTCGTGCTGAAATCGACCGCATCGGGGGTCTCGGGACCGCTGCTGGTGGTGCTGGGGCTGCTGTCGGCGGTGGCGCCGTTCGCGACCGACATGTATCTGCCGTCGTTCACCGGGTTGGCCGCCGACCTGCACACCGGCGCGTCGAGCGTGCAACTGACACTGACGACCTTCCTGATCGGGTTGGCGCTGGGGCAGCTCGTCATCGGGCCGCTGTCCGACCGGTTCGGGCGGCGGCGGCCGCTGTTGCTGGCCACGGCGACCGCGACCGTCATGACGGTGCTGTGCGCGCTGGCGCCGAACATCTGGCTGCTGGTCGTGCTGCGCTTCGCACAAGGGTTTTCGGGCGCGGCCGGGATCGTGATCGGCCGCGCAGTGGCGGCCGACCGCGTGAGCGGCGCGGCGGCCGCGCGGATCTTCACGCTGTTCGCCAGCATCGGAGGCATCGCGCCGGTGGTCGCGCCCCTGCTGGGCGGTGCGCTGGTTCCGGTCGGCTGGCGCAGCGAGTTCTGGGTCCTGAGCGCGATCTTCCTGGCGATGTTCTGCGGCGCCCTGCTCGTGGTGCCGGAATCGCTGCCCGCCGACCACCGCCACGTCGGCGGGCTCGCCACCACCGGCCGCGTGGTGCGGACCCTGGTGGCCGATCGCGGCTACCTCGGGTACACCCTCGTGTTCGCGCTCGGCTTCGCCGGGTTGATGGGCTATATCTCGGCGTCCCCGTTCGTGATCGAGAACGTGCTCGGGCTGTCGACCGCCGAGTACACGGTGGTCTTCGCCGTCAACGCGCTGGGCATGATGGCCGTCGGCGTGCTCAGCTCGCGGCTGACCAAGCGTTTCCGCCCGCAGTCGATCCTGTCGGCCGGGCAGGGCGTGATCCTGGTCCTGTGCGTCGCGCTGCTGGTTCTGTTCGCCGCGGGCGCCTCGGCGGCGCTGATCCTGCCGGTGCTGTTCGTCCTGGTCAGCTCGTTCACGACGATTCTCGGCACGGCGAGCGCGCTGGCCGTCGGCCGGGCCCCGCATGCCGCGGGCAGCGCCTCGGCCTTGTTGGGCGCGCTCCAGTTCCTGCTCGGCGCCCTGGTGTCCCCGCTGGTCGGGCTCGGCGGCACCGCGACCGGAATCCCGATGGCGGTCACCATCGTGATCAGCGCCGTGCTCGCGCTCGCCGCCCGGCTACTCGTCCGTGGCTCGGGTCCGGTCATGGCGGTGCGACGCGAAACCGACACCGTCGCCGTATGATCCGCCGCTCCCAGAGGAGCGGGCGCGGCAGCTTCGGCTTCAGTCGTTCTCGGGAGCGGCGATCGTGAGGACCGCGTCGGCGATATGCGGGTTGCGTTCGAGTTCGCGCTCGAGCGCGCGCAGCGTGAGGGCGATGCTCGACTCGGCCGGGTCGCCGACCAGGTCGACGCTCGCGACGAGGAAGACCTGCCGAGGGCCGACGTATTCCAGGCGCACGAAGCGCACCGAGGCCACTTCGGGCATCTCCTCGATGCGGGCCGCCGCGGCGGCGCGGAGTTCGGGCGAGGCGGGCTCACCGGTCAGGAAGCGCCGGTTACGGTCGATGAGCACTACGGCGATCACCCCGAGCAGCACGCCGACGAGCACCGATCCGAGTGCGTCCCAGGCCGCCACGCCGGTGAGCTGGTGCAGCCCCATTCCCGCGAAGGCGATGACGATGCCGATCAGTGCGGCGCTGTCCTCCGCGAAAACCGCGCGCAAAGTCGGATCGGAGGTCTTCAGTACGTACTCGAGGATGTCTTGATCGAAGCTCTCCGCCTCGCCGCCGAGTTGCCGCGTGGCCTGTAGCCACGAGGTTCCCTCCAAGACGAAGGCGATTCCGAGCACGAGGTAGGCGATCGCGTAATCCTGTCCACCTCGACCTTCGTGCAGCAGTTCGGTGATCCCGTGCCACACCGACACCGCGGCGCCCGCGACGAACAGTCCCACCGCCGCCAGCAACGACCAGACATATGCCTCGCGTCCGTACCCGAGGGGTCGTTTCGCGTCCGCGGTGCGAGCGCTTCGACGGTTGGCTACGAGCAGGAAGATCTGGTTGCCGGTGTCCGCCCAGGAATGTGCGGCTTCGGCGACCATGGACGCCGAGCCGGACAGCGTCGCGGCGACCGTTTTGGCCACCGCCACCGCGACGTTCGCGCCGAAGGCGACGATCACCGTGCGAGTGCTCTCCCCACCGGCGGTGGGTGCGGATCTCTCGTCGTGGAAAGCGTTCGCTCGCTCCATCTACGCCAGTGTGGCACGACCCCGCCGACTCTGTTTGCCGCACCATGCGTGGGGTATGCGCGGGTCGTGATCAGGCACGACCGCATAGCCGAACCCTGGGGCCACCGGACGCCGTACGAACCGGGAAAGCCGTGGCCCGCCCGCGTGGACATGCATCTGGCGGACGGAGTCCGGGAGCAGGACGTCGACGAGTGGGTACAGTCGGCGTCGATCCTGCACAGCAACGGTGATGCGCTGGACATCGCCGTCAAGGACGGCGGCATCGTCGGGGTCCGTGGACGCGCGGGAGACCGGGTCAATCACGGTCGGCTCGGCCCGAAAGACCTGTTCGGATGGCAGGCGAACGCGTCACCCGACCGGCTGACCAGGCCGCTGATCCGTGTCGGCGGGCGCTTGGTCGAGACCGACTGGGACACGGCGATGAACCGCGTCGTCCGGCGCAGCAAGGAGCTGCTCGCCGAGCAGGGGCCCAGTGCGCTGGGTTTCTACACCAGCGGGCAGCTGTTCCTGGAGGAGTACTACACCCTCGGTGTGATCGCGCACGGGGCGATCGGCACCAACCATCTCGACGGCAACACGCGGTTGTGCACCGCCACCGCGGCCCAGGCACTCAAAGAGTCGTTCGCCAGTGACGGCCAGCCCGGCAGCTACACCGATGTCGACCACGCCGACGTCATCGCGTTGTTCGGACACAACGTCGCCGAAACCCAGACCGTCCTGTGGACGCGCATGCTCGACCGCCTGGCCGGAGCGCAACCCCCGGCGTTGCTGTGCGTCGATCCGCGCCCGACACCCGTAGCCAAGGCCGCGACCGTGCATCTGGCTCCGCTGCCGGGAACGAATGTCGCGCTGATGAACGGATTGCTGCGCGAGATCATCGAGCACGACTGGATCGACCGCGACTACATCGACGCCCACGCCGTCGGATTCGACGAATTGGCCTCGGCGGTGGCCGACTACACCCCGGAGCGGGTGGCCGAGATCTGCGGCGTCGCCGCCGCGGACGTGCGCAGGGCGGCCGAGTTGCTGGGCACCGCGCGACGACTGCTGTCGACCGTGTTGCAGGGCTTCTACCAATCCCACCAGGCGACGGCGGCTGCGGTGCAGGTCAACAACATTCACATCCTGCGCGGGATGCTCGGCAAGCCGGGGTGCGGGATATTGCAGATGAACGGCCAACCCACCGCCGAGAACACCCGGGAGTGCGGGGCGGACGGCGACTTGGCCGGTTTCCGCAATTGGGCCAACGACGAGCACGTCGCCGAATTGGCGAAGTTGTGGAATATCGAGACGCACCGGATTCCGCACTACGCGCCCCCGACGCACGCGATGCAGATCTTCCGCTACGCGGAGCAGGGCACGATTCGAATGCTGTGGATCAGCGCCACCAATCCGGCGGTGTCACTGCCGCAATTGGGTCGCATCCGGTCCATTCTCGCTCAGGAGAGACTGTTTCTGGTGGTGCAGGATCTGTTCCGCACCGAAACCGCCGAACTCGCCGACGTCGTCCTTCCCGCGGCGACCTGGGGCGAGAAGACCGGGACCTTCACCAATGCCGATCGGACCGTGCACATCTCCGACAAAGCGATCGACCCACCCGGTCAGGCGCGAGCGGACCTGGACATCTTCCTCGACTACGCCCGGCGCATGGACTTCCGGGACAAAGACGGCGACCCATTGCCGCCGTGGCGCGACCCGGAATCGGCGTTCGAGGCTTGGAAGAAGTGCAGTGCCGGGCGGCCTTGTGACTACACCGGGATCACCTACGAACGCCTGCGTGGCGGCAGCGGCATCCAATGGCCCTGCAACGACGAGCATCCCGACGGGGCCGAGCGACTGTATGAAAACGGCGAGTTCTTCGCTTCCCCGCAGTACTGCGAAAGCTACGGCAAGGACCTGGTCACGGGAACGCCGGTGGAACCGACCGAGTATCGCGCACTCAATCCCGATGGCAAGGCGATCATCAAGGCCGCCCGCTATGTGCCGCCGCACGAGCAGCCCGGCGACGACTATCCCTTCGCCCTGATCACCGGCCGCACCCTCTACCACTTCCACACTCGCACCAAGACGGCGCGTGCGCCGCAGTTGCAGGCGGCCGCCCCGCAGGTGTGGGTGGAACTGTCTACCGAGGACGCGACGAAACTCGGCGTGGCCGAAGGCGATATGGTGCGGATCTCCTCGCCACGCGGCGCGATCCGGGCACGGGCGCGAATCACCGGCATTCGCACCGGCGTGCTGTTCGTGCCGTTCCACTACGGCTACTGGGATGATCCCGCAGGTGCGCACGAGCACGAGCGGGCAGCCAACGAAATGACCATCACCGACTGGGATCCCGCCTCCAAACAGCCGATCTTCAAGACCGCCGCCGCCGAGCTCGAACGGCTCGCGGGCGCCGACGGGCATCCGGCGCCTGCCCCCACCACCACCGCGTCCGCGCCGATCACGTCCGGGATCGCCGCCACCGTGGGCGGGACCGCGGCACTCGACGACGAAGAACTGCTCGAGGTCCCGAACCGATGAAACTCCGCATCGCGCTGCGCGAATTGCACCGATCCGAGCGCAAACTCGCCCGGGAGTTGTCCGCGATCTCCGCACGCCACGTCACCGAACACGAAATCCGGCACGTGGCGTTGGACATTCGGCGCTGGTCCCTCGACCACATCGCCGACCTTGCCGACGCGAGCCGCCGATACGGGCTGAAGCTGCGCCCCGAGCCCCGCACCGACGCCCTCGGCGCGGGTCTGCAAGAACGTCTGAGCGCCCGGTTGGGCCGTCGGCCGGAACCGGCCCTGCTTCTGCTCGCCGATCTGCGCCGCGTCGCGGCGGGCGTGTCCCTCGACTGGGAACTGCTGGCCCAAGGAGCCCAAGCGGCACAGGACCTCGAATTGGTCGACCTCTGTCAGCGCTGCCACCCGCAAACGCTGCGGCAACTGCGCTGGGCGAACGGGATGCTGAAGACACTGTCGCCGCAGGCATTAGTGAGCTGACGACCGCACGGCCGCTCATCTGTCACCAGTCCACGGGAGCTTCCAACGCCGTGAAGCCACCGCGCTGCGGTTTTGGTTGTGCTATCAACTTTGGTTCCCCATCGGCGTTCTCGCACTTACAATGGGCCAACACATAACGGCACGTTATATAGGTGCACGGTGGTGAGACTGGGTCGGCGGTTCCTCCCACCTCGACGATGGGATTCGACATGGTCGGGAGTTCAGCAGAACCGTCGGACTGGTCCGTCGAGCGCAAGGGCGCCGAATGGGTCGCGGACGAGGAACGTCGAGGCAAGCCACGCGCCTTGTTCTGGCCGTGGGCGGGCACCAGCTGCAATGTGGTCCTGGTGTCGTTCGGTCCGTACGTCACCGCGCTCGGCCTGGACTGGCATGTGGCGGCGCTGGCCGCGGCGGTGGGCGCGGTGCTCTCCTTCCTGCTGCTCGGCTTGGTGTCGCTGGCCGGGCAGCAAGGGGGAGCAGCGACCATGGTGGCCGGCCGCGCCGCGTTCGGGTTCCACGGCAACAAGATTCCGGCACTGCTGAGCTACCTGGCGTTGGTCGGATGGGAGACCTTCTCGGCGGTACTGGCGACCCTCGCGGCCCGCACGGTGGCACACCGGCTCGACCCGGATATGGACACCGCACCGCTCATGGTCGTCACTCTCGTCACTGTCATCGTGGTGACCACGGTGATCGGAATCTACGGCTGTCACGTGATCCTGCGGATCCAGAAGTGGTTCGCCCTCGCATTCACCGCGCTGTCGGTGGTCTATGTAGTGCTGACGCTGCCCAGGATCTCGTTCGCGACGCACGGACAGGTCAGCGTGGGCGCGTTCGTGGGCGGGGTGATGCTGGTCGCCAACACGCTGGGCTTGAGCTGGGTCAACTGCGCGGCCGACTACACCCGCTACCTGCCCCGCACCGCCGGCAAACGCGCGCTGGTCGGCTGGATCACGTTCGGTGGCACCGCTCCCGCCCTTGTTCTGATGGGACTCGGCACGGTGCTCGCGGCGGGGGATCCGGACATCGCGGCGACGGCGGCCACCGATCCGATCAGCGCGCTGTCGGCCCACTTGCCCACCTGGTTTCTGGTGCCCTACCTGATCCTGGCGCTGGTGGGCTTCGTGTCGGGCTCCATCATCGGCCTCTACTCCTCCGGGCTCGCGCTGCAGACGTTGGGCGTCCGGATATCCCGGCACTACACCGTTCTGGTCGACGCGGCCCTGATCGCCGCTGCCGGCGGCTATGTGGCATTCGCGGCCCCCGGGTTCTTCGCTCCGTTCCAGGCGTTCCTGACCACCACCGGTGTGGTGATGGCCGCATGGACCGGAATCTTCGTGGTCGACCTGTGGCAGCGTCGCCGCGTCGGCTACGACCGGACGGCCCTGTACAGCCCGGTCGGCGGCTACGGCAAGGTGAACCGCGTCGGAGTCGGCTGTCTGATCGTCGCGACCATCGCCGGGCTCGGCTTGGTCACCTCGCCCGATCCGCATGTCGGCCCGCTGCTCGGCTACCTGTTCACGCCTGCCGCCCGCGCGGGTGGCCTGGGCAGCAGCAACCTAGGGGTATTCGTCGCGCTGGTCTCGGCGAGCGTGGGATACGCGGCGCTGCATCGGGTAAGTCCGCTCGCGCAGGCGAGCGCGACCGAGCGGGTCGAGGACCGCGAACCGGAACCGGATCGAGTCCCGGTGTAGAAAGAACGCCGTATCGACTGGTGGTGCGGGCTTTTCGCCGCGACGGTCACACGTGCGCGGCGATCCGCCGATCGATCACCGACAGCGTGAACTCTCCCCATCGGATGTTCTCCTGCTCGAAGGAGATTCCGCGCAGCAGTGTGAGATAGGGGCCGACCCGCTCGGCCTCGGCCAGGTACGCCTGCTCGCTGCGGCCGTCCAGCAACCGGGAACGCAGGCGTTCGTAGCGGGCCAGTTTCGACTTGGACCACTCCAGCTTGTCCGCTACCGCGGCACGCACGGCGGGGGCGTCCTCGACGTCCATGCCCTGCACCTTCACCATCATCTCGTCGCGGATGGCGGTGGGCTTGGCCGGCTTCTCGACGAATTCGTGGAGAGCCGCGCGCCCGGCGGGGGTGATGGCGTGCAGGCGCTTGTTGGGCCTGCGTTCCTGCTGCACGACCCGGGTCTCGATGAGGCCATCGGCCGCCATCCGCTCCAGCTCCTTGTACAGCTGCTGGGGCGTGGCCATCCAGAAGTTGGCCACCGAGGCGTCGAAGCTCTTGGCCAGGTCGTAGCCGGAAGCCTCGCCCTCCAGCAGGGCGGCCAGCACCGCGTTACGTAGCGCCATCGGCTCAGGCTACCACTCGAGAAGATTAATCAAATATCTGTCCTTCGAGCTATGGACAGGTCGACTCGACCTGGATACGGTTCAAGTTACCTATTAAATTTCTTGAGTATAGGAGGTGGGAGATGCACCCCTTCCGCGTAGCCGTGGAAGCTCGTGACGAGGCCGCCATCGAGGCGCTGCTGGCCGACAACGTGGTGTTCACCAGTCCGGTGGCATTCCAGCCGTACCCGGGCAAGGCGATCACCGCGGCCATCCTGCGCGCGGTGATCCGCGTGTTCGGAGATTTCCGCTATGTGCGCGAGATCGCCGACGCGGACGGTCGTGATCACGCGTTCGTGTTCGAGGCCACCGTCGACGGCAAGCGGCTGACCGGCTGCGACTTCCTGCACTTCGACGAGGACGGCAAGATCGACGACTTCATGGTCATGGTGCGTCCGCTCTCGGCGGCACAGGCCCTCGCGGCGCGTATGGGTGAGCAGTTCGAGCGGATCAAGGCCGAGGCCGCCGCGCAGCTCGAGCGGGAAGCCGCCGGAGCGTGAGCGACTACGACGCCATCGTCATCGGCGCGGGCAATGCCGGGCTGACCGCCGCCGCGACCCTCCAGCGCGCGGGCGCGCGAACCCTCCTGCTCGAGCGGCACAATATTCCCGGGGGCTGCGGAACATCCTTCCGCCGTGGACGTTTCGAGTTCGAGGTCGCGTTGCACCAGCTGTCCGGCGTTGGCATCGATGGTCAGCCGATGTCGTTGCGAGAAGGGCTGTTCCAGCAACTCGGCATCGCCGACAAGCTGGAGTTCGTGCAAGAACACGACCTCTATCGTGCCGTGATTCCCGGCCGGCTGGATCTCACCTTGCCCGCGGACTGGGACGGCGCGGTCGCCGCCATCGAGGCCGAGTTCCCCGGCAACCGCGACCGGGCCGCGAAATTCTTCGACCTGATCCGGCAGGTGAGCTTCTGGCAGATCGCCGCCATGCGGAGGATGCCGGTCGAGCAGATCGACCCGGTGCTGTTCGAGTACGGATTGCGGCCGTTGAAGGACGTGCTCGACGAGTTCTTCGATGACGACCGCATCAAGGTCGCGCTTGGCATGTACTGGACCTATCTCGGGCAGCCGCCGTCGAGACTGCGATTCCAGGATCTGGCGCTGACACTGTTCGCCTACTTCGAGTTCAAGCCCTGGCATGTGCGCGGTGGGTCGCAGGCGATGTCCACCGCCATCCTCGACGCCTTCCTCGCCGCGGGGGGCGAAGTGCGGTTCAACACCGGCGTCGAGGCCGTTCTCACCGAATCCGGCCGGGTTCTGGGTGTGCGGCTGGAAGACGGTTCGGAGGTCACCGCTGCCGACGTTGTCTCCAACGCGTCGCTGCCGACCACCTACGGCATGCTCGAAGGCATCGACGTGCCCGCCGAGGTGCGCAACGATCTGGCCACCAGGCGAATCGGTGTCTCCGGCTTCGTGCTGCACATGGGTCTGGACGCGACTCCGGCCGAATTGGGTTTCACCACCAGCACGACGTTCGTCAACATGGACGCCGACGACGACCGCACCTACCGGGCGTGGAAATCGTTCGAGCCCGCGCGGGGCATCTGCGTCAGCTCCTACGATGTCGCGCCGATCGGATTCGCGCCCGCCGGCGCCACGCACGTCAGCCTGATGACGTTGCAGTACGCCGACATCTGGAAGAACATCGCCGCATCGGAGTACGCGCGCACCAAGTTCGCCTACGCCGAAACCCTGCTCGACCTGTGCGAAACCATCACCCCCGGCATCCGCGACGCCATCGAAGAGGTCGACGTCGCGACACCGTTGACCATGATGCGCTACCTGGGGCATCCGGGCGGCGCGATCTACGGCTACGACCAGGACGCCACCGAAGGCTGGCTGTTCCGCGACAGCGAACGCCGAACCCATGTTCCCGGACTCCATCTGGCCGGCTCCTGGGCCGGGATCGGCGGATTCCAGCCCACCCTGGAGGCCGGTGCGCGCGTCGCCCGCCGTCTCCTGCGCTCCAAAGCCGCCTGATCGGAGGACACTACGTGAAGCACCCACTCGCAGAACGGTTCGACGGGGCGGCGGAGATCCTCGCCGAGATCGATGCCCGCGTCCCCGATACGCGCGACTACTCCGCAGAAACACGCGCAACCATCGACGCCTACCACCCCAAGCGGCTGCGGTTGGTGGTCACCGCGATCATCGAGGAGACCGCCACCGCCAAGACCTTGCGACTCGAGCGCGCCGACCGGTTCGAGCTGCCGCCCTTCCTGGCGGGCCAGTACGTGAACGTCTTCATCGACGGCACCAGCCGCCCGTTCGCGATCTCCTCCAGCCCGTCCCGGCTGACCCACTACGACCTCACCGTCCGCCGTGTCCCCGGCGGACGCGTCAGCAACCTGCTCGTCGACACCGCCGAGATCGGGCAGGTGCTCACCACCACCGGCCCGATGGGCACCTTCCACCACAACCCGCTTTTTCACGGCAACGACGTGGTGTTTCTCGCGGGCGGTTCGGGCGTGGCTCCGGCCATGAGCATGATTCGTGAGATCGCCGATCTGGGTCTCGATCGCGCCTTCCACCTGATCTACGGCTCCCGCGACGCCTCCGACATCATCTTCGGCGCGGAACTGGACGAGATCGCCGCCACCCACCCCGGCATCGACGTGGACCATGTCATCGCCGAACCCGCCGCCGGCTGGACCGGAGCCACCGGCTTCCTCACCGCGGAAACCATCGACCGGCTGGTGGGCGAACTCGACGGCCGTATGGTCTACGTGTGCGGCCCGCAGGCGCTGTACCCCTACGCCCTCGGGCAGCTCACCGCGCTGGGCCACCCGCGCAAACGCATCCGTTTCGAGGCCAACGGCGCGCCCAGCGATCCCACCGCCCAATCGCACTGGCCCGCCGGTATCGATCCGGCGCAGGAGGTCACCGTCACCGTCGGCAACACCTCCTTCCGCACCCCGCGCAACCGTCCACTTCTGGACGCTCTGGAAGACAACGGTATTCGTCCCGAGGCCGCCTGCCGTTCCGGCGAATGCAGCCTGTGCCGGGTGCGGATTCTGAAGGGTGAGGTGCACAACGCCGAGGAGGCGAAACTCCGGCTCTCCGACGCTCGATTCGATTACACCCATTCGTGTGTGGCCTACCCGATCACCGATGTGGAGCTGGGCTTGTGACCTACCGAACCTATGTCGCGCTCGGTGACAGTCAGACCGAGGGCGTCGGCGACGGCGACGACCGGACCGGATTGCGCGGCCTGGCCGACCGGCTCGCCGAACGCCTCGCGCAGGCCGATCCCGGCCTGCTCTACGCCAATCTCGCGGTTCGGGGCAAACTCGCCCGGCAGATCCGCGCCGAGCAACTCGATGCCGCCCTGGCGCTGCGACCGGACCTCGCGACCGTGGTCGCCGGAGTCAACGACCTGCTGCGGCCGAATTTCGACGCCGACGAGGTCGCCGGACACTTGGACGCGATGTTCGCCGCCCTCACCGCCAACGGCGCGGTCGTGGCGACGTTGACCTTCCCCGACCTCGCGCGCATCACCCCGCTCGCGCGCCCGCTCGGCGGTCGCGTCACCGCGCTCAACCAGCGCATCCGCGCCTCGGCGGCACGGCACGGCGTCGTCCTCGCCGAAACCGCCCACCACGCCGCCGTCACCGATCCCCGCCTGTGGAGCACCGACCGGCTACACGCCAACTCGCTCGGACATCAGCGCATCGCCGACGCTCTCGCCCACGCCTTGGGTCTACCCGGCGCCGACGAAAGCTGGGCCGCGCCCTTGACGCCGCCGCTGCCCGCCGACACCCGAATGGCGACGGTGAGGAGCGAAATACGTTGGGCCGCAACCTTCCTAGGTCCTTGGCTCGGTAGGCGGCTCACCGGACGCTCCTCCGGCGACGGACGTACCGCCAAACGCCCGCACCTCCTCCCGGTGCACGGCCGCACGGCGACCGCCGCGCCCACGGAACGGTTCCAGCCGTGACCACAGTGTCGGGGCGCTCTGTGCGGGCTCGTATTGCCGCTCGTCGGTTCCCCAGCACTCTCCCGCGAGACGAGCGCCGCTTACCCGGCAGGTAATCGACTGTGGTCGATCGCCATGCCACGATCACGCTATGACCGCTTACGCCATAGCTCACCTGCAGGACGCCGCCGCGCACCCGGAGATCGCGGACTACATGGAACGTCTTTCGTCGACCCTCGAGCCGTATGGCGGCCACTACCTCGTGCACGCGACACCGCACGAGGTGAAAGAAGGCAGCTGGCCCGGCGCCGTGGTGATGCTGGGCTTCCCCGGGATCGCCGAGGCGCGAGCGTGGTGGGACTCGCCCGCGTACCGGGAGATCGCACCGCTGCGCACGCGGCACATCGAGGGTGACCTCATCCTCGTCGAAGGTGTCCCCCCCGGCTACGCCCCGACCGCCGCCGTGAAAGCCATCCGGGAGGCCGTGTCCGCCGACTAGCCGCTTCCCGCACCGGGCAGACGCACGGTGAATGCGGTGTGGCCGGGTTCGCTGGCCACCGAGATGTCACCGCCGTGCGCCTTGACGACCGCCGCGACGATCGCCAGACCGAGGCCGGTGCTGCCCGCCCGCCGTGAGCGCGACGAGTCGCCGCGCGCGAAACGCTGGAACACCGTCGGCTGCAAGGTTTCCGGGATTCCGGGTCCGTCGTCGGTCACCCGCAGCACGGCTCCTCCGTCGCCGTGGAATTCCAGCGAGGTGAGCACCGTTGTGCCAGGGCCGGTGTGGACCCGCGCGTTGGTCAGCAGGTTCGCCAGCACCTGATGCAGCCGGGCCGCGTCACCGGTGGTCACCACCGGCTCGTCGGGCAGCTCCAGATCCCAGTGATGTTCTGGTCCCGCGATGTGCGCGTCGCTCACCGCGTCCACCGTGAGCTGGGTCAGATCCACCGGTTCGTGTTCGAGCCCGCGCCCGGAATCCAGCCGGGCCAGCAGCAGCATGTCCTCGACCAGACCCGTCATCCGCCGGGACTCGGACTCCACCCGGGCCATCGCATTGGCCACCTCGCCGGGCACCTCGGCTCGTTTGCGTTGCGCCAGTTCGGCATAGCCGCGGATGGCGGCCAGCGGGGTGCGCAGCTCGTGGCTGGCGTCGGCGAGGAATTGCCGGACCCGGGTCTCGCTGTCGTGGCGTGCCGACAACGCACCCGTGATGTGATCGAGCATCCGGTTGACCGCCGCGCCGAGCTGTCCGACCTCGGTGCGCGGATCGGCGTCCGCTACCGGAACCCGGACGGGCACTACCACCTCGCCGCGCCGCAGTTCGAGTCCGGCCACCCGCGCGGCCGTCGCCGCGACCCGATCCAGCGGCGCGAGAGCGTGCCGGATGAGCCAGATGCCGACCAGTGTCGCGACGATCGAGACGACCGCCGTGACGATCGCCAAGATCAACAGAACACGCAACAGCGTCGCGTCGACGGCGGTCAACGGCAGGCCGGTGACGACGATGTCGCCCGACCAGGTGGTGTCCGCGACCACTCGATACCGGCCTTGGCCGCGGAGATCGACGTCGACCGGCTTCCCGTTGGCCGCCACCGCGGCGAGCTGCTCTTGCGCGGCCCGCGACAACGCTTCTTGAGTGCCGTCGGCCGCGTTGCGGCCCGCCTTGGCGACGTTACCTTCGTGGACGATGGCGCCGATCATGTCGGGCTGGATACCGCGCCGGTTGAGGAAGTCGGGTCCCGGGCCGTTGTTCGGCGGCGGTGGCGGGGGTGGAGGCAGCGGCGGCGGCTGCTCACCGCTGGGGCGGGGGCCCAGGCTCGGGCCACCGCCGACCTCGCCGAGCGAACGCTTCTGCACATCGATCAGTTCGGTGTCGAGTTGGTGTACCAGGAACTGGCGCAGCGCGAATTCGGTCGCGGCGCCGATACCGACGACCACGATCACCAGTAACAGCACCTGCCCGACCAACAGCCGTGCCCGCAGCGACCAGCGCCGTGGCATCAGCACCCGGCGCGCCGCCTCAGCCTGCGGGCTTGAGGACATACCCGGCACCGCGCAGGGTGTGGATCATCGGCGCGCGTCCACTATCGATCTTCTTCCGCAAGTAGGAGACATACAGCTCGACTATGTTGGACCGGCCGCCGAAGTCGTAACTCCACACCCGATCCAAGATCTGTGCCTTGCTCAGTACCCGTTTCGGGTTGCGCATGAAGAACCGGAGCAATTCGAACTCGGTGGAGGTCAAGACGATCACATCGCCCGCTCGGGTGACCTCGTGACTGTCTTCGTCCAGCACGAGATCACCGACCACCAGCTGCGCGTCACTGTTCTCGGTGGCGACGCCGGTTCGGCGCAGGAGCGAGCGCAGCCGCAGCACCACCTCCTCGATGCTGAAGGGCTTGGTGACGTAGTCGTCGCCGCCCGCGGTCAGCCCGGCGATGCGGTCCTCGACCGAGTCCTTGGCGGTCAGCAAGAGCACCGGCAGGTCCGGATATTGTGCGCGTAGTTTGCCCAGCACCTCCAGCCCGGTCATGTCCGGCAGCATCACATCGAGCACAACCACATCGGGGCGGGCCCCGCGGGTCTTGGCGACGGCGGTCCGGCCGTCACCCGCGGTAGTGACCTCCCATCCCTCGTAGCGCAACGCCATCGACATCATCTCGGCCAGAACGGGCTCGTCGTCGACCACGAGCACGGTGATCGGGCTGCCGTCGGCGCGGCGCATGACAATTCGTTCGGCCGGCCCGTTCCCGGTGGTCGTCGCGGACATCGTTTCACCATGGCGAGTAACGCTTGGGGTCCGCTGTGGTGCGGCTATGTGTTTGCTGTGAGGGTGCGACCAGCGGAAACGGGCTCGCGCGGCGGAGGTGCGGGTATGCGAAGCCGGTCGGTTCACAGCTGGCCCATAGCTTCCGCCAACGAGGGACAAATGTTGAGACTCAACGATTCTCGCGTCGGCCGCAGAGCAGTGGCCGACGGTTTCGGACCTGATCCGACAACAGGAGGAACGCAGATGAGTTTCACATCGAAGCTGGCAATGAGCGCCGTGGCCGGTGCGCTCGCGCTCGGCGCCCTCGGCATCGGAGCCGGTGTGGCCGGCGCTGATGCGCCCCAGGGCCAGGGACCGGTGCCCGGACAACAGTGCCCGCTTCCCGGCGATCACCAGGGTCCTCCGCCCGGTGATCACCAGGGCCCGCCTCCTGGCGATCACCAGGGTCCTCCGCCCGGTGATCACCAGGGCCCGCCGCCCGGTGACCGTCAGGGTCCTCCGCCCGGTGATCACCCGGACGGCCCGCCGCCGCAGTGCCAGCCCGGACAGTGATCCGCTGCACCTCACAACACATGAGCTGAACAACTGAACAGATCGAGCGCGGCGGCGGACCGAACGTCCACCGCCGCGCTCGCGGTCCACTGTGGCGCCCGCCTGCCCGGGACGAATGCGGCTCGGTGCACACCTGGTGGAGCAGTGCGTCCCGATCGCGGTGCACCGATGAGCGGGCAGAAGATCGCGGGTGCCGATCAGCGATGGTCATTCGAATGTTCAGCCGTTTGATCACATCGACTGCCAGGGCCTCTCGATTCGGCGGATAATCCTGCTGTGGGTTGGCATTGGGGGGTTGATGACCGCAAGCAGAGACGATGAGGCCGGTCGCGAGCCGGGTGGGACTCGCTCGGATCTGTCGGGCAGCGCCGGCGATGTGGTGCAGGCCCGAGACATCGCCGGTGGGATTCACTTTCATCCTCCTGGCCGAAGCGCGGGCGGTGAGACTGTGCCCGTTCCCGCCCAGTTGCCGGCGGATGTCCGCGGTTTCGTCAACCGACTCGGAGACATCGAGCAGCTGGACGGCCTGCTCGAGAATGGCTCAGAGAGGATTGGATCAGCCCGGGTGTGTGTGCTGACCGGGACTGCGGGGGTGGGGAAGACCTCGCTTGCCGTGCACTGGGGGCATCGAGTCCGGGGCCGGTTTCCCGACGGTCAACTGTATGTCAACCTCCGCGGATACGACCCTGGTGAACCGATCACCGCCGGCCAAGCGTTGGAACGATTTCTGACCGCATTGGGAGTTGCCCCGGCGGCGTTGCCACCGGATCTGGAGACGCGGAGCGCGTTGTTTCGCTCGCTGCTCGCGCAACGCCGGGTGCTGATCGTTCTCGACAATGCGGCCACGGTCACACAGGTTCGTCCCCTGCTTCCCGGTGCCGGGCGCTGTCTGGTCTTGGTTACCAGCCGTTCCCGGCTCTCGGGCCTGGTCGCCCGCGACGGCGCGCATCGACTGACCCTCGACCTTTTCGACGAATCCGCGGCCGTCGCACTCCTGTACGAGACCGTCGATGGATATCGTTCCGGCGATACCGAACAGGACATCGCCGAACTCGCCCAGCTGTGTGCCCGGCTGCCGCTGGCGCTGCGGATCGCCGCCGAGCGCGCGGCGGTGCGACCGCATATGCCGATGGGTGAACTGATCGGCAACCTTCGAGACGAGTCACATCTATGGTCCGCGCTGTCGGCCGAGGATGACGATGAGGCCGACGCGGTGCGGACGGTATTCGCCTGGTCGTATCGAGCATTGCCTGCCGAGGTCGCGCGCATGTTCCGGCTGCTCGGATTGCATCCCAGTCCAGAATTCTCGGTCCATGCCGCGGCGGCCATTGCCGCTGTCCCTGTCGCCGAGGCGAGCCGGCTCTTGGACGTACTTGTCGGAGCGCACCTACTCGATCAAATCGGCCACGACCGTTACCAGTGCCATGACCTTTTGCGCGCCTACGCAGTAGACCAGGTCGGGCACGAGGACACCACCGAGGGCCGTGACGCCGCCATCGAGCGAGTCCTGGCATGGTACGTGCACACGATCGCGAACTGCTTGACCAATCTACCGATCCGCCTCGTCGAACCGATTCAGGATATCCACCCCGACGCGCCGCCGGACAGTGTTCAACCGTTGGTATTCACAGACTCCGGCGTGGCGTCGGCCTGGTTCGATGCCGAACGCGCCAATTTCGTTGCTTGTGTGCGACTGGCCGTCAAGAGCGGCAAGAATCGAACGGCCTGGCAGATCCCGATCTTGCTTCATCGGCTGTTCCCTGTGATCAACGCCTTCGACGACTGGTTGCTCACCACGGAACTCGGGCTCGAAGGCGCGCGACGGCTGAACGACAGCGCGGCCGAAGCGCTACTTTTGGAGTCGTTGAGTATGGCGTATCGGCAGAGTCATCATCTGGACGAAGCCGAAGCGACGGGCCGGTCAGCGCTCGAGCTGTTCCGGCAGATCGGCCATCACCGGGGCGAAGCACTGACCTCGAATCTGCTGGCACTCGTGAGCATCTCCGCTCGGCGACCGAATCTCGCCTACGCGTATCTCGATCAAGCGGAGATGCTAGCCGAACAGTACGACCACTCCGACATCGTCGTGATCGTGCTGGCAAACCGACTGTGGGGTTACATAAATTTCGACCAGTTCCAGGAAGCCTACGATAGTTCGAAAGAACTCATCGGCTCAGGCCGTTTCTCAGACCACCCTACACATGAAATTGTCGCCCTGATAAGCGTCATGCGCGCCGCTCACAAATTGGGCCGATATGACGAGGCTGCTCGCTGGGCTGAGACAGTACTCACGAAGTCGCCTTCGAAACTGGGCGAAGCGACCATCCTTCTTTATCACGGCGACATCCAGAAGGACAGCGGTGACCTCGAGTCGGCGCTGGTCACGTATCACCGTGTGGTGGTCACCAGTCGGCAATTCGGCGATCGCAACCGGGAAGCGGATGCGCTCGATGCTACAGGCGTCACCTACGGGCTGCTCGGCCGGTGGGATGAAGCGGCGAGCTTCCACCTAGAGGCGATTGCGCTTTACCGCAGTATCCACAGTAGGTGGGGTACGGCAGTGGCGCTCGACCACCTCGCTCACGTGTCGGTCGAACTCGGGAAGCCGGATGATGCGGCGCGTTACTGGAGCGAAGCATTGTCATTGCTAGACGAATTCGACGATGCGGCTGCGGCATCATTGCTCGACTCGATCGAATCATCCCTTCGGGGGTCCCCTTCGCCGAATCATGGATCAGACGGTCCGGTCGACGCATAGACACAGGAACATGGCGCCCGATGCTCTGCATCTTCGAGCCCCGATACATGTAGGAGGACAGATGGACCCGATTTCCTTGAGCGTGTTGCTCGCATTGATCACGCAAGCGGCGGCGGGGGAGGCCGGTAAGAGTGCGTGGAACGGGCTGGCGCGTTTGACGCGGCGTGCGTTCGGTGACGAACATCGCGCGGATCGCGCACTGCAGCGAGCGCAGGACGATCGCGACGGTGCGATCGACTTGGCCGGGCATTTGATGAACGGTGCCGCTGCTGATCCGGTTCTCGCAGACCTCATTCGCACCTGGATCGATCACACTCAGCAAGCCGCTGCCGACGAGGCTGTGATCAACACGATCGGCGGGCAAGCCCAGGTCCACGGGCACGTCGTACAGGCGCGCGATATCGGAAACGTCCAGCTCGGCGGACGCGACAACCCCGCTGTGTAGATCCTCTCCTCGGCGTGATCGGTCGTTTTCTTCGAGATCCATATACCGCAGCCGAGTGCCGGACCGTCACTTACGCGGTGGATCGCGGCCTCCCCATAGGGTTGTGACCGACGGGCGGTCCGCCGAGAGGAGTTGCCGATGGACGCCGAACACTTCCTGCCTTTCCGTAAGAGCGCGGTGATATCGCTGTGTGCCGACGAACTCCCCGAAGCGGAGCGCGAGTCGTTCGTGGAGTTCGCGCGTCTGCTGGCGGCGTTGGTGCACAACGAGTTCCATGTGCGCGGTGAGGCTGTGCTCGATGCCTATCAAGTGGTCGATCCAGCGGAGGACGAACGGGCGATCCGTGTTGCCACCCCCGAGCACCGGGCCGCCGCGCGGGCGCGGGTGGAGAGCGAGCTGGTCGCGCTGGCCGAGTCGGCGGATTTCACGCGCATCGATGCCGCTGAGATCGATCGCGCGTTCGCCGAGCACTCGCTGGTGAAGGTGCGATTGGAAGTCGACGCGGACGACATCGAAACGGCGATGTTCTTCCGCCGCGGGGTCGCGCAGCGCACCGAGCAGGTGCGGTGGCTGTTCGGTCTACGGCGGCGCAGCATCGAATTCACCAGCTACGGCAAGGTTCTGGTGTACGTCGCGTTCACCGAGCGCGCGGAGGCGGTCGCGGATCGGCCCAACGGCGGTGTGCTGCTGAAGTTGTTCCAGAACGTCCCGAGAAACGACCTCGAGATGCTGTATCCGAGCGTTCGCGTGCGGATGCGGCCACTGGACAAACTGCTGATCGGTGTGCCCGCGGTGGTCTCGGGGATCGTCGTGGTCGCCACCAAGCTGGTCGCTTCGCTGGGGCCGCTGCTCTTGCTGCTGGCGTTCTGGGTGGGGTTGCGCGAGGAATCCGTGCGGCTGGATCAAGCCACGCTGGTGACCCTCGGCGCCGGGTTGGCTGCCTTCGGCGGCTATCTGGTGCGTCAGTTCTCCAAGTTCAAGAACCGCAAGATCAAGTTGATGAAGACGCTGTCGGAGCATCTCTATTTCCGCAACCTCGACAATGATGCGGGAGTGTTCCACCACCTGCTCGGTGCCGCCGAGGATTCGGAGGTGAAGGAAGCCGTGCTGGCATACCACTTCCTGCGCACCGCCGATCGGCCGCTCACCGCCACCGAACTCGATCGGCGCGTGGAGGACTGGTTCCGGCGGCAATGGGGGACGACCTTCGATTTCCAGATCCGCGACGGACTGCGCAGACTCCGGAGGTGGGAACTACTCGTCGAGGACGAGCACGGCACGCTGAGCGCCGTGCCGCCGACCGAGGCGAAACAGCGGCTCGACCATCACTGGGACAACCTTTTTTCCATGTCCGCCAACCGGCTGACGAAGGCGTGAGCCTGTGCAACCAGGCCGCCGAGCCGACGGTGTCGGCGGCGAGTTCGGCGAGCTTGTTCGAATGCTCAGTGAACTGCGGCTGACGCGAACACAGGCCTATTCAGGAAACCGGCGGCCAACCGACCGGCACAGTTCAACCACTGCTCACGGAGTGGCACGGTTGTCTCGACAACGTCGAGCCCGTCGAACATAGGTTTCGTCGATGCGTCTACCGGCGAGCGCATTTCGGGATCATGCCGTTATGGACGTGCCCTCGAGCGCGTCTACACGATGCGCGGCGAGGATGACGGCACCCAGTCGAGCGGAGTCAGGGCCGTTTGATCACCGCCGCGGGCAAGGGCTTGACATTGCCCCTGGGGCAGGGTTCGAGTATGGTGGCATGAACGAGATGAACACGGAATTGGCCGAATTCGTCGCGGCGTCGGCCGGAACGTTGGGCGTACCGGGTGTCGCGGTCGGGGTGACGGTCGGCGGTCGAGAAGACTTCGCTTGCCACGGGGTTACGAGTGTGGTCAATCCGCTTCCGGTCGACCGGGACACGATGTTCGTGGTCGGGTCGGTGAGCAAGACGCATACGGCGACCGCATTGCTGCGGTTGGTCGCCGAGGGACGGGTGGAGTTGGACGCGCCGGTGCGGCGGTACGTCCCGGAATTCGCCCCTGCCGATGCGGCCACGGACGAGATCACTGTGTTGCGGCTGCTCAACCATACGGCCGGGCTGGAATGGAAGCTCGGCGTCGACACGGGCGAAGGAGACGACGCTTTGGCACGGCACGCGGTGAAACTCGCCGAGGCGCGGCTGATCGCGGAACCGGGAGGGCGGGCGTCCTACAGTCAGGCGGGGTTCAATCTGGCAGGCCGGGTCGTCGAGAACGTCACCGGGTCGACCTTCGAACGGGCGGTCGCGTCGCTGTTGTTCGAACCGCTCGGGCTGACACACAGCTGTTATTCCGTCGACGACGTCATGACCCGGCGGTTCGCGGTGGGTCACAACGTCGACGCCGACGGTGTGCTCGCCGTCGCCCGGCAATGGAAGGACAACCGCGCGAACAATCCCGGCGGTGGCGTGGCGACGTCTGTCCGCGATCTGCTGCGCTGGGCGCGGTTCCACCTCGGCGACGGCCGGACCGAGGCAGGCGAGCGCATCCTGCCCGCCGAACTGCTGCACCGGATGCGGGAGCAGACCGTGGAGCTGCGCGGGAGCACCCTGGGTGACGCGCTCGGGATCTGCTGGTTCCTGCGCGAGGTGAACGGTGTCGCGACCATCGGGCACGGCGGGTCGGGCAACGGTCAGTTCGCCGACTTGCTCATCGTGCCGGAGCGCGATTTCGCCGTCGCGGTGACGTCGAACGCGGGCCCGGACGCGGGGCTGGCGTTCAACCGGACCGTGGTGAAATGGGTGCTCGAACACTACCTCGGTGTGGTCGAACGCGATCCGGAGCCGCTGCCCTACGACGTGGCGCGGGCAGGGGAGATCGTCGGGCATTACGAGAACGAGATGATGCGGCTGACGCTCGACACCGACGGGGCAAGGTTGACGATCGAATGCGCCATCAAACCCGAGATCCGTGCCGCCGCGGTGACCGATCTGCCGCCCGACCTGCCACCGGCTACCCTCGGCCTGCTGGCCGGCGACGCGGACGAGTACATCGTCACCGAAGGCGGTCTGCAAGGACAACGCGGGTTCTTCACCCGTGACGATTCCGCCGCCGTGACCGGAATCGATCTCGCCGGTCGCTTGTTCGCCCGGGTGCGATGACGGCGGCGGGCACCGAAGGGAGACAGGCGTGATCACGATCGGGCAGCTCGCGCGGTATGCGGGCGTGACGATCAAGGCCGTGCGCGTCTACCACGAACGCGGCCTGCTGCCCGAGCCGCCGCGCGACTCCTCCGGCTATCGCCGCTACAGCGCCGAGGACGCCATCGATCTGGTCAAGATCAAGACATTGGCGCGATCCGGCGTGCCCCTGGCGCGGATCAAGGAATTGCTGACCGCGAATTCCGACGAGTTCGCGGCGGCGATCGCCGAGATCGACCGCATGCTCGCCGAACGCGCCGAGGAGATCCGCCGCACCCGCGAGCAGATCGCCGAACTGGGCTCAGGCGATCGTCTGTTCGTGTCCGCCGATGTCGCCGAATACCTCGCGCGCCTGCGCGAACTCGGGTTGAGCGACCGGGCGGTCCGGATGGAGCGCGACATCTGGATTCTGCTGCAATCGGTCGCTCCGGAACAGGCGTCGGACTGGGTCGCCGACAAGCTCGACGCCATCGACGATCCGCGATTCCGGGCCATCTACCTCGACTACGACGCGGCATTCGACTGGTCCCCCGACGACCCGCGGCTGGTGGACCTCGCCGACCGCACCCGCCGGTGGATCATCGGCAGACGCACCGGAGCCGGCCGGACCACCCCGGCGCTGGATCCGAAACTGGTCCGCCTGGTGAACGAATCCGTCGGAGTCACCTCGCCCGCCTGGGAACGGCTGACGAAGATCGCGCAGAAGGCGACCACCGAGTAGCAACCGCCCGGATCGGCTCGGCAATCGCATTGCGGTACAGCTGTTTCGAGAGTGCGTTACTGTCCTGCGGACCCGTGCGCCGGCGATCCGGCTGCTCGGGCGGTCATGTCGTACTCCGGAATCGAGGCAAGCGTATGAACCACAAGCTCTGGTTGCTCGGACGGTCCGTCACGGTCGGTGCTCACATCATCGGCGAGAAAGTGTTCCGGCCGAAGGCGCGCGACGTCGAGGACGTCCCGGTGTCGGGTGAGACGCTGACCCCACAGTGGCTGACGGCCGTGCTGTGCCGCGATGTCCCCGGGGCCGAGGTGCTCTCGTTCGAAACCGCGAACGGCAGCCGCGGAACATCGACCCGCGTCGCGATTCGCGTCGACTACAACGACGCGGGACGGCAGGCGGGCTTGCCGACCGACCTCTTCGCGAAGACGACGACGGCCTTCTCGCAACGCATCCTGCTCGGTGGCGGGAAGATGATCGACGGCGAAACCCGTTTCTTCCGTGACTTCCGCCCCCAGGTCGACATCGAAGCGCCGATCGGCTACTGGGGTGCCGCCGATTCGGCGTCCTGGCGATCGATCGCCTTGATGGAAGACATCGCCTCGACCCGTGGTGCGCAGTTCGTCGAGCCGAACGCCCCGGTCGCCCGGGACCAGATCGAAGACCTGGTGCGCAATCTGGCTCGACTCCACCGGACGTTCTGGAATCACCCGTCGATCGCGGACCTCAAGACCACCACCGAGGCGCTGCGGGCATACCTCGCCGCCATCGACATGAAGAAGCGTTGCGAGGTCGGTCTGCGCCGCGCCGCGGCGGTGGTCCCGGAGGCCCTGCACGACCGAGCCGACCGGCTCTGGGCCGGTGTCGAGCGGGCGATCGACAACGCGACGAACGAGCTTCCGCAGACTCTGTTGCACGGTGACCCGCACATCGGGCAGACATATCGAACCGCCGCCGGGCGAATGGGATTCGTCGACTGGCAGGTGGTGATGCGGGGAGGCTGGGCACACGACTTCGCCTATACCGTGAATTCGGGATGCGAGCCCGAGGACCGGCGTGCTTGGGACCGTGAACTGCTGGCGGCCTACCTGGACGAACTCGGAGCCCTCGGCGGCCAGGCGCCGTCGTTCGAGGACGCGTGGCTGGCGTACCGGCAACAGTCCATGTTCGCGTACGCGGCGTGGGCGTTCACGATCGGCAGGGCGGCGTATCAACCCAAGATGCAGCCGGTGGAGACTTGCCTGACGCTGTTGAAGCGAATCACCACGGCCATCGACGACCACGACTCACTGGACGCTCTCGGCGTCTGACCCCGAGTTCGTCCACTGCCTCCGTGTTGTCGCGGCCGGGTCGATTCCGGCCGCGCAGCGGATCGGCAGGCATTCTGCGAAGCTGTTCTCGTCCGCGGTGAGGGTCACGGTCCACGCGCGCTATACCATCGCTTGGTTCCGGCACAGTCGCCGTGAGTTCGCTCCAGTGCAGTGTCCAGGCAGGGAGCGGTAGTTCAGCAGTCACGTTGTGCAACACCAATGTTTGGAGTTCGCTCTTTGAGTACGCCGCAATCTCATGCTCCGGCTGGGTCGTGCCCGGTCCTCCACGGCTCGCCGATCGAATCCGACGAACAGCGAGTGCCCATGTACTCGCCCGAGTTCGCGGCCGATCCGCACCGTGTGTACCGCGAGATGCGCAGGCGCTATGGGTCTTTGGCGCCGGTGGAGTTGGCCCCCGGCGTCCCGGCGACCTTGGTGATCGGCTACGGCACCGCGGTGCGGATCCTCAACGATCCCGACCATTTCCCGGCCGACCCGCGCGCCTGGCAGAAGAACATCCCCGCGGATTGCCCCATTCTTCCCCTGCTGGAGTGGCGGCCCATGGCCAGTCGCAGCGCCGGGACCGACTTCACCCGCTACCGTGGGGCGATCACCGCCAGCATCGATGAGGTCGACCTGTATGCCCTCCATTCCGTCGTGGAAGGACTGGCCACCCCGCTGATCAACTCGTTCTGCGAAGACGGGTCCGCCGAGCTGATCCGCCAGTACGTGTTCCCGCTCGTCTTCCAAGCGGTGAACTATCTGCTCGGCTGCCCGCCGGAGATCGGGGCGCAGGTCGCCGCCGGTACGGCCGCCCTCCTCGAGGGTGTCGACGCCGAGAAGGGCAATCAGATGCTCGGCGAGGCGCTGATGAGCCTCGTGACACTCAAACGCGCCGAACCCCAGCGCGACATCACCTCGGTACTGCTGCGGCATCCCGCCCGGCTCGACGACGTCGAGGCGTCGCACCACGTGTCCCAGGTGTACGGCAGCGGCATCGAATTCCAGCTGAACCTGATCACCAACACCCTGCTGCTGATCCTCACCGACGAGCGCTTCGGCGACAGTATCCTCGGCGGAAACCTGTCGTCCCGCGATGCCATCGACGAGGTCTTGTTCAACGACCCGCCACTGGCGAACCTGCTGATCACCTATCCCCGTCACCCGATCCTCATCGACGACGTCTGGTTGCCCGCGCATCAGCCCGTCGTCATCAGCATGGCCGCGTGCAACAACGACCCCGCGATCCGCACCGGCGACTTGACCGGCAACCGCTCCCACCTGGCCTGGGGTCTCGGCCCGCACGCCTGCCCCGCGCGTCCGCTGGCCTACCTGATCGCGCAAGAGGCCATCGACCAACTCCTCGACGCACTGCCGGAGATCGAACTGAACCTGCCGAACCGAACTCCCGAGTGGCGACCGGGCCCCTTCCACCGCGCCCTGACCGAATTGCCGGTCACCTTCCCCCCGACCTCTCCGCTGAACATCTGACAAGAATTCCTGGGCGCGGTGCCCAGAATTGTCGAGCATCCGCCCAGGCAAGGTCAGTCAGCCCCGAATCGGGAGTGCAACCGGCATATCGCTGTCCCGAGCCGGTGGCTGGTGCGACAGTGATAGAAAAGTATGAGAAGCCCGGCAGTCCAGTCGGCGCTGTCCTGGAGCCGCTTGCGTGCAGCGGATCGGAGGGGAAGCGGTCATTATGCTCGAGCGTGGTGACAGGTTGGCCGGATTCAAGATCGAGCGAACGCTGGGAGCGGGAGCCCAGGGCACGGTTTACCTGGCGTATGACGACGGATCGTCGCCTGTCGCACTGAAGGTTCTCGAGGCTGAGCCCGGCCGAACTCGCAAAGAACTGGATGAATTTCGTGTGGCTGTCGAGAGATTTCGGCTCGAAGCCGAGCTCGCGGCAACGCTGCATCATCCCAATATCGTCGATATTCTCGGCCATGGCGACGATGGCGGGCAGCTGTGGATAGCAATGCGGTTCATAGACGGCGTCAACTGTGAGGAACTCGCCAGCAACTCGGGATTGACTCCGGACCGGGCGGTCGGCCTGCTGATACAGGCATCCAGCGGTCTCGACTATGCGCACCGCGCGGGAATTCTGCATCGCGATATCAAGCCCGCTAATTTCCTCATACAGTCCGATTCCGGCGTAGAGCGGCTTTGGATTTCAGATTTCGGCATAGCGCGAAATCTGCTCAGTCCCACAAACCTCACGGCCACGGGGACGGTCCACGGCACTATGGCCTATATGGCACCGGAGCGGATCCTCGGGGGAGAGGTGGACAGCAGAGCGGACGTCTACTCTCTCGGCTGCAGCTTCTTCCGAATGATCACTGGAAAAGTTCCTTTTCCGCGAGACCATGATCCCGCGGTCATGCACGCTCACATCTACGAGCCGCCACCACGGCCGAGTCGAATCAATCCGGCGATCCCGCCGGCGCTGGACGGCATAATTGCGAAAGCAATGGCAAAAGAACCCGTTGACCGTTATCCGGATTGTCGATCCTTGGCCGACGCCGCACTACAAGTGCTCCGGGTCGCGTATGCGCCTACGCGAGTCGGCACTGTCGGCGGTCGTCCTCCAGTCGTCGTACACAACAGGCCCGCCCCGGCGTCACGCCGCGAACGGAGAGAGCATGCACGCCGAGTAGAAGTCAGGAATCGTCCTTCGGCCGAGTTCGGTCTGTTGGATGCATTTCGCCGCCGAAGGTCTGCAAAGATGATCGAACGTCTGAGTCACCTGGCCGATCAGGTCCTGGCTACTTCGCCGGAGATGGAAGCGCTTGCGGACGGCGAGCTCCGCGAAAAGACGGACGAATTCCGCGATCGGTACGACTCCGGAGAAACTCTCGATGAATTCTTGATGGAGACTTTCGCTGTCGGCCGCGAAGCGTCCAGCCGAGTTCTGTCTTACCGGCAGAGCAAGCTCCAGATCATGGGCGCGGCGGCCGCTTATATCGGAAATATGGTAGAGATGAAGCCGCGTGACAGTACTCCGGCTCTGATCTTGTCGGTGTATTTGAGGGCCATTGCTGACGAGGGAATTCATGTCGTGACGAAGAACGAGGAGATCGCCATTACTGCCGCGGCATGGGCCGGTCGGGTGTACCACTTTTTGGGTTCTAACGTGGGCGTCAACCTTGCCGGGCAGCCTCCCGAATCTCTACGTCGAGGATATGATTCCGAAATCACTTACGGCACTGTCAACTTCGGGTTCGACTACTTACGTGCCGGTATTGCGATCGGCTCCGCGCATCCGTTGAAATTCGGAACCCGAGCAGCGGTGTTCGTCGATGGCGCCGGATCTCTGCTTGCGAGTGAATCTACTGCGCGACTGGCCCTGCTGAGCCTCGGCAACGATCCGAGCAACCTCGAAGCATCTGTCCTCCAGGGGGGCCGCGTACCTGACAATCGACGTGAGGTAGCTGGAATCTCCGTCCTCGACTACTTTCGTATGTACGAGACGATCGGAGGCATCAGTTCCGAAAAGATGGACCCGGGGCTGCTGAAAAAGAATCTCAACATCGGGGTGATTTCTTTGAGTGATTCGCGATAGCGTCCGACCCACATGGTCACCGGGCTTCGCCGCGACCCCGCTCGAGTGCGGCGGGGTCGCACGTACGCGCACGTGATCATCAACTGGCGCTACCCCGCGATCGGCCGGACGTGAGGCGGCCGGTGGGGGCCGCCAGGAGTGCGGTCGGCGGGGATGCTGGTGGCGCTGGCCGCGTTGCCGGGGGTGAGGTTGGTCTGGCCGCCGGGAGTCAGGTTGGTTTGCGGCCCGCATGCCAGGTTGGGCCAGGAGCAGGTCGGTAGGTTGGGGTCCTGGCCGGCCTGGGCCACGCCGGCCGTCAGCAGCCCCATGCCCAGCAGGGCGGGTGCTGCGGCGATCGCCAGGGCGCGGGCGAAGCGGCGGGTGCGGTGGGTCGAGCGCTGGTCGATGGTCATATGGGTGCTCCTTCGTGTCGGTGTGGCGGGGAGGTCCCGCTGTCGTCATTTATGACGCTGTCCAGACTCATCGACGCTGGTCCGGGCCGAAAGGACACCCAGGGTGCGCGGCAGCGCACCCTTCTCGTGGTTCGATCCCACCAAGGTGTCGGGTTCCGGTTGCCCACGCGGACACCTTTGCGCGTCGTCCCCGGCATCGCGTTCTCGATCGGCACGGGCGGCGACATCGTCTGCGGCCGCGGAATCGGGACCGCCGAGGATGGCGTATCGGGATACAGCAGCCTGGCAATCGGCGGCGACCGCCGACTCCGCCGCATTGGCCGGGCGAGCGGAGTGGACCGACTACAAGGCGATCATCCTGCAGGCCACGCGCTGATCTCCGGATCGAAACGAATGCCGG
Organism: Nocardia sp. NPDC003999; assembly: GCF_053604885.1. Lineage (NCBI taxonomy): Bacteria > Bacillati > Actinomycetota > Actinomycetes > Mycobacteriales > Nocardiaceae > Nocardia > Nocardia sp. NPDC003999. The sequence goes on from NZ_JBSGIB010000005.1 coordinate 77,432, forward strand.
TCACCCAGCGCGTGAACACGATGGCCCGCAACAGTTTTCGGCGATCGCTGCGGGCTCGCTCTGCCGACACGCCATCAAACGTGGGAGAGCTGCTCGCGCAGCACCGTACTCAAGGTGACGGGTTCGCGACCGAGCAGGGTGGCCAGTGTCGGGTCGACAGTGGCGAACTCGCCGACTCGGCTGGCGGCGAAGATGCCCAGCAACTGATCCGCCCGCTGCGCGGGAACGCCTTGGCCCACCAGCTCATCCCGGAACTTGTCGTCGGGTGTCGTGGTCCTCGTCACGGCGCGGCCCGTGATCTCGGTGGCGATACCGGCGATGTCGTCGAAGGTGAGCGCTTGCCCTCCGGTGAGCGGCGGCGTGGGGCCGTCGAAGCGGCCTTCGTCGGCCAGGATGGTGGCGGCGGCTTCGGCGAGGTCGGCGTGCGCGGTCCAGCTGAACGGCCCGTCCGCGGGGAGTTCGAGCTGACCGGATTCCACTGCGTGGCCGAGGAAGTGCGCCGCGCTGGTGGCGTAGAAGCCATTGCGCAGCGACGTGAACGGCACACCGCAGGCGCGTAGTGCGTCCTCGGTGGCGGCGTGATCACGGCACGCCTGGAAGTGCGACGAGGCACTGGCTCCCATCTGGCTGGTGTAGAGGATGCGCCGGGCGCCCGCGGCGACGGCCGCTTCGATCGCGGTGCGGTGTTGTTCGACGCACTCTTCGCCCATTTTGTCGACGGAGACGATGAGTACCTGAGAGGCGCCCTCGAAGGCGTTGGCGAGGCCGGCGGCGTCGGTGAAGCTTCCCTCGCGTACCCGTACCCCTCGCTCGGCGAACGCCCGCGCTTTTCGCGGGTCGCGGACGCTGACGCCGACTCGGTCCGCCGGTACGCGCGTCAGCAGTCTCTCGACGATCTGACGTCCCAGCTGTCCGGTGGCTCCGGTCACGATGATCACGATGCGCTCCTGTGTTACGGCGATGGTTCCAATGGAAACATTTGAACGGTATCACTGATACTAACAATGGAACCAGTGAAGCGGTATCGTTGATATATGACATCGCGCGCACGCGGCACCGATGACGCAACTACCGTCGAGTCCGGCACGGCCACGGGCCGCGAGCAGACCCGGCAGCGGGTCATCGAGGCCGCCATCGACCTGCTGACGCGTGGGGGTCGCGACGCGGTCACCACGCGCGCGGTCGCTGATGCGGCGGGCTTGCAGCCGCCGGCCATCTACCGGCTGTTCGGCGACAAGGACGGGCTGCTCGACGCGGTGGCCGAGCACGGCTTCGCCGCGTTTCTCGCCACCAAGCACGTCGACCCCGATCCGCCGGACCCCATCGAGGACCTCAGAGCCGGCTGGGACGTCGCGGTCGAATTCGGTTTGGCCAACCCCGCGCTGTACACGTTGATGTACACCGAACCCGTCGGTACCACCTCGGCTGCCTTCAAGGCCGGCATGGAGATCCTGATGGGCCGAATCCGGCGCCTCGCCGCCGGCGGCTGGCTGCGCGTCGACGAGGAACTCGCGGCCCAGATCATCCATGCCACGGCGCGCGGCGCAGTGCTCACCTGGCTCTCGCTGCGCGAGGAGCGGCGCAACCCGGCCTTGTTGACCACCCTGCGGGAGTCGATGGTCGCCGCCGTCACCAACCAACAACCGGCGGTGCGAGACGCGGGCCCGGCAGGCGCCGCCCGCGCCTTGCGCGCCGCACTGCCCGAGCAGACGACCCTCAGCAGCGCGGAGCAAGATCTACTGCGGGAGTGGCTGAACCGCCTTGCCGCCGACGGCTGATCGCCGACCCTCGATCTTCCCGGCGCCGACACCGTCGGATGCCGCGGCAATCGGGTGCCGAGCCGCGGCCAGCCGCGCGAGCGCGGTTTCGGTGAAGACCGACAACCCGAGGGCTGGGTTGTATCCGTGAATTTCCTTGACGTCGAGGTCGGCGAGGAAATAAAGGATCTCCGTCGAGACCACCTGCCCTGGAACCAGTATCGGGAAGCCGGGCGGGTAGGGCACCACGAAGGTGGCCGATACCAGGGGCTTCCCCTTGGCGAGCCGTCGCCCGGCATCGCCGAGCAGGACGTGTTCGCGGTCGGACTCCGCATACCCGGCGTAGAAGGCCGAACGCATATCGCCGAACGAGCTGGCGCCGTCGGGACGGAAAGCGCTGTCGAACTCGCTGAAATCGGGCAGTGCGGGCAGATCCTTGGTGATCTCCTCGACCCGGCGCTGTTGCAGGGCGCGATCGGCCCTGCCACCCGCGCTCCGGCTTCTCTCGAAGTCGGTGGCGACCCGGCGCAGCACGTCGAGCAGGTAGTGCACGCTCGACCAGGTGACGCCGATCGTGAAGATCAACAGCACACTGTTGATCGAGGTCTTGTTGATCTGGATGCCGAACCGGTCCATCAGGATCTTCTCGCGGAAGTCGTACCCGTTCATGCCGGTCTTGCCGATGAACAGGGTGACCCGGGTCGGGTCGAGCACGAACTGATCGGACCGCCACGCCTCGTTCCATTCCGCCAAGCCACCCTGTCTGACCTGCCGGTAGGAGATGACTTCGGAGGGGCGGAACTCGTCGGGCACCAGGTCGTCCTCGTCGAGGATGCGGAACCACTTCCCGATCAGCCGGTCCTTACGGACGCGGTGGCGGAACACGAGCGCCATGTCGTAGACGTTGCGGACCAGCTGGAAGCCCTCGATGTCGACCTGCCTGCGCGCCAGGTCCAACGACGCCAGGAGTTGCTGGTTCGGCGAGGTCGAGGTGTGGGTCAGGAACGCCTCGGCGAACGTCTCGCGGACGAGAGCTTTGAAATCCTGGTCGCGGACATGGATCATCGACGCCTGCCGAAGCGCGGACAGCGATTTGTGGGTGGAATGCGTCGCGTACACGCGCACCCGCGCACGCTCGGGGTCGGGAAGCAGCCTGCGCTCGCTCCACTCGGCACGGTCGACTCCCCGCATCGACGCACGCCACTCGCGGTACTCCTCGGCGTACCCGGGCGAGGACAACATCGATCGGAGTTGCTCGGCGGCAACCATCGCGGTGCGCTGTCGCGCCCACGGCACGGCGGTCGCGAACGCGTACCACGCTTCGTCCCACAGGAAGCAGATGTCCGGCTTGATCGCCAGAACCTCCTCCATCACGCGCTGGGGGTTGTAGACGATGCCGTCGAAAGTGCAGTTGGTCAGCAGCAGCATCCGCACCCGGTCCAGTTGTCCGGCCGCATCGAGGTCCAGCAGTGCCTTCTTGATGGTGTGCAGGGACACGGCTCCGTAGATCGCGAACGGCGCGAGCGGGTAGGCATCCAGGTACAGCGGGTACGCTCCGGCGAGCACCAAGCCGTAGTGGTGCGACTTGTGGCAATTGCGGTCGATCAGGACGATGTCGCCCGGCCGGGTCAGGGCCTGCACGACGATCTTGTTCGCGGTGGATGTGCCATTGGTGACGAAGTACGTCTGATCGGCGCACCACGTCTCGGCGGCTTTGTCCATCGCCGCCCTGATCGTGCCGTGTGGGTCCAGCAGTGAGTCCAGCCCGCCGGAGGTGGACGACGTCTCGGCCATGAAGATGTTGCGGCCGTAGAACTCGCCCATGTCCTGCAGCGACTTGGAGTTGAAGATGCTGGCGCCACGTGCGACGGGAAGCGCGTGGAATTGGCCGACCGGCGCGGCCGCGTAGGCACGCAAGGCATCGAAGAACGGTGTGGCGAACCGGCTGCGGACGCCCGCGAGCACCGTGCTGTACAGGTCGGTGACGTCGTTGAGGCGGTAGAACGTGCGATCGTAGACGTCCGTCTCGTCCTCGGTCTCCGCGGCGATCGACTCGTCGGTGAGCAGGTACAGGTCGATATGCGGTCGCAGCTTCCTGATCCACTCGCCGCATTCGACCCAGTCGTGGTTGCGGTCGGTCACGTTCACGTCTTCGTTGGCGCCGAGCAACGTGGTCATCAACGGCGCGCGGTCGCTGGAACGGAGGGGGAGGTCGTGCCGGATGATCGCCGCCTGAATCTCGCCGTTCAACGCGACGGCGGTGATGGCGTCCTCGATGCTCGCCACGACGAGCAGTTCGAACTGCACATCGTCCGATGGGTCGCGCAGTGCCCGCAGGCTCTCCGCCAGGCCTGCGGGAGCGTCGGGCGGAGCGTCGTCGCCGAGCAGGACGGTGTAGAACTGCTGCTCTTTGGCCCGCGCCACGAGTTCCTGATCTTCCATCGGCGCGGAGGTGTCGAACAAAGCCGCACGGTCGCCGTACTCGGAGAGCAGGCGCACGGCCAGCGACACTTCGTCGGTGAGCCGCGCCGTCGCGAGATCGGCGAGATAATCGCGAAACGCCGCCAATCTCGCCGGTCCCGGGTACAGCCAGTACCGCTCATAGGTGCCGAGTCGATCGAGAAGACGCCGCACCCGGGCGGCTTCGTGGGTGGCGTCCAGCCCGGCCCGATTGACATCGGCGAGCCGACGGCACGCGTCGTCGAGCAGATTCCAGGTGTCGATTCGCGAGTACGACGGGTTCGCCACCGCCGCCAGCGCGGAAACCGAAAGCCCTTTCGGGCGCTCGCCGTCTCGGTGCATGTCGTCAGTTCCTCCCCCTCGATGGGCGAAGTGATCTGTCGAACGCGATAGACCTAATTGTGCCTCGCGGCAGATCGAATTCCTAGCCGAGCGAAGAGAGCGCCTCGGCAGGTTCCTCGCCGCGGTTCTCGCTCGATGGCCGCCCGCGATATTTCCGTGGCGCCGAAGCGAGGTACCTACAATGATCGTGTGACGACTTTTCGTCGCGATAGCGAAGTCGAGCTCGGCGACTACGTCGGAGGGATCGCCGCCCGGATGAACGAGCGGGTGACGGAAATCGGCACGACCATCCGGCGCAAACTCGAGGAAGAAATAGCCGAACTGCGCGAGGACACGGATTCGCTGGAACTGCTCGGGGCCAGCGTGCACGCGAACGTCGAGACACTGTTGCAGGCGCTGCGCCACGATATTCCGGTCGCGCGCGTCCAGGCGCCGACGGCGGCGATCGAATACGCCAAACGGCTTGCTCAGCACGAGGTTTCGCTCAATGCTTTGATTCGCGCCTACTGGGTGGGGCAGCGACGGATGAGCGAACTGGTGTTCGCGGAGGTGCGGGCCGCCGATATCACGCCGCAGCAGCGTGTCGATGCCCTGCAGACCATCACTACGACGCTGTTCAACTACATCGACTCGATCACCCGGCAGGTCGTCGCCGCCTACCAGGGCGAGCGGGAACAGTGGTTGGAGAATCAGAACAGCATTCGCACACTCCAGGTCCGTGAAGTGCTGACCGAGACGAGCGCCGTCGACGTCGACGCGGCGACCGAGTCGATCCGCTACCCGCTGCGCTGGCATCACCTCGCGCTGGTGCTGTGGTATCCGGAGCTGAGCACCGCCGGTGACGAGCTGCCCCGAATACAGCGGTTCGTGCGGGAACTGGCCGAAGCGGCGAACGCGTCGGCGCGCCCGCTGTTCGCCGCCGTCGATCGGGTCAGCGCATGGGCCTGGCTGCCCTACCGGTCGGTTCCCGCCGACCCGGTCGGCGCCGTACGCAGGTTCGCACGCGACCGGGCCGACGCTCCCTGTTTCGCGATCGGCACGCTCGGCGCCGGCGTCGAGGGCTTCCAGCGGTCCCATCGGCACGCTCAGGCCGCGCGCGCGGTCGCGCTCGCCCGCGGCACGGACGATCCGACGGTCTTCTCCGCGACCGATCCGGGACTGTCCGCCGCGGCGCTGCTGGGTGGTGACATGGCGGAAGCGCGGGACTGGGTGAGCGAGGTACTCGGCGACCTGGCCTCCGACAACGACAACGACGAGCGGCTCCGCGAGACGTTGCGGGTCTTCCTGCGCACCGGATCGAGCTACAAGGCCGCGGCCGCGGAAATGAACCTGCACTTCAATTCCGTGAAGTACCGGATAACGCGAGCGATCGCGCGGCGGGGTCGACCGATAGACGACGACCGGCTCGAGGTCGAGATGGCGTTGCTGGTGTGCCAGTGGTACGGGGGCGCGGCATTGCGCCGAGGCCCGGCGTAGCGCAGATCGTTTTCACCTCCTGGCTTGAAACCCGTCACCCCAAAGCGAAGGAGAAGGCGATGTCCACCATCCACTTCAAGGAGACGACGAACTCGACACCGGAGCAGTTCGTAGCGGCGCTCACCGATTTCGGGCCGGGCCGCTCACAGGTGTTCGGCAACAGCGCCGACAAATACCTCGAAGTGCACAACCAGGGCCGCCGTGAGGCCGACGTCACGGAAGGCTCGCACGGCATCTGGGAACGCCTGCACTACGACTGGTCGAATCCCGAGCGGGTCGTCATGACGACCACCGACTCGAACGTATGGGGCGGCCACTCGGGCCACACCTACACCTTCAACCGCCGGTCGGACGGGAAGACCGATGTGGATGTCGTCATCGTGCGCGAGGGCAAGAACCTGAAAGGGCGAGTCCTCGAAGTCGTGGTCGGGACCGTCGGCAAACGCGTCCTGCGCCAGGCCCTGGACAAGACCGTGAAGGCCATCGAAACCCGCGACAACGGCGGAGGAACGGCCGAACGCCCGTAACGGGTCCTGCGTATCGGCGGTCAATCGCCGAGGTCGGGTGGGGTGGTGGCCAGCAGGCGCGGGTCCGGATCGGAGCCGGTCATGGCGAGGGCTCCGGCGGCGGCTCGGCCGAGCTTCCACAGGTCACGAGGATCGCGTTTGTTCAGTCCGCCCACCAGCTGTCGGAGAATGGTGAGCTGGTCGAAGTAGATCCGTTCGGTCACCAGGTTCTCGTGCTCGTCGAAGACGAAGTAGGCCGTCATCCTCGTGCGGTGCCGGGAGCCGGTCGGGGGAATCTTGCCGAGTGATCCGAGATGTGTTCCGAGCAGCCAGAATTCGACGATGACGGCGTCATGGCTGTGCCGGAGCGCGATGAGTTCGTGGTCCTGATCGGGGAAGGCGACGCGGGTGTCGTGATAGTAGCCGCGCACTTCGCCGTCGCCGTCGTGGACGAGCATCTGCGCGATGATCTCGTAGTGCGGGTGGGGGAATGTCGACAGGGTGGCGTCCCAGTCCTGGCGGACTTCGTCGCGGAAGTGGTCGAGAACCAGTTTCTCGCGGGCGCGCAGCACGTCTTCGGGCGGCAGGTGGAAGCGGGACGACATGGGAGTACTCCTTCGAAGCCGGGTCCATCAGTGCTGTGGCCGTGACTGCGCATGGGCCTGGCGCCCGGGTTGGTCCATGTGCCGGTGAGTTCGCTGGGGGAGGAAACCGCGGGTACGGAAAGCGCATGCCTCCGATATCCACAGTGTGGGTTAAGTGAGGACGAACTTATACCCACGCCGTGGATATAATCAAGGAGGTGTGCGGTCCGCACCTCGATCGTGCGAAAAATAGGTATACCCCCCGGTAATTTCACCGTCGCTCGACGTGGCTCAGCGGGGCAGTCTGGAGCGGAACTTGCCAGCACCGCCTCGGGGAGGCCCGTATGCACACGAACCAAGTCGAGCACACTTCGAACGTCGTCGGAGGTGGCAGTGAGCTGCGCGCGGACGACATGTTGATGATCTACCGCTGCATGCGGTGCGAGAAGTTGCTCGCGCCGATAACGTCCGGGTGCTCGTCCTGCGGATCCGACGACCTCGAAAGTGTGCCGTCGTCGGGTGCGGGTTCCGTCGTGTCATGGCGGGTAGTGGATCGGGCCCCGACCGACAGGCAGGGCGGGTTGGTGCCGCTGACGATCGCCATCGTGGAGCTCGACGAAGGCCCGTGGGTCTACACATCGCTCGAAGGCGAGATCCCCTCGTCCGCGGGCCCGTCGGTGCGCGTTCAATTCCAACCCCATCCCCCGGAAGGCAGGTTCCCGGTCTTCGCGGTCAGCACCCGTTTGCCCTGACAGTCCGACTGCGCGACCCGCTGGATAAGTCCCGGCGATATCCTGGGGATACGTCACCGGGAGGTGTGCAGTGGTGGGTTTGCCAATGGGCTCGGATGGGGTGAATCGGTGTAGTCGATGACCGATGCCGATCCCTTCGCGACGCAACGCGACGCGTCCGGTTCGGTCGCGGCGGAATTGGCGGCGGCTGGGCTGGAGGACGCCGCCGAGATCGGCCGGGGTGGTTTCGGTGCTGTGTATTGCTGCAGGCAGGCTTCGCTCGACCGAGTGGTCGCGGTCAAGGTCCTCACCGCCGATCTGGACGAGGACAACCGGGCCCGGTTCTTACGCGAGCAGCGGGCCGCGGGCAGGTTGACCGGCCATCCCAATATCGTGCATGTCCTGCACGCAGACGTCACCGACGACGGTCGCCCCTACATCGTCATGCCGTATTACCCGCACGGCTCTCTGGACGCACGGATCCGCGGCAGCGGGCCGCTGGGACTCGAGGAAGTGCTGCGGCTGGGGGTGAAGATGGCCGGGGCTCTCGAGACGGCGCATCGCGCCGGGGTGCTCCATCGCGACGTCAAGCCCGGAAATATTCTCTACACCGACTACGACGAGCCCACGCTGGTGGATTTCGGCATCGCTCATATCGGAGGCGGGTTCGTCACCGGCGCGGGCATCGTCACCGGGACGCCCGCCTTCACTGCTCCGGAAGTGATCGGCGGCGAGGCGGCAGGCCCGGCCGCGGACGTCTACGGCCTCGGCGCCACCTTGTTCGCCGCGATCACCGGCCATGCGGCCTTCGAGCGCCGCGACGGCGAGCAGTTGGTGGCCCAGTTCCTCAGAATCACCTCCGAGCCGGTACCGGACCTGCGCGAGCACGGCATTCCCGAGGCCGTGGGAGCCATCATCGAACGTGCCATGGCCGGTGACCCGAACAGCCGACCTTCCGCCGCGGAACTGGGTGAGCAACTCCGAGAAGCGCAGACCCGTCATGGTTTCCCTGTCGATGAAATGGCGTTGCACACTCCGCTCGCGGGGGAGCCCGAGGCCGAGTCACCAGGCCGGCAGTTGCCTGCGACGGGGTCGCGGCAGCATCGAGCGACGGAGGCTTCGTCGGGTTCGGGGAAGCTTCCGCTGGAACTGACCAGCTTCATCGATCGACGAACCGAGCTGACGCAAGCGACGAACTCGTTGTCGACCTCGCGGTTGGTGACCCTCACCGGGATCGGCGGAGTGGGCAAGACGCGGCTCGCGGTGCAAGTCGCCACCACTGCGCAACGCGACTTCGCCGACGGTGTGGTGTTCGTCGAGCTGGGTGAGCTGCGTGACGAATCGCTGTTGGCGAGCGTCATCGCGGGCGCGCTGAACTTGCAGGACCGATCGATGCGGCCGTTACGCGACGTACTCGCCGAGTTCCTCGCCGATCGCGAACTGCTGCTCGTGCTGGACAATTGCGAGCAACTGGTGGCCGCGGTGGCGGAACTCGCGGAGTCGCTGCTTCGCGCGTGTCAGCGAGTGCGCATTCTCGCGACGAGCCGCGAGCCGATCGGCCTCGCAGGGGAAGCGGTTCTGCCGATCCACCCGCTGGCCGTCCCCGATCCGGATCGGCTACCCAGGAACCCGGCCCGCAATGACGCGATGAGGTTGTTCAGCGACCGGGCCGCCACTGCCGTGCCGGGGTTCGAACTCACCGAGGACAACCAACGCCCCATCGCCCGGATCTGCCGGCAGCTGGACGGCTTGCCGTTGCCGATCGAGCTGGCGACAGCCTGGTTGCGGGTGATGTCGCCGGAACAGATATTGCGACGCTTGACCGATCGGTTCGCCTTGCTCACTCGCGGCAGCAGGAGCGCACCGCCGCGGCAACAGACACTGCGCATGTGCATCGACTGGAGCTACGACCTGTGTACACCGGTGCAACAACGAGTGTGGGCTCAGTTGTCGGTCTTCGCGGGCAGCTTCGACCTCGAGGCCGCGCAATACGTCTGCGGAGAGGATCTGGCAGCGGAGAACATTCTGGATACGGTCGCGTTCCTCGTCGACAAGTCGATCCTCATTCGCGAAGAGTCGGCGGGCGTGGTGCGGTTTCGGATGCTGGACACGGTGCGTGACTACGGCCGCGAAAAAGGGGAGCGGACCGGCGAATACCTCGAACTCTGCCGTCGCCACCGTGACTGGTACGAACAGCTGGCGCTCGATGCGAATGCCGACTTGATCAGTCCTCGGGACTTCGAGTGGGTCGGACGGTTGCGCCGGGAGCAGCCGAACATGCGGCAAGCGCTGGAATTCTGCGTGTCCGACAGCCCCGAAGCCGGAATCCGGATCGCCAACGCTCTGTTGCCCTTCCGGTTCTCCCACGGCTCCCTCGCCGAGGAGCGTCGCTGGCTGGAGCGTCTGCTGGCCCGCCGCACCGGCACAGTCACCGTCGACCAGGCCGCGGCGATATTCGCGACCTCCCTCATAGCCGCAGTACAGGGCGACGTCTCAGGGGTGGCCGATCTGGTACGCGAAGGGCACGCGTTCGCCGAGCGGTCGACCGACCCGCTGATCCGCGCACACATCGACTTCGCCGATGGACTCCTCGCACTGTTCAACGGAAACCTTTCCGACGCCCGCCTGTATCTCGAGAAGGCCGTCCGGGTGTATACCGAGCGAGGCGGCCCTCTCCTCTTCCGAGTCGACGCGCTGACCTTTCTCGGTCTCACGCACGGGCTGGGTGACGACAGCGCGCGGGCCATCGAATATTTCGAACGCTCTCTCGCGCTCATCGAAGAACACGGCGGGACGGTATATCAGGCCTACGCGATGTGGGCGCTGGCTATTTCGTTGTGGCGTCGAGGAGATTCCGTGCGGGCGACTCGACTCATCGTGCGAGCACTGCGGGTGAGCAGGAAGGTGGACGACCGCACGAACCTCAGCATGTGCCTGCAAGCACTGGCGTGGATCGCAGCCGACCACGAAGCTGCCGAGCGTGTGGTCGTCTTGTTCGCGGCCGCCGAACAGATCGGCCGGTCCGTGGGTACCGCGCCGACCCAATTCCCAGAGCTGCTCGCTTATCAGGAAGAGTGCGAGCGCCGAACTCGAGAAGCCATCAGCGAGCACGCCTACGCCGCGGCCCACCGGGAAGGCGCCGCGCTCGATCTCGACGCCGCGATCGCCTACGCCCTGGGTGAACCGGCCTCACCCTCGGCGCGAAATCCCCTGGGCAGCAAATTGACCAAACGCGAGCGGCAAGTCGCCGAACTGGTCGCCGAAGGCCTGACCAACAGGGAGATCGCCGCTCGCTTGGTGATCTCGCCCCGCACCGCACAAGGCCATGTCGAACACGTGCTGACCAAACTGGGCTTCACCTCGCGAACACAGGTCGCGGCGTGGATAGCGGCCTCACGGAACCCTTCGGGAACATGAGCGAACCGTCACGATCGACTACGCATTTCTCTGTCAGGCCGACTGGACGATGACCACGCGGCCGATCCGTCGAGTCGGTGCGAGAAAGCCTGCGCGACAAGCCGCGTCCGTGACGATGCTCGGTCGGCGGCTACGCTCATCGCGGTATCGGCATAGGTCACGTGATCGACAAGGGGAAGGCGTAATGGAGGATCTCGCCGCGCGATTCGAGGAGCTGGGTCGCCTGGTACCGATCCCCCACCCATGGGACGTAACGGAGTACATCGCGCGGGTGGCAGAGTACCGGGAACGGCCGATCACGTTGTGCCCGATCGATGTCGGCGCACTCTCGGAGAACGGATGCGGCACCGGAAGCGGCCTGTGGATCGCCCGTGCAGGCGACGACGTGATCATGTACGGAGCCGACACCGAATGGCATGCCGATCACATCATCGCCCACGAGATCGGTCATATGTTGCTCGGCCACGGAGGAACCGCGAGCGGTACCGATGGTGCCGCGGCCGATCTGCCGTTGCGCGAATTGATGCCCTCGCTGTCGCTGGAAACGATCCGCAGCGTACTGCGCCGCCAGGATTACGGAAGTGAGCGCGAGCGCGCCGCCGAAACCTTCGCCGACCTGTTGCTCGTCGAAGCGATGCTGCCGAAGCGGTCGGCGAGCCGGTTCCGCTCGACGTTCTTCCGAAACCGGCATCGGTGAGATGACTTCCCCGATCCCGGGTTCGATCACCTGGCCCGTCCTGACAGGTATCGCGTTGGCGCTCATCGGTCGGTGGTGGCTGTTGCCGGACAGCGTCGTCGACCGGCTCGTCAACCGCGCGCTCGCCGCGGCTCTCCTCGAACACCTGTTGCGGGAGTCGTGGTTCGAACAGTCACTGACCCGGCTGCTGCCCGGCGACAACAGCGACGTGGTGAACATCGCCCGGCAGCTCTCGCTGGGAGCAACCGTGCTGGCCGTCTCGAATATCTACGGCATCGCCAAGCTGTGGGCAGGCGCAGACCCCGCCCACACGTGGCACAGGCAGCGGCGCTACTACCTGCTCACCCTCACCGCCACCGTTGTCATCCTGATCGCAGGGACGCCCGCCCGCCGCGCCGACCAGTTGATCGACCAAGCCCTCGGCTGGCCTGCCGTCGTGATCTGGATCGCGTTTTCCCTGCCGCTCGGTGCGACGGCTGTGCTCGTCAGCCGGGCAAGCGTGCGCGAGATGCGCGCCGCGGGCGATAGCCCCTGGCAGGAACGCGCACTGTACACGGTGGTCCTGTGCACCGCGGTGGGCATGGGGATTGTCGCGGTCGCATACCCGATCGATTCGCTTGTCAGTGTCCTGACCGGCCAACCGCCATTCGATCCCGAAATGCGCTGGAAAGCATGGTGCGGGTTCCTTCTCTCGGCGGTCGGCGCTCCCGCCGTGGTCACGGTGCCGCTGATCAGCGCCTTGGTCTCCCATGTCGGATGGGACCGCACCAGCCGATATCGCCGCCGCTTGCAGCCCATGTGGGCCGATCTCACCGCAGCCGTACCGGAAATCGTCATGGAGACGCGGCGCGACCTCGACGGCCGAACAGACCCGGCCATCCGTCTGCACCGCATGACGGTCGAGATCCGCGACAGTCTGCTGCATCTCAAGCGCTACAGCGACTGCCCCGACGATCTGGCCGCCACCGGCGGCGACCCGCACATCTATGCCCGTCGCGTCGCCGAGGCCATCGCAACGAAAGCTGCCGGGCACGCCCCGCGCGCGAGCCGGCTCACGCCGCGGCACCAAATCCAACCGGGGGCAAGGGATCTCACCGCGGAGCTGCGCCAGCTCCTCGCACTCGCCAAGGCATGGCCACACGTCCGCGGCCTGACAAAATCGCCGTAGCCGTCGCGCGTCGGTGTATCCGCCGCCGTCGACTGCTCGAAATTCCTCATATCGACGGTGATGGTGTCGCGAAAATCGTCCCCACGCGAACGTCCGCCTCGTCAGGGCGCCGCAGGGTGGATGCCACCGGTGGTCACGGTAGGCCGGCGAGGGCCGCGACGACTGCCCATGCGTCGGCACGTGGTTCCGAAGTCCAAGGGGCCGTTGGTTTGTGGATCCGTAGCGAGACCACGCCGTGCAGGGCGCACCACGCGCGCAGCGCGAGGTCCGGGGACTTCTCGGCGGCCGGTAACAGGTCGGCCAGACGATCCAGCAGATCCAGTCCCGGCCCGGTACCGGGCTCGATCGAGGGATCGGGTCGTTCGAACAGCAACTGGTAGGCGCCGGGATGATTCTCGGCCCACGTCAGATAGGCATCGATCAGCGAACGAAGCCGGTCGACGCGGGTGCCGTCGGGCATGTCCGCGGCGTCGAGCGCATGCCGCAGCCGGCCGAACAATTCCTCGGTCACGGCATAGTTCAGCGCATCTTGAGACGGGAAGTGCATGTAGACCGCGCTGGGCGCGACACCGCAGGCCCGGGCGATGGCCCGCAGTGACGGCGTCGGCAACGACTGCGGTTCCAGCAGCAGCTCGATCGCGGCGGCAACCAACTCCGCGCGCAGCCGCTCGCCCTCTCCGCGCGCTCGTCGTTGGCGTGTATCGGTCATCGAGGCTCCCTTGACATAGATCACTGAACAGATGTTAAGTATAGCTAGCTGAACACCTGTTCACTTTCAGGAGGCGACATGAAGAACTGGGATGGCGCGACGGCGGTCGTGACCGGTGCGAGTAGCGGAATCGGCGCGGCATTCGCCACGGCCTTGGCGGAAAGACGGTGTGACCTGATCCTGGTCGCCAGGCGCGAGCATCGGCTGCGCGAGCTGGCGACAGACCTCGAACACACCTTCGGTATCCGGGCTCGGGTCGTCACCGCGGACCTTTCGATCCCCGCGGATGTCGAGCGCCTCGCCGCCCTGCTGAGCGCGGACGAGCACCCGATCGACGTGCTGGTCAACAACGCCGGTTTCGCGACCCACGGCCCGCTCGCCGACCACGACCGCGCGCGCGTGCGCGAGGAGATCGCGGTCAACATCACCGCCGTCGCGGAACTGACCCGGGCGGCACTGCCGGACATGATCCGGCGCGGCCGCGGAGCGGTGATCAACATCGCCTCCACCGCGGCGTTCCAACCGATCCCGTTCATGGCCGTCTACGGCGCGACGAAGGCGTTCGTGCTCTCGTTCACCGAGGCGTTGTGGGGCGAGCTGGAAGGTAGTGGCGTCACCGCGCTCGCCGTGTGCCCGGGCGCCACCGATACCGAGTTCTTCGAGGTGGCGGGCGAAGCCGCCAGTGTCGGACGACGGCAGACATCGGAGCAGGTGGTGGCGACGGCTCTGCGCGAACTGGACCGTCGCACGCCCCGGCCGAGCGTGGTATCCGGGCTGACGAACGCGGTGTCCACGCGTCTGCCGCGGTACCTGCCGCGCCGCACCACGATTCGCCTGACCCGTGGATTGGTCGCCGCGAAATGACCATGTACGCCCTGCGTCCCAGCAGCCTGTGCGATATCTCTTCGATGCGCCGCCACCTACTCAGCGAACGTATCGTGGACGCATCGGCGCAGCGAACCTTCGACATTCTCGCCACCGGGGAAGGCCAAGGGGAGTGGGCCGACGGGTACCGGGCCACCACCTGGTACGGAAATGCTGCGCATGACGTGGGAACGATCCGCGACATTCACTTGCGCTGGATCACGGTGCGCGAACGATTCCTGGCCTGGGAGCCCGCCGCCCGTTTCACGTTCTCCGCCGATGCCATGTCGATCCCGCTGGCGCGCCGAATGATCGAAGACATCACCTTCGAGCCGCTCGGCCCCGGCCGCTGCCGCATGGTCTGGCAGGTACACCTCGACCCGGCGCCGGCGCTGCGCCCGGTCGAATCACTGGTGATGCGGCGCCTTTTCGAGCCGATGTTCGACTCGTTCGCCGCCGGACTCGCCGGATTCGCTCGCACACATAGTACTCGCGGGATGGTTTGACCATGGCGGCTAGTGAAGTTGGCGATCCCAGTCTTGGGCCCATGCGGTGATCGGTTGCAAGCTGTGGATGAGTCGTTGTCCGATCGGTGTCAGCGAGTAGCCGTTCACGTGGTCGACGATGCCGGCCGCCGTGAGTTCATGGAGCCGACGGGTCAGCACGCTCGAGGAGATTTCGCCGCATGCCGTACGCAGTTCGCGGAAGGTCGGTGGGTGTGCGGCTCTGTCGAGTTCCCAGATCACTCGCAGGGTCCACCGCCGCCCGATCAGGTCGAACAGGGCCATGATCGGGCGGCCGGTCGAGGAGCCGCGGACGGGATGTCCGGGTCGTGGCGCGTCGGTCGGCATGGCTATCCGGCCTGGCTGGGCAGAGGTGAATCCTGCAGCCGCCGTGCCATTTCCGCGATCGCGATGCGCAGGGTTCCCAACGGACGCAGGAACAACGTGACGTGTGTGATCCGATCGGAGGCGTCGCGTTCCTCGCGCAGCATGCCCTGCAAGTGGTGATCCTCGACCTGTGCGGTGAACGCGAAAACCCCGTCCCGTTCGGCTCTCCACTGGTTCGTCTCGGTGATACCACCGAGCACTGTCGAGATCAGTCCCAGCACGTGTGTGGCGTCCTCGCGCCCGTGATAGTCGGCGACCGGGCTGGTGAAGATCGCGTCGTCCGCAAGATGCTGTGCGAGGTCCTGCGAGCGGTCGGCTTGCCAGAAGGAGAGAACCACACTGTCGCTCATGCCTCTATTTTAGAGGCATGAGCGACAGTGTGGTAGGCGCTGGTCCGGCGGCCGCAACCGCGGCAGACGAACTCAGCGGCTCGCGCGCAGTATGCGGATCGCGCGCAGTGCGGGGGGCGGTTCGCCCTCGAAATTTTCGGATCCGTCGAGGTAGCCGGCGATGAGGTCGGGGGCGGAGTGGTCTTCGAGGTCGGTGAAGCCGAGGGCGCGCAGCTGTGCGGCGAGGTCGTCGGGCGTGAAGTAGCTGAACACGGGTTCACCGAGGCCGGCCAGCCGATCGGCGCGGGCCTGCTGGTGCGCACGGTCCACATCGGTGTCCGCGGGCTGCAGGTAGTCGAAGACCACCTCGACCGGCTGGGCCTGACCGGCGATGTATTCGAGAGTGGCGTGGGCGGCGTCGGGAGTCAGATAGAAGACGACGCCGAGCCACACGAAGACGGCCGGGTCCGTCCGTTCGAATCCGGTGGATTCCAACGCCGCTGCCAGCGTCTGGGTTTCGAAATCGACCGGCACGAAGGTCAACGTCTCGGGGCGGTCGATTCCGGCGGTAGTAAGGCGTTCGCGTTTCCACGCTTGGGTGGCGGGGTGGTCGACCTCGAAGACACGCAAGTCCGGGCGCGGATTGCGGTAGGCGAAAGTGTCCAGACCGGCGCCGAGGATAACGACCTGCCGCACACCAGCGGCGATGGCCGCGGCCACGGCGTCCTCGGCGAAGCGCGCGCGGGCGGCGAAGAACAGTCGGCGGGGCCGATCGCTGACCCCGTCACCGAGGTGATCGGTTGTGGGTGTTCCCTTTTCGGCCAGGTCCTCTGCGGTGACGCCGAGTAGACGTGCCGCCAGGGGGTCGGTGAAGATTTGTGGTCGGTCAGCGATCTGGTGATAGGCGCGGGCGTACGCGGTGATGAGCGCTGTACGGCTGGGTCCGTCGTTATCCATGTTCGACAACCTAGTCACGAGTGTGGCGCACGCTCTATGAATTACTCACGCTCACTCCGATCTGCGCACCCGCAACCCGATGATCACCTCGCGACTGGTTATCGCGATGTCCGACAACCGCCGCCGGTAACGGCTGTGAACCCGCCAGGAGCACCCCGCAGCCGGAACACGCCACCGGATCCTCACCGGTAGCAGCCTCGATCCCCACTGCCGAACCCGCCGCGCGCACCACCTCGATCCGCGCATATCCCTACCGAGGGTCAGGAGCCGTCGGATACACGGTCCAGAACGCTACCGTCGGCTATCGGCTATCGGCTGGACTACTCCGACCCCATATTTCCCATTAGCTGGGATCGGTACGGATCGAGCCAACCGGCCACCGCCCTCCAGTCGGCTGGGGTCATTCGAGCAAGAGGATGTGCCTCCGACTCGAGACAGTATGTGTGCAGGCGTCGACGCTGATCCGCTGCCGATAGCAGCGCTCTTCTGCATCGTGAGCAGAATCTGTTCGTTGTTGTGTGGATGTTCTCGTCCATTGTTCTCCCGCCAGTAAATGCGCGAAGAGGATCGGAACCGGTTGTGTGTAGCGCTATCGAGACCGAGCCGATCAGTCGTCGGCTACGAGCACTGTGTCCAGGTCCACGTAGCTGCGAACAACCATGCGAATCGGTGACGTCCAGGCGAGCTGGATCGACACGCTCAGGATCCGGCGACGCTATCGCGCGTCGGCCATGCCATGTACGGCGAACTGTCGCGTGACGTGCGTGGCACGGCGACTCGCTGACGAGCCTGCCTGAGGGGTCATCGGTGCGAGATTGCTCGAGTTCGGAGCGGCCTCGACACTGCGCATGCGCAGTTCGCGTCGGCGATCTGACCTGAGGTGGAGCGTATTCCAGCATCGGCTGGTCGCGTCGGGTCGATTCTGTCGCACCATTGGCTGTGCAGTGTTCGCCAGCCTTCGGGGGCCGTGCGGGTCCACTTCTCTTGCAGCTCTGCCGCAGCCAAGGCGGGGTTCTCGCGCTCGACTTCGTTTTCCGCGTGTGCGGCCCGGTCGACCAGCGCGGTCCAGCGGTGGAAATCCTGATGGAGTGCCTGTTCGGCCTTCTTGTGCACTGTCAGCTCCTTAGGTGACGGTTGTCGTTGTTTTTCTGAACCTGCGCTTCTGGATGGTGCGCTCGGATCACCACAAGTCGGATCTGTATATCGCGAGCGTTGCTGTGGGCGGTGACTGGTTGTGACGTGTCACGGCTCCTGGCTCACCTTGGTAAAATTGATGCACCGCATCAGATTTCGATCTACCGGTACTCGAATGTGCCGATGCCCCTCGCTGTGCGTATTGAATAGCTACATGCTCGGTCGGCTGCATGTGCGGTAGGTGCGGCCACGGCTACCATGCCCGTGGCGCCGAGGACGACGCCGATGCGTTCGCGATTCGCGCCGCAGCGCTGGGTTAGATGTCGGCAGTCAGACATTGTGCATCGATCTCTTGTACGGAAGGATCGGATTCCGACAGCGCGTAGGGCTGCACGGACCCTTGGAGAGAGCCGCTGAGGCTCGCCGATGGAGCGGTCTTCTGTTGTCGGATGCTCAACTCTCCGGCGTCACGCATTCGCGCGGCTACCATCCCGTCATCACGGGGCTGCCGCGGTGTCGGGTGGCCAACGTTTGATGTCGGCTTGGTCACAATTTAAGCACAGACGGTTAACTATGCACAGGGCAAGTAGGGACTTTTCTATCAAAAGCCGCAGGTCTGCCATGGCTTCGTCGCCCAACCAGCGAATTTGCTGACTGCATGTGATGCATGTCACATGCGATATCTATTGACGGTTACCTGACCCTCTGTGTCCGACTTCCGGCTCGACGGAGCGGATATGAATTCGCCACCTGAGTGTGGTGGCGTGGGCCGGCGGCGAGGGCTGAGGGCTCTGCAACGAGTCGGTGCTACGTCGGCATGGTCTATTGCCGTGCGATGTTGTCGCAGTGCGGGATTCAGCCACCGCTGTATTTTTTGGGGAGGCGGAACGCGCCGCACTCGCGGCGCCAACTGCACATCCACGGAGCCAACGGGTCCGCACCCGAACACAACAAGCGCGCACTCGAATACATCTCCTCAGGACAAGTGCCGGTGAAAGACCTCATCACCCATCGCATCCGCCTCGAAAACGTGCTGGACGCCTTCTCGATCGTCAAGAACGGCGCGGCCATCAAGGTGACCGTGGAGCCTTGAGCTGTCGGCGGCCTTCCGTGCCCGGCCGCGGGCCGGGGACGGAAGAAGCCCTCTGCGGTCCGTGTCGCGTCACGGACCCAGATGGGCGACCGTGCACACGGGTGTGCAGAAGGTCGATCGGACGGTGAAGAACACCGCACCATCGCGAGTTGCGGTGCGCCGCGATCGGAGATCACCCGGACGCCGCCTCCTCGAATAGGTCAAGGGGTGACCGGCCACGCCCGGAGTTGTTCCTACAACGGCTGAGATCACTATCGAACCGGGAACGTCCGGCAGTCCTACCGGCTTGCAGTACCTGCGACGTGTCCGTGGCCTTGGCAGCAGATGTCGGGTGTGTGCCGATTCGTCGGCGGGTACCCGCAGGTTGCGCGAGCACTGAGGTTGTGGCGCTGGAATCAGGTGCCGAACAGCGAGCGAGGTTGTCAGAGATGCCGCGGGCTGGTGCGGAGCGTAAATGCAGTGTGGCCTGTCCAGGCCCTGTGGCTGACAGGGGGTTTTCCGCCGCGCCGGTCGGTTGAGGCGGGAAATAGGTATACCGCGGGTCATTCGACCGTCGCCGGGCGCGTCTTTCCATCGCAGGCTGGAGCGGAACCTGTCAGCACCCTCTCGTGGAGGCCCGTATGTACCCGCCTGACCTGGAGAAAACTGCGAAGTGCCTCGGCGACGACAGCGGGCTGTGCGCGGATGACGTGTTGATGATTCACCGTTGCGTGCGGTGCGCCAAGCTGCTCGCGCCGATCACGTCCGGGTGTTCGTCCTGCGGATCCGGCGAGCTCGAGCGTGTGCCGTCCTCAGGTGCGGGCTCGGTCGTGTCGTGGCGGGTTGTCGACCGAGCCTCGACCGATCGGCCAGGTAGGTTGGTGCCGCTGACGATCGCGATCGTGGCGCTCGACGAGGGCCCTTGGGTCTACACCTCCCTGGAAGGGGAGATCCCCTCGTCGCCGGGCCGGTCCGTGCGCGTTCGATTCCAGCCCCATCCATGGGAGGACCGGTTCCCAGTCTTCGCGGTCAGCGCCGATCCCCGAAATTCGGCGTAGTGGCCCGCGACGCGCCTATCCGATCGAGACTGATCGATGCACCGCTCACCAGATCAATCTGTCTACCGAGGCCACTTTGCCACGGGTACGTCGGTGTCCAACCAGTGCCGTAGCGGGTGGGCCTGCTAGATAGCGTGCGCTGCGGCTCGGACCAGCGCCGCGACAGTTGCCACGCCGGGCGAGTTTTCCGATTCCCGTCGGGCCAGCATGAGATCGACCGTTTCCGGCTGCCGGAGTGGTCGGTAGGTGACGCCGTCCAGTCCTAGGCTGCGGACGGGTTCGGGGGCGAGGGCGACGCCGAGGCCGGCGGCTACGGAGACGGCGAGGGTGGCGGTTTCGCTGACTTCCAGGACGGGAGGTCGGAATCCGGCGCGGGCGCATGCGTCGAGCACCAGGTGGTGCATGGTGGATCGGTCGCCGGAGGGGTGGGTGATGAATGTTTCGCCGTCCAGGGCGGCGAGATCGACCGGATCGGTGTGGGCGAGTGGGTGGTTGACGGGGAGGACGGCGAGAAGGTGTTCGGTGCGCAGTGTTTCGAGCACGATGTTCGGCGCGTCGGGGCTCCGTGCGAGGAGGTGGTGGAGTCCTCGTTGTGGTCCCGGTTCGGAGGTCGGTTGGGGCCGGACCAGTGCCAGGTCGTATTCGCCGGTGGCCAGGCCGTCGAGCAGTTGCGGGGACAGCAGTTCGCCGCGCACTCGCAGGTCGATGTCGGGGAGTTCGGTGCGGACCATCCGGGTCAGGCGGGGGAGGACGTCGTAGGTGGCGGTGCCGATGAAGCCGACCGAGACGCGGCCTGCGCTGCCGCGGGCGAATGCCGCCATGTCGTCGCCGGCGCGAGCGCATGCCGCCTCGATCCGCCGCGCGTGTTCGGTGAAGCGTTCGCCCGCGGGGGTGATCTCGACGCGGCGGGTCGAGCGGTCGAACAGCTGAACCCCGAGTTGGGTTTCGAGCTGTTTGATCTGCTGGGACAGGGCGGGTTGGGCGATGTGGACGCGAGCTGCGGCCCGGCCGAAATGACGCTCGTCGGCGAGGGCGAGGAAGTAGCGCAGGGTCCGCAGGTCGAAGTCCACACAGCAATCCTATCGCCGCTACTTATCAATGCGCGTTAAATGAGTATTGGACTGCATCAATAGGGGTGTTTACCGTCGAGGCGTGACCGCTTCCTTCGTCTATGCCGCGGCGCGTACGCCGTTCGGGCGTTTCGGGGGTGCGCTGGCCGATCAGCGCCCCGATGATTTGGCCGCCGCGGCCCTGTCGGCTGTGCTTGCCAAGGCACCGCACCTGTCTCCTGATGCGGTGGGGGATGTGATCTGGGGGTGTGCGAATCAGGCCGGGGAGGACAATCGCAACGTCGGCCGGATGGCGGTGCTGCTGGCCGGGCTGCCGACCGGGGTGCCGGCGACCACGGTGAATCGGCTGTGTGGCTCGTCTTTGGATGCGGTGATGAGCGCCTCGCGGGCCATCGAGGCCGGTGACGCGGAGGTGGTGGTGGCCGGGGGTGTGGAGTCGATGACGCGGGCGCCGTGGGTGTTGCCGAAGCCTTCGCGGGCCTTTCCTGCCGGGAACGTCACCGTGGTCTCGACCACGCTGGGCTGGCGGCTGGTCAACGACAGGATGCCTGCGGAGTGGACGGTGTCGCTGGGTGAGTGCAACGAACAGCTCGCGCAGTTTTTCGGGATTTCCCGTGCCCGCCAGGACGAGTTCGCTTCCCGCTCACACCTTTTGGCGGACGCGGCGTGGGATGCGGGTTTCTACGACGACCTCGTGATCGCGGTCGGTGGCCTGGCCCGCGACGAGGGCATCCGTCCCGGCTCCACTGCCGAGAAGCTGGCCGGATTGAAACCGGCGTTCCGGGAAGATGGGTCGATCACCGCCGGGAACGCTTCCCCGCTCAACGACGGCGCCGCTGCGGTCCTGCTCGCGAGCGACTCAGCCGAGTTGGGTATCGATCCGCTGGCGCGGATCGCGGGCCGGGGGACGTATGCGCTGGATCCGCAGGACTTCGGTTACGCACCGGTGGAGGCGGCCAATCGCGCGCTGGCTCGCGCGGGGATCGGCTGGGCTGATGTGTCGGCGGTGGAACTGAACGAGGCTTTCGCGGTGCAGTCGCTGGCTTGTGTCGATGCCTGGCTCGCGCAGGGGCTGGCCGATCCGGAGATCGTCAATGCCAAGGGCGGCGCCATCGCGATCGGGCATCCGCTGGGTGCTTCGGGCGCGCGGATCGTGGGCACTTTGGCGCACCGTCTCATCGAGTCCGGTGACCGGTGGGGTGTGGCCGCGATCTGCATCGGTGTCGGTCAGGGATTGGCGGTCGTGCTCGAGAACATGCGGGAGGTGTGGTGATGGTGGAGGTCTGTGCGACGACCGCGGCGGCGGTCACCGGAATCACCGACGGCAGCACTATTTTGGTCGGTGGTTTCGGTATGGCGGGCATGCCCGTGCAGCTCATCGAAGCGCTGATCGAGCAGGGCGCGACCGATCTGACGGTGGTGTCGAACAACGCGGGCAACGGCGACACCGGCCTCGCCGCGCTGCTGGCCGCCAAACGGGTGCGCAAGGTGATCTGCTCGTTTCCCCGTCAGTCCGACTCGTGGGTCTTCGACAGCCTCTACCGGGCCGGGCAGATCGAGCTCGAGGTCGTGCCGCAGGGCAACCTCGCCGAACGCATCCGGGCGGCGGGCGCGGGGATCGGCGCGTTCTTCTGCCCCACCGGCGTCGGCACCCAACTCGCCGCAGGTAAGGAGACCCGCGAGATCGACGGCCGCACTTACGTTCTGGAGTATCCCCTGAGCGGGGACATCGCCCTCATCGGCGCCTACCGATCGGATCGAATGGGCAACCTGGTCTACCGCAAGACCGCCCGCAACTTCGGTCCGGTCATGGCGACCGCCGCCACCACGACCATCGTCCAAGTCAAAGAGATCGTCGAAACCGGCGCCCTGGATCCCGAAGCGGTCGTCACCCCCAGCATCTACGTCGACAAGGTGGTCGCGGTATGAACACCGGCCCGCTCAGCAAGGATCAGATCGCGGCCCTGATCGCCGAGGACATCCCGCCCGGCGCGTATGTCAACCTCGGCATCGGCCAACCCACCACCGTCGCCGACCACCTCTCGTCCAGTTCCGGGGTGGTGCTGCACACCGAGAACGGCATGCTGAACATGGGCCCCGCAGCGGTAGGTGACGACATCGATCCAGACCTCACCAACGCGGGCAAGATCCCCGTCACCGAGCTCCCCGGAAGCGCCTACTTCCACCACGCCGACTCCTTCGCCATGATGCGCGGCGGACATTTGGATGTGTGCGTGCTCGGCGCCTTCCAGGTCTCCGCGACCGGTGACCTGGCGAACTGGCACACCGGCGCACCCGACGCCATCCCCGCGGTCGGCGGCGCGATGGACCTGGCCATCGGAGCCAAGCAGATCTTCGTGATGATGACGCTGTTCACCAAAGACGGCACCCCCAAACTCGTCCCGACCTGCACCTACCCCCTCACCGGAGTCGGCTGCGTATCCCGGGTCTACACCGACCTCGCGGTCTTCGACATCGAACCCGACGCAGTCGTCGTGCGCGACATCTTCGGCATCACACTCGAGGAGCTGGCGCGCCGCTTGGACGTGCCCCTGCGAGGCCGACGAGTAACGGCCTGACCGGAGTCACGTCCGGTCTTCCGGCTTCCCGAGTTGTGACCGCCGCAAGACAGCGTGTCACCGGTCGCCGGCCGACCACGCGCGCGGTCCTGGAACGAACGGTCGCATCAGCGTTCACCAGGCACCAGCTTCCGGTGGACCGTTCAGCACCGGGAAAGAGGTCAAGTCCGAATGCATGGTTTAGCGGATGGTGGTCCGCGTCAGGGCCAGGCATGGCACTGACCAGACGTGAACGCCAGGTCGCAGAGCTTATCGCCCAAGGCGGCACCAACAAACAGATCGCCGCTGAACTGGTGATCTCTCAACGCACCGCCCAGGGCCACGTCGAGCACATCCTCACCAAGCTCGGATTCACCTCCCGCGCTCAGATCGCGGCGTGGATCGCAGAAGGCGCCGATCGATAAAATCAGTGAGCGCCTCGACCAGTTGTCGGTGTGCTGTACCTAAAGCAAGGTCGATACTCGGACACGCCCCACGCTAGGGACGTGTTGAGCGCTAGTGTTCCGCGCCTGAAATCCGTTGATTGATTCTCGGATTGCCGCGATCGCGGTCCGCCACGGCGAACACCTCGTGCGGGCGCATGCCGGTGCCGGTCCATCGGGACGTCCTGGAACGCTGGGCCCGCGGCGACGAGGGCGAAAGTACGAGATTTTGACTGGCTCGGGTCGAATCCGGCCCCATGCCGATGAACGAGAAAACTCTTCCGACGCTGGTCGGAAAGGGTTTTCGCTGTCGAGGTTAGCGGACGGTATTTGAAACAGTGGGAGCCGGATTGGCTCAGCAAGGTGATCGCCAAGATCGAGGCTGCACCGCCCCGCCGGCCGAGAGCGACAGGTAGCAGCGTGATTCGACCGCGGCGGCTGGATCGTCGGCTGTCGGCCGACACTATCGCTGAGGTGGTCGAGGCGTATCGGGGTGGCGCATCGACGAACCAGCTGTGCGAGCAGTATGGCGTGTCGAAGGGCGGGCTGCTGAAAATCCTCCAGGGGCACGGGGTGCAGAGGCGGAACCAGCCGATGACCGAGGAGGAGATCGACTGGGCAGTAAGGCTTTACGGTGAGGGGCAGTCGCTCAATGCTGTTGCCCGAAGCTTGAGCAAGGCAAAAGGGAGCGTATGGAAGGCATTGCAAAGCCGAGGAATTGAAATGCGGCCATCAACACGGTAACAAGTCGAGCACCACTTCATGGAAGCGTCCGGACTTGAGCGACTATGCGAAAGTATCGTGAGGCGGATTCCGCGATCCAGCGCATAGCACATATAATAAAACAGAATCACACTGCACTAGTGCGGAACTTGCAGTACGTCTACCAAAACTTTTCCCAACACTCTAAAGTAGCTGCAATCCTCTTTCACTTTATCCGTGGCTGGAAATATGGTGCCTGCCGTTGGGTGTGCTAAGCCGTTTCGATCCTTCATGATTCCGTCCAGCCTACTAGTGGCGGTGGATCGGCACTGGGAGTCATCTCCTACGCCAAGATGGGACTTCAGTGGTGCTTGCTTGCCCAGCTCCCGCCAGATATCTTCCAAGTCCACCCTCTTGAACACATCGGCCAAAGTTCGACTGTTCATGTTGGATTCGGTAATTGCGAGTAAGTCGGATCTGATCTCTATCGAGCCGCTCTGATGCGTCAGATTACCTGCAAGTTGAATGACTATTTGCTCACCGTCGGAGCGCGAAAATCCGTAACGGCGCGGGCTTGAGGCAACTGAAAGCGCTTGATCGAACATCTGCGCTCTAAGCTTTTCTGGAAGGTCTCCATAGACGGATGCCTTTGAACTTAAATCGTCTGCGATTGCCACGACAAGCTCCCGAACAAAATTCTCAAATCGTCCGCAAATATAAAGTAATAGCGATCCCGAAATGATCGGAAGGTCTGTGCGAACCTTCGGACTGAGCGCGGAGAGGGACTGGGCTTCGGCCCAAACCACGCGCCTGTCCGACACCTCATCTGGGACTCTGGACGCGGCAAAATCTCGAAATGCTCCTACCAATTGAAGGAGATGTTCGGTGCGGTCGAGGTCTTGATCGAAGTCGGAAAGAATGGGCGCCAACCTAATTGCTGCGATCATTTCCGCAAACCTGCCATCAGGATTTCCCCCGCCAGCTCGACGCGGTCGTGCACTGCCTGGATAGTATTACCCCTACCTACTAGGACGTCATAGGTATCCTTGTTGGCAAGCGCCTCGTGCAATGCCGCGGTAATATCCTCCTTCCTATTCCTAGTTTCATAGTCCGCGGTTTGAGAAAACGCAATCATCAACGCGTCATACAAAGGTCGGCTAAGCCTTCCACTTTCCGGAAGACGGAAAGTTTCCGCGCCGAATATTGAATGCAACCCTGCCAGGCAACTGTGGAATTTCTCGGATAATTCCGATGCCTCAATCTCGTCGAGGTTGACGTTCGCCTCCATGTAACCGTCCAGAATGGACCGCAGGGACCCTACCACACCTCGATCAATTGCGTCCTTCAGGGCGAAGAACCTCAGGACCAGCTCAGAATCGGCCATCGTGGAGAATAGGCTGTTACGCAGGAGCTCGGCCGATGGTCCATCCTCTTCGCCTTCGGTATATCCAGGGATATTCCATATCTCAGTAAAGAGTGGCGCACGCGCCAACCTTATCAACAGAGTGTTAAGTCTTCCTGGATACAGCGCGTTCCGAAGTTCCTGCGGGTTGAGCTTAATCCCTCCAGTGTTCAACCGATCAAAAAGAATGCGGCGAACATCCAGTTCCCCAACTTCGTACCTTTGCGTCTCCGCCAAGAGCACCACTGCCGGCAGGCTTCGACGCAACAAACCTTTCTGCAGAACGTCCGGCAGATCCCGAAACCTCTTCCCGTTCAGCTCTGCCCAATATTCTAGACCGGATAATTTAAACCCATCGGCAAGGAAGGTGGTGATTGCATGGAGCCGCTGGCGGCCATCAATCGCCTCGTAAGAATTGTAGTCGCGCTCATACAGGAAGATTGGCGGCACCGGTATGTTGAGAAGTAGCGACTCAATAAGAAGTGACTTCTTCCGGTTCGGCCAACGCAACCGCCTCTGGTAGGTCGGAGATATGTCGATAAGCTCTTCGCCCGGACGAAGTGCATGCTTGAGATAGTCGAGTTGATAATCCTTCGTTTCGCGAACAACCCTCAACTGGCTGGTTGCATACTTCTTTGCGGGGTCGACTGCCTCTACGGGCAACGCCGGCGAATGGTCATCATCTTCGTCGTCGAACCAGTCAGCCACATCGAGGTCACTCACCGAAGTCCCAACATCTACCATAGCTGCAGCATAGCCAATGCCCGGCGTTTTGGCGCGCTGAATTATTCGGACAGTCGATTCACGGAGGCAGCACAATGCAGACCAGTCGGTACTGAATGGTCCGAATATCTCCAGGGCAGCCGAATCTGCTGTATACCCCACAGGGAATCGCGCTCTGACCTGCATAATTCTGCTTTTATGGGGATGAATTCCCTCGCAGCTCAAATCGGGAGCGCTACCGCAACCCCGCACTAGGCATCCCACAACCTCGCTACCGATACCCGCGCCACCGCCCTGGCTCTGCGCGTGATCAACCGGCCCCACCTGGTGCTCAGCGAGCACACCGGCGTCCCCGAACTCTGCATCACCCATCGAGCACCCTATCTTCAGGTGCCGGTACTTCGTGTCGCGTCACCGAAATGCCTGGAATGCCAGCGAATGTCGACCAACGGATAGCCGGACTCTGTTCATGCTGGACGCCGGTGGCTACGCGTTTGTGCGCGGTCTCTGCGGTGGCGAATCCAGTTTCTGCGGTGGGGCGGGAGGGTGAGACTCCCGCCCCGCACTGTGGTCCTATGCTGCTGCTCGCAGAAATTTCGCCAGTTTCTTGGCGTCTTTGGCGAGTTTCGCGTGGTCGGGGCGCAGATACAGTTCGGTGACCCGTTAGTCGGAGTGGCCGGCGATCTGCTGTAACCGGTGCAGGGGGGAGACCGGCGTCGGCGAGCCAGGTCAATCCGGTATGCCGCAGTGAATTATTCTGGGTCGGGCTTCTCGGAAAGTTCTCAAGTCACCCTCGAAGGATAAACCGTATGTCGATTAAGACTTGGTCGCTATCCAATTTCGAATCGCGGTATGAATGTGTGAGCGGAGTCGCTCAACAGCAGGTGAAGTAGGGGTCAGTTCGTCAAAACACACGCCATTGCCCTTCTTTGCTATTAATTTCATGATGTTGTCGGAGCCTTTTGCCGGGAATACGAGGTTGCACTTTTCCTTGGAAAGCTCGGCGCCCAGTCCCAAGAATCCCCGTCCCACGCCCAGCCCCGGTGATGCGCCGTAGTTCTTGGCTTCGATCGCCGCCACCAGCTTGGACTTACGTGGGTGCTTGCATCCGCGGCGGCTCCAGTCGGCTTCTTCGCTATCGAGCACAGCGATGTCACATTCGTGAGCGACGCCGGAGGTGCCAACGACCATCACCCCAAGGTGTATCTCAAGCTGCACTCGCTTACCAGGGAACCTAACAGTAATGAAAGTAAAATCACCCGTCCACAGGTTTCCTGGTGATCGCCGAAACCGGATCTGGGTCGTCGCTGAGCGGCCGTCATAGGTGATCATCGTTCTGCCACCAGCTTGGTGCGCGGCGTCCACAGCTATCGAGACCAATGCGGCCTCATAAAGATCGGATTCAGCGGCATAGTCCCGATAGGCTGCATGCAGAGATGCGAGGGAACGTTCGACGAACCGAATCAGTTCGTCCTTATTCACGCGCGCGTTCACCCTTGCCGCACCAGTTCCAGAGCCTGCTCCAAGCCTCTCAACACAGACTCAATTTCCTCCGTCTGAAGTATTTGTGCCATCGACATTGTCATGATATTTTCATCGGTGTCTGTATCGACGAAGGTGATGCGGTAATTTTCTTCGCCTTGGCCTACTGCGGCACCTAGCAGCTTAGCGATAGCCTGACGGGATTCAATCGCAGTCCTCGCAATGGTGGCCAAGGCAGCGAGAAGGATCTCCAGCCTTTCGTCGTCGGAGTACTTTCGCGTGGTTATCTCAGTTGGCTTTGGTTTGGGCTTCGAGTACCACCCCGAGTTCGGCTCCTCACCAGGTATATCTATTCCGCGGGAGACCTCTGCCCTAACCTGACGAGCGACTTCAGGGAATAACTGCATGACCTGTCCGATCAGGGTTTCATAAGCCTGCCCACTGCCTTCCACCGCATCCCTCACCGTCTTGACATCGTGTTGACGAGCTGGGCTTCCAGCTTACCGAGGAGGCAGGCCGGACTCCTCCGTCGGTCCGTCACCCGACATCGGGAGTCGTTGCTCGGCTTGGAAATTGATGGCGATCGCTAACGCCATGGGCGCCCTGAGCATGTTGCCGGCGACTGGGTGTGGCTATGGTTCGCGCGACCGAACGATGCCGCCGGGTGACGTACTACAGAGGGTTCAAGGCCGAGGTCGAGCGGCTGGCAGTCGAAACCCGCAAGGAGATCGGTCTCACCGAATACCAGCAGCTCAAGCCTCGGGCACTGGCTGAACACCTCGCTATTCCGGTGCTCACTCTCGGCGACCTCGACCCACGAACCCGGGATGGGCAAGGCACTCCGGGTGCTGCACGGCAACGAGGCATCCAGCTTCTCCGGCCTGACGATGTTCGTGGGTTCTCGGCGGGCTGCGATTGTTCACAACGAAGCCCATACCCTCGGTCGGCAGGCGAGCGACATCGGGCACGAACTCAGCCATGGACTGCTGATGCATCCCCCGGCTTCGCTCCACGACGGCCAGGGCTGCGGGAAGTGGAACAGTGACCATGAGGACGAAGCCAACTTTCTGGCCGGCGCCCTCCTCATTCCGGCCAAGGCTGCATGGGGACTGGCCAAGCGACGACCGGCTTGGAGGAGGCAGCCTGGCAGTTTGGGTGCAGCGTCGAGATGGTGCGGTGGCGGATCAATGTCACCGGGGCACGGCGGCTGCTGGCGAGGTGAGTTCACGTCGAAGGAGACACGCCGCAGACAGCCCCGACGCCTTCTCGCGTCTGGTCCGACGGAGCGGCCAGCCTCTTGCATAAAACACGCGTTGGTCGGACGGTTCAGGTACCGTCCTCCATCCCCTACTTCGGTCGGGGTTAGCGGACGGTATTTGAAACAGTGGGAACCGGAGTGGTTGGCCACGGTGATCCAGAAGATCGAGGCTGCTCCGCACCGCCGGCCTGCGACGACAGGCAGCAGCACGGTTCAAGCGCGGCGGTTGGATCGGCGGCTGTCGCAGGCCACAATCGCGGAGATGGTCGACGCCTACCGCTCTGGCACTTCCACGAACACGCTGTGCGAGCGGCATGGCTTGTCCAAAGGTGGGCTGCTCAAGATCCTCCAAGAGCATGGCGTCCAGATGCGGTACCAGCCGATGACTGACGAGGAGATTGACTGGGCGGTGCGGCTTTACGGCGAGGGGCAATCGCTCAATGCCGTGGCGCGGAAGCTCGGCAAGAGCAAAGGGAGTGTGTGGAACGCGCTGCGGCGGCGAGGGGTTGAGATGCGACCAGCAGCGAGATGATGAATACAAGTTAGCGAACTCGTCTACTTCATCCCGAAAGCGGATGACGCCCGAACGCCTCGATTGGCTGATCGGGCAACTGGATGAGTGGAAGTTGTTCTAGCGCTTCACGCGAGCACCGCTCGTACGGCCTCGGAAGATGGCCGTGTCGGTGGTGGTGCGCGGTTACAGAATCGCAAGTCGGCGTGTCGGGGGCTTTGATCGTCCCGGCCAGACCGCGGGGACTATCATGCGATCGTGAGTTCATGCACTGCCCCGGTCCGAGGCCATCGGACCGCCAGCGGAGCTGCGGCGTGCCCGGCATGCAGCGGCCGACGTTACGGGTACTCATCACCTCAGCCCTACTACTCGCCGCCGACCTATACGCCGCAGAGCAGCGGTGGAGGCGGCGCGGGCAGTCTGAGCGGGTCCAACAGCGGCAGGGTGCGCGCGCCTTGGTCGCCGAGCACCTCCTCCGTGATCTACACGCCTGCCGAGGTTCGGGCGTTGACTCCTGTTCGCCGCACGGTTGAGTTGCGGGCGAGTCAGGAGCCCGATCTTCGCGACGTTTTCCTTTGCCATGCGTGGGATGATCGGCTCGGCGCTCCGACGGAGTTGCGCGAATTGCTCGTAGCAAAGGGCGTGTCTGTCTGGTTCAGCGGGAAGGACATTGCGCTAGGCCTGCCGTTCATGCGAGAGATCGACAAGGGCCTGACAAAGTCTCGTACGGGTCTCGTTCTAGTCACCCCTGCTCTGCTGAAGCGTGTCGAAGGAGGGGGTGTCTCGGACAAGGAACTCTCGGAGTTGCTCGCACGCGATGTGCTGATTCCTGTCGTGCACGAGACGACCTTCGAGGATCTCCGAAAGGTCAGCCCCTTGCTTGCATCCCGAAACGGGTTGAGCACGGCGGATGATTCGATGGCGGAAATTGCCACCAAGATTGCCGAGTTGGTCGCCTATGAGGACAACTTAGTTAGCAACCTTCAATAGGAAATCGGGTTGCTGGATCGTGGAGTTCACAGAGAACTCAGCGTTTTGATCGCGGGGCGGGAGCTTGGATGACGAGCGATGCTACAGATGTGTCGTACGCTATGGATTTGGCGACCTCGTCGTACGAGTGGTATCGACGTGCTGCGATCAAGGCGCGGAGCTACCATCGGCTGACGGAAGTCCTCCAGCTGGTGTGCTCAGCCGCGATTCCGGTTTCTGCTGTGGTGATCGACGGAAACACCACCATACCCGCGGTGCTCGGCGCGGTGGTCGTCGTGATCACAGGCTTGCGGTCGTCGTTTCATTGGCATGATGACTATCTGCGCTTCAGCCAAGCTCGCGAGGCGGTGGAAGCACAGCGCCGCCTTTTCCGGACGGGTGCGTACCCCTACAGCAGCGACACACGCGAGGAGATTCTGGCCAAAGCGGTGACCGAGATCGAGCAGAACGAGATGGGTGCCTGGTTGAAGATCGCTCAACCGCAGGACGAATCACGTCCACAGCGGCGTGAGTGAATTGGACTCCCCGCAGCCTTCAAAGCCCTTGCCATCCGACAACGGCGAATCAAGCGTGGTCCTTCTGCCCGCCACCGATGAGGACCTTACCGCGATCGAGCCATGGTTCGACGACCCCGATACCCTGAAGCACCTTAGCTCATTCACGATCGTGGAGACCCCAGGCGCCCGGCGATATATTGCCTGGAACCACGACCGGGAGAGGGTCGCCTTCATCATGACGACTCCAGTAGAGATGGCGGGCAAGGTTCTGTATAACCAGGTCGCCGTGGGCTATACCGTTGCAGCTGGCCACCGGCGCAAAGGGTACGGCGCAGCGACTGTAAAGGCTTTATTAGATCATCCTGATACTCAGGACGTGAAGATTTTCGAGGCAGGAATTCATGCGGGAAACGATGGCAGTATCAAGGTCGTCGAACAATCCGGATTTGAACTTTCGTTGCTGACCTACAGGTTTCGACGGTAGAGAACTCGTATACCTGCTCCGAAATCCCTCCTTGCCAATAAGAACCTGCTGGCGCATACTGCGAATAGAATCTAATTGGAGCAACGGCAAATGAAATACTTCTACGTACCGGCGACGAGGAGCCTCTACTACTTGGATAGATCAGCACTTATGGCGATTCCCCATCTCTACACTGGAGTCATTGATACGGATGATGCTGTTCAGGTTGACGAAGATTTAGTCGGAGACGAAGTAATCGTTAGAGATGGCAAAGAGCTAATCTTGTCCGAAATCTATGCAGAAGCCCGACAGGTGTTGTCTCAACCGGTATCCGCAGACACGACCACCTAGGTTCCTGAGCCTCTGCTGCCGTCAATCAAAGGGCTGCCCACACGTCATCATGGATCTGTTCGGATAGCTCCGTCGCCCTTGGCCGGTATTCAGGATCACGAAAGCCCATAAGGCTTAGTCGGAAGACAAGCAAGATGTCCAGATAAGTCTTTTCACGAATATGCTCACATTGACGGCAGCGCATTGTTGCAGTGAAGAGGTGGCCCACCTGCGGCACATAGCCCACGATCATTATCTCTTCGATATACCACGATCGAGGATGCAGATGGAATCTCATGCCGCCGTTCCCTTCGATTGCTGTGGCGTCTGCTTCTTCGGTGTATCGGCAATCATCTGATCCAGCCAGGCCACGAGGTTTCTGGCATCGGTGTTGTCGTTGTCCTTCAGCGCATCTCGCAAGTGCCTGAATAGACCCTGGCGCTGGTAGTAGCGCAGTATCTGAAGACCGTTGTGTGTGTACCGTGGCGGCAGGTCATTCCAGCCAACGTCTTTGAGGTATTTGTAGCGCAACGTGTTGAGGGTTGGCCGCTTCTTGATCAGTTCCCATTCGCTCGGTGTTCGGTAGGCTTTCGATCCAGGTGCCGTGTCTCGCCGCTTGGGGAAATTGGCGGTCAGTAGCTGCCATTCAGCATCGGTGAGATCCGTGCTGGCCGGCGCCACAGCGTCGCTCCATGCTGCAAGCAGTTCCTTCGGAGACAGCACGCGCACCAAGTCATCTGGTGCCAACGAACGCTTTTGGTTCGACGCCAAAATCTCCCGTAGCTCACCGTGTTTGCTTGCTTCCGCCACCGCGCGCCACTCGCTTATAGTGGAGTGGGCCTCCAACCACACAATGGCGTCGGCCGACTCCTCCCCCGAGGGCCAGCTGTCGAGGTTGCCGATCAGCTCGCGAAGTGTAGGAACCGCAGTCACCGCGGCGTTGCGCACCTCGAAGGCCACTTCCCACGGTTCCAGTTGGAGCAGTCGATCGACTCGTTCCTCAACATTGACGTCAGTAGTGGCACCGTCTTTAGAGCGAAACAACCGATCCCGAACATCCGCCGGTAGATCGTGAAGGAGATACTGCCTTACCGCGGTGTGGAGTTCATCGGTCCATTCCTGGTAGTCCAGGGTGACTAGATTACCTTCGGCATCCTGACCTTCGGCAAAGCGGTACTCGTAGATGTTGCCGAACTCGGCATCGAGATATTTAGCCAGTAACTCGTAAGCGGGATAGTCTCTGCTCATGTATTTATATCTTGTATCTATTCTGGCAATCCGTCAAGCCATATCTACGACGACTCCTTCTGGACATGCCAAGAGCTACTTGCTTGCAGCGAGTTACAAACTGCACGACACATCGGTGATTCGCCCAGTGGTAGATGGCAAAGACGTGTAGTCTCGATCCGTGGAGAAGAAGGCTGTCCAGGCAGGTAGCGATACGATTCTGGAGCTCGCAGAGCGTACCAGTGCTGTCGATACCATCGCTGAGTTGATCTGGAATGCGATCGACGCCGAGGCGAGTCGGGTGGACGTGGCCATCAACCTCACCGAGTTCGAGGCCCCAGACACCATCGTCGTCAAGGACAATGGTCATGGTATGACGTATGACGAGGTGTCGGATTACTTCTTCATGCAGGGTGAGTCGTGGAAGAAAAAGAAGCGCTTCTCGCCTAACATCAAGCGCCCCCTTCACGGATGGCGAGGGCGGGGACGGCTGCTGGTCTACGGAATTGCGAGTCGAGCGGAATGGCGAACGATCGCCAAGATAGATGGAGAAAAATTTGAAACAACGATTTCCGGCTCGATTACGTCTCCGAACACCCTCTTTCAAGACGGGCCGTTCAGCACGTCGGATGAGGAAGGAACCACTGTCACCCTAACTGCACGGCAGACCTCGAAATCTAAGCGTCTCACCAGCGATGTCGCTCCGTTGACACTTATTGCTCGTCTCGCTTCTTCGCTTCTTGCTCTGAAGGACGTAAAAGTTTCATACTCGGGCAACGAGCTGAATCCCGACGCGTATATCATTCGCAATGAAGAGGTGCCGCTCGATCTTACCGAAGTGCCTCTTCACGGGAAGTCGGAACCTAAGCTACGAATCGTCGAATGGTCTGCTGACATGCGGTCCAAGGCTCTGTTCTTGTGCGACGAAAATGGCCATGTCATCACTCAAGTGGAGATGAAACGGCCGTCTTTGACGCCCATTCAATGGTCGGCATATTTGGAATGGGACGGGTTTAGTGATCCAGAACTGATGGGGCAAGCTGACCTCTTTGAGCCACGGATCAGACACGGCGCGCTTGTTGCAGCTGCGGACCGCGCAACTCAGGAATATCTCAATGGCCGCCTGCAAGAGCACAAGGGCGATGTTCTCGCGAAGTGGAAAGAGGAGAAGGTGTATCCATATCATGGAACACCGACCAGTGCGGCTGAAGAGGTTGAGCGTGAGATATTTGACATCGTTGCCGTTATAGCAAGCCCCGGTATCGGTCGTGACAAGAAACAGAAGAGTCTTTCACTTCGACTTCTCCAGGAGGCGACGCGTGCAGAACCATCACGCACCCGGCGTATCCTCGACGCCGTGCTGGATCTCAACGCTGAGGAGCAAGAGGTTCTGTCCGAATTGCTCGGGCGGACGAAACTGACGTCAATAATTCGTTCGGCTCAAACGGTGGCCGATCGTGCTGATTTCATCAACGGTCTCTCTGGACTACTTTTTTCTGATGAAACGCGAAAGGAATTTCGCGAAGTGGATCAGCTCCATCCACTACTGGTGCAGGAGCCCTGGGTCTTCGGAGACGAATGGTCCTTGGCTCTGTCCGAGTCTGGGCTCACGCGAGTGGTGAAGACGGTCGTAAATAAGCAGTCACCTGATGTCGAATTCGCGCCAGCGCCCGTCTTGCTGCCAGACGGGAAACGTGGGCGGGTTGACATGATGTTCTACCGATTTCTTCCAGAGAGCGAGAAGAACCGGAACCTTGTAGTCGAACTGAAGCGGCCGATGGACCTCACAATGGTCGAGTATTCGCAGGTTGCCAAATATGCCGCAGCCATCACGGGTCATCCGGAGGTCGCGAGCGATCGTAATATATGGGATTTTTGGTTGATCGGCACTAAGGTTGAAGATTCGCTGAATAACCTCCGCGGGGACGGGGGCCTTGTCAATGCGACAAGCAACTACCGATTGTGGGTCAAGACGTGGCCCGAGTTAATTGATCAAGCGCAGCGGCGAAACGAAGCTTTTCGGAAAGCGCTTGATCTCGTATCTAATGATCAATCGAGTCGCGCCTATTTGCAGAACAAGCACGCCGAATTCATCCCTCCGAGCGAACTACCTGACCAAATTTGTGAGTAACAGCCGAACGTAGCTTTACGCTAGTGCGATGATCGCCCCCTCGTTCAGGCAAGTGCCTGCCATCCCATCCAGGGCCGGCGTCCACGGTCGCCATGGATACAAGCCAGCCGATGCTCTGCCTGCTCCTGACAGGTCGGATTGGCCGTCGCGGCCTGTGCCGCCATCGTGGTCATCCGGAACTCTCGGATATCGCGAAGCAGCTCGAATCCCGCCCAGGTGGTCACATCGTGGCCATAGACGGCGCAGAACTCGGCATACTGCTCTGCGGTGATCCACTTGAACGAACTGTGCTTGATTGCCGTGTGCACCAGATCCCACTCCGGCGGTCCGACCGATGTCCGCTCCAGATCGAGAAGGACGGCCTCCCCGCTTTCCATCGCGGCCACGTTGCCGACCCAGGCGTCACCGTGGATCACGCACCAGGGAAGCCCATCCGGAAGCGACTCCCACCGTTGCCGGAGATCGGCCAAATGTTCTTGCAGCCAACGTCTATCGGGATCGGACAGGGTGTGGGCGGCACTGATCCGTTCGTCCAGCCGCACGAACGGAGCGATCTCACCAAGGTTGAGTTCGGTGGGAATCGGCAGTTGGTGGAGCTGCTTGAGCAGGGCAGCCACCTGCGTCGGGGTGCCCTGATGGTGCGGCGGTAGCTCGCGCCAGAAGGTAATCGCGTGGCCTTCGACCTCGACGGGCTGGTCGACATCAGGAACAACCTGCACCGCTGGAACGCCGGATTGCTGCAACCAGCGAGCCACGTTGACCTCACGCCGCGCTGCATCCAATTGCCCCGGGCGACTTGCCCGAGCGACCACCGATCCTGGCAGCCGGTAGATGGCATTCTCGCTCACCTGAATCGGTTCGGCATGGTCCACGTCCAGGCCGACCGCGGTGCCAGCCGAACGCACGATCGCCAACCAATCGGTTCCGGTCACGTCCGTCATGCGTGAACCAGCGTGCTGTCGATCTGCGAGCGCAGTTCATCAACCTCCGCCGTTTGGGCATGAGTCTGGGTGAACATGCGAAGCTCACGCAGATCATCCGCCGCCCGGCGGGAACGAAGGTGTCCAGCGTCGCTGAGCGCAGTCTGGCCGAAGGAGGCAGCCTCTACCGGATCGCCAGTGGCCATGGTGAGCGACGCCAGCTTGATGCCAGATATCGCCCGCGAGCGAACAAAGGCGTCGGTGTGTCCGGCAACGGCAATCTCCAATCGTTGCCGGGCCTCACCGACGAACCGACCTTCGAGTGCCACATCGAATAGGGCATGCCCGGTATCGCCGGAGTGCTGGGCATGGTCGTAATAGGCCATTCAAGGCGGATCGTTTTCCGGCGCCGCCTGCGCGAACTCCTCGTCAGCTTGTCCAACCGCTCGCACGGCTTCGTCGGTGCGGTGCAGTTTGGCCAGCGCTCGGGCTCTCGCCGCGTGCAGCATGGCCCGCTCCGTCGCCGTCAGTCGATCAGCCCGGACCATAGCCAGTTCGATGAAGGTGAGCCCATCGTCGGGGTGCCCGCACCAGATGGCCTGACGAGCCATTGACGACAACACCTTGCCTCGAAGGTGCCAGTTGCCGACCTCTTCGGCGCAGGTCAGCCCGAGCTGAAACATGCTGCGGGCATCAGCGTGCGCGTAGGCATCGAAGGCCATGAACCCGGCCGTATGTCCGAGGAACCCGACCGCGCTGTGCAGGTCCATGCGGTGCTTCTCGGCACAACTGGCACCCAGCAAGTTCACGGCATAGCGCAGCTGGGCCGAGACCGCTTCTCGAACCAGGCCACCGCCGTAGGTGTGATCCCAGGAGCTGAACTCGCGCGCGGCAGTTCGCACCTGCTCGATTTCCGCCAGGCCGACCGTCGACGGGACAGGCGTTGGTTCAAGCTGGGCCAGCAAATCCAGTAGCGGCTGTTTGGTCGCGACCGCCGCAGTGACGCCCAGCGCGGCGCGAACAAATTCCTGGCGTTTCACATCACCGAGCGTAGCGCCGGACTTTGCTGGCAGCTTGAACCAAAGCAGCTCGGGCGGCACTTCCAGCGCCTCCGCCCAACGGATCAGTTTCGACAGTTGCTCGGGTGCTGGCCCCTTCTCGATACGGCTGAGTTGGGCCTGGGTGAGGCCAAGCCAGGTGGCAACCAGCTCCTGCGGCAAGGGCCGATGGTGAAATGGGTGCGTGCGGTAGGCGAAGATCACCCGGCCCATGTGCCAAGTGGCGAGCGCATCGCGCATCTGATCGGTTTGCCAGAAGGCTGGCGGTACCGGCGACGGCTCCTGTCGTTCATCCCGAAGCGTGATTTCGCATGGCGCGCAACGCGATTCAACATTGTACCGATTGAGCCTGCTCCCACAACGAGCGCAGTACCGCTCTGTCTGGGGTCCCCGCGTCATGATGGCCGCTCCCGGGTTTTCCTGGGTTTTCTCGCCGTTTCGCTTTGGTCGCGTGACCCTACCAGCGCTTGACAGGCGACGCTATGCGTTTCATACATACCCCGAATACCCGCTTGTCGTGGCCCTTTTCGCCCCAGAAACCGACCCTTGGGCGGGTCACGAAAACCCTGCCGAGGAAAGGGGTAGGCGTGGCGTTGTCCCTAGTAGTTCCCATCTTTGGTCCGCCAGCAGCGGGCAAAACGACGTGACGATGCAGCTCGGATCGGCACCTGGGCGTCGGGTGTTCCGGCTGCGCGAGCATGTCTCGCAGGAGGTGCTGGCCGCAACGGCGGTCACGCCGGAGCAGTTGGGGTGGATCGACGACTACACCGTCGCCGCAGCACTCCGCTCCTACTTCGAAACCGTCAATGCGGACCCGACGGTTCAGGCAGTGCTGCTCGACAATTTTCCCGGTTCCGCGGCGCAGGTTGATCAGCTGCTGGCGATCCTGTGGTCGCTGACGCCCTGCCACATCGAGGCCATCGAAGTAGTGACCGACGTCAAGACGCTCCGGCAGCGCGCCCGGAACCGGAAGGTCTGCCATCGCTGCGAGCGTGACCCGATCAACGATCCCCGCTTGCCGGCGATTCCGAGCGATGCCGACCCGTGGCAGTGCGGCCGATGCGGGGGCCTGCTGCATCCCAGACGCAGCGATTCACCACGGCTGTTCAAAGCGCGCATGCAGCGCTATCACCAAGCGGCAGTGGGCATCCGTGATGGCTTTGCCCGTGCCGACGTCACCCTCACCCAGCTCGACACCACCAACACCATCGACGGGGCGGCCAATTTACTTGTCCCGCCGCTTATCTCACGGAGTGCGCCACGATGACGACTGCCGATCTGCCTACCCCTGGCCTGCGAGCCAACAGCGATGGCTATGGCCATGCCCGCATGCCCCGTGGGGCCGATGTTCCCGAACCGGACCGGATTGACCGCGTCGCGTACGGCCGGTTCCGCAATGTCTATCTCTACATCACCGAAGCGTGCCAATTGCGCTGCGAGCACTGCTACATGGGTGAGCGGTTGGACCGCGCGCTCAAGATGCCCTTGCCGCAGATTGTGGACACCCTGACCACCTGGCGGCGGATGGGCGGTGACAAGCTGACCATCCTCGGTGGCGAACCCACGCTGCACCCGCACTACTGCGAGGCGATTCGTCTCAGTCGGAAATTGGGCTACGAGCACGTCATCACCACGACCAACGCCCAGAAGCCCGC
The DNA here is from genome assembly GCF_053604885.1 of Nocardia sp. NPDC003999. Classification (NCBI taxonomy): domain Bacteria; kingdom Bacillati; phylum Actinomycetota; class Actinomycetes; order Mycobacteriales; family Nocardiaceae; genus Nocardia; species Nocardia sp. NPDC003999. The sequence goes on from NZ_JBSGIB010000005.1 coordinate 117,003, forward strand.
GCTCAAGAAGTTCCGCAAGCTCGAACCCGACGATTTCGCCTACATCCAAGTCAGTTTGGACGGCGGTAGCGGCGATAGCCACGATGCGATCCGTGGCGCCGGGACCTTCACCCAGGCGCTGGAAACCACCGCCGAACTGACCCGCCGCGGTTTCGACACCCGCATCATTTGCACGGGGAACAAGGCGAACGAGCAGGACCTGCTGCAGCTGCTCGACATTGCCGATCAGCTCGGGGTCAGCCTGGTGAAGTTCCATGTCTTCTCAACCATCGGCACCGGGCACGGCAACCCGGATATGGCAATGAACCCGCGGGAGTGGGTGGAGTTCTGTGACAACCTGAACGTTGTCGCACCGCAGTACAAAACGCGGGTGTGGTACCAGCCGACCTATGCCCGGCGCGACCAGATGGAGCGCTACGCCGCCGAGGGCTACCAGGGGTGCATCGGCCGGACCCTGGATCGCATCTCGATCTTCCCGGACGGCCGCTGCTACGTCTGCTCCTACCTGTTCGACACGGAGCTGCACTTCGCCCAGATGGTCGACGGTCAGGTGCAACTGAACCACGGGGTTAATGAGTTCGACCTGTTCACCAGCGCGCTGGCCGAAAGCTCCTGCGGCGGCTGCAAAGCCAGTGCCTGTCAGGGTGGCTGCCCGGCCGAGGAACTGGTGATGGGCAAAGCGTCTTGTGCTGCCTAGGACGACATCGTGCCGGTCTGCCGGTTGTGGAAATCCAGCGCCAAACCCGAAAGCGAGTCTGTCTGATGGATGCCATGGACACCCTGGTCGAGAAGCTTCGCGACCTGGACTGGAACGACATCGACGCCGTCGAAACCGCCTGCATCGAAGTACTCGATCTCTTGGTCGAAGACCCCAGCATCGTGCGCGATCGGATCACCGTCCTGCCCACTAGGCCGGAGTTGTTCACCCTGTGCGAGCACTACGACATCCTGGACAAACTGGTGCTGCACGATGACGCCGAGGCCGGCTTCCGCGTTCGATTGCACATCTTCCTGCACGGCTACTTCGACCGGCCACATAATCACCGGTGGAGCTACGCCAGGCGGATCCTGCGCGGCCAGTACCGGCACTACCTGTTCGGCAACGCTGAAGTGGATGAGCATGTCGATCCGGCCAAACTGCCAGTGCTCCAGGCGCGAGAAGAACTTGTCGGTTCCAGCTACGCCTTGCACCACTCGATGGTGCACGCCGTGGTGGCCGAGCCCTACACCGCCTCGTTGGTCATCCGTGGCCCGGCCGTCAAGGATCGCTTCTTGGTCATGGACCGGACGACTGGGCAGGCGTGGTGGCAGTACGGAGCCGAGCAGGAAACCGCCGAGGAGGCAGCGCGGAAGCGGATGAGCCGCAGCAGATTCAACGAGATGGTGCGACTCCTGGAGGAGTGGGGAGTGTGCTAGCGATAGCAGGCTGGCCCTGCCCATTCTGTTCGATCCATGGCTGCGGGGGCAACGGCTCAGGTCGGGTCCAGCTGAGGCGCGGTGGGTGCGCGGCACCCACGTCCTTGGCAAGCTGGTGCCGGAGGTCGCTCGCGAGCACGCGAAGTGCGCCGATTTCGTCATTCGAAACAGTGTCATCGTCGGCGGGTTGCGATTCCCTCACCGGAGCTTCGGTTTCTACAAGTGCGGTAACCAAACGCATGTAGATTCTCTTGGCTTCTGGTGTCAGGAACATCCCTCCGGCACCTTCACCGAAGTACCAATCATGGAACGACTCTCGAAACCTTCGAATGTCCGCCCGCGTGACGTCCAGATTCGACTTGGGCCAATAGCGTGGAAGACACCCAGTGGTATGAAACAGCGCTTGGTAGTGTTCAAGCCGCTTGGTCTGAAGGGTCTGATCATATGAATGCTCAAGCGTGAGCTGCAGGTTCGCTCGTGCTGTGACGTAGGTAATGATGCCGCCAACGATTGAACCGAGTACCGCCCCGATGAGCCCGACGAGAACCGTCACAACACGTCTCCGTATGCAGCAAAGGCCGAGCAGCCGTATTACTTCCTCCTATAACAGGATACGGCGACAGGAGCACCAGCCGACAGTTGTTGCATAGACCATCAGGCCACGCCAACTCTTCCCGCCGAACCGAACGCCTCCAGTTCGGTCAGCGTCGGTAGTGGGGCACCGTGGTGTCGTGCGCACCGCAGTGCCCCACTCGCCGACCCGAGCGCCATACTGCGAACCATCGACCACCTCTCCCGCAGGCCATAGAGCAGCCCGCCCGAGAACGCGGCGCCTGCGCAATGGGTATGCCGCACCGTCACCGGAAAGGCAGGCGCGGCAACTTCGTCCGTGCGGCTCACAGCCACCGCTCCATAGGCTCCAGCCGTCACTACCACCCAGGCCGCGTTGCTTTCCGCCAGCAGTGATCGGGCGACGGTGAACGCTTCGGCGTGGGCGCTGTCATCGACGTTGGTTTGCACGAGCAGCTTTTCGTAGCCGGCCGCCGCGGACCGAATCCCATCCGATAGCGGCGATCCGCCGAGGTTGATAAGCAGCGGAGCGTCCGCCGCTCTGGCCGCCGTGATCACCCGCACCGCGGCCGTCTCGATCAGTTCGTATGCGTCGACGTAGACGAATGCGGCGGTCTGAACTGGCGACAGATCGACCGCTTGTAGTGCGTCGACCGCACCGGGCAGATGCGCGAACCACGTCCGGGTGTGGTGCTGATCAGCGATCACCACGATCCACGGCGTGATGACGTCGGGATCGGACATAGCGGTCGTCGTGACATTGCGGCGCTGCAGCCAGGTTTGGACTGTCCGGCCGTCCTGAGCATCGCCAATTATGTTGGCTACGAGCGTGGTTGGAACATCGAGTGCGGCCAAGACTGCCGCGGCCATCGGGCCATCGGCAGCGATGGACTGCTCGGTGGCCCGAACCTCGGCACCGTGGTTGGCAGCCGGAAACAGCGGCACGCTCCAAAGTTCGGCCAGGGCAAGATACGAAACACAGACGATCGGGCCGTCAGCACGTGCCGCCATGATTCTCACCAGCCGTAGACGGAGAAGACGCTGCCCTTGGCGATGTGGTGCATGGCTGTGCTGCAGTAGTCAATCATGTGGTCGGGCAGTGCATCCGCCGCGAACCACTCAAGCGCGCTGCACTTGTCCGGCTCCAGATTGGTGGGTTCTCCCTGCCACGACCGGACGGTGAAGAAGAACGCCATCCGGCCGCCCGAGGATGAGTTGTGCATGATGTGGCTGAACTGCACATCAGCCGGAACGATCGTCACGCCGATCTCTTCATGGGCTTCACGGATCAGAGCGTCGATGACAGATTCGCCGGCCTCAATGTGCCCCGAGGGCAAATGCCATGCCCCATCTTCGAATCCGGTGTTCTGACGCTGGCCAAACAGCACTTCGTTACCGCGGCGCAGCAGCAGATGGACATCGCCGGTGACCTGGTGACGCTGGGGGTTGGTTTCGTGACTGGATTCAGTCGTAACGCTCATACGGGCGCGTTTCCTTCCATCCTGGATTATATCGCTGACCTGAACTTTTACCGAACTTCGGGGTGAATCACGCCGAGCCTAATCCGTTCGTGACGTCCGGCCTATACGCCGGACGCATAACGCGGCGAGCCAACGCGGTATAGCCCCTGACCAGGGGTTACGCGAATTCTGGACCGCACCAGCCCGCCGGATAACGGCCAAACCGTAAGGGAGGCAACCGTAATGCGTACGAAGCCACGTCATATTCACATCGAAAGCGGTGCCCTCACGCTCGACTACCAGGCGAGCGCCGAGCAAGCACAAAGCATGGCGGACGAGCTGACCAGCGGCGGCTACGCCGACTTGGAACTGGTGGTGACCATCGACGATAACGTGCCCGAGGATTTGCCGCTGCTGCCGTGTGCCGAGCTGTGGGAGTGAGCGTCACAGGAAGAAGCCGAAGACGATGTCAAATCCACGGCAGCACAGGACATTTGTCCAGGCCGATGGCAAGCTGGCCGAGTTCATGTGCCAGGTGTCCTTGATGGAGCTAACCGTCGAACGAGCCCGAGAACTTCGGTACATCCACCGGTTTCATCACCCAGACGAGTGCGTCGTGCACTTGGAGGCCGCGTATCTGTTGCTTATTAGCGAAGACGACTGCTGAGTGGAATGTCGGCCTCCCTCGTCATGATCCTGTGGCCTGCTTCGGTGTTCTTCACGGCGGTGCTGAGCTTCCGGTTTGTTGGTGGTGGAAGAGGGTTCTGACGACCAACCGTCACACCGTCACCTTGGTCCGGCGTCACAGTGACGCTATGGATCCGACCGATGCCATGGGTGGCGGCAGCGGCGATGAGGGCTCCTGGCTGCCAAGGCAGTCGGTCTCGGCGCCGGAGGGATGGGTGGAAGATGAAGCGGCGGGCTATTCAGACGATCCGCGATCCGAGATGGAGGCCGCAACTCACCCGATAGAGAGGGTGCCGGCCCAGGGTCGAGTTGGACGAGGGTGGCGCGAGGATGAGGACACGGCGGTTCTGCCGCGGTTGCAAGACATACTGCCTCCTACGAGAGCGACGCCGATTCGACGGCCGCCTTGGGTGGGTAAGGATGACTGTCCAAGTCCGCATTGATATTTCATCGGCTACGGCAACTCCTCTAATATGTAGCGCTCTAATTGCTTGTGTCGGAAGAGGTAGACGGCACCCGACTGGCGCAAGATCCCTCGCCGGTGTGCATCATCGAGAAACGAAACCAAAAGACGCGGCATCTTTCCCGTAAGCGCCAACCACCCTCGCGTCAGAATGGCCCAGCGACCCCAAGCGCTGTTAACGATACCTGTTGCGATACCTGTCGAAATTCCTAGGGCCACACTTGCCCACGGATTAATGATGAAGGAAAGTACAACTCCGTGTGCCAGGCTCGTCATGACGGCGTAGTAGATGGTTTGGGACCGACTGTTGGCTATCATCTTGGATGGATTCGCCACTTTGTCGACTTGGAATCGAGCGTGGGGGCCGAATGCGAGCAGCAGGAATAATCCATATACCAATCCGAGGCGAAACCAGTCCCACCATGTGCCTATTGGAGCTTTTTCCAGGAATCCAACAGCACCGATGATGGCAGCGGTGCCTACTCCACCACCCACCGCCAGCGCTGTTTCATGGCTCCAGGACTTCGAATGCGCTTGCTTAAGCCAAATTCGTAAGGGGTACGACGTCAAGCCAGCGGCAATGCCTGCGATGGGTAGCGTCAGCCATCTGTAGGGATACTCGACCAGCGGGCAGTTGAGAAGCAGCCACCCGGTCATTGCACCCGCTAGGCCGAAAATGGGCGCTTTCACTATTTCACACACAAAATTGTAAAAGCTACCAGGTGCTAGAAGGCTGAAGCCGATAGGCGGCTCGCCCGGTACAAAATATACGCTCAGAAATCCGAAGATAGATCCTATGGCGAGCCCGATGGAAAGGTTTGCGATATTGAAGTCTACGGCAATACTAGCAATTGCACCCACGAGGCCGAGAAGGATGGCGGCAATGAAAGCTCGTGTCGTCCGAGGAACCTTGTTAGCCAGTTCCCACCACTTCAGTTCGCCGTTTTCCAAGTTGCGGGCTGTGTAGTTAAGCCATACCGGAACTCGTTTGCTGTCATAGTAGCGACGCTTGCGTGACGTGATTATTCCGTCTTCGGCCCCATCGTGATCCGATTCAGTCTTGAAGGAGGGAAAGGCTGAAGCGACAAACTGCGAGAACAGCATTCGTTGTAGATGGAAAATGTCCTCGAATTGCGTTTCGAGAAGCCTCTCAGGGCTCCGTTTACCCACATCTGATACGTAGATCGCAGAAGCGAGAGAAACCATCAGAGGACTGGTAAAAGCTTCGCGCAGCGGATCTGTTAACGGGCGCTCCTTGAGTTGATTCAGGAGGTACCGCCATTTTGAGGCGGCAGCTCGTGTGCCGCGAGCAAGCGAAAGGTACTCCTCTATGTCGTCGACTTCCAGGCTTTCCAACTCGATTGCCCACGCCCCAGGCAGAGGTCCGATATCGCTTACCGTCTCTCGGTATTGATCAATACGACAGGTGAGAACGAACGGCAGGCTCGTTCCTTTCAGCCGTTCCATCGCGGCTTTGCGACGCGGTGCTGGCTCATTGCTGGGGATAAGGGCGATCCTGGGGTCAGTTTTGTTGTCGCTATCTGGGCTAGCCTTTCGTTCTTCGTTTCCCTTCTCGTCCATTTCGTCCAAGCCCTCAAGGATCGGAAGAATCCGCTTGGCTATGAGCTCCTTGGCATCGTCTTCGAGGCCAGGGTGGTCGCGAACAAGTACGCTGGCCAACCAGTCAATGAACCCTATCTTTTGATCGGTCGAGTCCCAGGATGAGAGGTTGAATATGACCGGCACCCGCCCGTTGAGAGTGCCGGGATCGTTCGGCGGTGAGGTACCCAGATATTTCCCGAGGATGGTATAGGAGAAATCTCTGACCATGGTCGTCTTGCCTGAGCCGGGACTGCCCAGAATAACGAGCCGACCTGATTCAATCTGAGAATAAAGCTTGACAACGTCGCCGAATACGCCGCGTAGCATCGACCTGTTTTCCGTATCTACCGGGGAGTACTCCCAATGATCTGTGAGGGTATCGTCGGCGACGCGCCATCGGACCGGAATTACCGAACGATGCAGTTGGTGCAGCACGGCTTCGTCATGCAACTCCTTCCGAACAGCTTGAGCGAGTTGGCGGGCTGTGTCGGCAAGATGAGGGTATACGGTTATCTGATCTGGTCTGGGGATTTCACTTGCTTGCTCTGTCGGTTGTTTGTTGGCGACGGTTTCCGCGGGCTGCGCAATCGGTGGTGGTGGCGAAGCCGTAACTTCTGGCGGTGCTGGATTCGCCTCGTCGGCAACTTTACCGTCGTCGATAACAGAGAGGCAGTTGCTAATAATCTGTGCTGCTAATGCGTCCAACGCCTTGTCTTCCGGGCCACCTTTCCGAATGAAGTAGCCTTTCGTATAGGAGGTTCTTTTAACAGCCTCCTTCCGAAGATCATCGGGCACCATATGCTCATGACCTTTTAATAAGCCAAAAATAATCGTCAGCAATTCGCGATGACTAGGCGCGCTAACATTCTTGATTTGCTCCCTGAGAAGAAGGGAGATCTTTCTTCCGGATGTAAATGTGGGTAGGCAACCTTCAAGGCTCTCGGCTGCGATAAGAAGTACTGGTATCTCAAGCCCTCGTCCAACACGAGTGTCAAGTGAGGCGAGACCAGCGTCACGCACGATATTAAGTTGTTCGGCAACGACTTTCAAGAGTCGTTCGTGTTCCGCCCCTGATGGATCATCCTTCACATCAGGAAGTGTAGCAGCGAAGCACCGCTATACCCGACAGTATTAAGCCATATTATGTATCAGGCATTGTAATTACATCGAAATTTTGAGAATCTATATATAGATGAACGAAAGAGATCCAGTACCCGAATGGAATCCGCAACGGCCAGAAGTATATAGACGACGGCCAGGTGTTAATTATGAGCAGTATATTGAATCATTCAATATATGTGACTGGATTCTGGATACATATCGCCTGGTAGATAGTGATTCTAGCCGGTGGAATTGCAAAAAGGGCCTGAAGGATAATCTGGCGTCGCTCTCCGGCGCATTGGCGAAGAGATATCCAGAAATCGGCCGTGAAATCCTGGATGCGCTTCATCATCAAGATCCGGATGCCGACTTTGGCAGCATCGGATATGAAGTTGAGACAGAACTCGGCCTACAGCAGGCATCTCCCGGAGAAGATCATAAGCCCGGCGCATCATCTCCCGACGCATTGCCTCCCGAGTCCCCGGCTGCTCCAGCGTCCTAATCTCGGCGAAGGCTCGACCTAGGTCCTACCCAGCACCTACCTAGCCTCTACTTTTCGGCATCTGCGCTGGTGAAGGCTCATTTCGGCGTGCAGGCTGAGTGTCGAGGTGCAGACCTCAGTCAAATACGGAGAAATCCGAAACCCGCGCCCCCCGGCGCAGCGCACACGCACCCTGACAAATTCACAGTGAAAGAACCTTCATGGAACCAACCGCCTTCACGGTGTGGTCATACGCCATGTTGACCCTCCTCATTCTCCGCCCGCAGGCGGCACGGGAGCTGTGGAAACAGCTTCCGTGGCCTGAGCGGAAAGAAGATGAGGAGGAACAGCGCCAAGCGCTGCGCTGCAACTGCCGACCTTGCCCCAATCGGGAAGTCTCGAAGCAGAAACAGCAGCAGAGGCCCAAACGCAAATCCACACCGAGACAGAAATGAGGTTGCCGCCGGAAGATTCCTTCCGGCGGTTCCTCGCTCAACGTTCTTTATCGCACCACGCATGTAAGGAGGTGCCCATCCGTGGGTACCAAAATGACCCCCGAAACCACCGGCCTGGATATGGCCGAGTCGCTGTATCCGGTCGTTCCGGACAGTGATGACGTGAAGGTGGCGAGCGAAATCTTCGCCTTCGCCCATTCCCGTCTCAAGGAGCTGCGCCGGGATCTGGATTCGGTTTTGGCCGAATGCGAAGAAGTGGCCCCCTTCGCCGTGAGCCACACGAAGCGCCTCGGCGAACTCCTGACCAAGGCCCACATCGGCTGGTTCATCCACTGGCCGCACGAGTAGCTCCGACTTCACGCCGTTCCGGGGGGGCGCCAGGCTCGTCGCCTGGTGCCCACCCCATCCCCATTTGAACTTTCTGAAGGAAACCATGTCTCCACCCACCAGCAGGCGCAGCCACCGCCTGCACCGCAATATCATCAATCTGTTCGCCAGCGCCGCAACTCTGGCCGCTGTGCCCGGCCTCACCGCCTGCGCTTCCAGCATCACTTCCGAGCCCGCCCCCGTTGTACTGGTTGTCCCGGCAACCTCGGCTGAACCTCTCCCGACCATCCCGAAATCCGTTGAGGCAGAACTCATCTCCTACGCGAACCAGGCCAAGCATCCCGGCGATGCCATCGTGCGCATCGTCAGCTTGGCCGACGGTCCGGTCATCGAACGGGACTTGACTCCTCTTCGGTAAGGACGTCGAACACGGCAATGCGAAAGCTCGCAAAATCCGCGAGAACATCGAGGCCCTGAAAGAGCATCTCGCCAACGTTCAGGCCACGGCGCCGGGGTTGGAGCTGGTTCGCCTCATGGACCGGGGCAGCCAATATCCTCGCGCCCGGATGTTCGTGTTGAGCAGTGGCGCAAGCACAGAACCGCCCGTCGATCTGGACGTTCGCGGCCTGAGCTTCAATCCAGCAGAGATCGCCGAATCCATCCATCGTCAGGGTCTTTTGAACCTGCCCGGCCACCATGTCACCTATGCCGGCCTCGGCGTGACCGGCGGCAGCGTACAGCCTCGGCTGCCTGCCTACGGGCGTCGGTTGCTGGAAGACCTGTGGATGCAGATCTGCAAGAAGGCTGGTGCCGCTCGCTGCGACATCGCCGAGTCCGAACCGGTGGCGGCACCACCGCGGGCAACCCTGTCCGTACCGATCGTGCCAGTGCTAGCGGCCTTCACCGACGCTGACGGATGCCCGCGCTACGCCCGGCTGGATGACCAAACTCTTGCATTTCGCTCCGGACAGTGCCGCGTTGTCAGCCTCGGCCGATGAAGTGCTGCGGCCCCTGGTGGAATCCGCCAGACGCTGCCGAGTGCGGCAAGTGGATGTGATCGGGCACATCGCTTGCACGACACTCGACGGCCGCGACAGCAGCAACCTGTCTGGCCGGCGGGCTCAGGCCGTGGCATCACGCCTTGAGGCCCTGGGCCTGCCACCCAGCGTGCTGGGCACTGTGGTCGGCCGCGGGGCCAACGAGCCGGTCATTCCCAACCTGACGCCCGATGGCCGGTTCATAGAATCGGCAGCCGTGCTGAACCGGCGGGTGGAAGTGACGCTGTGGCAATGATCATCGCCGCTCGGTCGATGCCGTGAACACCGGCGTATTGGGTTCGACCGCAACGCTTATCGCTGAGTCACGCGCCAGCACCGCTACCGAACCGCAGCACTTTCCTGCCACTTCCACCAGCTACTTATCAACACCGAAGGAGTTCCTATGGCTCGTCCCTTGAACCGGAGAGCCCGGTCAACACCCAGAACGTCCAGCTCGTCACCGCCATCCCCGGCGTACACGCCGCCCAGGTATCCAAGGCCGATGTCTGGACCGCGGTGCGCGGCGGGTCGTTGGCCCGCCGTAAGGCTGCCCCGATCGTGTGGGCGTTGTTTCGGGAACAGCTGCGTATCAACAAGTCCCGCTCGGCCGACCGTCTGAGCTACGGGGAGGCTGAAGTCACCAGCGAAGGTGTCCAGGCCGCTACGAAGATTCGGGACGAGGCGGTGGCCCAGCTCGGAAAGCTCACCCAGCGGGCCGTGCAATTGCGGGGCAATATCTGCCTCGTGGAGGCCGAGACTGGCCAACACGGCAGCGGAACTGAGCCTCGGTATCGAGATGTTGCGCGATGCGCTTCGCCTGGTCGCCAATCCCCGCCAGCTCTACCACGACGGCACCGACTCGATCCGCCGTCTGCTCAACGAAACATTCTTCGAGCGCTTCTACCTGGACGACCCGGATGTGGCTGCGGACGAGAAGACACCGCTGTTCACCGAACTGCACGATGCCCACCGGGCCTACCTGCAACGAGCCACTGCCGAGGCTGAGGGTATGCGGCTGGCGTCCGATCGGGCCGGACATCACCCCGCAAGCGGATCGAAAGGGTCGGAACGACGGAAGCGTCCACCTGCCTCAGATCCAACCGCTGAACAGCAGGTCAACGAGGGAAAATTCCCCGGAAACGACTCGGGCCTTACCCTCGTCAGTGTCTTTTCAGTCACTGGTTCAGGTAAGGCCGCGCTGGTCGGGCTGACAGGATTTGAACCTGCGACCACTTGACCCCCAGGTCGGTCGGGGTGCTAAAAGTGCAGGTAGATAGCTGTTTTCGGTAGTTCGCTGGCTCGTATCGAGCAGCACGTTGTTTGGCATCGTTCATAGCGTGTGGTCCCGTTGTGGTCCCGCAACACTTCGGGTTGTCGTCGAATCCGTCGAGCGAGTCAGGCGGTGAGAGCTATAGTCCGCCTGTGCAGTTGGACGCGCTCACCAGCGATGCCGTGCTCTCAGCGATCCAAGAGTTCGACGACTCGGGCCGCGAGAAGTTCTTAGCTGATCACGGGTTTGGAAAGGCTCGTGGGTACTACATCGAGCACAACGGCACGCTGTATGACTCCAAGGCGATTGCTGGCGTCGCATACGGCAACTTGCCGGGACGAAAACCGCTGCTCCCCGGCGAATTTAGCGGCGGGGATGAGACTGTGGCACGTGCCTTGCGGGCGCTCGGCTTCCACGTTGCTGTAAAGGCCAAGGACGCGAATGTGAGAACAGCTGCCAAGGAGCAAACCGACTACTGGTGGTCTGGCGACAGCTCCGAGAACTGCTGGGTGGAGATCCGCGGACTTGAGGGCATCGGTATTTCGCTGATGTGCCCTGACCTCCGCCAGAACGGTAGCCGCGACCCGTGGTACGAACTGGTCTCCTCGGTCCGGAAGAGGGATGTCGTCTACCACTACAGCACTCGCGAAAGTGCGTTCGTCGGCCGCTCTGTCGCTGCCAAAGACGCCTTTCATGATGCCGCGGACGGCACATACTCAGTTGCACTGACGGGATTCTCTCCCTTCGGCACTATAGTTGATCTCGCCGAAGTGCGTCGAAAGGCCGATGCCTTGTATGCCGAGCGTGACCGGCTAGCCATGGCATATGAAGGGCAGAAGTTGTATTTGCCCTTCCAATTCAAGCAAGACCGTTCGCGCATGGCGATGATGTCGAACTACTTCGCCAAGCTCCCGCGATCGATCATAGACATCCTATTCGACGGCCAGGCGCTGACCGAGCGGACGGCTCCGGTGCCGGAAATCCGCACGGGTTTCCTTCAGCCCTTCAAGCCGAAGGCGGACTCTGACTACCTGGCCGCCGTTGCCGCGAGCAGCAGTAGACGGACACGGGCACATGAAACGCTGGTAAACGCATTCGCTCAGTGGCTCGATGCACGCGGGATTGTCCCGCTCCGTAACGCCGCTATCGACCTGGGGACGGAAAACCCGCCTACAATCATCGAGGCCAAGCGAGTGAACGGCCGTTTTGCTGATGCCATCCGGGCGGCTGTGGGCCAACTGTATGAGTACAGGTATTTCGAAGTTGCGCGGGACGACTCCGGCCTAATATTCTTGGCCGACGAACCCATCCCGCCTACCTGGTGTAATTATCTTGAAGATGACAGGGAGATTGGCGTGATCTGGCCAGAGGGATGCGGCTTCTATCTGAGCGATCTCGCCACTAAGTTCCTGGAGCTAGACGTCTGAGCCAGTCAGGTATGCAAGTACCGGGAGGTAACCTTCCGGCTTACGTTCCGACCGTAGCGGGTTTACAGCGCGGTCTCTCAATCGCCCCGCTTTCGATCCCACTTACAGCGCGCAAATGGAGGATACTATTCTGATGGATGTAGCGTTTGGTCCGTTTCCCTTGGATGTTGCCATATGGGGAACCGTTGCGGCATGGGTGGGGTCAATCGTCACATCGGCATCGTTTGCTTTCGCCGCCTACGTTTTCTTTAAGAACTCAAGCCTCGATGCCAAATCGCAAGCCCGCCATATCCGATTCGTTCACCTTTATTGGACGTCGGACGGATATCATACCCAAATATCAAACTATTCTGATAAATCAATATTTGAAGTTACTCCCAATAGGGGAAGGAAGTATCCTTTTCGTGAAGTTCTTAGAGGGGTGTGCGAAGGTCGGTATCTTGCTGATGACGAGGTTCAGCATCTAAGAAGTGAGTGGGAATCTACAAGTGGTGGTGAAACTTCTATCTTAAATGCTGAGAGTAGCCACCTCGGCCCGGGAGTGGCGCGCGAATTTGCATACAATGGAACAAAGAGGGTCACGGAATGGTATTGGCTAGAGTTTCGTGATGCAATGGGCCGGAAATGGAAGATTAGTCTGGATGGAACTGATCCTGTACGCATAAGGGAAGGTCGGAGTCTTCGAAATTCAATCCGTCACCCGCGCCTCACAATCGCCGCGCTCGGGCGCCGTAGAAAGCTGAATAGGTGGCTGGACGAGAACTCGTAGATCGAGTCGAGTCCGGACGGGTACAACTCTCTCCGCGGTCAGAGGACTCTCCCAGGCAGTGACAGTGAAGAGGCCGCAATCGACGAGGGGCTGCTAGATCCGTTAAGTGCCTTCGAAGATGTCCAGGATCTTGCGAGCGGATTGTGGTGTCCCGGCGGCGGACCGTGAAAATGTGCCTTGAACTCGGTAAAGGGTTCTCCCAAGTTCTCGTCCTTCCCGACTGCTGCCGGGCCTCTCACGGCCTGTGGACGGCCTGGCACCATGTATCAGCGTGACTTGACCTCTGGTCTGTGCAAGCATCAAGAGTTTCCGCTCTGTAGACGTACATTCGTTATAAGATTTACCGTAATACAGGGCATCCAAAATCCAGCAACCTCTAATCGAATGGAATAGTAAATGGTTGACAGTCTCGAATGGCGGAGCCCGCTTGAAGTGCACTGGCTGTGCGATCATGAATTAATCGGAAGCGATATCGAGACAAAAATTTCCGGCTATCCAACCGTGATACATTTCCCGCATGACACCGTCGGTCGCGATGCCGACAGAATGCTCCAAAAGCCTCCCCAACTTATCGGCTCAGTACTGGATCAAGATTGGGGAATGGCCCGCGAAAACCCTCGGATTGCGACAGTCATGCGACTGGGTTTTACCGCAATTGTCCCGCCAGGATTGAACCCGGAGACAATGAAGACCGACATACTCAATTCGCTTGATCCATGGCTTGACATTGCCATTGATTGGCTGAGCGTTCTGACCGGAACCCATACGAGACACGTTGGCCCGCAGTTTCATTTGGCTTTCCAAGATAGAACCATGATGTTTGAGATATCGAACTCCGAAGCGAAGCATGCACCAGGAATTAGACCAATCCCCGTCCCGTCTTCACTACCAGGTAAAATAGCGACGAAGGAGGCCGTTGAATACTGCTTTGAGCGCGCAGCCTCGGTCGAGCCAGTTCCACTGGCCTGGTCTCTAATCAGCGAAGCACGGGCGCTGCACCGGGCTAGGCAGTATCGGCGGGCAGTGGTAGATGCTGGCAGCGCTGTCGAAATGGCAGCCTACGCCCTGGTGCAGCTTGAATTGGCAAGCAAAACGCCACCGGGTGTTGCGAAATATCTGATGGAAGCCCGGGGGAATCTTACACTGGGCACATTAGTGACCTACCTCAAAGCTACGGACTATCCACTGCCGCCCAATCTGTATGAAGACCTTGTTGTGATTCGAAATAAGGTGCTTCACTCCAATAAGGGAGTCGGACCCGTACTTCCGACCGAATCCGAAAGTGGGACGGCAATAGAAGTAGCGACTAAGGTAGTGAAGGATGCGTTTCCGCTTGCCGCAGGTACCCCAATACTCTGGTAGCGGTTACATGGGAAATTCCCCCGACCAGATTGCCTGGTTAGGGGTATTTCTCTGTCTGAGCGAGTTCGCCTTATGGCCCAAGGGTGTGGCCAAGTGACCGCTTTATCCGTGCGTTGGGGCACGTAGGAGGCACGGGCAGCCGGGTCGTCCGACCGTTCCCGCCGGCCTTCTGCTCCGGAGGCAGGTCAGAGGCAGATTCGGGGGTTCTCGGCCGGGTGTTGATATATCGAACTGTCGCGGTTTGGTCTGGGTCAGTTTGCCGCTGTTCGGGGCGTTCGTGTCACCGATGTGTCATCGAGGGAGGACGCCACGACTCAGGACGTAGCGACGCCGTACGTGCTCTTGAAGCTGGAGGGGTGTGGGAACACTGTGCACGCCGCCATCCACCAGGGCCACGCGTAGGTTGCGCAGCCTGATCCGATAGCAATCCGATGGAATGCCGTTATGCTTATCCACGTGATTACCGGCATAAAAACGAGCCACCTCTATGCAGCATGTCGGGTGCGAACCGTGCACCACTATGAACCGGGGGGCACCGATAATTCAGGTAGTGCTACTGGATTTGTAGTGATGTTCGCTCCCGGTCGATTTGCCCTTATTACCAATCGCCATGTGGTCGATCTGCCATGGAGTGATTCTAAGTTTGACGGGACGAAGCTAACCGGACTGGTGGCAGAAATCTGGACGGGCGACGTTGCGGGAGCGCTGGAACGAGTGCATGTCATCCTAGATCCGTCAGGTGTCCGCTCGCATCCGGATCCCTCGGTAGATGTCGCTGCGATCGAGCTAGTGATGTCGGATATGCAGATACGAGACAACGACGGCGCGCTGAAGCCGGATACCTTCAACTTGACGGTCTTCGGCGGGTTCACACTCGATTACTTCGCTACAGAAGAGGACTTCGCCTCCTTAATTGATGTAGGCGAGATGCTGTTCTTTCCCGGGTATCCCGAATGGTACGACCGGAATGGGGAGCGTCCGATTATGCGAACCGGTGCTATAGTTAGTGACCCCCGCTATGGGTACAGGCGCACGACTGGGCCCGTATCCAGCAAAGATGGAAATCATCAGATTCTTTTCGATGCCTTCTCTACGAGCGGGAATTCCGGTAGTCCGGTGTTCGTTGCGCAGCGAGGCTTTGTCCCGGGCGGGGACATAACCACACCAAATTCGCGTCCGCACCGGTTCATCGGCATCAATGCCGGGCATTTCGAAAACTATGGAGACAATTCATCACGCATGCATCACGTCGGGCTGTCGCGTATGTTCAAGGCAACTGCGATCGCAGATCTTGTTACGAGACTGTAAGTCCAGCCGCCGACATCGGACCATGGCGAAGTCGGGCTGTGGCCCTGCCGTGTGGTGGCTTGCAACATAGGCGGGCTGGCTGCGCCTGCCCCCTTATCGGCCTGCCTTTCGCGCGTAGAGGCTCCGGAGTCAAGAGTGAGCGAAGCTCATCACGCAGTGACGCCGTAGGCGCTCTTGACGCTGGAGGGGCGCGTGAACACAATGCAGGCCACCACACAGCAGGGCCAAGCGGCCGTAGGACGCTCAGTAGTTCGGCAACCGGGAGAAGGGGGCCGAGGCCCCCTCCGGGATCAGTACGGGTACCGGGCCATGGTCTCGATGTTGCGGCGGTACTGGGCGTCGCACCGGTGGCAGCGCCAGCGGATCTCCTGCTGCTCGCCGTGGGTGGGGTACTCGTAGAGGAACGGGACCGCGGCGGGCCGGTCGCATCCGCGGAGCTGGCAGGTGTCGGGCTTGGTGATCATCGTTCGGGTTCCTCTCCGGTTGGGGTGGTCTGGCTGAGGGCGTCTCGATCACGGCTCCGGCGGGTGTGGCGAGAACCGGTTGTTCGTCCGCTTCGCCACCGACAACACCACGATCCTCGCCATGCTGGCCGAAGCCGTCGAGCTGATGCGTGAGCGGCTGGCCAGGATGCGGGCGGCGGGGCTGCGCAAGATCGTCCCGAGCACGGATGAGCCGTTGATCCTGATCATCATCGATGAGGCGGCGTCGCTGTCGTCGTATGCGACTCGGGAGGAGCAGCAGGAGTTCCGCCGTCTGACGGGGCTGTTGTTGTCGCAGGGTCGGGCGGCGGCGGTGTCGGTGGTCGCGGCGTTGCAGGACCCGTCGAAGGAGACGATGCCCAATCGGCAACTGTTCCCCGTCCGCATCGGCCTGCGCTTGGACGAGCCGACTCAGAGCGCGATGGTCCACGGGCAAGGCGCCCGCGACCGCGGCGCACGCTGCGACGAGATCTCCGACCTGACACCGGGTGTCGGCTATGTCGGTGAGGACGGTAGCAGCGAGTTCGTTCGGGTGCGGGCGTATTTCGTCTCCGATGACGACATCGACGCCATCGTGGACGCCTACTCGCCCGCGCCCGAGATCGCCGCTCCGGCTGAGGATTACAGCGGCTTCGACCCCGATGACCTCGGCGACGAGCCTGAAGACGGGCCGGTGGCGGCATGAAACGGGGCTTCGTGACCGAGACACATGTGGTCGTCTACTGCGATACCTGCGGCGACCACTACACCGAGGGTGAGAACGAGGCGGTCTGCTTCGACTCCGTCACCCAGGCCATCGCCTACCTCACCGTCCACTCTGCGGGCGGTGTCGGCTGGGTCTACGACGGCGACAAGGTCACCTGTGACGGCTGCCAGGCCACCAACCGGTGCGTCGAGCACGGCCACACCTTCCCTAAGTCCTGGCGTACCACGGTGTGGCCGCTGGGCAATTCCACCCGTTCGCGCACCTGCGAGGTGTGCGGCGTCCCCGAGATCGAGGCCCAGCCATGAGCAACCACCGCTACGACGACAACGTTATCGACCTGACGGCTCGTCGCCGCTGCCATTTGGAGCGTTCCGGGTTGGACTCGGCCGCGATCGCCGCGCACCTGCTGGTCGAGACCGGGGTTGTCCCGCTGTGGGACAACAGCGACGACCACGACGACTTCGACGGTGGGGACTGGGCAGCATGAGCGCGACCCGACCGGCCGCGATTGAGGTCAACCCCGTCGTGCGGGCCGCAGCCGAGCAGGTGAGCGACCGCAAGCGGCGTGCCCGCAAGGACATCCACGCTCCGTGTTCGGGGCAACTGGCGTTGTTCGAGCCGAGGCCAGGAGAGCGGGCATGACACGGCCGAGGCTGCTGGACTTGTTCTGCTGCGCGGGTGGGGGCGCCACGGGCTATCACCGTGCCGGGTTCGATGTCGTCGGCGTGGACATCGCGCCGCAGCCGCGTTACCCGTTCACTTTCCATCAGGGGGACGCGCTGGAGTTCCTGGCCGCGCATGGGCAGGAGTTCGACGTGGTGCACGCTTCCCCGCCGTGCCAGCGTTACAGCCCGCTGGCGGCGTTGTACCCCGATCGGGAGTACCCGGATCTCGTGGCGGCGACCAGGACGGCGTTGCTCGCTGTCGGTGCGCCGTTCGTGATCGAGAACGTGATGCCCGCACCGCTGGATCTGGCTCGCTCGATCACGTTGTGCGGCAGCATGTTCGGGCTGCGCACCTACCGCCACCGCCGCTTCGAATCCAACGTCACATTGCGGCCCCCGGCTCACCCGGCGCATACCGCTCGCACGGCCACGACCAACAGGCGGCAGCGGTGGGCGGAAGGCTGGAACGTCTCGGTCACCGGCCACATCGGCACCTACGTCGGGCCTGAGGCGATGGGCATCGACTGGATGACCGGCGACGAACTGTGCCAGGCCATCCCACCCGCCTACACCCACCACATCGGCGCCCAGCTGCACACGCACCTGAGCGACCCGTCCGGACAACTCTCACTCTTCGAGGTAGCGGCATGAACACCACCACCGTCCACATTCGCAAAGACACCCACCTGGACGCCTTCGACTTGGCCGCGCTCGGCCTGCTCCACTTCCTGGCCGCAACCCTGGTCGGCCTGTGGTGGCTGGTGCTGTTCCCGATGATCTCCCTCCCCCTCGCCTTGGTCGTCACCGCGTGGGTGCTGTGGGGGTGGCCGGTGGGTCTGGCGGCTGCCGGGGTGTCCGTCGCCGGACTGGTGCTGTGGCGGCGTGCCTACCCGCGGATGTTCGACCGCTGGGTCACCCGCCGGGCACGTGCCCGGTTCCTGACCTGGCACCGCTACCGGCGCCGCTGGGTCAAGCTGATGCGCGCCTGCCACCTGAGCATCGACCGCGGTGACCGCACGTTCATCCCGCGCCTGCTCGGCGTGGAGATCGGTGCGGCGACGGATCGAGTTCGGGTGCGGATGCTCGATGGCCACTGCCCGGCGGACTTCGAGAACCGCGTCTCGCAGTTGGCGCACGCCTTCGGCGCCTTGGACTGCCGCGCCACCATCACCGGCCCCGGCACCGTCGAGTTGGCGTTCCGCCGCTCGGACTCGCTCGCGGAAACGGTGATCCTGCCGCGGGTGGATCACTGGATCAGGCCGAAGGCGGCGTAGATGGAACCTGATACCACTGACACTGACTCGGTGGTCCCGATCCGGCAGACCGCGGCCGAGCGCCGTAGCCTGCCGGATTTCCGGGATGTCGCCCACGCGCTGGCCGATGAGCAGCACGTCTGCCGTCGCCCGGTGCCGATGCGCGCTGAAGACCCGAGAACGCTGCGGGTGGATTACGTCGGCGCCCCGTGCAAGTCCACCATCGAATCCGTCTGCCCGGCATGCGCTGCCAAGGCCCGGTATCTGCGGATGACGCAATGCCACGAGGGCTGGCACATGAGCGCCGAACCCGAGATCGACAAGCGCGCACCCACCCAACAGCAGAAAGACCTGATCGCGACACGTTCGGATCTGTTCGCCGCCTACCAGGCCGCGAAGGAAGAAGACGACCGGCAGCGGATGGACGACGCCGCCGAAGACGTGGCCGGTATCGACAAACAACTCCGCGAATCAGGTTTCCGCGGCCGGTTGCCGGACCTGGACGCCACACGCAAGGATCGCCGCCAGCGTTCCACCCGGCGCCGCCAAGACGTACCGGACCTGCCCCGGCACAAGGTCGCCAAGACCACCATCGGCCGCGAGTACGCGGGCAAGTACCGGCCCTCCACGTTCGTGACGCTAACCCTCCCGTCCTACGGGCTGGTGCACAAAGACGGCGCGGTCAACTCCAAAGGCGAGGTCTGCGGGGACGGCTCACCGCGTGACCCCGACTCCTACGACTACACCCGCGCGGCGCGCGACATCGTGCATTTCGCGGCCCTGGTGGATCGCTGGATACAGAACCTGCGGCGCGCGGTCGGCTGGGACGTGCAGTACTTCGCCACCGTGGAACCTCAGCGTCGGGGCGCCCCGCACCTGCATCTGGCGATTCGGGGATCGATCCCGCACGCGGTGTTCCGGGCGGTGACCGCGGCGACCTATCACCAGGTGTGGTGGCCCCGGTTCGACCCGGAAAACGAGGTGTACTCCGGCGACACCATGCCGGTGTGGGATCACGCGGCCGGCACTTTCACCGACCCCGACACCGGGCAACCGTTGACCGGATGGGACGACGCACTGGACATCATCGACTCCACCGATGACCTGGAACCGGCGCACGTGATCCGCTTCGGTGTCCAGGTCGATTCCAAGGGCATCCTCGGCGGCACACCGCAAGCCGACGAGAAGGTCCGCTACCTGACGAAGTACCTCACCAAGTCGGTAGCGGAAATCCTCGAACCTCAATCCCGGCGGGCGGCCGAACACTACGACCGGCTCCACGCCGAACTTCAGCACACGCCGTGCTCGCCGCGGTGCGCGGTTTGGCTGCGTTACGGCATCGTCCCCAAGGGCGCCACGGCCAAGACGCAGCCGGGTCGCTGCAAGGGCAAAGCGCACCGCCGGGACACGTTGGGGCTGCCGGGTCGGCGGGTGCTGGTGTCGCGTCGCTGGTCGAACAAGACCCTCCCGGACCACAAGCACGACCGCGCGGAGTTCGTTCGGCAAACCCTCGCCGCGGTCGGGATCGTCAAACCCGATCGCTCGCACTTGATCATCACGCCCGTGGAACCGGGCGACAAGAACGTCCCGCCGCGCGATCACCTGATCATGGCGGCGGTCTCCCAGCGCATCACCTGGCGCGCCGAGTACACCAGAGCACTACTCGCCGCCAGTCCGCCAGGGGCGCAGAAAACTTCGGCAATCACACAAGCAGCCTGAGGAGGGGTTGATGGATACACGGCTGGTTGACGGCAAATGGTATTCGACGGCGGAGCTGGCGTTGCTGCTCGGCATCGATCCGTCGAGTCTGCGGCGGTGGCGTACCGCGAATCCTCCGTGCGGCCCCGCGTTCGTGCGGGTCTCTCCGCGGGTGGTGAAGTACGCGGCGGAAGATATCGAGGTGTGGTTGCGGGGTCGGCGTACTGATCCATCCCAGGCGGCGGCGTAATGGCTGAACGAGCGAATATCCCTGTCGGCGTCCGGCTGTCGTCCGACATCGAAGAGCGGCCGGACTACGGTCGACGTCCGTTCAAGGCGCGAGTCCGCTGGACTGATCCAGCGACGAAGAAGCGCCCCTCGGTCTCGGAACCGTTCGAGACTCGGGAAGAGGCTGAGGCGTGGATCGCCCGTCTGGAGCGGAAGGCAGCCCAGGGGATCGACCCGAAGACGGCCACAATGCGCCTGGCGGACTACGGCGAGGCGAACATGGAGTTGGCGTTGCGGGGTCTGGAGAAGAAGACCACCGACCCGTACATGGCTGGCTGGCGCAAGCGCGTGGTTCCGACGTTGGGGCATCTCCCGGTGGCCATGCTGACCAATGGTGCGGTGGATCGCGCGGTGGTCGGTTGGATCAACGACGGCGCCGGTAAGTCGACGGTGAAGAACAGTCTCGCCGTGCTGGTGCGGGTGATGGAACAGGCTGTGCGGGACGAGGTTCGGGAGACGAACCCGGCGCGGGTGCGTGGTTGGCAGAAGCTCTATCAGCAGATCGAGGACGAACTCGATGATCCGCGGTCGCTGGCGTTGCCCAACTGGTCGGCGCTTCTGACGCTGGCTGATGCCCTGGTGGCTCGTTCGGCGGATCGGTATCAGGGCTGGGGTGATGTGGTGATCTTCGCTGCCTGCACCGCGTCCCGTATCGGCGAGGTCTCCGGCTGCCGCGTCGGCGACATCGACACTGATACCTGGACCTGGCGGGTGCGGCGGCAGACCACACCGGGGCCGGGCGGCATGGAGGATAAGGGCACCAAGGGCAATCGGGTGCGCTACGTTCCGCTGATCGAAGAAGTTCGGCAACTGGTTACTCAGCGCATCGCGATCGTCGGAGCCGACGACCCCGATGCCCGGCTGTTCCGCGGCCCGCGCGGCGGACGGATCGCTACCGGCGTGCTCCGGGATGCCACCCATTGGGATGAGGTCGTGACCAAGCTCGGCTATGAGCACCTTCGGCGACACGATCTGCGGCACACCGGACTGACGTGGATGGCCGATGCCGGGGTGATTTGCACGTGCTCCAGAAGATCGCCGGACATGCCGACAGCCGGACTACAGAGCGGTACCTCCACCCGGATCGTCGGGAGATCACCGGGGCCGGTGACAAGCTCTCCGAGCACCTGCGGTCCCGTTCTGGTCCCGCTCTGCGGGTGGTCGGCGAATGAGTAAAGCCCCTCCGACGCTGGTCAGAGGGGCTTTCTCGTCTGTCGGGCTGACAGGATTTGAACCTGCGACCACTTGACCCCCAGTCAAGTGCGCTACCAAACTGCGCCACAGCCCGTTGCGTCCGCTGTGCGGGCGCTCGAAGAGATTACCGCACGAGGCTGGAGGGGTGCTAATCGGCTGGTCAGAGGGGGTTGAAGGGTTGGGCTGGCCGGGGTGGATCGCCGGTCGGGGAGGAGTGGGCGGTCAGCGGTAGTCGTCCACGTGGTCTACGGCCCATTGGGCGAAGGTGCGGGCGGGTATGCCGGTGACCGACTCGGAAGTGGGGCCGACCGGGCTCGGTTCAGAGCCGGCCTTCGCCCACATGTCGAGGACGGGGCGGTAGTACACATCGGCTGCTTCCTCATAGGTCAGTTCGATCAGTCGGACCGGCTCGCCCAGGGCGGCGGCGATGGCGGCGACCTGCTGGTGGTGCGACAGGGATTCGGGGCCGGTGAGCGGGTAGGTCTTGCCCGCGTGGGAGGGGTCGTCGAGCGCCGCGATGGCCGCGTCGGCGATATCGGCCTCGTGGATGGGGGTCAGGTGCAGGTCGGGGAAGGGGACGCGGACGACGCGCTCGGCCCTGATGGTGGGAAACCAGGTGCGGGCGTTGGCGGCGAAGGCTCCCGGCCGCAGGACGGTCAGCGGCAGGCCGGATGCTCGCAGCGGGTTCTCGACCGCGAGATGCCTTGCGCCGATGGGGTTCTGGTCGTTCTCCGCCGCGATGGACGACAGCAGCACGACGTGGGCGACACCAGCGGCCTCGGCGGCGTCGATGAAGTTGCCGATGCCTTCCGCGGCGGCGTAGCAGAAGACCTTGTCCACGCTCGCGAGCGCGGCGGTGACCGATTCCGGGTCGGTCAGGTCGAGTCCGACGAGTTCGACATCGTCCGGCACGGTGGTCTCGGCGGGACGAGAGCTGGCCGCGCGCACCGGTTTTCCGGCCGCGCGCAGCTGGTCGACGACGGTCCGGCCGACGATGCCGCGAACGCCGGTGACGAGGTAGGTCATGAAATATCTCCTTCGGAGCGGGAATCGGTGAGATGGGCGAGAATGCGGCGCAACTGTTCGCCGTAGCGCTGCTCGAATTCGGCGGTCCGGGCCTCCACGCCGAACAGTTCGCGAACCTGGACCGGCAGCAGCAGTGGGGCGATGACCATCCCCATCACCGCGAGCTGGAACGCGGCCGGGTCGAGGTCGGCGGCGACCTCGCCGCGCTCTTGCCGGCGCCTGGTCTCGGCGATGTCGGTCTCGGAGATCGGGTGCGTACCGGTCGGCGCGGCATCGGACAATCCCCGCCACATGAGCAAGCGGATGCCGCGGGGGTCGCGCAGACCATCGCGGAGATAGTTCGTGACCACCTCCGCCAACGGCAGCGCCGGATCGCTGAAGGCGGCCTCACGCTCCAGCCAGTTCTGCTGGAGCGCCCGGTAGAGACCTTCCTTGCCGCCGAAGTAGTAGGTGATCAACTGCTTGTTGACACCGGCCCGCTGGGCGATGTCACCCACCCGGGCACCGGCGTAGCCCTTGGCGGCGAACTCCTCCAAAGCCGCCTCGAGCAGGCAGCGTTTGGTGCGTTCGGCGTCGCGGACGCGGTGAGCGGGATCAGGTGTGCGGTGTGTCGCCACATACCCAGATTAGGCCAGTATTTTACAACTGGCTAATTGTTTTAGACGCTCGGTGGATAGTCGAGGTGCGTTGCCTAGCACCGCGACCCGCCCCATCGCTGTCAAACGAACGCCAGGGGCGGAGACGCCGGAAAGGTCACCGGAACGGCCGCCGGTGCGCGGTGGAAGGAGCTCGGCAGCCACTCCAGTTCGTCGGCGGGGACCGACAGCCGGATCTCCGGAAGGGCGTCCAGCAGTTGGTCGAGCGCTTCCTGGACGATGACCATGGCGACCGACTGGGCAGGACAGGTGTGTGGCCCGGCGCCCCAGGCCAGGTGCGACCGGTTGCCCTGGCGCTCGCCCGCCACCGCCGCGGGATCGTTGTTGCACGCCGCCAAACCGATCAACACCGGTTGGTGCTGGGGCAGCCACACATTCCCGACGATCTGCGGCTGGTTCGGGTATCGCACGCAGGAATTCGCAGTGGGAGGATCGGTGAACAGCACCTCGTCGATGGCGTCCCGGGTGGACAGCGCTCCGCCGAGCAGTTCGCCGCCGAATCGTTCATCGGTCACCAGCAACAGCACGGTGACCGCGATGAGGTTCCACGTCGGTTCGGCGCCCGTGGTGTACAACGAGGCCATCTGCTGCACGAGTTCGGTTTCGCTCAACCGAGCCGGATGCTGTACCAGCCAGGACGCCACATCCGCCGCGGGCGCCGCGCGTTTGGCCGAGATCACCTCGAGCATCGCCGCGGCGAGCGTTCGATGGCTCGCCTCCGCCGAGGCCGCGTCGGCGGCGTCGCGCAGGCTCATCATCGCCGTGTAGGCGTTCTGCCGGACCTCCGGCGGGAATCCCAATACCTCTTCCAGCACCCTGACGGTGAGCGGGATCGCGTACTCGCTGAGCAGATCCGCCGAACCGGCCGCGCAGAAACCGTTGATCAGCGACAGCGCGGTGCGTTCCACGGTGTCGCGCAGCGTGTGCAGGTCGATGCGATCGAGGCTGCCGGTGACGGCGTTCCGGTAGCGAGCATGCTCCTCTCCCGCCGTTCGCGACGCGTCCGGCCGCCAGCGCATCGCCCACGGCACCGGACATCCTTCCGGCACGTTCTGTTCCCATTCGCTGGGATCGGCCGAGAAATGCACGGCGTCGGTGAGCACGTCCAATGCCGTGCGGTAATCGATGATCAATGTCGCGGGCACCTCCGGCGCTACTTCGACCGGGACGAGCGGGCCGTGATCGCTGCGCATCCGCCGGTATGCGGCGTGCGGGTCGGCCGCGAACTCGTTCGAATACAGCTTCATCCTCGCGCACCGTGGCGATCGAAGGGCAGCGCAAGAGACGAGGGATCAGTCAAGACAGGCTCCTGGAAGGAAATGCACGATCGAGAGCGGGATCCGCGCGACTTCTCTGGCGTACGCGAATCCGGCCCTGCGCGGAATAGCCGGGTCGGCTACCGAAGGAAAGCGTGTGCGAGAGAACGACGACACGCAGTGGGTGAAAATAGTCGCAGGCCTGCCGATCGGATCGTGAATCCTGGTGATCCGTGTACCCGGTGCCACCTCGACACTTCTGAACTCCCCTGCTTACGCCGCCGGCATTCGGTGCCACGGCCGAACCCGGCCGTCATACCGACCGGTCCGCCAAAAGTGTTCGACCGCAGCGTAATTCGACTAACGGGGGGAGCATACCGAGGTCTGTCGTCCTTCGCAGCGCGAGCAATTCGAGACAGTCATGCCCCGCGAGACATTCGCCTCCGCGACGTTCTGCCCGGGCATGAATATTTGTAAACGCATCTCTAACAAAGCGTGAACTGATCACCCCCCGGCGTGGTGCGTCAAACCATGACACTCGTGGGCGACGACTGCGCAGGGGCCTGCACGACAGTCAATTTCGAACGTTTGCGCAGCGTGAATCCCAGCGTCTCGTACAAATGGATCGCCGACGTATTGCCGGCGGAAGCGTGCAGAAACGGTGTCTCACCCCGCGCGCGGATGCCCGCGCCGACCGCGCGGACCAGGCGCGTAGCGAAGCCGCGGCCACGGAATCCGCCGTCGGTGCACACGGCGCTGATCTCGGTCCAGCCCGGCGGGTGCATGCGCTCTCCGGCCATCGCCACGAGTCTGCCGTCGACCCGCAGCCCCAGATAGGTGCCCATCTCGATGGTCCGTGGAGCGAATGGGCCGGGTTGGGTGCGAGCGATCAGCTCGAGGATCTCGGGCACGGCCGCCGCGGTGAGCCGTTCCAGTTCCGGGTCGTGGGCGACGCGCAGGGCGGTGCCGTCCATCTGCACCGAGTCCATGTGGTTCAGGACCGTCCAGCCGTCGGGCGGCACGTGGCCGTAGCCGCGCAACGCGGTGCTGCCGCCCGGCCCGAGAAGTGTGGCCAGATCGGCCCAGTCTCGTTCGTCCAGCACGGGCGGGTGGCCGACGAACCTGGCGACCTCCGGGTCGTAGCGGCCGACCCGGCCCACCCAGCCGGCGAACCGGCGGTGTTCGCCACGCAGCGACGCCCGCACCGGGTCGTCGAGCGGGTGTAGCGAGGTATCGACGTCGACAATCGAATCAGTGGTCACCGCGCACTCCTCCACAACAGCGTCCGACGAGAGAACGTTAGCGAGGCGCACGATCACCCGACACGGGTTGCGCTCACCGCGATTCCGATGCATCGACCGCGTGGAGGCGCGGGCGGGTCATCGCGCGTGTGTCGAAACCATCGACGTCTGCGGCGTATTCGCGCCGGTGCGGAAGTCGGGCGCGAACGCCGCCACTGTCGCCAGGGCCGAGGCCGCGAAGCACAGCAGCACCGCCCAGCCAAGTGACGCCGACGACGCGGTTCCACCGAATGCCAGTAGTACGCCGGTGGTCATGGCGATGCAGAACGTGGCCGACAGCCGCTGCGTCAACTGCAGGAAGGACGCGGCCACCCCGTGCAACGACGAGGGTGAGAACGCCAGCGTCACCGCCCGCAGCGGCGGCTCCACCACGCCGCTGGTGAGACCGCAGGCGACTTGGATCGCGGCCAGCACGAGGAACAGAATCCATCCGTCCAGGAGCAGTGTCGTGGCGGCGGTCGCCGCCATGCAGGCGGTTTGGACGACGAGCCCGTAGGCTACGACCACGGACCCGTGCACCGCGAAAAGCCGTTGCCCCCAACGCGCCGCGAAGATCCGGGCCAGCGCGGAGGGAATCAGTGCCAGCGCGACCACCAGTGCGGGGATCTTGTGGACCTGGAGGAAGTACACCGTCTTCACCGTGGTGAACGCGAGCATCGATCCGAACCACAGCAGCGCCACCACATTTCCCGTGACGTAGCCCCGGGAACGCATCAACGGCGGCGCGAACAGCGGCAGACGGCCGCGGCGGGCGTATGCGCGCTCCCAGAGGGCCAGTCCGATGACGAGAAGTCCGCTCGCGACGACGATGGCGGCGACCGCTGGGGCGGGGAGACCCGGATCGATGACGGGGATCGTGACGATGACGACGAGCAGTCCGAGCGCCGCGATCCCTGGGAGGTCCAGATCGGTCGAGCGGCGCCCACGGACGTCGCGAGGGAGCCCGCGGAGGCCGAGCGCGACCGTCGCGAGCGTGAACGGCACGGGCAGCACCAGTACGGCGCGCCAGCCCAGATCCGGCGGCAGCATCCAGAGTGCCGTTCCGGCGAGGACCGGCCCGGCGATCGCGGCCAGCGCGCCCGCGGTGGTGTACGCAGCGAGAGCGCGCAGGCGGGCGGCTCCGGTGAAGACGTCCTGGATGACGCCGAGCACCTGCGCGCTGATCACCCCCGCGCCGAAGCCCTGCACCAACCGGCCCGCGATCAGCGGCCACGCGCCGGGGGCGAACGCGGAGACGACGGCGCCCACGAGGAACAGCCCGAGTCCGGCGACGAACAGGTTGCGGCGGCCGTACGCGTCGCCGAGCCGCCCGGCGGGGGCGAGCCCGAGGCCGAAGGTCAGCGAGTACGACGCCAGGTACCACTGCACGTCCGAGTTCGCCAGACCGAGCGTCGACCGCACGTCCGGCGCCGTGAAAGCGACCGCCGCGGAGTCGAGCAGCGTCGCGAAGCCCGCCCCCAGGCAGCACCAGAGAGCGGCAGCCCGATCGCGGATGACCGGTGGGCGGGTGACCGAGGATTGCGGTGAGTGCCTCAACTCGGCACCTGTCCCGCACCACCGTGCGGCCTGATCCGGCCGCCGGTGGTCGTCGCATGCATGCCGGAAGTATCGAGCCGCGACGAATCGATCGGAAGCTTTAGGATCGCCCCGATCTCATGGCCGATGCCCGGCAGGCGGGCCGGAGAGGCGCCGAATCACACGCTTTCTTGACCTGCCGGTCGAAAACTATTACGGTTCAAATCATGGGCAGGCCGCGCAACTTCGATCCGGACACGGTGGTGGAGCGGGCCATGGAGGCGTTCTGGACCCATGGGTACGCCAACACCTCGCCCGCGCAGCTGGCCGAGGCCACCGGGGTCGGCAAGGGGAGTCTCTACCACGCTTTCGGTAGCAAACGCGCGTTGTTCGACCAGGCTTTGGATCGCTACGACCGGCTCGGTGCCGAGCTGGCCGCCGAGATCCTGTCCCGCCCGGGTTCCACTCGCGACTGTCTGGCCACGTTCCTGTGCGGTCTGGTGGATTCCGACCTGGCCCAGCCGGTTCGGCGCGGCTGCTTGGCGGTGAACACCGCCATGGAACTGGGCGGACACGACCCGGAGATCACCCGCGCGGTCCGCGCCATGCAGGACCGTGTGATCGGAGCGTTGGAGGCTCGCATCGATCAGGGGCGGCGCGACGGTGACGTGCGCGCCGGGGCCGACCCTCGGGCGGCGGCCGAATTCTTGATGAACACCATCGTCGGCCTGCGAGTGATGGCCAAGACCTACGATGCGCCCACGTTGCATCGCGTCATCGATACCGCTTTGACCAGCCTCTGAATTCCGATGCCCGACCGTCGGCCCGCTTGCTGCCCACATTGTTGACCTGTAGTTCAAGAAAGAAAGGTTCCCTCATGGATCTCGAACTGTCCGGCAAGACCGCCGTCGTCACCGGCGCCGGTCGCGGCATCGGCCTCGCGGTGGCGGAGGCGTTGACCGCCGAAGGTGTCCGGGTGGTCGGCGCCGCGCGCACCATCACCCCCGAGCTCGAAAAGGCCAGTGTCGCGGCCGTTCCCGTCGACCTCTCCACTTCCGAGGGGGCGACTCGGTTGATCGATGCCGCCCTCGAAGAAGTGGGCGGCGTCGATATCGTGATCAACAACGTCGGCGCGGTGAACGCCGCGCGCCTGGAGTTGGGCGGATTCCTCGAGGTCGATGACGCGCAGTGGCGCGAGCTGTTCGACCTGAATCTGTTCAGCGCGATCTGGGTCACCCGTGCGGCCCTGCCGAGCCTGCTGGAACGGCGCGGCTCGATCGTCACCATCTCATCGATCAACAAGCATCTGCCCGCCGCGGGCCCGGTCGGTTACAGCGAGGCCAAGGCCGCGTTGACCGCGCTCACCAAGCGGCTCAGCGAGGAGTTCGGGCCGCGCGGAGTGCGGGTCAACACCGTCTCTCCCGGCGTGGTCGGCACGCCGCTGTGGCGTGGACCCGACGGTGTCGGCGCCAAGTTCGCTGCCGCGCAGGGGCTTTCGCAGGAGGAACTGCTCGCGGCCGTGCCCGAGCAGTTCGGCATCGCCTCCGGCCGGATCAGCGAGCCGGAGGAGGTCGCCGCTCTCGTCGCCTTCCTCGCGTCACCGAAAGCCGCGAATATCGTCGGTGCGGACTACGTCATCGACGGAGGCACCTTGAAGATCGCCTGACGAGGTCCGCGGCGGGAGTGCTCTCGTGCTCCCGTCGCATGGTCTTCCGGGTTGAATACGTTCGCGCACTTGGTATCACGAGCTTCGCCGGTATCTGTCGCGTCCGGAAGCGTCAGCATGTAGCGTGGCTGGTCGGACGGCGCGGATAGGAGCGGACTGGTGCGTGTCCATCATCTGGATGCCGGGGGAACCCGTCCCTTCGGAGGCCGTTTGTTCGACGGCCGGCCGGGGTTTCGGCGTACGGCCGCCGGAGCTTGCCACTGTTTGTTGATCGAGCACTCCGCTGGATTGGTCCTGGTCGACACGGGTTACGGCGAGCAGGCGCTGTCCCGGCCGGATGTCTGGGTGGGGCGTCAACTCATCCGGCAATCGAATCCGGTTCTGGACCAGCCGATCGCACGGCAGATCGAGGCGCTGGGCTTCTCCCGCGACGACGTCCGCGACGTCATCGTCACGCACCTCGATCTCGATCACGCCGGTGGCCTCGCCGATTTCCCGCAGGCCACCGTGCATGTGCACCGGGCGGAACTCGATGCCGTCGCGGGCCCCTTCGGCAGGCGCGAGAAGTTGCGGTATCGGCCGGTGCAATTCGAGCACGGACCCGAGTGGTCGGTGTACGACGAAACCGACAGCGACGCGGAGCGCTGGTTCGGGTTCCAGGCGGTGCGTGAACTGCGGGGGCTGCCGCCGGAAATCCTCATGGTTCCGCTGGCCGGACACACGCGCGGTCATGTCGGCGTCGCGGTCGACACCGGAAACGGCTGGCTGTTGCACGCCGGTGACGCATACACCTATCACGGGCAGATGCGTGCGAAGCCGTCGATGCCGTTGGGCGCGCGAATCTTCCAGTGGTACGTGGACACTCGGCGACAGTCCCGCATCGAGAATCAGCAGCGGCTACGGGAACTCGTCCACGACAACGGCGACGCGGTGACGGTCTTCTCCGCCCACTGTGCGACGGAGTTCGAACGACTTCGCGGTTGACACCCGACGCCCGGAGCGGCACGCGCTTATGATCCGACACCGAAGGATCGGTGCGACGGCCGGCGCCGAAGGCCGGGTTCAGCGCCGGGCGATCGCCCGCGCCACGCTGCGGAAGAGTTTGCGCCGAAGGCTCGTCCGTGCCCTGGCGAGCAGCGGTGGCTCCGGCGCCGGTGCGGTCGCACCGAAGCGGGGGAAGAGCGCGATGGCATTGTCGCGCTGGATGTTTCGCCGCGTGCTGTCGTCACATCCGGGAAAAGTGTCGAGCCCGGCGTTGAAATAGTGGACCGCGGGTTCGGGCGCGAAGGGCCAGTCGCTGCCGTAGAGCACGTGCCCGGGTTCGGCGAACGCGAGCAGGGACGGCAGTGCCGCCGCGCTCGCCGACAACGCGGTATCGAAATAGAACCCGGCGAAGTCGTCCAGGATGTCCAGCGGGCTGCGCCCGGTGTCGTTGAAGATGGCCAGTGCCATGCGGTGTGCGGCGTAGGGGACGAACCCGCCTGCGTGGGCGAGGACGAAGCGGACGTTGGGATACCGCCGCCGAATGCCATTGCGTACGAGCAGGTACGCCGCGCGGGTGGTGTCGAGCAGGAAATCCGCGGCGAATGGCGCGACGCCCGGCACGGCGGGCGCGGGCAGGTCCGCGGGGTGGACGAACGCGACGGCCGATCGCCGGTCCAGCACCCGGAAGAGGTCGTCCTGCCCGTCCTCGCCCAGATAGGTCCCCGCCGCGTTGCCGAGCAGCACGACGCCGTCGGCGTGCAGGTCGTCGAGGGCGCGTCGAGCCTCGTCGGCGGCAGCGGTGACGTCGGGCATGGCGAGGGTTGCGAAGAACCCGAACCGGCCGGGTTCGGCCTGCGCCAGCGCGGCGGTGTAGTCGTTGACCGAGCGGGCGAGTGCGGCCGCCTGTGCCGGGTCGGCCAGGAACGTGGTGCCGGGCGTCGACACCGACAGCACCGCCGAAGCGATCCCGGCCCGCGTCATCGACGCACGCGCCGCCTCGGGACTCCACTCGGGCAGTGCACGCCCGCCCGGGGCGGTCACACCGTGCACCCGCAGCGCTTCGGCATAGTCCGGCGGGATCAGGTGCTGATGCACGTCGATGCGATTCATGGGGTTTTAGCAGTCCTTTCTCCGGGCGCACCGGGCTCGAAGAGGTCCGGACCCTCACTCTGGCGCACCCTCGGGTCGTTGCGCAAGCAATTCTGATGATTTCATCATTGTTGCTTGACAGACTATTTCTACATAACTGATGATTGCATCAGATCAACGATCTGGAGGTAGTGGTGACAACCGACAGTGCCGCCGAGACCGGGCGGATGATCCGGGTCGGCAATCGAGACATCTTCTACAGCGAAGCCGGCGCGGGCGCCGCCGTGGTGCTCTTGCACGGGGGCGGACCTGGAGCCAGCGGTAGGTCGAACTACTCCCGCAACATCGAGGCGCTGGCCCGGCGTTTCCGGGTGATCGTTCCGGACATGCCCGGCTACGGGCGCTCGACCAAGCGCATCGACCAGTCCGATCCGTTCGGCGACTTGGCCGCGGCGGTCGGTGGGTTGCTCGACGCCCTCGATATCGACTCGGCACACCTGATCGGCAACTCCTACGGGGGAGCGGCGGCGTTGCGGTTGGCCATGGACCGACCCGAGAAGGTGCGGAAACTGATCCTCATGGGCCCCGGTGGGGTGGGAACCACGCGCGCGTTGCCGACCAAAGGCTTGCAGTCGCTGCTGTCCTATTACGGCGGTGACGGCCCTAGCCGGGCCAAGCTGGCCGAGTTCATCCGCGAGTATCTGGTTCACGATGCCGGCGGTGTCACCGAGGAGATCATCGACGACCGTTATCGGGCCAGTCTCGATCCCGACGTGCTCGCCGATCCGCCCTTGCGGCGTCCCTCGGGACCGTCGGCATTGCGAACGCTGTGGCGCATGGATTTCACCCGCGACGCACGGTTGCCGGGCGTGCGCAATCCGACGCTGGTGATCTGGGGCGCCGAGGACAAGGTGAACCGGCCCGACGGTGGGCGCATGCTCGCCGAGCGGATGCCCAACTGTGATCTGTACCTGGCGGCGGAGACCGGCCACTGGGTGCAGTGGGAGCGCGCGGAGCTGTTCAACGCGCTGGCCGTCGCGTTCCTGGGAGCGGCGTGATGAGCGAGCGCACGGGCCGGGCAACCGGTGGGTCGGTGTTCGGCGCGGTGCATCTGGGCTATGTCGTCGTGCATTCGCGGCGGCTGGCCGACTGGCGCCGGTTCGGCGGGTTGGCCATCGGGATGCACGTCGACGAACTGGACACCGACATGTTGCGCTTCCGTCTGGACGACCACGCCTGCCGCTTCCTCATCCGGCACGGCACGGCCGAGGACGTCACCGCGCTGGGCTGGCAGGTGGACGACCACGAGACCTTCGACCGCATCCTTGCCCGGGTGAGCGACCGCGGCGTGCCGATCGAGGAAGGCACCGCCGAGCAGGCGGCCGCGCGCGGCGTGCAGCGCCTGTGGCGCTTCCCCGGCCCCAAGGGCATCGCCACCGAAATCTTCACAACGCCGGTGACCAGTCCGGAACCCTTGCGGATGCTCAGTTCCGGCTGGGTCACCGGCGAGGCGGGGATGGGCCACGTGGCGATCGTCTCCCGTGAACCGGAGTCGATGCGCGGCTACTACGACACGGTGTTCGACGCGCGGTTGACGGACTACATCGACGAAAACATCTCCGGCTTGACGATGAAGATCCGGTTCTTGCGAGTGAACGAGCGTCACCATTCGATCGCGATCGCGAACCTGCGCGGGATGAAGATCGATCCGCTGCGAACTCGGGTGCAGCACATCAATATCCAGTCCGCGAGCCTGGAGGACATGCTGGCCGCGTTCGGCCGGGTCACCGATCTGGGTTTCCGGATGGCGTGGTCGGTCGGCCAGCACACCAACGATCGCGAATTGTCGTTCTATTGCGTGACGCCGTCCGGTTTCGAGCTGGAGGTCGGCTGGAATCCGGTGGTGATCGGCCCGGAACTGGAATCGACCTGGGAACCGAGCACCTATCAGGGCATCAGCATCTGGGGCCACACCACGGTGGGGGAGACGGTGCTGGACAAGTTCGCCCAGTTCCGGCAAGCCCTGCGGACCATCAAAACTCCGGAACCCACTGTCGCCGAACTGACGGGAGGACTGTCGCGATGAGCGACTTCGATGTCGATGTGGTGGTGGTCGGCCTCGGCCCGACCGGTTTGACCCTGGCCAACCTGCTGGGACGGCGAGGGGTGCGAGTGCTGGTGCTGGAACGGGAGCCGGAGTACTACGGGATGGCCCGCGCGGTGTACACCGATGACGAAGGCATGCGGGTCTTCCAGACCGCCGGGGCCGCGGACGAATTGGCGGCGGACATGAACGTCGATTCGACCGTGCAGTGGGTGCGCGGGGACGGCTCGGTGCTGGCGCAGTTCCATCAGACCGACCGGCCGCTGGGCTGGCCCGTGGTCAACTTCCTGTACCAGCCGTATCTGGAGAACACGCTCGAACGGGCACTCGACCGCTATCCGCACGTCACGGTGCGGCGCGGTCGCGAGGCGGTCGACTTCGACCAGGATGCCGACGGCGTGCACGTCGAGCACGCCGAATGCCGGGGTACGGGCTACGGCAAGCGCCCGGCGGACACCGATCCGCGCACGGCCGAACGGGTGCGGGCGAAGTTCCTGGTCGGCTGCGACGGCGGCCGGAGCGTGGTGCGCACCAAGCTCGGTATCGAGATGTCCGGCACCAGTTTTCCGGAACGGTGGCTGGTCGTCGATCTGAGAGCCCGTGAGGGTGTCGATGCGTTCCGGCATCTGCCGTATTTCAACTTCGTGTGCGACCCGGAACTGCCGATCGTGTCCTGCCCGCAGCCGGACCGGCATCACCGGTTCGAGTTCATGCTGTCGGAATCCCAGACCAACGAGGAGATGGAGGACCCGGAGACCGTACGCCGCTACATCGCACGCTTCGTCGACCCGGACGAAGTGGAGGTGCTGCGCAAACTCGTCTACACCTTCAACGCGGTTGTCGCCGATCGCTGGCGCGACGGGCGGATCCTCGTCGCGGGCGACGCCGCGCACATGACCCCGCAGTTCATCGGTCAAGGCATGAATTCCGGAGTGCGCGATGCGGACAACCTGTCCTGGAAGCTGACCGCGATCATCGAACACGGTGCGGCGCTGGACATCCTGGACAGCTACGAGTCCGAGCGGAGGCCGCACGCGAAGGCGATGATCGATCTGTCGGTATTGAACAAGCAGATCGTCTCGCTCGACAACAAGCTGCTCGCGGCGGCCAGGGACATCGGGCTCACCACCGCGCTGCGGGTGCCGGGGCTCGGCGGCTGGATCCGCGGCGCGAAAATGAAACCGCGGCCGCGCTTCCGTCGCGGCGCCTACCTCGGTCTGCCCCGGCGCGTGCTGCGTGGTATCGAGGGAACCCTTGCCCCGCAACCGGACATCCGCGACTACAACGGACGTCACCGGCGCTTGGACGAGGCGTTGGGCATCGGATTCGCGGTCCTGGGCTACGGCACCGATCCGCGCCGGGCCTTCGGGCCGGAGCAATTGGCATTCCTGCGTGGTCTCGACGCCGCCTTCGTCACCGTGTATCCGCTCGGTGGACGCCCGCAGGGCAAACCGGGCGACGGCCGCGACGACGTCACCGACATCGAAGACCACACCGGCACTCTGACCCGCTGGTTCGGCAAGGCCGGACTGCGCCCCGGCGGCGTCCTCGTGCTGCGCCCCGACCGATTCGTCTTCGGCGCCGCCGCGGCCGGGCACGGCGCGTCATTGGTCACCGAACTCGCACGGCAACTGGGCATCTTTCCGATGTCGCGAGTGGAACAGCACGACCTCCGCGCGCAGTACGAGCAGGCCTGACAACCTCGCGCGGCATGTTCACAGCTGCGGCCGGGGTGGCAGCGGCCCGGACGCACCGGCATCCGCATCGGGCTGCCGGTCCGAGGCCCGCGCGCTGCCTTGCCGCCCGATCCGGCCTCAGGGAGTCGGGCGAGTCGCGATTGGCCTCGAGTTTGCCGAGATGGACCGTTCTAGGACGTGCTCTCGTGGAGCGAGGTAGCGTGAAGATGTGTCGGCCGAGGCCGGCCACGGGAAACAGCGTGGTCGTCCCCGTCGGCAGCGCGTGGTCGGTGCGTTCACATCGTGGTCCGTACCCGGCAGGAAGCCGCCCGGCGGCTTCCGCTGAACAGCAGTGCCGGTTCGTGCGAAAGATCCGCCATCATGAGTGTTCACGCCCCCCTTTACCACGAGGTGCTCTCCCGCGAGGAGTTGCCGGACGAGTTCTTCGGGCTCTTCCTCGACCCGACCCGCACCTACAGCTGTGCTTTCTGGTCCCACCCTGACGACACCCTGGAAAAAGCCCAGACGGCGAAGATCGACCTGGCCTTGGCCAAGTGCGATCTGCAGCCGGGAATGGCCCTGCTGGACGTCGGTTGTGGCTGGGGCTCCACCATGCTGCGCGCCATGGACACCTACGGTGTGAACACGATCGGGCTGACCCGCAGCCGTAACCAGTACCGATACGTGCGGGACATGCTCGTCGACCGGCTGATCCGGGGCCGTCCGTACGGTGGGGTGCGCGTGCAGGGCTGGGAGGACTTCGACCGGCGCGCCGACCGGATCGTCTGCATCGGAGCGCTGGAACACCTGCCGGTGGACCGCTACGGAGAGTTCTTCGATTTCGCCTACCGGATCATGCCCTCCGACGGGGTGCTGCTGTTGCAGACCGTGGTCAGCTACAGCCGCGAACATCTGCGGGCACACGGTACCCAGATCACCAGCGACGACTTCGCGTTCTTGCGATTTCTGCGCGAGACCATCTTCCCCGGCGGCGAGCTTCCGCTGCCGACCGGTCATCATCCCAAAGGGGTCACCGAATACGCCGAGGACGCCGGATTCACCGTCGCCGACAT
Source organism: Nocardia sp. NPDC003999 (assembly GCF_053604885.1). NCBI lineage: Bacteria > Bacillati > Actinomycetota > Actinomycetes > Mycobacteriales > Nocardiaceae > Nocardia > Nocardia sp. NPDC003999. Next base: position 153,370 of record NZ_JBSGIB010000005.1, read on the forward strand.
CCAGGCACTGGGACCGCACTACACGACGACACTGGACTGCTGGGCCGACGCCCTCCACGAAAACCGGGACCGGGCTGTCGAGCTCGCCGGGCGGGACACCTATAACGCCTATATGCGGTATCTGACCGGTTCCGCCGATTACTTCCGCCGCGGGCATACCGACGTCATGCAGTTCACCTGTCTCAAACCCGACGCTCGGCGCCCGCCGCACTGAATCCGTACCCTCGCCTGCCGGGCGGCGGCCGCATCAGCGATTCGCCTCCGTGGGGAACAGGTCGTCGTCGCCGGTCGACGGGCTCATGCCGTGCGTGCCGGGGTCCGCGGCCCATCGCACGTCATCGCGCGGGTACCGGATGGGCAGCGGTAGCCTGCGTCTGCGGAGCTTGAGGTTGATGAGCGTCATGTCGCCGTTGTAGTGGGCGAGGACACGGGGGTCCATGACCGCACGCCACAACGGGGGGATCGCGGCGAGCACGACCATGGTGGCGTAGCCGGCGGGCAGTTGCGGCGCCACGTCGCAGCTGCGCAGGGTCTGATAGCGGCGGCCGGGGTTGGCGTGGTGATCGCTGTGGCGCTGGAGGTGGAACAGGAAGATGTTGGTGACCAGGCGGTCGCTGTTCCAGCTGTCGCGCGGCGAGCAGCGAGCGTAACGCCCGTCGGGTCGGCGGGTACGCAGCAGTCCGTAGTGTTCGACATAGTTGACGGTTTCCAGCAGGCCCGCGCCGATGAGCGCCTGAATGGCGAGGTACGGCGTGACAACGGGGCCGAAGGTCACGATCAGGCCGCCGAACAGCACCGCGCTCATCGCCCAGGCCTGCAACAAATGGTTACCGGGACTGAACCAACGTTTGCCGTTACGGGCCAGGCGCGTGCGTTCCAGCGCCAGTGCCGACCGGAACCCGCCCATCATGGTGCGCGGCAGGAACTGCCACAGCGATTCGCCGAAGCGGGCGCTGGCCGGGTCCTCGGGTGTGGCGACGCGGACGTGGTGGCCGCGGTTGTGCTCGACGAAGAAATGTCCGTACCCGGACTGCGCGAGCGCGATCTTGGCCAGCCACCGTTCGAGATGTTCGGCGCGGTGGCCGAGTTCGTGGGCGGCGTTGATACCGATGCCCGAGACGAAGCCGAGAGTGACCGCCAAGCCGAGCTTGTCGGCGAGGCTCAGCTCATGGCTGGCCCACATATAGCCGGCGATGAGCAGGCCGATGAATTGCATCGGCAGGAACAGAAAGGTGCACCACCGGTAATAACGATCGTTGGACAGCGCTTCGTAGTCTTCGTCGCGCGGGTTGCTTCCGTCGTCGCCGATGAACCAGTCCAGCAACGGGATCACCACCAGCACGATGATCGGGCCGATCCACCAGAACAGTTCCAGTCCGGTGTGTGCCACCAACGTGGAAGGCAGCAGTGCGCAACCCGGGGCGATCAAGCCGAGAATCCAGAGGTACCGCTTGGGGTCGCGGGCTCGCGTGTGCTCGAAGATCGTCATAGTCATCTCGCCGATCCGTGAGGACGACACTCAACCGACAGTTCCGACTGCGGACAACACCTGAACCATGCGCGCCAATCCAGGATAACTGGAAGTTCGCCAGGTGGTGGTGAACCGTGGAAAGCGCTGCCTGAGCGGGCAATCCTCATCATGCGCACACGGTCCGACGCCCGATCGGTGGGGAGGTTTTCGGGACCCGTCTCGCGTGTGTCGCCTGTTCGGCTCGGTGTGGCGTGGACGGGATCGGCAACGGTGCGCTTGTTCGCCGCTGTGACGTCGACTGTCTGGAAGCGCTGCGGATTTCGACAGCCGAGGTTCGACAGCCGGCCTTCGGACGGTCGAAGTTGCCGGATCCGACGCGGGTCGATTCGTGCCAGATGTCCGAGTGTCACCGTTGCGCACACCTGAGTGGCTCAGGTCGGCGGGGGTGAGCCAACTCCGACATCCGCACCTTTCGTCCCGATTTCGACCCAGCTAGCGAAGATCAACAGCAAATTTTCTGCAAATCGATGCACCGGCTCCGAGGCATCGGGAGACCGTGGGGTGCGGCTCCGCCTGCCGCACGGACGCCTGTGCTCCTCCGGGCAGGCAGTCGGCCGCGGCTCGGTCGTGAAAACCGAACCGCGGCCGACCATGGTGCACGAAGTTCGCGGCACTACGAGCAGAACCTCTGTGCGCGGCGCGGCGCGCCGAATCTCCGATTCAGATACTGACGGTATCCGAGTTGGTCGTGCTTTCGCAAATCAGGGCAGCGCTCCGCAGTTGGTCGGCGCGGGCTGGCCCGCGAGCCGTTCGGTCATCCAGTCCTGCGAGGCACCCAGCGAGGGGAAGAACGCCAGTACGTGGGTAACCCGCAACCCGGTGATGACGCTGGGTAACTCGGCATTCGCATTCAACTGGACGGGTGCGCCACCGCCGCACCATCCGGCGGCCAGTTCGCGCACGGGCACGTACGGCGCGCCCTCGTCGGCCTGGTTCGAGGCGATGAGGACGGGCACTCCCGGGGTCATCGTGCCGACCCGCTGGTCGTTGAACGCCGCCTTCAACACCGGCGACTGATCGATCACCGCCGTCAGTGGTTGCCCGCTGGTGGTCCACTGTGAGGTATTCGGGAACTGCTGGGCCAGTCCCAGCGGCACGGCGCACTTGTCCATCGACTCGCGCATGATCGCCTTACCGGTGTCGTTGAGTTCGGCGTCGAGCACCGGCCGGGTCTCGGGGTAATTGGCGGCGATGCCGTTGAGGATCCACGCGAAGGCGGGTCCGAGCGGGGCTCGTCCGTCGTTGAAGGCGATGAAGTACTCGTCATCTACCACCGGCCCGCCGACGTAGGCGCCCCGCACGTTCAGATCGGGGGCGTAGCCCGGCTGCAGTTCGGCCGCGCCCGCGGAGGCCATGCCGCCCTGGGAGTATCCGTACAGAATGACCGGCGATCCGGGATTCAAGCTGGTGCCCGGCAATTGCAGCGCCGCGCGCGCGGCGTCGAGGACCGCGTAGGCCTGAGATTTGCGGTTGAGGTAGTCGTGCACATCCGGTGTGCCCAGACCGTGGTAGTCGGTCACCATCACCGACATGCCGCGGGCCAGCAGCGTGTAGATCGCCAGTACGTCGTATTCGACGATTACGTCGAACGGGGGCTGGTATTGGACGAATTGCGCCAGCAATTTCGACGGCGCGCACTGATCGCCTTGCCCCTTGGTGCCGACCGCGTAGGAGATCAGCGGTCGTTCGCCCGGACCGGTCCACGGCTGGGACGGTTCCAGATAGGTTCCCGTCACCGCTGTGCGGGCACCGTGGGTATCGCTGCTGGTGTACATGATGCGCGTCGACGTCGCGGGGACCTGCCCTGGGACGCCGGGGACCGAGATCGCCAGCCGCGACCCTTCGGTGCGGATGATGGAGCCCGGTGCGCCCGCCGGTGCCGCAGGCGGGATGTAGAAATCGTCGCTGGCGACGGTTTCGGCGGCAGGTTCCGTCCATGCGTGTGGGGCGGCGACGGCCCCACCCCCGACCACGAGGAGGGTTCCCGTCAAAGCTGTGGCCAATCTGAGTATTCGGCTCCTCACGATGCGATCCTTCCTGCGATTGGGATACCCCTGGCATCTAGAATCGGATACTGAGAGTATCTGTAAGGGGTCGAAATTGTCCGGGAATAGCGATGAGTGTCGGCGGCTCGCGGGGGCGGGGCGTTCCCGGCCGACCCGGGCGCAGAGCCAGGTGCGGACGCGCGCTGTTTTGATCGCGACCGCCGAGCGGCTTTTTCTGGAGGACGGTTTTCAGGCCACGACTCTGGACAAGGTCGCGAAAGCCGCCGGTTTCACCAAAGGGGCGGTGTATTCGAACTTCCGCACCAAAGACGAGTTGTGTCTGGCGGTGCTCGACGAAATTCACGCTGAGCGGGCGGCGGAGGTCGCCGAGATCATCGCCGCGCCGACGGCCGCGCAGCGACTGCTCCGGATGACGGAATGGGCCGAACGGGTGGTCGGCGAGCCCGACTGGACGCATCTCGAACTGGAGTTCAGCGTGCACGCTCGGCGCGACGAGCACCTGCGCGCCGAGTTGGCGACCCGGCTCGACAACATCGTGGGCATGGTCGGCGCCGCCTTGCGCGCGACGGACGATCTCGACACCCCGATGCCCCGGGCCGAAGCCGCCGTCGCCGTGCTGGCCCTCGGCGTGGGGCTGGGTCTGTTCCGGTCGATCGATCCCGGCATCCCGGTCGCGGGAATGATCTCCGCGCTGCGCGCGATCGCGGGGTTGTCTCCAGGCGACTGATCGGGGCGGCGCGCGTCCGGTCCCTCGGGGTGGCGCCGCACCGGTCTTGCGGTCACGCCGCGCGCCGCTAATATAAGTCAAAACTTATCAAGGAGGTTGTCATGGCGTTGCTCACCGATCCCGCCGCCATCGCCGGGCTCGTGACCCGTGAGGTCCGCACCGGATCCCGCGACGGCGTACCCACCCGAATAGCAGTCGCCCGTCGGAACTACCCGACCGATCGAGCGGATCTCTGGGACGCGCTCACCGATGCCGAGCGGATTCCGCGCTGGCTCCTGCCGATCAGCGGTGATCTGCGGGTCGGCGGGCGCTATCAGCTCGAAGGCAACGCCAACGGCGTCGTCGAACAGTGCGACGCGCCGGAGCGGTTCGCCGTGACCTGGGAGATGGGACCGCAGATCTCCTGGCTCACCGTCGTTCTCACGCCGACCGCGGACGGCACCGAATTGGAGTTGCTGCACGAGGCGCCGGTCGCCCCCGAGTTCTGGGCGCAATACGGGCCGGGTGCGGTGGGCGTCGGCTGGGATCTCGCCCTCATGGGTCTCGGGCTGCACTTGTCGAGCGGAGATCCGGTGGACCCGGCCGAGGGGCTGGCCTTCCCGACCACACCCGAGGGCCTGACGTTCGTCCGGACGGCGGCTCTCGGCTGGGCGGAGGCGGCCGTAAGTGACGGTGACGATCCAGACGCCGCGAACTCGGCGGCGCGGCGGACGATCGACTTCTATACGGTCGTCCCGGAGGACGGCGCCGAGTCCTGATGGATCGATCGCCGGCGAAGATCTTCGAGGCGCTCGGCGACCCCGTCCGCCGGTTTCTTCTCGAAATGGTGGCGGCCGAAGAGCAGCCCGCGGGCGCGCTGGTCGCCGCCGTGCAGCAGCGCACGCGGATCTCCCAGCCCGGCGTCTCCCAGCACCTCAAGGTGCTCCGCGACGCCGGGCTGCTACACGTCCGCGCCGAGGGCACACGACGGCTGTACGCCCTCGACCCCGCCGGTGTCGAGGCCGCGCGGGCTTGGCTGACCGGGCTGGCGGACCCGATGCGCCATTTCGCTCAACCGCTCGACGCGCTCGCGACGGAGATCGCCCGTGGAAAACGCACGCGCCGCGGGGCCGGTCGAACCGGCGGCGAGGATTCCGGCAGGCGAACTCGCCACGCATGAGTGGCGGGCGCACCGGGCGTCGCCGCGGTCAGCAGCGGCCGAACACCACGGCCGCGTTGTGGCCGCCGAATCCGTACGAGTTGTTCAGCGCGTACTCGATGTTCTGGGTGCGCGCGCTGCCGTGCACGATATCGAGATCGATCTCGGGATCCTGGTTGTCGAGGTTCAGGGTGGGCGGCACCACACCGTCGCGCACGCTGAGCACGGTCAAGGCGGCTTCGACCGCGCCCACCGCGCCTACGGAGTGCCCCAGCGCGGATTTGGGGGCGTAGACCGAGGGGTGGTCGCCCACGGCCGCCCGGATCCCCTTGGCCTCCGCCAGGTCGCCGAACGAGGTGGCCGTCGCATGGGCGTTGACGTGGTCGATGTCTTTGCCGCTCACGCCTGCCGTTTCCAGCGCGCGGCGCATCGCGCGAATGTTTCCGGCGCCCTCCGGATGCGGGAGCACCATGTGGTAGCCGTCCGCGGTCAGGCCCGCCCCCATCAGGCGAGCCAGGGGCTTCGCGCCTCGCGCCCGCGCGTGGTCTTCGGACTCCAGCACGAACAGCGCGGCGGCTTCGCCGAAGACGAAACCGTCGCGGTCACGGTCGAACGGGCGCGACGCGCGCTCGGGCTCGTCGATCCGGGTGCTCAATGCCCGCATCATCGCGAATCCGGCCACCGCCAGCGGGTTGATGCGGCCTTCTACACCGCCCGCCACGATCATGTCGGCTTCCCCCAGGATGATCGAGCGCCACGCGTGGACCAGCGCCTCGCATCCCGAAGCGCACGCCGAGACGGGTGTGATCACGCTGGCTCGCGCACCGAGCTCCAGCCCGACCACCGCGGCGGCGCCGTTCGGCATGGCCATGGGCACCGCGAAAGGGGACACCTTGCGGTAGCCCGATTCCCGCATCAGGTCGTTGGACTCGATGATCGTGTCGGCGCCACCGAGACCGGTGCCGATGCAGACGCCGAGTCGATCGGGATCGACCTCCGGGCGGCCCGCGGTGTCCCAGATCCGTTTGCCCATGACATAAGCGACCTGCTGGACGTAGGACATGCGGCGCTTCTGGACGCGGCTGAGCTCTTCGGTCGGATCGAGCTTGAACTGGCCGCCGATGTCGACGGGCACCTGGAAACGCTCGAAGTCGGGGTCCTGCACCTTGGCGATTCCGGTCTCTCCGGCGAGCAGTCCCTTCCATGTCGCATCGGTGCCGGTGCCGACGGCGGTCGACATCTCGACAGCGGTCACGACGACGCTCCGGAACCCTCCGTTGCTGGTCGAGAAGTCCGTCAAATCGGACATCAAACCCCTTCTTTCGGCTTGTCGGCTCGCATACTCGAGCGAGGCTATGTGCGCGCCGGAAGACCGGGGTAGTAGCCCGAGTGCCGTTCACCGCTACGATCGGGCCATGCAACCGGATGGGGGAGAGCGTCGGGTCACGGTGGTCATTCCCGACGAAGTAGTGCTTCTGGACGCCGCGATCCCGATCGACGTGTTCGGATCCGACCCGAACTACCGGCTCGAGGTGTGCGCGGTCTCGCGGACGGCGGCGACCTCGGTTCCGGGGCTGTCGTGTGTGACGGTGGCCGGGCTGGAGGCGCTGCGTGACGCGGAGACGGTGGTGGTGCCCGGGTACGCGTCCTTCGCGACGCCGCCGCCGGAACCGGTGCTGCGAGCGCTTCGCGCGGCCCACGGCCGCGGCGCGCGAATGCTGTCGATCTGTACCGGGGCTTTCGCGCTGGCCGCCGCGGGGTTGCTGTCGCACCGGCCCGCCACGACGCATTGGCGGGCCGCTCCGTTGCTCCAGAGCGAATACCCCGACGTCGAGGTGCACGCGGATCGGCTGTTCGTGGACGACGGCGATGTGCTGACCTCCGCCGGAGTGACCAGCGGTATCGATCTCTGCCTGCACGTGGTGCGCAAAGACATCGGCGCTGCGGCCGCCAACGAACGGGCTCGCGATCTGGTGGCGCCCCCGGTGCGCGAGGGCGGCCAAGCCCAGTACACCCGGCAGTTCGCCAAGCAGACCTCCTCAGGCGCGCTCGCCGAGACACGGGCGTGGATTCTGGCGAACCTCGACCGCAGGCACTCGCTCGAGGATCTCGCCAAGCGTTCGAATCTCTCACGCCGCAGCTTCATACGGCGATTCCGGCAAGAGACCGGAACCTCCACGCACGTTTGGATCACCAGCGCGCGCCTGAACCAGGCGCGGGAACTGCTCGAGACGACCGAACTCCCGATCGACCAGATCGGCTACCGCGTCGGCCTCGGGAACCCGGCGAACACCAGGGCTCTGTTCAAGCGCCATCTCGGTGTCAGCCCGGGGCAGTATCGGCACATGTTCACGATCGGCAACGGAAGGCAGCAGGGAAGCTAGCCGGGCAGCCGTTCCGCGGGATAGCCGTGCAGCCGCCGGTCGGTGTCGCCGACGACGACCGGGTGGCCGACCAGGTCGAACATCGCGATATCGGAGTGGTGATCGCCGAACGCCGTGCACGACGACAGGTCCACGGCCGTTCGCTCGGCGTAACGCAGCAGCGCCGCGGACTTGTCGGCGCCGACCATCGTCGCGGGCACCGCACCGGTGTATCTGCCGCCCGCGGTCTCCAGCGTCGTGCACAAGACCGACGTGGCGCCGACGGCTTCGGCGATCGGGTGGAGTGCGGGGACGAACGAGCCGGACACCAGGACGATGCGAGTCCCGGCGCGGCGCAACTCGTCCAACCGGCGCCGCACCGCGACATTGAAGAACGCCGAATCCGCGGCACGGGACGCGAACCAGTCACGGCCGGTGCGCGACACCTCGGCGACTTGGCGGCCGGCCCAGTGCCGATAGAACCACCGATGGGATTCGCCGCGGCTCATCCCCGCCGCGCGCAGCGCGCGGAACTCCTCGAGCACGGCGTCGGCTTCCTCGCCTCGAGCACGGCGTCGCGCGTCGAAGACGAACAAGGACAGGAAGGTGACATCACGGACCAACGTTTCGTCGACGTCGACGAAAGCCGCTGGGACGTGGCGGTCGTCGACCGCAGGCGCGCCGGCGGGATCGGGAGCCGCGTGCGGTTGGTTCACGAGGCCGCGGCCTCCGTCTGAACAGCGGATTCCGCGCGTCGCTCGGTTTTCCCCGTGCCCTGGGGCGCGCCGTCGTCGCGCAGGGTGTGCGGGACACCGAAGAGTTTCAGCAACGGCGCCGTCATCGCCGTGGTGATCAACGCCATCATGACCAGCAGCGAGTACAGCCGCTGGTCGATGACGCCGATCGTGAGCCCGACATTCAGGATCACCAGTTCCGTCAACCCCCGGGTGTTCATGAGCGCGGCCAGCGCGGCGGATTCCGTCCGGCCGGTCCGGCCGAACCGAGCCGCCGAGTAGGTACCGCCGAGTTTCCCCGCGAGCGCGGCGAACATGATCGCCGCGAACTCGGCGATACTGGTGCGATCCAGACCGCCCAGGTCGACCTGGAGGCCGGCCACCACGAAGAACGCGGGCAGGAAGATGCTGCTCAGCAGTTGCGCGCCGCTGTCGACGGCCGCGCGCAGCCGCCGGGGGAAGACGACCCCGAACAGGAACGCGCCGAAGATCAGGTGCAACCCGATCCATTCGGTGGTCGCTCCCAGCAGAAGGGCGCCGGAGACGCCGACGAAGACCATGTTGGACGGGTTCTTCTCGGATCCGGCGCCCGCGATGCGGTCCAGGGCGGGGCGCACCGCCCACCACAACACCACGACCAGCGGAACGAACAACAGCAACCGCCAGTGGTGACCGAGGCCGGGCCGGGCGATGCCGATGACCACCGCCAGGACGCACCAGGCGAGGACGTCGTCCAATGCCGCGCAGGTCATTGCCGTCTGGCCCAGCCGGGTGCCGAGCAGCTTGCGGTCGTGCAGGATGCGGGCCAGCACCGGAAACGCCGTGACGGCCAAGGCGCAGCCGATGAAGAGCGCGAAGTTCAGCCGGTTGCCGCCGTCGTGCCGGGCCAGCGCCCACACCGCGACGGCGGAGCCGAGCGCGAACGGTGTGAGGTAGGCCGACAGCGCGACCGCGGTGACCGATCGTCGCCGTCCCGCGACGGACCGCAGATCCATCTCGAGGCCCGCCGAGAACATGAAGATCATCACGCCGACGTTCGCGAATGCCGTGAGATACGAGCGAATATCGTGCGGGAAGACGGTCTCGGACAAGTGCGCCCCGAGCAACGTCGGGCCCGCGAGTACGCCTGCCACGATCTCGCCGATCACCGGAGGCTGGCCCAATCGCTCGGCCAGCCAACCCAGCACACGCGCCGCGGCCACGATCAGTACGAGATCCAACAACAAGAAGATCATTTGGTCGCTCGGCAACGCCTCGACTCCGTTCCGACATCGAGGGGAGGAGCGGATCCGATTCTCGCACGGGGTATTTCCGTGACGCGTCGACCGCAGTGTGAATCCCCCGAAACATGGACTGCCTGCGCTCAGACGATATCGCACCGGCCCGACGAGCGAGCGTCGAGAGTGATCTACGACACATTCGCGAGGGTGTCGGCGCGGGCTGGCGCAAAGGTGTGCATGTCTGTCGCGAAAGGTACTGGCTGGTCGCTCTTTCCGTTCGGAATACTTCGATCCATGGCTTGCGCCGGTCGGAGGGCGCAGCCGAGGGGAGTCGACGTTGTTCGAAGGTAAGACAGTACTCGTAACCGGTGCGGCAACCATCATCGGCACCGAAGTCGCTCGCGTCTTCGCCGACTATTCGGCGAATGTCGTACTGGGTGACCTGGATACGGACGGGGGAGAGAAGGCGGCCGCCGAGATCGGCGAGCGCGCTCTCTTCGTACCCGTCGACCTGCGCAGCGATTCGTCGGTCAGGTCGTTCGTCGCGGACGCGGCCGACGCGCACGGACGCATCGACGCGCTGGTCAACATCGCCTGCGTCTACGGTGACGACGGGCCTGGCGCGGATGCGCGGGCCGAGTGGCTCGAGGTGCTGAACACCAATGTCGTCGGTACGGCGATGTTGTGCGAAGAGGCCCGAAACCGACTGCGGGACACGGCGGGGTCCATCGTCAACTTCACCTCGCCCAGCGGGCGAGTAGCTCAGGCCGGGCGCGTTCGATACCCGGTCAGCAAGGCGGGGTTGTTGCAGCTGACCCGCAGTCTCGCATTGGAATACGCGGGCGACGGGATCCGGGTGAACAGTGTCTCGCCGGGCTGGACCTGGTCTCGCGTGATGAACGAGATCACCGAAGGGGACCGAGCCCGCACCGATGCGGTGGCCTCCCGGTTCCACATGCTGGGCAGGGCGGGAGACGCACGCGAGATCGGCGAAGTCGCGGCGTTTCTCGCCTCGTCCAAGGCGAGCTTCGTCACCGGAGCCGAATGGACCGTGGACGGCGGTTACTCGGCCCTCGGTCCCGAGCAGACCACTTCGGCGATCGAACTGCTCCAGCGTGAGCGGCCGGGACCGCACGCAACTTCTCTGGCTTAGGAGTTCCGCAATGACTGCAGCAACAATTTCGGCGACATCCCTGCTGACCGCGGTGCGTTCGCTGGTTCCCGATCTGGCGGCACGTCGCAGTGAGATCGATGCGGAGCGCAGGCTTCCCTCCGACATCGTCGAGCGGCTGCGTGAGATCGGTGTGTACCGCATGTGTTTCAGTGCGGAGATCGGTGGCCCCGGCCTGACGTCGCTGGAGCAATTCGAGGTCGTCGAGGCGCTGTCCTACGGCGACACCGCCACCGGCTGGTGCGCCATGATCGGCGCCGCGACCGGCATCTACGCCGGCTATCTCGACGAGCGGGCCGTCGCGGAGCTGATGCCGACCCAGGATCTGATCACCGCGGGACTGATCTTCCCGGCCGGCCGCGCCGAGCGGGTGGCGAACGGTTATCGCTTGACGGGGCGTTGGAAGTTCGGCAGCGCCATCACGCACGCGGACCTGGTCATCGGCGGCGCTTTCGTGACATCGGGCGGTCGCATGGAAGAGACCGCGGAGGGCGCGCCGGTCGTCCGGCTCTTCTTCATGCCCCGCGATCAGGTCGCCGTGTTCGACACCTGGGACACCACGGGCTTGCGCGGCAGCGGCAGCAACGATTACGCGGTCGAGGGTCTCTTCGTCCCGGAGCACCATTCCTTCGCGTTCAGTGAACGGAAGAGCTGTCGCGGGAAGCTGTCCGAACCGGAGGCGCTGGCCCGCATCATGCCGGGTGTCCCGCTCGGCACGGCCCGTGCGGCCCTCGACTACGTCCGCGGCCTGGCGGAGGGGAAGACGGTGAACGCGACCGGTCAGAAGTGGGCGGACAACTACCGCGCCCAGTACCTGCTCGGTGAGTGCGAGATGGAGTACATCGTCGCGCGCGGCGCTGTCGTCAACACGGTGGAGGAGCTGTGGAACGCGTTGGACCACAGGCGTTTCGCGGACTTGCCGACCGATCTCCGGATCGCGACCGCCTTGGCGAGGACCAACGCGTTCCGCGCCGCGCAGCGCATCCTCACCCGGCTGTGCGAACTCGTCGGCACCGATTCGATCTACCGGCCGAATCCGCTGGACATCTGGCTGCGTGACACGAACACGATGGCGCGGCACATCATCGCGCACGACCAGGTGATCCAGTCCACCGGCGCCTTCGTGCTGGGCGGCAGGCCGGAATTCCCCTTCGTCGTGGGTCTGGGCTGATCGCGATGGAAGTCGATAATCGCAAGCGGCTGCCGTCCCTGACCGGACTGCGGTTCTTCGCGGCGTTCTCGGTGTTCGTCTTCCATGTGATGCTGCCCGCCTCGCCGATACCGCCTTACAAACCGGTCAATCTGTTCGCCGACCCGGATATCGCCTACGACGCGGCATGGGTGGTCGGCAAGGCGGGTTTTCTCGGGGTGTCGTTCTTCTTCGTCTTGAGCGGCTTCGTGCTGACCTGGTCGTGGAAACCGGGATCGAGCAAATTGCAGTTCATTCGGCGGCGAGTGGTCAAGATATTTCCCAATCACTTGACGCTGTGGGTGGCCTCGATGGTGTTGTTCGCGGCGGCTATCACGCCGTGGAAGGCATGGCTGCCGAATTTATTCCTGATCCATGCCTGGTTCCCGCAGAATTACATCAACGCGGGGGTCAACACGCCGTCCTGGACATTGTCCTGTGAGCTCCTTTTCTATGTTCTGTTCCCGTTCTTGATACCGGTCGTACTGCGCATCGAGTCGAAATACCTGTGGTACTGCGCCGCCGCCATGGTGGCCGGCATCTGTGTGATCGTGCTGCTGACCGCATTCGTCATACCGAGTTCCGAGAAGTCGGAGCTCACACCCATACCCGTATTGCAGCTCTGGTTCGGCTATCTCTTTCCGCCGTCGCGGCTGTTCGAATTCTTCCTCGGCGTGTTCGTGGCACGGATAGTGCAAGAGGGGCGCTGGATACGGGTGCCGCTCTGGGCGTCTCTCGCAGCGGTGGTCGCGGGATACGTGGTGGCGATGTACACGCCGTTCTACGTCGGCTTCGTCCTGGCGACCGCGGTGCCCCTCGCGCTGTTGATCGGGTCCGCCGCCCAGTCCGACCTCGACGGCGCCTCGCGGTTCCTGTCCAGCAGGCTCATGGTGCGGCTCGGTGAGATCTCCTTCGCCTTCTACATCTGTCAAGGCGTGACGCTGTTCTACGTCCGCCGCACGATGGACGCCGCCACCTTCAGCGCGCCGGTCGCGGTATCGCTGATCGTCGCGTTGTTCTTCCTGAATATTCTCGCCGCATGGTCTTTGTTCACCTTTGTGGAATCTCCCGCGATGCGCCGCTTCGCCCGGCCGAAACGCGTCGCGGTTGTCGCGGAAAAGGTGGCGAGTTAGGCGCTTCGGTTTACTGTCGGCAACAATCGAATTACCTGTTCGGCGGTGCGTGGCGATGCCATGCACCGCCGAATTGCCTTCCCTGCGGTGGAAAACAATATGGTTGCCGCCCTGTCCGGGCAGCGCTATCCTGGTGTTATAAACCACAGAACCGTTTAAAACATGGGGGGTGCTGGATCAATTGGGGTAGGTGATTCGGATCCGGCTGTGAGCATCGGGGCTCGCGGTTCTCGGGTATCGAATGAATTTCGGCACTGAATCCGTATCCCAGCACGACGTTCTGATCGCAAGCAGATGCCGACGGCTCGCTCCGCGCTGATCGCGGGAATTTTTCTGTGCCGTCCGGTTGCGTGCGCTCTTTTTGTGTGTCCGGAAGGTAGTGATGAGTACGACTGTCGACAACGGCTCCGAGCGACTCCAGGAGCTCGAGCGACCACAAGCCCACCCGAGACCCGACGACGACGTCGAGTCGGTTGCCACCCGGATCCTTCGCATGGTCTTCGCCCGTCGGCGCAGTGCCGAGGAGAAGTCGCTGTGCGATGTGGCTCCCTGTGCGGACTGCTTCGCGCCGCACCTGAGCAAAGTGATCCGATACATCGAGGCCGGCGTGCCGGTCCATTTCATCATCCCCGCGTTCCCGGCGAAGTCGCGCAACCGCCGCAAGACGCTGGGGCGGCTGCCCGACATGGCGGAAACTCTGGCGATCGAGTCCCTGCAGGGATTCTGTGACCAGATCTCGGCCGTCTACCGGCCGGGCGCCATCGTCACCATCTGCTCCGACGGCCACGTGTTCAGTGACACGCTTGGCATCCCGGACGTTCACGTGGACGACTACGGTGACGAACTCCGCCGCGTCATCCGCTCGACCGGCGGCGGCTCCGTCGGCCTGTACGGCCTGCGCGACGCCATGCCGGAGATGTCCTGGGACGAACGCAGGCGCCGCCTGCTCGCCGAGTACTCCGACGGCATCGACGCGCTGCGCGAGGCGATCCGGACGGAACCCGCGGCCCGGCGCATGTTCAACGGAATACACCGGTTCATGGTCGAGGACAACGCCGTGCTGTTGCCCGACCTGTCGGCCACGAAGCGGCGCAACCGATCGAAGGAGACCGCTTACGCGGTGGTGCAGCGCAGTCAGGCGTGGAGCCGTCTGATGGGAGAGATCTTCCCCGACGCGGTGCGGCTGTCGATCCATCCGCAGACGAATCACTCCGAGAAGATCGGCTTCCATCTGCTGCGGACCCAGGACAGCTGGCTGACTCCGTGGCACGGCGTGGTGCTCGACGACGGAACGAACTACTCGCTGGTCAAGCGGATGCACGCCGAGGAGCTTGGTGCTCGTCTGGTGTGGCGCAACAGTCGCCCCAGTCATTTCGTCCTCGGACGGACACCAGAGATCGAAACACAGTGAACCTGAGGAGACACATGACGAAAAGCTTGAACGAGGTACTGCTCGAGGGGGAGCCGCTGCGGCCGTTCGGCCGCCTGGTGGAGTCCGGTTCGGAAGGACGAACCCTCGCCGATGTGCCGGTCGAGGAACTGCTCGCGCTGGCGCTGGATGCGAAAGTGGTCGTACTCCGCGGATTCGGCCTGCTCGGCAAGCAGGAACTCGAAAACTATTGCCGGACAGCGGGAGAGATCCTGCAATGGAACTTCGGGTCGATCCTGGATCTGGTGGTCCGGGACACTCCCGACAACTATCTGTTCGACAAAGGCGATGTCCCGTTCCACTGGGACGGCGCGTTCGCCGAGCAGGTGCCTCGATTCTTCCTCTTCCAATGTCTGCGCGGCGAGGGCGCGGGCGGCGAGACCGTGTTCTGCGACAGCGTCCAAACCTATCGGGACGCCCCGGAAGACCTGAAAGAACTGTGGGCCCGTACCTCGATCACGTACCGCACCGACAAACTCGCGCACTACGGCGGCCTGGCCGAATGGCCCTTGCTCGGCACCCATCCGGCCACCGGCGAGACGACGATCAGATACGCCGAGCCCCTGGATCCCGCGCGCTACGCCAATCCGCTGTTCTTGACCGTCGACGGCATCTCGGCCGAGGACGGCGTGCGCGTCATGGAGGACCTGCGCGAGCGGCTGCACGACGCCCGCTACTGCTACGCCCACGAGTGGCGGACCGGCGACATCGTCGTGGCCGAGAACCACGCTCTGCTGCACGGCCGGAACTCGTTCACCGGGTCGGTCTCGCGGCACCTCCAGCGCATCCAGATCATCTGAGAAATCGGCCATCAGGGAGGAATATCAATGGCTAATTCAATCTCCGGACCAGCGGACGACTACGACGTCGTCATCATGGGTGGTGGGCCCGCCGGGTCCACGCTCGCCGCGATGCTCTGCCGCGACACCGATCTGCGTGTGGCGGTGTTCGACCGCGAGGTGTTCCCGCGCGAGCACATCGGCGAATCGGGTGCGCACCCGCTGGTCCCCGTTCTGCAAGCCAGCGGCGCGCTCGAGAAGGTGCTGGCGAGCGAGTGCTGGATCCAGAAGTTCGGCGGAATCTACCAGTGGGACACCGAGCGGCCGTTCGTCGGCTTCTTCGAGCACTCGGACTATCTGGTCGACGGTGTGTACCGCTGGTCGGTGCACATCAACCGCGCCGAATTCGACACCGTGCTGCTCGAGCACGCCGAGTCCTGCGGCGCGCACGTCTTCCAGGGCGTGCGGGTGGTGCGGTTCCTCGCCGACGCGGACCGGGCCACGGTCGTGCTGGAGGACGGAACCGAGGTCACGGCAGGCTATTTCGTCGACGCTTCCGGCAGGGCGAATCAAGTGGCCGCCCGCGGGTCGCAGCGCGACAAGCAGTGGCTCTCGGACTACCGCAACGTAGCCGTGTGGTCGCACTACCGCAATTGCGTGCCCGCCCAGCGGGCGGCGGGGGACTGGAACGTGTTCCGCGCGGACGATCTGTCCCCGATCTACGCGGTGGCGTTCGAGCACGGATGGGTGTGGTACATCCCGACGCCCCGGCTGGTCGACGGCGTGCGGGAGACGGTGTGGTCGATCGGCGTCGTGACCAATCCGGAGTCGATCGCGCGGGTGGATCTGCGTGATCCGGACATTTTCCTGAAGACGATCAAGTCGATTCCGGTGCTCCAGGATCTGGTGGCGAACGCGGAGCCGATCCGTGACGAGATGCTGACGGCCACCAACTATTCCAGGGTCAGCGAATGCTTCGGCTCGTACGAGGATCGCTGGATGGCGGTCGGGGACGCGTCGTACTTCGTCGATCCGCTCTTCTCCTCCGGCATGTCCTTCGCCGTCACGCAAGCGTGGGCGGCCGCCTTGGTGCTGCGCAAGACGTTCGACCAGGAGTTGGACGAGCAGTCCAAGCGAGATCTGTGGCGGGACTACGACGTCGAGTGGCGCGGGATGGCGGAGACCTGGGCGCTGAGTATCGACCAGTGGTACCACGAGATCTCTCGCTCGCATCCGGACAGCCCCTACTGGAGCGCGGAAGGCAGGCGAGTCGAAGCCGACAACGCGACGGAGGGAACCTTCCAGGCGTTGCTGAACACCGCGCTGGTGCCCGACCTGCTGAACATCATGACCAAGGGCACCCGAGATCCGCGCGACCTCGCCAACGAAGGACCGTACCTGCGGGCCTTCACCGCGGCCGACGCGGTCGAACTGGCGCAGGACGACATCGTGGCGCTGTCTCCGGACGCACGCATTCGCACCGGCGTGGCGGCGGACATCCCCGGCTTCAAGGGGATGTCGCCGCCGTTCGAGATTCCGCAGGTGGTTCGCGACGGACTGGCCGCCTACTGGCGGGACCCCATCGCCAACAGCGACGCGGCGCCGTCGCCGCTCGCCGACGCCGTTGCCTGCCATCGGATCTACTCCGCGGCCGACCCGGACATCGAGGTGCGGTGCCTGGAGCGCGACGGTGGCGAGCAACTGTGGGAGACGCTGAAGCGTGGTCCCGCCCGGTGGTCGGAGCTGGCGCCACAGTTGACGGTGCTGCAAGGGCGCGCCCTGAAGCGCTTGATCCGCGCCGGGTTGGTGGTGACGGGACCGGACTCGCAGCAGCGGGTCGACTAGGTCGAGGACATGAGGTCATTGGCTGTTCTGGCCGTCGACGACGTGATTCCGTTCGATCTCTCGGTTCCGCTCGAAATCTTCGGGCGGGCCATGCAGGAAGACGGCACCGCGGCGTACGAGGTTCAGGTCTGCGGGGTGCAGTCGGACGTTCCGTCGAAGTTCTTCGACATCTCATGTCCCGGGGGAATCGACTATCTCGAGGACGAGGCCGAAACCATCGTCGTGCCGGGAGCGATGAGTTATCGGTCGCAGATACCGGATCGGTTGCGAAAGGCGTTGGTGCGCGCCCATGAGCGAGGTGCGAGGGTGGCATCGATCTGCTTGGGCGCGTTCACCCTCGCCTCGGTGGGGTTGCTCGACGGAAAGCGCGCGACGACGCATTGGATGGCCGCTACCGAATTGTCGAGGAGCTATCCGCGCGTTCGAGTGGATCCTACGGTGCTCTACGTGGACAACGGGAGCATCCTGACTTCGGCCGGCGCCGCGGCCGGGTTGGATCTGTGCCTCCATATGGTGCGCACGGATTACGGGACCGCGGTGGCGGCGGATACCGCCAGGTTGTCGGTGATGCCGTTGACCCGCGACGGGGGACAAGCGCAATTCATCGTGGAACGTCCGCGCTCGGAGGCGGACAGCAAGTCCATCAATCCCACACTGGAGTGGGCGGAGATGATGCTCAGTGAGCAGATCACCGTGCTGGATCTCGCGGAACGAGCCGGAGTCAGCAAGCGCACGCTGATCCGGCGCTTCCACGAGCAGGTCCGGATGACGCCGAACGAGTGGCTCCAGACCGCCCGGGTGCGCAGGGCGCAGGTGTTGCTCGAGACGACCATTCTGACGATGGAGTGCATCACCGTTCGAACGGGATTTCCTTCGGTGGCCGCATTCCGGAAGGTCTTTCGCAAGACCGTGGGGGTGACGCCGCAGGAGTACCGGCGGGCCTTCCGCTGACCCGTCGCGCGGCTGTCCGCGTGACCCGTCGTCTCTCGCCGTGGATTCGCGTACCGGTCCGGATCCACGGCGAGAAGTCCCGGGCGCGAGGCCTGCGGGTTCCATGGGTCTGCCGAGGCGGGAGCCGCCGACACGAGAGTGTCGCTCTACTCCGTGTTTCCGCGGTGGCCGCAGTTTTGGTTCATAGTTGGTGCTTCGGTCCCCACGGCGAAGGAGATCATGGTGCCCACGGCGAATTTCGGTACGAAGGACGATCCTGGTTTCGAGCTGGCGCAGAGTCCCGATCTGATCGTGGTGCGCACGCACAGCGGTCGCGGGATCCGGCGGCAATCGGGGTCGGTGCGCACCCCGCTCGGCGCCGAACTCGACGACGCGACACTGGTGCAGGCCTACCCGGAGGCGGGGGTGGAGGTCTACCGGCTGCCCGCGGGATCGAGATCGGTGGAGCAGCGCAAGCCGGTGCTCGACGCCGCGCCGGAGGTGCGGTTCGCCGGGCACGTCCTGGTGGATCCTGGCACCGGGGAACCGGTGCTCTATACGGAGAACATCTTCGTGAAGTTCGTCGACCGCGTCGATCGGGAGCATTGTCTCGCTGTGCTCGAAGCTGCGAATCTTACTGTGAAGCAAGAGGTTTCGTACGCGAACAATGCGTACTTCACGGCGGCAACGGAGGGCACCGGCCAACAGGTGTTCGACATCGCCGCCGCGCTGCTGAATCGCGACGACGTCGAGTACTGCCATCCCGAGCTGATCCGCAGCCGCGCCAAGAAGACCATCTTTCCCCAGCAGTGGCATCTGAAGAAGACCGCCATCGGCGGTGTCACGATCGACGCGCATGCCGGAGTGGAAGCCGCCCACGCGATCACCCGAGGGGCCGGGGTGACGATCGCGATCATCGATGACGGCATCGACATCGACCATCCCGAATTCGCCGGTGCCGCCAAGATCATCGCGCCACGGGACGTCACGGCGAAGACCGGCGATCCGCGCCCGAAGGACAGTTTCGGAACCGGCCCCGACAACGGTGACAATCACGGCACCGCGTGCGCGGGCGTGGCCTGCGCCAACGGCACGGCCGGAGCATCCGGAGTAGCGCCGGAAGCCCGGCTGATGCCGATCCGGCTCGCCTCCGGGCTCGGTTCGCAGGCCGAGGCGGACGCCTTTCAGTGGGCCGCCGACCACGGCGCGGACGTCATCTCGTGCAGCTGGGGCCCGGCCGACGGCGCATGGTTCCAGCCCGGCGATCCGGCGCACAACCGGGTCGTGGCGCTGCCCGCGAGCACCAGGCTGGCAATCGAGCACGCCGTCACCAGCGGACGCGGCGGCAAGGGCTGTGTGGTGCTGTTCGCGGCGGGCAACGGCAACGAGTCCGTCGACAACGACGGCTATGCCGGTTTCGCGAAGGTCATCGCCGTCGCGGCCTGCAACGACACCGGTAAGCGCAGCGTGTACAGCGATTTCGGCAAAGCGGTGTGGTGTGCGTTCCCCAGCAGCGACATCGGGCACCGCCCGTTCGGGCATCCCGCCCCGCTCACGCCCGGAATCTGGACGGTGGACCGGCACGGTGCCGACGGCTACAACCCCGGCACGACGGCGTCGGGCGACGCGGCGGGCGACTACACCAACGACTTCGGTGGTACGTCCAGCGCTTGCCCGGGAGCAGCCGGGACAGTCGCCCTGATGCTGTCGGTGAATCCCGGGCTGTCCTGGGTCGAGGTGAAGAACCTGCTGAAAGGCGCCTGCGACAAGATCGATCCGCAGGGTGGCGGCTACGGGTCCGACGGCCACAGCGACAAGTACGGGTACGGCAGGATCAACGCCCTCGCCGCGGTGCGAGCGGCGCGGCCGGAGGGAGCCGAATCCGCCGCCGATGCGGTGCTCACCGTGGGAGGAGACTGAGGGGGTGACGGCGGAGGGCGTTCGGTTGATCGTGGTGGACGCCGCGAATGTCATCGGTTCACGACCCGACGGATGGTGGCGCGACCGCCCGGGTGCCGCTCGGCGACTGCTCGAGCGGATTGCCGGACTGCCGGAACGTCTGGCGGAACGCACCGAGGTGATCGTGGTGCTCGAGGGAGCGGCGAAGACCGCGGTCGATGCGGCGGACCCGGAGGTCGGCGGCGTGCGGGTGGTGCGGGCGGACGGTTCGGGCGACGACGCGATCGTCGGTGTGGTGGCCGCGGCTCGTGCGCAGGACGACCGCCGTCCGATCACCGTGGTGACGGCGGACCGGGGACTGCGTGACCGCGTGGCGGTTCACGGCGCGGATGCGGTCGGTCCACGCTGGTTGCTCGACCGCGTCGGCTCCTGACGCGGTCAGCGCCGGGCGGTAGGTCTCGCATTGATGACGCCCGGCGTTTCACCCATCTGTCCAGTCCGTTTTGCGGCAGTCTGAGCGGTATGACCGCCTCCGACGTCGTGGGGATGCCGTTGCTCTACCTGGTCGAGATCTCCGAGCCAGGTTACTTCAATCGGCCGTGGTGGAAGATCGCCAGCACCGGCGCGCCCGGTCAGGTTCGCGCGGCGCTCGCCGAACTGGCCGTGCGGGTCGAGCGGGACGTCCAGCGCGCCGGCGGCGCGGGTCGGTGCTGGTACCGCTACGACGTGCGGTGGTCCGACGGCGCGATGCTCGAGTGTTTCCAGGGCGCGATCCGATCGATACTGATACCAGGGGAGTTGCGCTGCCTGGCCGTCGCCCTGACCTCGGCGACGACCGTCGATTTGCGCTCCGCCGAGCGTCCGCCCCGCTGAGTTGGCACTGGTGACAGACGCGTAGAGCCCCGAAGGCTTCGGGGCTCTACCCGTATCCGCGACTCAGTCCAGCAGAGCCGGTTGTTTGGCGTCCTGCTGTGCGGCACTCGCGTGTCCCGCCTCGGTGCGAGCCTCGGCGCAGCAGATCGCGGCCATCATCCGTCGCCCGGATCAGGCGGGCCCGCTCATGAGCCGTATCGGGCGAGACTGCCATGGCCGCTCCAGACGAGATAAGTTGCTTGCGCTATGCAACTATATAGTGATTGCTTGCGCTAAGCAACTAGTGTTGCGACGGTCCTCGGCCGGTCACGGATATGTGCGGTCAGCAGATCGGCAGCTATCTACACGGCGGCGCGGGAATGCCACCACCCCAGGGGTGTCACGATGCCACCCTGTGGGTTTGCCGGGCGCTCCCTGCGGTCCCTGGTTCTGCGGTTGTGGCCAGCGCACAGTAGTAGCCGAACTCCCGATGCCGATCGCTACGAAGGAACCACGAGATGCAGCCGACTTTCGTTCACCACATGAGGCAACAGGTTGCCGAATATGGGGATGCCAGGTCATACACCTATCTTCGTGAGGCCGGGCTCGAGCTCAGCGAGGAGATCCGCACCTACCGTGAACTCGACCGTGACGCCAGAGCGTTCGCGGCTTGGCTCGCGGGCCGTCCGGAGTCGGTCGAGCCGGTCGTGCTGCTCTATCTCGACGGTATGGCCTTCTTGCGGGCGTTTCTCGGGTGTCTGTACGCCGGGGTCGTGGCAGTTCCCGCGCCCGTGCCGCACGATGCGAACAGCACGCGACGACTGGCAAGTGTGATCGCGGATTCCGGCGCCCGATTGGTACTCACGACCGCGCACTTCCAGCCGCTGGTCGAAGCGGCTGCGCCTGTGACCGTAGTCGCGGCCGACGGTCCGCTCGGTGAGCCCGACGCGTGGCGGATGCCCGCCATCGACGCCGCCACGATCGCCTTCCTGCAATATACGTCCGGCTCAACCGGCACACCCAAAGGCGTTGTCGTGACCCACGGCAATCTCATGCACAACGAGGCCGCCATCGCCGCGGGCGGGATGAACGATGCCGGCACCGGCGTCGGTTGGCTTCCGCACTTTCACGACATGGGTCTGATCGGGCTGCTGCTGGGGGCGGTATACGCCGGCGCGAACCTGGTGTTCATGGCGCCGACGACGTTCCTCAAGCGCCCGGTGCGCTGGCTGCGCGCCATCAACAAGTATCGCGGGACCTTCACCGCCGCACCCGATTTCGCCTACGACCTGATCGCGCGCCGGGTGACCGACGAGCAGTTGGCCGATCTCGATCTCAGCACGCTCGAGATCGCGCTCAGCGGCGCCGAACCGATCCGTGAGCGGACCATGACGGCGGTGCTCGAACGGTTCGCGTCCGTGGGTTGGCGGCCGACGACATTCCGGCCGGCCTACGGCCTGGCCGAGGTGACGCTGCTCGCCAGCGGCCGAACCGCCCCTTCGGCGCCGGTCTTCCTCGACATCGGCCACGAAACTCGGCTCGTCGGCTGCGGACACGCGGCCCGTGGTCTCGATATCCGGATCGTCGACCCGCACCGGCGGCAACAGCTGCCGGAGAACACCGTCGGCGAAATCTGGATTCGCGGCGGCAGTGTCGCCGTCGGTTACTGGAACCGCCCAGAGGAGACCCGCGAAACCTTCGAGGCTTACCTCGGCACCGAGGGACCGTTTCTGCGCACCGGTGATCTCGGTCTGCTGAGTGACAACGAGTTGTTCGTCGCGGGCCGCCTGAAGGATCTGTTGATCGTCAACGGACGCAACGTCTATCCCCAGGACATCGAGGGGATGATCGGCGAGTTGCATCCGGCGTTCGCGGGCAGTGCAGGCGTCGCCATATCCGTCGATGCGAGCGGCCGGGAGAGGCTTGTCGTGCTCCAGGGTGTCAAGACGGCGCTGCAAGGCGACACCACCCTCGCCCAACTCACCTCGACGATCAAGTCGGCGATCGCTCGCAGGTTCGACGTGCCCGCGCCGAATGTCGTTCTCGTCGCGCCCAGGTCGGTGCACCGCACTACCAGTGGGAAGGTCCGGCGCAGCTCGATGCGGAAGGCGTTTCTCCAGGGCCGCGTCGCGAATGTGCTGCACGAGGATCTCGAACCGGCGCTGAGCCGATCCATGACCGTCTGATCGATCGAAACCCGCCGAGGAGCCTGAAACATGTTCAGCGCCATCACTGTTCGCCCGAAGACGATCGAGGATTGGCTCGTGGAGCGCGTCGCGGATTACACCGAGCGCGCACCGCACGAGGTGGATCCGTCCGTCCCGCTCGCCGAGCTCGGCCTGGACTCCGTCTCGGCGGTGAACCTGTGCGGTGAGATCGAGGACCGATGGTCGCGCGAGGTCGACCCGATCCTGGTCTTCGAGTACCCGACCATCGCCGATATCGCCGCCTACCTCGCCGCCGAATTCACCCTCGCCGCATGACCGACATCGCCATCGTCGGCATCGACTGCCGATTCCCCCAAGCACCCGATCCGGCCGCGCTGTGGCGGCTGCTGATCGACGGACGTGACGCGATCTCCGAGGTCCCGGCGAGCCGCTGGAACGCCGCCGACTTCCACGACCCGGCCGGTGCGCCCGGCACCATCAACACTCGCGGCGGCGGCTTCCTCGACGACGCGGACGCGTTCGACGCCGAGTTCTTCGGCATCCCCCCGCGCGAAGCCGAGGCGATGGACCCGCAACAGCGATTGCTGCTGCAAGCCACGTGGCGGGCCTTCGAAGACGCCACACTCGACCCGCGCGGCGAGGCCGGTTCGCGGACCGGGGTGTTCGTCGGCGTGATGGCCAACGAATGGGCCAACCTGCAGATGAGCGACTACGCCGCGATCACGCCGCAGCACGGCTCCGGCAACGGCTACTTCATGACCGCCAACCGGCTGTCCTACCAGTTCGACCTGAGAGGACCGAGTGTCGCGGTCGACACGGCCTGCTCGTCGTCGCTGGTCGCGATCCACCTCGCCTGCGGCGCCCTGGCTTCCGGCGAGTGCGACCAGGCCGTCGCCGGTGGCGTCAACCTCGTGCTCACCCCCGCCGTCGGCGTCTTCTACACCCAGGCCGGTCTCTCCGCTCCTGATGCTCGGTGCAAGCCCTTCAGCGGCAGCGCCGACGGGATCGTGCGCGGCGAGGGCGTCGCGGTGCTCGTGCTCCGGCGGCTCGCCGACGCGCAGGCGGCCGGCCTGCCGATCTACGCGGTGATCAAGGGCAGCGCGGTCAATTCCGACGGGCGGAGCAACGGCATCACGGCGCCGAACCGGTGGGCGCAGCAGCAGGTGATCGGGGAGGCGTGCGAGCGTGCCGGGGTACGGCCAGAGCAGGTGGATTTCCTCGAGGCGCACGGCACCGGAACGGTGCTCGGCGACATGATCGAGGTCAAGGCGCTGGGGCAACTGCACGGGCGCGACCGGTCGCGGCCGTGCGGAATCGGTTCGATCAAGGGCAATCTCGGTCACACCGAGGGCGCGGCGGGCGTCGCGGGCCTGATCAAGGTGGCCCTCAGCCTGCGGCACGGTGTCGTTCCGCCGTCGCGGTTCGCAGATCAGGAGAATCCGCGGCTGCGGATGAGTCAGCAGGGTCTGCGTCTGCTCACCGACGCGATGCCGCTGGACGGTCCCGGCTACGGCGGAGTCAGCAGTTTCGGCCTCGGCGGCACGAACGCCCATGTCGTGCTGGGCAGCCCGCCCCTCACCGGAACGTCAGGGACGCCCGGTGGCGGAGTGCTCACCCTGTCGGCGACCGACGCGGAAGGCTTGCGGCGCAATGCCTATCGCCTTGCCGATGCCTTGGCGGCCATGCCACAGGACCAGTTCGCGCAAGTCTGCTGGACCAGCAACCGAATCAAGTCCTCCGGTCGCGCCAGGCTCGCTGTCGCCGCGGCCGATCGCGACGCCGCGATCGCCCGGCTGCGCGACGGTGCGGAGACCGGGGTGGTGCGGCCGGTCGGCGTCGGCTGGATGTGCACCGGCCAAGGTTCGCAATTCGCGGGCATGGCACGCGTGTTGGACGCGGCCGTCCCGCTGTTCCGGCACGCGCTGGAGCAGGTCGACCAGGTCATGGCGGCCCATCTCGGCCGGTCGGTGCGCGAGCTGATGCTCGACGAGCACACCGAGATCGACCGCACCGAACTGGCGCAACCGGCGATCTTCGCGATGGAGTACGCCTTGGCCGAGTCGCTCGCCCGCACCGGCGTCCGTCCGGCCTGGGTGATCGGACACAGCATCGGCGAGTTCGCGGCGGCGGCAGTGGCGGGCGTGTTCGACCTGGACGACGCCTGCCGTCTCGTCGTCGCACGAGGCGAGCTGATGCGGCAGCTCCCGGAGGGCGGCGCGATGCTCGCCGTGCGAGCGGACCCGGCGGAAGTCGCCGGAATGCTCTCCGGCCGAACGGACGTCGCGATCGCAGCCGTCAACGGTCCGGGGGAGATCGTGTTGTCCGGCGCCGCCCCGGCGATCGTCCGCATGCGGGAGGCGCTCGCGGCGCGTGGGGTCGCAACCAGGCCGCTCACCGTATCGCACGCCTTCCATAGCCCGCTGATGGAACCCATGGTGGAGCGGTTCGAGGCGGTCGCCCGCGAATGCGCCTATCGGACACCGGTTCTGCCGCTCTATTCGACAGTGCGCGGTCGCCTGCTCGACGCGAACGAGACGATGGACGCCACTTACTGGACCGAACACGTTCGCGCCACAGTGCGCTTCGGCGAGGCGGTCGAGGCCGCGCTCGGCACCGATCCGAGCCATGTGATCGAGATCGGGCCGCGCCGCGTCCTCGCCGCGCTGGTGGGCCGGATCCGTCCGGATCTGGCGCCGCGCTGCCTGACGCCGAACCCCGGCCCCGGCGCGACCGGCGGCGAATTCGCAGACGTCGTCGCCGCGCTGTACCGCGACGGACTCGACCCCGACTGGGACCGGCTCTACGAACCCGCGCAGCGCGTGCGCCGGAGGCTGCCCGGCTACGAGTTCGCCACCGACCAGCGATTCTGGGTCGACCCATCCACCACGCCTTCCCGATCCACGCAAGCCGAGGAAACCTCCATGGACCAGTTGATCGCACTCTTCCGGGAACAGAACGCCGTCCTGGCGAGTCTCGTCGGCGCGCCCGGAGAGCAGCGGGCGGGCGCCGCGTCCCTGACGGAGCCGACGGTGCGCCAGCAGATCCCGGTGCCGACGACCACCGCGAAGCCGCCGCCCGCACCGGAAGCGGTCGCGGCCGTCGTTCGCGCGGAATGCGCGAGGGTCAGCGGATTCCCGGCCGATCGGCTCCGCGATGCCCAAACCCTCGGCGCCGACCTGGGATTCGACTCCCTCATGGTGACCGACCTGATCGCCGCGCTGGTTCGCAAACTACCCGCGGCGACCATCGACCCCGCTCGGTTCACGCCAACGACGACGCTCGGTGACGTCGTCACCCATGTCACGACCTCGGCGGGTGCGACCATTCCGCCGCAGAGCGCGCAAGCCATGGCCGCCGAGCCGACCGAACCCCGGCACACGGTCATCGAGCCGGAGTACCGGATCTCGGAATTCGGGGAGGTCAAGGCGATCGCCGACCGGTTCTCCGGCGTCGAAGCACTCGGTCTGTCCAACCCATACTTCCTGATCAACGACGGCATCACGCGGGACACCTCCGTCGTAGACGGTACGTCGGTGCTCAACTTCTCCAGCTACAACTATCTGGGGTTGTCCGGTCATCCGGCGGTCGTCGCCGCCGTGCAGGAAGCCGTGGCGCGCTACGGCAGTTCGTGCTCGGCCAGCCGGATCCTCTCCGGCGAGAAACCGGTGCACCGCGAACTCGAGGCCGAAATCGCGGGCCTGCTCGGCACCGAGGACGCTATCGCGTTGGTCGGCGGCCACTCCACGAACGTCACGATCATCGGGCACCTGGTCGGCCCGGAGGACCTGGTGATCCACGACAGCCTCGCGCACGACAGCATCGTGCAGGGCTGCAAGCTGTCGGGCGCGACCCGCCGCCCGTTCCCGCACAACGACCACGCCGCCCTCGACGAACTGCTGACCGAGATCCGCGGCCGGTACCGGCGGGTGCTGATCCTGATCGAAGGCGTCTACAGCCAGGACGGCGACATTCCGGACCTGCCCGCGATCATCGCGGTCAAGAAGAAGCACAAGGCGCTGTTGATGATCGATGAGGCGCACAGCATCGGTGTGCTCGGCGCGGGCGGTGGGGGCATCGGCGAACACTTCGGCGTCGCCCGCGACGATGTCGAATTGTGGTCGGGAACGATGTCGAAGGCGCTCGCCGGATGCGGCGGGTACGTCGCGGGCAGCGCGGAGCTGATCCGATTCCTGAAATACACGACTCCGGGGTTCGTCTACAGCGTCGGCATGACGCCGATGAACGCCGCCGCCTCGGCCGCGGCGATCCGGCAGATGCGGTCCGACGGCGAACCGCTGGAACGCCTACGCCACAATTCCCGGCTGTTCCTGGGACTGGCCCGGGAAGCGGGCATCGACACCGGCGACAGCCATGACACACCGATCGTCCCGTGCATCGTCGGCGACTCGGTGAAGACGCTGAAACTGTCGAACGCGCTGCTGCGTCGCGGCGTCAACGTCAACCCGATCCTGTACCCGGCGGTGCCGGAGAATCTGGCGCGCCTGCGGTTCTTCGTCACCGCCTGCCATACCGAAGACCAGATCCGCGACACGCTCGAGATTCTTGCCGAGGAACTCGCGTTGCTCGCCGACAGCTGACGCGCGACTCGGCTGTCGCCGGTCGGACGCGTACCGACGGTGGCCACCGGTCCGCGGCGACCGGAACGGCTGCGTCTGTACCGCGACGCGCACCGGACCGCTGTAGCATCAGCCGGGTGCCATTGCCGCAGCTCAATCGGTAACGGCGACTTTCCGCGGGTTGGATGGACGATGAGGGCCGGGCACGGCGTCCGCTGTCGGGTGTTGTTCGAACGCCGTCGACGCAGTCGGCCAGGAGGGTTCACGGGCGCCGTACACGTGTGACTGCCAGGTGAAGGGTTCGAGCGGCGATTCGGTTCCCGCCGCGTGCGTCCGGTCGACTCCTGATCCGAGGGTGCACGCCGAGCCGATCGATGCCGGCTACCGCGGTGGACGAGGCCGCCTGCCTCGCCGCCGACCGTAGCGCTCGCATCGGAGGTAGGGCACAGCCATGATTCGCTCGATCGTGCGAACCGCGACCGCTCTGACGGTCGCCGCCGGTACGTGGTTCGCGGGTGCTCCGGCGCCCGTGGTCGCGTCGCCGCCGCTGGATGTGGTGGTGACCGGCGGCGCGATCTCCGGCCGCGCCGTCGACGGGATCACCGAATACTTCGGCATCCCGTTCGCCGCGCCCACCGGGGGCGAAGCACGGTTCGCGCCGCCGCGCCCCGTGTCGCCGTGGCCCGGCGTGCGCCCTGCGCGCGACCACGGGCCGCAGTGTCCGCAGACGGGATACCTGCCCGGCATACCGTCGCTCGCGCCTACCGGCGAAGATTGCCTGACCATCGATGTCTACGCGCCGGACGGCGACCGCGACCGCGCGCGGCCGATCATGGTGTTCTTCCATGGTGGCGGCTATCTCGACGGCTCCAACACCGAATACGACGGTCCCACCCGGATGGCCGCGGATGGCGACGTCGTCGTGGCCATCCCCAACTACCGCCTCGGACCGTTCGGCTTTCTGGCACTGCCCGAGCTCGCGGCCGAATCCGGCGGCGCCACCGGTACGGTCGCCATCCAGGATCAGCAAGCCGCGTTGCGCTGGTTGCGCGACAACGCCCACGTCTTCGGCGGCGATCCGGACAACATCACGATCTTCGGGGAGTCCGCCGGCGCCGTCAGTGTCTGCACCCACTTCGCCGCACCCGGCTCCGACGCCCTGTTCGCCAAGGCGATCATCCAGAGCGGTCCCTGTGCCCAAGCGCCCCTGGCACCGAGCGATCGTGCCGACGCTTTCGCGCGCTCGCAGCGCTATGCGGACAGCGTCGGATGCGGCGACGCCGCGACCCGGCTGGCCTGCCTGCGCGCACTGCCCGTATCGAGACTCCTGGACTCGCCGATCGCCCGATCCGAGGGGGAGAATCCCATTTGGTTTCCCGCCATCGACGGCGTCGTCATCACTCGGACACTCGACGAGGGCCTGGTGGGGGATCCGAGGAAAGCGCCGATCCTCATCGGGACCACCACCGCGGAAGGTGCGTTGATCGTCGCCGAAACCGACTATGCCCGCGGCCACATCCCGGACGCGGCGAGCTACGAGCGTTTCGTGCGCCGGTCCTTCGGCGCCGACGCGGACCGCGTCCTGGCCCGATATCCGCTGGACCGATTCCCGTCACCGGCAGCAGCCCAGGTCGCGGTGATCACCGACAGCGAGCTCGCCTGTCCCACCATGTCCACCAGCCGAACGGCGCGCGATGCCGGACATCCACTGTGGCAGTACGAATTCGATCAGGCGCCGCTCGGTGCCGCCAATCCGGTTCTGCCCGGCGCCTTTCACTCCGCCGAGCTCTACTATCTGTTGACCAGATTCATGGGCGTGCCGATTCCTTGGACCGGCGCGTCCGCCGCTTTCGCCGCGCAGATGCAGCGATGGTGGACCACCTTCGCCCACACCGGTGACCCGAACGCGCAGGGTTCCCCCGAATGGCAGCCCTGGCCGGCGTCGACGGGAAACGGCCCCGATGGATCCGCTCTGCTCATGCGGGCGACCGGCAGCGTGATGACGGACGATTTCGCCGCCAGGCACGACTGCGCGTTCTGGGCGGAAATCGACCGCTGATCCATCGCCCGAAGTCCGTGATGGACTGTGCTTTTCGTTGTTCTCCGGCTCTTGATCTTGCCGTGCCGCTTCGCGCTGGGTTATGGTCGTCGCCATGACTGCCGGGTCGGCGACACGCCGCACACAGAACGGTTACCCGGCCGCGCTGTGATCATCAGGCGGGCCAGGGGCCCGCCGCCTTCTTCGCGAATCCCATGTCACTACAGGGACGCCGGAAGGAGGTGAAACACATGTCCCATTCGGAATCACCGCAGCGCGGATGGCCGGACTTCGTCGCCGCACACGCTCGGGGCGGAGTGCTGGAGGCCACTGTCGTGCAGATCGCGCCGTTCGGCGCGTTCCTGGAGGTCGCTCCAGGAATTCACGGATTGCTGCACCGCACCGAGTGGTCCACCGAACCGCAGGTCGGTGCCACTCTGACGGTGCGCATCCTCGATATCGATACCGAGAGGCAGCGGGTCGCTCTGGCGCACGCTGAATAAGGCTCGGCACGGGCGTGCCGGGGCAGACTCCACCTGCCCCGGCACGACCCCAAGACTATCCCGGCCATGGTGACGGGCTCGCGGCGAATCGTCCGGCCGGCCCTGCCGCCGGGAATAAGATGATGTTGTCACCGCGTGCGGTGTGCGGTCGAAGTCCGCTTCGATCGCCGGGATCAGGTGAGACGCTGCAGGTAGGAGCATACTTACGCGATGAACGAATCGGGCGACTCAACCGTGGACACGGCCGAAGGCACCGTAGCCAGGGTAGTCGGTGCGGGGATCCCGCAAGCCACGGGAAGCTTCCGGTTCTGGTTCGCCGACCAGCACTGGGAGTGGTCGGACGAGGTCGCCGCGATGCACGGCTACGGACCCGACGCGGTGACGCCGACGACCGAGTTGCTGCTCGCGCACAAGCACCCCGAGGACCGGGATCACGTCGCGGAGGCGATCGAGAAGTCGGTGCGCAACGCCGAGCCGTTCTGCAGCCGTCATCGCATCATCGACACCGCGGGTGTGCCGCACCATGTGCTCGTGCTGGGCGACACCATGACCGACAAGAACGGCACCGTGGTCGGCACCGCGGGCTACTACGTCGACCTGACGGCCACCATCGCCGAGGACCGCCAGGATCTGCTCGACGACACGCTGCCGCGACTCGTCGAAGCGCGCGCGCTGATCGAGCAGGCCAAAGGCGTGCTGATGCGGGTCTACCGGATCAACGCCGACCAGGCATTTCACGTCTTGCAGTGGCGCTCGCAGGAGACCAACGTCAAGCTGCGCGACCTCGCCGCCCAGCTCATCGCCGAAATCGACCGGCTGCCCCCGGCGCCGCCCGGGGTGCAGACCGCCTTCGACCACATGCTGCTCACCTTGCACGAGCGCATCCCGAAGTCGTAGGGAGCGGTCCTAGTGGTCGCGCAGCACGGCGCCGACCCCGTCGTGCAGGGCTGCCACGGCGTCGACCAGGACGATCTCGGCCCCGATCGCCAGAGCGGCCACCGGCAGCGCCTCGTCGGCGCGGCGCATCTCACCGGCCGAGCCGTTCGTGGCCGGGCCGATCAGGGGGTTCGGGGCCGACCCGGCCAGCACCAATCGGTCGCCAAGCACCCCGCGATCGAGCAGTAGCCGCTCCACGGTGGCGGCGCGCAGCACGCTGGTGGTCGCGGCCAGTCCGGCCACCGCCAAGCCGTCCGGGCGCTCGATCTCGGCGGCGAAGCGCTCGAGGACCCGGCGGCGCCGCTGCGCCGCCACCCGGTGCAGAATCTCGCGGACCTCGGCGTCGAGCGCCTCGGGGTCCGAACCCGGTGTCAGCGTGCCGGTTTCGGCGTCGATGACATCCCTGCCCTTCGCATCGAACACCGCCCGAAGTTCCGCACGTGCCAAGGCTTCCCCGGCGAGCACGACGACCTCCGCGCGCACGGTATCGGCGAGCCGGTCCAGCTCGCCCGCGAACTCGCGGACGTCGCGTCGCGCCGTGTCCTCGATTCGCTGCCGGATCGTGCGGTGCGACCAGTCGTCGCGCCGAGGCTCGAGCGCCGGATGGCCGGCGCTGCGGAGGGTGTGCCTCGTTTCGCTGCCGTGGCCGTCGAGTCCGTACAACTCCGAGCCCACTCGGCCCACGAGGGCGACGACATGCGGTACTTTCTCCGCCTGCGCCTCGATCAGCGGCAGCAGGTAGGGCAGGGGCGACACGCGGACGGTCTCGATGTCGGGCGGGCTCGGTAGACGTTCGTCGGCGAGCACCTCGGTCTCGTCGGCGATGAGCAGCCTGCCGCATCGCCCCCGCGCAGGCGGGTGCAGTTCGATCGCCTGGGCGAGCAGCCTGCGGATGCGCGGCCGGGCTCCGCTGCGGTCCAGTTCGGCGTCGATCGAACGCCAGTGCAGCTCGGTGTCGCGCGCCGCGTCCTCGGTGTCGTGGGAACTGTCGAAGCAGACCGATGCGAAGGGCCCGTGCTTATGGATGATGCGGCGGAGGTCGGCCATCGGTATCACCTGGGCATCCCTGGCCGCGAAGGTCCGTGCCGGTGGCCGTCGGAAACCACCGGCGACCACTCGGTCCGTGCCGCTCGGCGCCAGGTGACTTCGTCGTGTGTGCCGACGGCTTCGGTTCGGTGCACCACAGTCGGCGGGTACCCGGGCGTGTCGAGCCGAATCAGCGAACGCAGGTGCTCGGGCGCGGCGCCTTCGTGTGGGAGCGCGCTGCCACACGAGTTGTAGCCGAGGAATTTACGAAGCTTCCGGCTTCGCGGTCGGGTGTGACGATGCGGGGAGAGCTCCGCGGCTCCGACCGGAGCAACCGCCGCCGCTACCGCGCCGCGTTCCGGAGTCGCGTACGCGCGGCCGAGGCCGATCACTGTCAGCGCGACTGCCGTGGATGAAGGCGACGAGTTGGCCGCGTGTGTTTCACCACCCGGTGCTTTTTCGGTTTCGTGTAAGAAACCCGGTCGAACCCGCTATTTCCACTGTTCAGCGCCGAAAAATGTAAACAAGCGACCGCTTGGTGTCCAGATCGTAAACCGAAAAGAGCGGTTTGTTTCACGTCGGCTGTGGTAAATGTGGGGTGTATCGGATCGACAGCGCGGTCATCCGATAAAAGGGGCGAGGAACCCGCGCTGCTCGACGTTCAGCCGATTCGAAGCGCTCTGTCGCGAAACTACCGGCGCGCACGGACACGAGGGCTCTCCGCAAGTATGTGTACGGCTACGTGCACCAGCGCAGAGGAACGTCATCGTGATCGAGAAACCCGAAGCGCCCGTCGCGGACGACGAAGAACGAGATCGGATCGTATGGCCCGACCCGAGCCCGCTGAGCAGTTGGTGGGCCGAAGTCATGGCGCATCGCCGGATCACCCGGCCACACGCCTCGGCCGCCGACCCGCGGCACAACTGACGAGCCGCGGGCTCGTCGGTTTCGCCGCGACGCGCAGAAGGCCGGCCGCCACGGGCCGGCCCTCGGCGCGCAATTGCGGGCAGTGAGTTGTTCTATGACTTCCGCCCGAATGTGTGCAAGTGTTTTCCGCGACATAGCCGAAAGCGCCGCGCGCACAGGGCGATGAGGAATGTCGTTCGTGGCGTGAACAGTGGGCCGGGAGCGAGTTCACCGAAAACCCCGCGCGTTTACATGGCATTCACATTTCGCGGAGTTCGAAATCGAGGACTCGCTCCGAGTTCGGCTCGACTTGCGAGGATGTAGCGACTCGTCCCATCCATGACCGCCCCGCGAATTCCGGGGCAGGTCCGACCTGCCTTCTGTGTGGTCGTCACGCCGTTTCCGCCGCCGCGCCGGTGGCGTTTGCGGCGAAGTGCCGTAATGGGTTTGCGGCGGGGCCATCGCGAGCGACGATCCACGGTGTCGTCCTATCCGCTGGGCGGCGGCTGGCCGGCCTCGACGCGCGCCCGCTCGGGCGTCGCGCTGAGCGGCTCGGCCAAATCCTCCAGCGACCGCCCTTCCGCACGCACCCCATACGCCAGTTCCACCAGACCGGCCGCGAACATGGCGAGCGCGCCGATGGTGAACGCCAGGGCCGTCTTCCCCGGCTCGCCGTTCGCGGTCAGCCCGGCGAACACCAACGGTCCCGCGACGCCGCCCGCGACGGTACCGATCGCGTAGAAGAAGGCGATGGCCATGGCGCGGGTCTCCATCGGGAAGATCTCGCTGACGGTCAGATACGCCGCGCTGGCGCCGCACGACGCGACGAACAGCACCGCGGTCCAGCAGGCGGTGAGCGTGGTCGCGTTCAGATGGCCCGCCGCGAAAAGCCATGCCGTGCCAAGCAGCAGCACGGCCGAGCCGAGGTAGCTGCCCGCGATCATGGGCTTGCGCCCGATCGTGTCGAAGAACTTGCCCAGCAGCAACGGACCGAGGAAGTTGCCGAAGCAGAGGACCGCGAAGTAATAGCCGACCCGGTCGTCCGGAATGCCGAACGATCTGGACAGGATGAGCGCGTAGTTGAACGTGACGGCGTTGTAGAGGAACGCCTGACCGATGAACAGCGACAACCCGAGCACGCTGCGCCGCGGATAGTGCCGCACCATCACAGCCGCGATCTCCCGGAAGGAGATGCTGCGCCGCTGCCGAATCCGGATCCGGTGATCGGAGACGTCGGCGAGCGAGGCGCCCGTGTCGTCCCGGACGCGCGCCTCGATCGCGGTGACCGAGCGTTCCGCGTCGTCTTCGTGACCGTGGATGAACTGCCAGCGCGGACTTTCCGGCACATGTCTGCGCACCAGCAGGATGATCAGGCCGAACACGGCGCCGAGCGCGAAGGTCAAGCGCCAGCCCACATTCGGCGGGAACAGATTCGTGTTCAATGCGACGATGGACAGCAACGCGCCGCCGACCGCGCCGAGCCAATAGGTGCCGTTGATGACGATGTCGATGCGTCCGCGGTACTGCTTGGGGATCAGCTCGTCGATCGCGGAGTTGATCGCCGCGTATTCGCCGCCGATGCCGAAGCCGGTGAGGAAGCGGAACAAGACGAACCACCACATCGAGAACGACAAGGCCGTCATGGCGGTCGCGAAGAGGTAGATCGCGAGCGTGATCAGGAACAGCTTCTTGCGGCCGAACCTGTCGGTCAGCCAACCGAAGAAGAGAGCGCCCGAGCCCGCGCCCGCAACGTACATCGCCGCCGCGACGCCGGAGACCTGTGCGGCCGTGATGGTCAGGCCGCTGCCCGGTTCCGAAAGCCGCGCGGCCACGCTGCCGACGACGGTCACTTCGAGCCCGTCGAGGATCCAGACGGACCCGAGCCCGATCACGATCATCCAATGCCACCGAGACCAGGGCAGGCGATCCAGCCTGGCCGGTATGTCGGTCGATATGGTTCGCACGGATCACCACCTTCGCAAGCCTGAGGGTCGGATACCCCGAGCCCGAGCGGCCAACCGCGCGGGTGGGTTAGGCTCGAACACGAGTGAAACGTGTTCTAGAAAGTGGCCTGTCGATGAAGACCATCTTTGCGCTGTGGGGCGTCGGTGACCTGCTCGCGGCGGACTTCGCGCCGCTCCTGACCGGGGCCGCCGCGGTGCAGGCGAACATCTCCGACGCGGCGGTCGAGACGGCGATGCTGCGCATCACGTCATTCGACGAACCGGTGCGAGCCGTCGTCAGCGTCTGGTGGGCGGACGCGCCGCAGGCGGAGGCGGCCGCGCGGGTGCTGAGCACCGTGGCCGAGCGGGTGGAAGGCTGGCATGTCGAGGAGGTGACGCCGATTCCCCCGCCGGTCACCGCGGTGCTCGAGCGTGCGCCGGGCCTGTCGAACTTCGCCTTCTTGCGTAAACCGGACGACCTGTCGCATGCCGAGTGGCTGGATCGCTGGCGCAACCAGCACACCGCCGTCGCCATCGAGACCCAGGCGACCTTCGGCTACGTGCAGAACGTCGTGACCGGGCCCGCGACGGCCGGTGCGCCGGACATCGCCGGGATCGTGGAGGAGCTGTTCCCGCTCGCGGCGCTCACCGATCCGCACGCCTTCTACGGCAGCGGCGGTGACGGAGCGGAGCTGGCGCGCCGCATCGATCGGCTGATGGCCAGCGTCGCGACCTTCGGCGGTGACCGGAACTTGGATGTCGTGCCCACCAGCCGATATCGGCTGCGCTGAGCGGTTCAGCGGCCGGAGCGTCCCGCCGATTCGCGCAGCGCGACGCGTGCGGCGCGTACGGCGGGATGGTCGCCCGTGCCGCGCCGGTAGGCGAGGTGCGTGCGCCGTCGCATCGGCAGCGCGCCGAGGATGACGCCCGGCGGGCAATCCCGCGTACCGAATTCCGGGACCAGCGCGACACCCTGACCCGCGGCCACGAGCGCGAGGACCGTGCCGAAGTCGTCGGCGTGATGCCGGATCCTGGGCGTGAAGCCCGCCGCCTCGCAGGCACGCATCGTCATGGTGTGGCACATTGTGCCGGGAGTGCTTGCGATCCAAGCGCTTTCGCGATGATCGGCGAGCGGTTCGGCGGTGCGCGCGGCGAGATGGACGATCTCCTCGAACAACGGCTCGCTGTGCAACGCGGGATCGGCGGGGACCGGAGCGTAGTCGTACTCCTGGATCAGCGCGACGTCCAGCGTCTCGGCGCGCAGCGCGTCGGGCGCCAGCGCCGGGTCCAATTCGGTCACACGCAATTCCAGCCGGGGATGCGCGCTGCTCAGCGCGACGAGCGCGGGGGAAAGGATGGTCCGCACCGCGGTCGGAAACGCGCCGATGCGCAAGGTTCCGGTGAGTTCGGTGCGGATCGTGGCCAGTTCGGCGGTGGCCTGCTCGAGCACCGCGAGAATCCGCTCGGTGTGCCCGACGAGCGCCACGGCCGCCGGGGTCAGCGTCACTCGCCTGCCCGTCCGCGTCAACAGTGGCACGCCCGCTTCCCGTTCCAGTGCGGCGAGTTGCTGGGAGACCGCCGAAGGGGTGTAAGCGAGGGCCTCCGCGACCGCCGCGATGGTCTCGCGGTGCGACAGTTCCCGCAGTAGGCGGAGTTTGCGGACGTCGAGCATAAGTTCAGCTTATGGTCTGCGACAGAAACGTGAACTGGATCTGATGAATTCCAGCGGCGAGGCTGATCGTCATGACGCTCGCAGGTCTTTTCGTTCCTCTGGTCACCCCGTTCACGGCCGACGGCGCACTCGCCGCGGACGCGCTGGAGCGGCTCGCCCGCCAAGTCCTCGACGACGGCGCGACCGGCCTGGTCGCGCTCGGCACGACCGGGGAGCCCGCGACTCTGACCGCCGCCGAGCGGGCGGAAGTGATCGCCGTCTGCGCGCGCGTGTGCCGGGAACGCGACGCGCCGTTGATCGTCGGCGCCGGATCGAACTCGACGGCGGCCTCCGTCGAAGCCCTCGCCGGTCTGGATCCGCGCACCACCGCGGCGCTCACCGTGGTCCCGTATTACACGCGCCCTTCCGAGGCGGGCGTGCTCGCGCATTTCCGCGAACTCGCGGCGGCCTCTCCCGTGCCGCTGATCATCTACCACATCCCCTACCGCACCGGACTTTCCCTGGGAACCGCGACACTCCTCGCGCTGGCCGACCTGCCCAACGTCATCGGCCTGAAGCATGCCGTCGGCGCCGTCGACGACGCCACCGTCACGCTGATGGCCGCCCGGCCCGCCGACTTCGCCGTACTGGCCGGCGACGACCTGTTCGCCGCGCCGCTGCTGGCCCTCGGCGCGTCCGGCGCGATCGCGGCCTCGGCCGCCGTGCACACTTCGTCGTTCGCGGCGATGGTCGCCGCGTGGCGCTCCGGTCCGGTCGATGTGGCGCGGACGCTCGGTCACCGGCTCGCGGTATTGTCGGCCGCGTTGTTCGCCGAACCCAACCCCGCGGTGATCAAAGCGGTGCTCGCGGCGCAAGGCCGCATACCGAGCCCTGCGGTACGGTTGCCTCTGCTGCCCGCGAGCGAGGCGGCGACTCGGGCCGCCTTGGTCGCACTGGCGGAATTTCCGGCAACGGGAACCCGTAATGACTGGTATTGCGGCCGTGAAGGTGCCACGCTTAAGCGGTGACACAACCTCCGGATACCCAGGCGGCTGGGCCCGACCCGGCCACCGACAAACTCGACGCGGCCGTCTTCAAGGTCGCCGGCGTCGTGGTGCTCGGCGCGATCATGTCGATTCTCGACATCACCGTCGTCAGCGTCGCGATCCCGACCTTCCAGCGCGAGTTCGACACGAGCTACGCCATCGCGGCGTGGACGATGACCGGGTACACGCTGGCGCTGGCCACCGTGATCCCGCTGACCGGATGGGCGGCCGACCGCTTCGGCACCAAGCGGCTGTACATCATGGCGCTGACCTTCTTCGTGCTCGGCTCACTGCTGTGCAGCACGGCGTGGAACATCGAATCGCTGATCGCGTTCCGCGTGATCCAGGGCCTCGGCGGCGGCATGCTGATGCCGCTCGGCATGACGATCATGACCCATGCGGCCGGTCCGCAGCGGGTCGGCCGGGTGATGGCGGTGCTCGGTGTGCCGATGCTGCTCGGCCCGATCGGCGGCCCGATCCTGGGTGGCTGGCTGATCGAGAACTTCAGCTGGCACTGGATCTTCCTGATCAACCTGCCGATCGGCGTGATCGCCTTGACGCTGGCGTTCATCGTGCTGCCCAGCGACAAGCCGGAGCCGTCCGAGTCGTTCGACTTCATCGGCATGCTGCTGGCCTCGCCCGGCCTTGCGCTGTTCCTGTTCGGCGTCTCCTCCATCCCGGAGCAGGGGACGGTGCTCGCGGCGCGGGTGCTGATCCCGGCCGCCATCGGCGCGGTGCTGATGGTCGCGTTCGTGTTCCACGCGCTGCGCACCGAGCACCCGCTGATCGATCTGCACCTGTTCCGCAACCGCGCGCTCACCTTCGCGGTGCTCACGATGGTGCTGTTCGCCATCGCGTTCTTCGGAGCGGGTCTGCTGCTGCCGACCTATTTGCAACAGGTGCGCGGTGAGTCGGCGCTGCAAGCCGGTCTGCTGATCGCGCCGCAGGGCATCGGCGCGATGCTCAGCATGCCGATCGCGGGCCGTTTCGTGGACAAGATCGGCCCGGGCAAGATCGTGCTGGTCGGCATCACGCTGATCTCGATCGGGACGGCCTACTTCGTCCAGCTCGACGCGGACAGCTCGTATCTCCCCATGATCGGCGCGCTGTTCGTGATGGGCCTCGGCATGGGCTGCACCATGATGCCGATCATGACCGCGGCGATCCAGACCCTCACCCACCAGCAGGTGGCGCGCGGGTCGACGCTGATGAACATCGTCAACCAGACCGCGGGCTCCATCGGCACGGCGACGATGTCGGTGGTGCTGACCAACCTGCTGAACAACCAGCCGCTGGCGCGCCCGGCGATCGCGGCCAACTTCGATCCCAGCTTGGCGAGCCAGCTTCCGCCGGGCGCCGTCGAAACCGGTCTGCAGCAGGCCGCGGAAGCGTTCAGCCACACCTATGTGGTGGCGCTGGTGCTGATCGTGCTCACCTTGATCCCGGCGTCCTTCCTGCCGCGGACCAAGCCGAAGAACCCGCAGGGGGCCGACGCGGCGACAGTGGTGCACGCCTAGCGGTACTCGTCCCGGGGTCGCCTGCCGATCCCGGGACCTACCGCCGTAGGGGCCGGGCGGATGCCGCCGCGGCCCCTATTTCTTGCCGTGGGCAAGGCCTGCGGTGGGCCGCCGCCGCGCCTCGCGGAGGAACGCCAGGACGGCCGGGCTCGCCACCGAGCGGAATTCGTCGAAATACGCGTGCCGTGCGCCCTCGATCAGATGTAGTCGCGCGTCGGGGATGCGCTCGACCAGCAGGGGAGCGTTCGCGGCGGGATTGAAGCGGTCCTCGGTGCCGTGCACCACGAGGGTGGGAACCCGTATGTCCGGCAAAACATCCCACGCATCGTGCTTGTTGCTCGCGTACAGATGCCTGCGCTTCGCGTAAACCGGCATGGCCGGGTCGCCGAGCGTGTTGTACGGGCCGGACGTGCTCGCCAGCCAGGCCGGGGTGTACATCAGTTCCAGTAGAGCCTGTCGCGCGGCGGCCGGGTCACGCTGCGCGAGCGACCTCCTGACCTCGGGACCGCGTTCGAATGCGTGCTTGCCGCCGGGGGAAGTGCAACCGAGCACCAGGGAGTGCACCCGGTCCGGATGGCGCGCGGCCAGCCACTGGGCCACCCGCCCGCCCATGGACGTGCCGTAGACGGCGGCCTGCCGCACGCCCAGGTCGTCGAGTACCGCGACCACGTCGTCGGCGAATCCCCGCGTGCTGTACACCTCGTCGGGCTTGTCGCTGTCGCCGGTGCCGCGCCAGTCGAGTGTGATGGTGCGGTGCCCGGTCTCGAAGTCCGCGCGGATGCCGTCCCACCAGTGGTGGGTGTTGGCCTGACCGGCGAGCAGGACCAGCGCGCTGCCCGTGCCCGCCACTTGATAGGCGAGGCGAACTCCGTCGGCCGCCGTTGCGTAGGGCACCTCTACGAAATCCTTTCGTTCAGCGATCGCCGCGAAGCCCGTCGAAGACGATCTCCAGGCCGCGCCGCCACGACGGCGAGCCGGTGGTCTCGCCGAGCAGCGACAGCGCCCACACCAAGTTGACGACATCCTCGTCGGTCGCGTCGGCGCGCAGCGCGCCGGCATCCCGGACGCG
This sequence comes from Nocardia sp. NPDC003999, assembly GCF_053604885.1. Taxonomy (NCBI): domain Bacteria; kingdom Bacillati; phylum Actinomycetota; class Actinomycetes; order Mycobacteriales; family Nocardiaceae; genus Nocardia; species Nocardia sp. NPDC003999. The sequence continues at coordinate 193,696 of NZ_JBSGIB010000005.1, forward strand.
CGCGAGCACCGCCGACAGGTGCGACATCCCGCGATGACAGGCCTCCGCCAGTTGAGCCGCCGCAGGATGATCCCCGGTGAACGCCTCGAGCAGTCCGCGATCGGCGGTGAGCCTGTTGAGCAGGTCTTCCACGAATCCGGTGAACGCCGTCCACGCGTCCGGTTCGGCCGCCGCACGGGCGGCGATCTCGTCCACCGCCGCCAGCCGGGGCGGCAGAAGGGCATCGATCAGGGTGTCGCGGGTGGGGAAGTGGTTGTACAGCGTCCCGATACTGACGCGGGCGCGCCGCGCGATCTCCTCCAGCGAGCCGTCGAGGCCCTGCTCGGTGAGCACTTCGGCCGCTGCCCGCAGCAGATTGTCGCGATTGCGAGCGGCGTCCCGGCGCAGCGGTTTGGTCACGCGATCATCCTACAGAACCTGAGGCCCACCTCAGATTCTGTGCTACGGTGATAAATCGAGGGGGGCCTCAAATTAAGGAGAACGCATGGCGGATCAGGGAACAGCAGTGATCGTCGGTGTCGGCCCCGGCCTCGGGATGTCGATGGCCCGGCGCTTCGGACGGGAAGGGTTCCGCGTCGCGCTGATCTCGCGCAGCGATGCACGGCACGCCGGGTACCTCGCGGACCTGGCGGAGCGTGGTGTACACGCCACCGCTCACGTCGCGGACGTCACCGACCGGTCGCGGCTCGGCGTGGTGCTCGGCGACATCCACAAGGAGGGACCGATCGGAATGGTCTATTACGGACCCGGTTCCACGCAGCAGCCCGTGCCGATCACCGACATCGACGCGGCCACGGCGCGATCGGCGTTCGAGTGGGTGTGGCCCGCGGTCGACGTGGTGAGCGACGTGTTGCCGGGCATGCTCGATCGCGGGAAAGGCGCATTACTTTTCGCCGGCGGGCTCTCCAGCGTCCGCCCCATGCCCATGCTCGGCCACCTCGCCCTCGCCGCGGCGGCACTGCGCAACTACGCGCTCACCTTGAACGCGGCATTGGCCGAGCGCGGTCTCTATGCGGGCACGCTGACCATCGGCGGACTCGTCGAGCGCGGGGACATCCACGCGATGGTCACCGCCGACCCGGCGCGCTTCGGCAGCGCGGACGGCCACACTCTCGATCCGGACGACTTGGCCGATACCGCGTGGGGCATGTATCGCACCCGCGACCGCGCCGAAACGATCTTCGACGCCATCGGCGTATGACGGCGGAGGTCAGCCGTACAGGGCGATGAAGCGGTCCAGGGAACGTTCGATATCGCCCTTGACGGCGCGGGCCACACCGGATCCGATGGGGCCGAACAGCGGCGCGCCGCCGAGTTCGATGTCGACGGTGACCTCCGAACCGGAGCCCTTCGGGGCGACGAGCAGCTGCAACCCCAGTTTGGTGCCGCCTTTGCCCGCGCCGGTCAGTTGCAGGCGGCGCGGCGGCTCGGCGGCCCGCACGGTCCAGGTGACCCGGTTGCGCAGGCCCTTGACCGAGGCGATGCCGACCAGTTGGGTGCCGACGGTCAATTCGGCGGGAACCTCGCCGCGCCACGCTTCGTGCATGGTCAGCCATTTGTCGAGTTCGGCGAGGTTGGAGGTGTGCGTCCAGGCCTCCTCGGGCGAGATCGGAACGTCGACCGAGACCTTCAGCTTTGCCATGGGCGCATGGTATCCGGCTCCGGCGGTCCGGTCGGTGCGAGGCACGGCCGGTCCGGGCGGACTCCCCGCACAGCGGTGGACGCTACTTCGCGGAATCGAATTCGAGCACCCGCCAATACATTCGTTGATGCGTCAGCGAACGGCCATTCCGCCTGTTCGGCTCGGCCGCCGTGGGCGTTCGCGGCATCCGCGCCGCCACCCGCGCTTCCGGTGCTGGTCCGACGCGCGGGCCCATACGCAGGACAAATGGTCCACGGGTTGCACGGCAGCCCAACATTATTGCGCAGCAATGTCGCGATCCGCGGCACCTATCGTCCCAGTTCCGGGAATCCGGAAAGTGTCTGTGGGATCGGCAGAGAGTTCGTTGGAATGCTGCTAATGTGCGAATGGTCGGGTTCTGGTTACCGTTCGGACACGATCCGGGCGGTCGGCGATTGACATGTAATCGCCTGTCCTGCGGGCACTGTGCGGTAGGCGCTCTCGGTGAGCGCCGGTGCCGTCGCGGGATTTCCGGTACTCCGACGCGGACCCCACCGACCGGTCCGTTCATGGTCGGCAGGCGAGGGAAGGCGAGCGAAGCAGGATGGCAGTGGGCCGATTCCTCGAGACCAGTCAACGACGAAAGAACTGATGAATCAAGATATCGCCGTGGTGCTTTCATGGATCCTCGCCGTCGCTTTGGTGATCGCCGTAGCGGGGGCGTTGTACGCAGTACAGTATGCCAGGGCTCAGCGGGCCAAGCTCGAGGCTCTGGCCAGGGAACAGCGCGCGACGGAGGACACGCTCGAGCGGTTCGCCGCCACTACGCTACCCGCGGTGGCCGAGTCGATCCGCCGGTTCGAGTCCCAGGTGCCCCCGGTCGAAGTCCAGGCGGGCATGGAGAATTCGCGGCTCGCGCAGATCCTGCGGTGGATCTCCGAGCGGTATGCCGACGATCTGAGCCTGATGCGCTCGGAGACCAGGGAGCTGACCAACAACGAAGGACAGCAGGCGATCAAGGCGGCCGAGGAGGCCGCGCGCAACGAGGTCGCCTCCGCATCGCGCCAGGCGACCAGCGCCGCGGTCCGCTCGTTCGGCACCTCCGTGGTCAGCCTCGGCGCTGACGTCAGCCAGGTGGTGAGCGCCGCGCTGCGTGAGCATCGCGACGATCAGGTGTACGAAACCCTCACCCGCATCGACCACACGGTGCAGCAGATGATCCGCCAGGCGCAGTCCTACGTGATCGTCTGCGGTGGTCTGCCCGGCCGCCGCTGGCCCGCGCAGACGCTGACCGACGTGGTCGGCGGCGCCATCGGCCGTGTCCGGGAATACCTGCGGGTGCGGCCCAACCAGCTCGACCGTGTCGTGATCAGCCGCGCGGTGGAACCGCTCGTGCACACACTGGCGACCTTGCTGGACAACGCGTTGCGGTACTCGCCGCCGACTTCCTACGTGGACGTCAACTTCCAGGAGGGTCACCACGGCGTCACCGTCATCATCGATGACGCGGGCGTGCGGATGAACGCCGAGCAGATGGAGGAGGCCCGCCAGGTGCTCGCGCACGAGCGGCCCGTCGACATCCACCAGCTCGGTCCGTCGCCGAAGGTCGGCTTCCCGGGCATCGCCGCGCTGGCCCGCCGTTACGGCTTCACCGTCTACATCGACGGCCCGAACGTCTACGGCGGCATGCGCGCGATGGTCTACATCCCGGAGTCGCTGCTGGTCACCCCGCAGAACGTCCAGGAGGTCGCGCCCGTGACCGAGGCAAAACCGGAGCCGGTCACGGTTCCCGCGCAGGACGCGCCGAGCGAACAGCCCGGCGAGAACGAGCCGTCGCTGTCGGTGAGCGAGATCACCAGCGGCGGGCTACCCAAGCGGCGACGCAGGACGGTCGCACTCGCCCCGGTCGGGCCGCGCACCGAACCCGGCCTCGCTCGCCCCGAGGTCGCCGCAGCTTGGCATACCGGCTCCAAGAGCGGCCGCGCCGCCGCATCTGATGACACGGAAGGGATGACATCCTGATGGCCACACCCGTGACCGACAGCAGCAACAAACTGGGCTGGCTACTCGAAGATCTCAGCATCACGGGTGTGCGGTTCTCGGTGTTGCTGTCCGACGACGGCCTGCGGATCGCGCACTCCACGGGGATCGCCCGCGACGAGGCGGAACGCTTCGCCGCCGCGGCCTCCGGCCTGCGTTCGCTCGGTAAGGCGCTCGGCGAATTCTGCGGTGACGCCACGAACGGCGTGCGGCAGAACATCACCGAGTACGACCAGGGGATGATCCTCATCACCGCGGCAGGCGAGGGCGCGCTACTCGGCGTCGCGACCACCAACGACATCGACGTGGGCCTCGTCGCCCACCGGATGAACGAGCTGGCAGGCCGGGTCGGACGCGAGCTCGGCAGCCAGCCGCGCAGGCGCGTTGACGGCAGCGAAATGCCATGATCGAGCGCAGCGAGCGAGTCAGAGGTACTGCGCCGCTGGGCAGCACGGAGCCGAGCGAGAGCGAGGTGCCGTCATGAGCAAGCCGCGGCGCGATCCGGACCTGGTCCGGGCTTATGTGCGCACCGGAGGGCGTACGCGCCCCACTCGCGAGCTGGACCTGGTTACTTTGGTCCTGACCGCCAAAGATCCACTCCCCGGCGCGTCGCCCGATGCGCGCCGGGTCATGGCCCTGTGCAGCCGTCGGGGTGCGCTGTCGATCGCGGAGATCGCTGCGTACCTCGACCTTCCGCCGTCCGTCGTGAAGATCGTCGCGTCCGATCTCATGGACGGCGGGCACCTGGTCACCCCCACCCCGGCCGAGTCCCTGCCGGAGATCGCTCTGCTGGAGGAGGTACTCAATGGGCTCCGTGCTCTCGCCGTCTGATCGCACCGTCGATTACGTGCCGGAGACCGTGACCCGCTCGGTGAAACTGCTGGTGGCCGGCAACTTCGGTGTCGGCAAGACCACGTTCGTGAGCAGCGTCTCGGAGATCAAACCGCTGCGCACCGAGGAGACCATCACCGAAGCCAGTGTCGGCGTCGACGATATGGCGGGGCTGCCCGGCAAGTCGCAGACCACGGTCGCGATGGACTTCGGCCGCATCACGCTCAGTCCGAAACTGGCGCTCTACCTGTTCGGCACTCCGGGGCAGCAGCGTTTCGTCCCCTTGTGGGAGGAGCTGGCCCGCGGTGCGCTCGGCGCGCTCGTGCTGGTGGACACCCGCCGCATCGAGAAGTCCGACGAGGTCCTCTCGGTGCTGGAGGAGCGCGGCGTCCCGTATTCGGTCGCCGTCAACCAGTTCGAAGGCGCCCGGCCCTACCCGCTCGACGAGGTGCGCGATGCCCTCGACCTGGAACCCGGGACTCCCCTGACGTCACTGGACGCCCGGGACCGAGGCACGTGCCTGCGTTCGCTGATCACGCTAGTCGAATTCTTGTTCCACCGTTTGGAGTCTCGCATTTGACCACGTCCCAGTCCTCGACCCACCCCGGGCACCTATCCAGCGGCGCCTGCCCGGTCGCACACGGATCGCCGATCGACACCGACGGTCCCAGAATTCCGCTCTATGCTGAGGGATTCGCGGCCGACCCCCACGGGATCTACCGGGAAATGCGCAGGCGCCACGGTTCGTTGGTCCCGATCGAACTGTCGCCAGGGGTGCCCGCCACGCTGGTGATCGGCTATCAGGAAGCCGTGCGGATCCTCAACGATCCCGAGCACTTCCCCGCCGATCCGCGCATCTGGCAGAAGAACATCCCCGAGGACTCGCCCATCCGTCCGATGATGGAGTGGTACCCGAACGCGCTGCGCAACAGCGGCGCGGCGCATGCCCGCTACCGGGGTGCCTACGTCGCGAGCATCGACGCCATCGACCTGCACGAGGTGCACTCGATGGTAGAGCGCATCGCGATTCCGCTGATCAATACCTTCTGCCAGGCGGGGTCCGCCGATCTGGTGACCCAGTACGCGTTCCCGCTCGTCTTCGAAGTGCTCAACCGGATCGTCGGCTGTTCGACGGAACTGGGGCAGCGGGTCGCCACCGGCATGGCGATGCTCTTCGACACCGTCGAGGCGGCCAAGGGCATGCAGATGCTCTCCGAGGCGCTGATGGAGCTGATCCACCAGCGCCGCGCGGAGCCGGGCGACGACGTCACGTCCCGGTTGGCGCATCACCCGGCCCGCCTGAACGACGAGGAGATGCTGTCGAACCTGATCAGCCTCTACGGCGCCGGGATCGAGCCGCAGCAGAACCTGATCACCAACACCCTGCTGCTGATGCTCACCGACGACCGTTTCGGTGGCGACATGCTCGGCGGCGCGCTGTCGACGCGTGACGCGCTGGACGAGGTGTTGTTCAACGACCCCCCCATGGCGAACTTCTGTATCACCTATCCGCGCCAGCCCATCCTGATCGACAACGTCTGGTTGCCCGCGCACCAGCCGGTGCTGATCAGCCTGGCGGGGTGCAACAACGATCCGGCGATCCGCGGCGGCGACCGCACCGGTAATCGCTCGCATCTGGCGTGGGCGGTCGGCCCGCACGCCTGCCCCGCGAAGTCCGTCGCGTCCGTGGTCGTGCAAGAAGCCATCGACCAGCTGCTCGACGCACTCCCCGAAATGCAGCTGGCCGTGCCCGCGGACGAAGTGGTCTGGCGGCCCGGCCCATTCCACCGGGCGTTGGCGGCCCTGCCGGTCGTCTTCCCCAAGTCCCCTCCGTTGAACATGGTGTAAGGAGAAGCGTCCGATGTCGCAAGAGCCGATAGTCTTGGATCTGACCGGTTCCGATATCCAAGGCGAAGCGGCGCGGCTGCGCGAGCGTGGGCCGGTGGCCCTGGTGGAACTGCCCGGCGGGGTGCCGGCGTGGTCGATCACCGATGCCGTCGTGCTCAAGAGTCTTCTGGCCGACCCGCGCGTCTCGAAGGACCCCAGGCAGCACTGGGCCGCGTTCATGAACGGCGAGATCACCGAGGAGTGGCCGCTGCACCCGTGGGTGGCGGTCGACAACATGTTCACCGCCTACGGCGCCGAGCATCGGCGGCTGCGCAAGTTGGTCGCCCCCGCGTTCACGCACCGTCGTACGGTGGCGCTTCGACCGCGCATCGAAGCGATCACCGCCGAGTTGCTCGACGAGTTGGCCGCGACCCCGCGCGGCACGGCCGTGGATCTGCGTGAGGGTTACGCGTATCCGGTGCCGATCCAGGTCATCACCGAGCTGATGGGTGTGCCCGAGCATCTGGGCCCAGGCGTGCGGAAATGTGTCGACGGATTCTTCGACACCTCGTTCGGTCCGGAGGAGGCCCAGGCCAACTACCTGGAGATGTACCGGCTCGTCAGCGAACTGGTGGCGTACCGGCGGGAGGCGCCCGGCGACGACATCACGAGCGTCCTGATCGCCAGCCGGGACGAGGAGGACGGCTCACAGCTGACCGAGAAGGAACTCGTCGACACCCTGATGCTGGTCATCAACGCCGGGCACGAGACGACGGTGAACCTGCTGGATCAGGCCATCTTCGCGTTGCTCACCCGTGCGGACCAGCGCGCCGACGTGGTGGCGGGGCGGATCCCTTGGTCGGATGTGGTGGAGGAGTCGCTGCGCTACGAGGCGCCGGTCGCGCACCTGCCGCTGCGCTACGCCGTCGAGGACATCGATATCGCCGACGTCCGTATTCCCAAGGGGGAGGCGATCCTGGCCTCCTACGTGGCGGCCAACCGCGATCCGAAGGTGCACGGTCCGAACGCCGACCAGTTCGACCTGCGGCGCTCGGTCAAGGATCATGTGGCCTTCGGTTACGGGGCGCATCATTGCCTGGGCGCGCCGCTGGCCCGGATGGAAGCCGAGATCGCCCTTCCGGCCATCTTCCGCCGCTTCCCGGACATGCGCCTCGCGGTCGATCCGTCCGAGCTGGGCACCGTGCTCAGCTTCATCTCCAACGGTCATTCCGAACTGCCGGTGTTCTTGGAGGCGACGGAGTAGGTCGGCCGGGAAGAACATCTCGATCACACCCGGCATGGGCGCTCAGCTGTCCCGCGCCGGGACTCGACAGCCCGCGTGTCCCTCGGGGATACGCGGGCGGAGGTGTTCCACCGTCGGCGTACGCGCTTGGGAACACGCACGATCGCACCGTTTCGGCACACGAGATATGCTCTGCTGCAGCGGAATTCGACGTAGTGTCGAATTCGCAACGCTCGCATGGCAATTCGCTTCCCGGGCTCCGGGGCGCTTGTCGTGTGCCCACCCTGCTCGTCGAACGTTCCGACTTTGGAGTCACGTTTTGACCCACCCACAGTCCTCGACATCGTCCTTCTCCACCGGCTGCCCGGTCCCGCACGGTTCACCGGTCGGCTCCGACGGACCCCGGGTCGCTCTGTACTCGGACGATTTCGCGGCGGATCCACACCGTGTCTATCGAGAAGCGCGCGCGAGATACGGTTCGCTGGTGCCGGTGGAACTGTCGCCCGGCGTGCCCGCGACGCTGGTGATCGGATATCACACCGCGGTGCGCATCCTGAACGATCCCGACCACTTTCCCGCCGATTCGCGGACCTGGCAGCAGACCGTGCCCAGTGACTGTCCGGTCCTGCCGCTGCTCGAGTGGCGTCCGGCCGCGATCCGCAACTCCGGCCTGGAGCACGCCCGGTACCGGCAGGCCACGGTGGCGGGCATCGATGAGATCGACCAGTTCGCGCTGCACAACACGGTGGAGCAGATCGCCGTCCCACTGATCAACACATTCTGCGGCGACGGCTCCGCCGATCTGATCTCGCAATACGCGTTCCCGCTCGCGTTCGCGGTGATCAACGCGATGCTCGGCTGCCCGCCGGAAATCGGGCAGCGGGCGGCGATGGGACTGGCCGCCATGTTCGAGGGCGTGGACGCCGAGCAGGGCAATGCGATGTTCAACGAGGCGATGTCGGACCTGGTGGCGCTCAAGCGAGCCCATTCAGGCGACGACATCGTTTCCCGGATACTGCGGCACCCTGTCGATTTCGACGACGAGGAGATGGTCCAGCAGGTGCTGATGCTGTACGGCGCGGGGATCGAGCCGCAGCAGAATCTGATCGTCAACACCCTGCGCCTGATGCTCACCGACCAGCGTTTCGCGGGCGGCATCCTCGGCGGCAGCCTGTCGACCAGGGACGCGCTGGACGAGGTGTTGTTCACCGACCCGCCGCTGTCGAACTACTGCGTCACCTTCCCGCGACAGCCGATGCTGATCGACGGCGTCTGGCTACCCGCGCACCAGCCGGTGGTCATCAGCATGGCCGGATGCAACAACGACCCCGCGATCAACACGGGCGCCTACACCGACAATCGCGCTCATCTCGCCTGGAGCGTCGGGCCGCACACCTGTCCGGCCCGGTCGGTGGCCTATCTGATCGCCCAGGACGCCATCGATCAGCTGCTCGACGCGCTGCCCGAGATGCGGTTGGGTGTTCCTGCCGAGCAGCTGACCTGGCGACCGGGTCCGTTCCATCGATCGCTGACCGCCCTGCCGGTCCTCTTCCCGGAATCACCGCCCCTGCCCGTCTATGTCCCGCAGCCGGAGGGGAGCGCGGCGCAGTAGCCGTGCTCCGTCCGGCAAGCCGCCGTCGCCGCGTTCCCGTCCAGAAGGAGGTTGCCGCTCAGAGGTCGTCGTGCACACAGCTGATGAGGGTGTGCGCCGGCCTGTCACCGATCCCCACGCATCACGCCGACCTTCGCCGTCGCGGCGCGCACGCGCCCGGTCGATCGCGTTCGTCGCATGTTCGTTCCTCTGGAGTTTCGTCTTTGACCACGCCACACTTCCCGCCGTCCACTTCCGCGAATGGGTGCCCCGTCTCGCACGGATCGCCGATCGACACCAGCGGCCCTCGTTACCCGTTGTATTCGCAGGAATACGCGGAAGATCCGCACAACGCATACCGCGAAATGCGCCGCCAGTTCGGTTCGCTCGTCCCGATCGAGCTGTCGCCGGGCGTGCCCGCCACCCTTGTGATCGGCTACCACACCGCGCTGCGCATCCTCAACGATCCCGACCATTTCCCGGCCGATCCGCGGATCTGGCAGAAGGACATTCCGGGCGAGTGCCCGGTCCTGCCGATGCTGGAGTGGCGGCCGAACGCGCTGCGCAGTGCGGGCCTCGAGCATCTGCGCTACCGCCAGGCGAACGTCGCCAGCATCGCCGGGGTGGACCTGCACGCGCTGCACGGAACCGTCGAGCAGATCGCCATCCCGCTGATCAACGCCTTCTGTGAGGACGGCGCGGCGGATCTCATCAGCCAATACGCGTTCCCGCTCAGCTTCGCGGTGCTCAATGCCATGCTCGGCTGTCCGGCGGACATCGGCCAGCAGGTCGCGACCGGTATGGCCGCCATCTTCGAAGGCGTCAACGCGGACAAGGGCAACGCGATGCTCACCGACGCGCTGTTCGAACTCGTGCAGATGAAGCGCAAGGACTCCGGCGACGACATCACGTCCAGGCTGTTGCAGCATGAGGCCGGGCTGGACGACGTCGAGATGATCCACCAGCTGGTCACGCTCTACGGCGCGGGCATCGAGCCGATGCAGAACCTCATCGTCAATACCCTGCTGCTGATGCTCACCGACGAACGTTTCGCGGGAGACTTTCTCGGCGGCAGCCTCTCGACGCGCGACGCCCTCGACGAGGTGCTGTTCAACGACCCGCCGATGGCGAACTACTGCGTCAGCTTCCCGCGCCAGCCGATCCTCATCGATGATGTCTGGCTACCCGCGCACCAGCCGGTGCTGATCAGCATGGCCGGATGCAACAACGACCCGGCGATCGGCGTCGGGCAGCGAACCGACAGCCGTGCCCATCTGGCGTGGAGCGTGGGCCCGCACGCCTGTCCCGCCCGGTCGGCCGCGTACCTGGTGGTGCAGGACGCGATCGATCAGATCCTCGACGCCTTGCCCGAGATGCGGTTGGGCCTGCAGCCCGGTCAGTTGAGCTGGCGGCCGGGACCGTTCCACCGTGCGCTGGTGTCCCTGCCGGTCGTCTTTCCGAAATCCCCTCCACTGACCGTCTTCTAAGGAGTCATCGATGGACACACAACCCCTGGTCCTCGACCCGCTGGGTGCCGACATTCAGGGTGAGTCCGCCCGTATTCGTGCGCGCGGGCCGGTGACCCCGGTCGAATTGCCGGGCGGCGTGCGAGCGTGGTCGGTCACCGACGCCGACGTGCTCAAGCGGTTGCTGGCCGATCCCCGGGTGTCGAAGGACGGCAAGCAGCACTGGCCCGCGTTGATCAACGGCGAGATACCCCAGGACTGGCCGTTGTTGCCGTGGGTCGCGGTGAACAACATGTTCACCGCGTACGGTGCCGACCACCGCAGGCTGCGCAAACTCGTCGCGCCCGCCTTCACGCACCGCCGCACCCAAGCGATGCGCCCGATGGTCGAGCAGATCACGACGGACCTGCTCGGCGCGCTCGCCGCGACGCCGGCGGGCGAAGCGGTCGATCTCAGGGAAGGTTTCGCCTACCCGCTGCCGATCCAGGTCATCAGCGCGCTGATGGGCGTTCCGGAATACCTGAACGCCGGTCTGCGCACATGCGTCGACGGCATCTTCGATACGTCGCTCGGGCCCGAGGAGTCCCAGGCGAACTACATGGAGATGTACCGGATCCTGGGTGAGCTCGTCGCCTATCGGCGGGAGACACCCGGTGACGACATGACCAGCCTGCTGATCTCGCACCGGGACGAGGAGGACGGCTCGCAGCTGACCGAGCAGGAGTTGATCGACACGTTGTTGCTTGTCATCAGCGCGGGGCACGAGACCACGGTCAACCTGCTCGATCAGGCCGTCTTCGCGCTGCTGACCCACCCGGACCAGCGTGCCGAGGTGACCGAGGGGCGTGCGGCCTGGTCCGATCTGATCGAGGAGGCGCTGCGGTACGAGGCGCCGGTGGCGCACCTGCCGCTGCGCTTCGCCGCCGACGACATCGAGATCGACGGCCTGCGCATCGCCAAGGGCGAACCGATTCTCGCCTCCTACGCCGGGGCCAATCGCGATCCGAAACTGCACGGCCCCACCGCGAGCGAGTTCGACGTGCGGCGAGCGAGCAAGGAACATCTGGCATTCGGCTACGGGGCCCATCACTGCTTGGGCGCACCCCTGGCGCGGCTGGAAGCCGAGGTCGCCCTGCCCGCGCTCTTCCAGCGCTTCCCGAACCTGCGCCTGGCGGCCGATCCCGCCGAACTCGGGAGCGTGTCCAGTTTCATCTCCAACGGGCACGCCAGGCTGCCGGTGTACCTGGCGGCGGACTAGGGGCTGGCCCGCGCCTCCGGTCGCTGCCGGGGGCGCGGTTCAGCGCAATGCTTCGACCAGGCCGGACTTGCGTGCCTTCGCGAGTCCGCGCCGGGCGAGAAAACCGTTGCCCAGCAACAAAATCGTCTTGTTCGGCGGCGCTTTGAACCCGGACGCGGTGTGCGGCGCGTACACCGCCTCGGTGCCGGAAACCTCGAGCCAGCCGGTGTTCTGCCGCGATTCCAAGCCGATCAACTGGGACCGATACTCGTGGGCCAGCAGCCCGGCGCGGCGTCCGCCTTGCGGCAGGCCCGCCGGGACGGTCAACCGCACACCGTCGGCGCTCGACCCCGTCACCTGCACCGGGACGACCGCCGGGTAGCCGTCGGCCTGCCGGTAGCCGAGCAGCCGGTGCGGCAGCTTCGTCGCCTGGGCCGCGGTCCGGGCGACGTCCACCCGGGGGCCCGTCCCCTTCGCCGGAGGCTGCTGTGTCGCTGGTTCGACAGAAGGCGCTGCGGCACCGAGGATCTCGGGCGTGCCCGCCGCGTCGAGGTCCGGCCATACGACGATGCGGTCGACGGTCACGGTCACGACCACTCGATCGGCGTAGTAGGCGCGCAGCCACCGGTCCCAGAACACACCGCGCCGCGGTGCGCCCAGGTAGGGCGTGGCCTGGGCGCCGAGGCGGTCCAGCGCCTCCTGGTCGGGCGTCGGGTCGAACGCCGCGGTGCCCTGCACCAGCACGAATCGCGAGTTTTCCCGGCTTCCGATGCCGTGCTCGCGCGCGTGATATGCCAGCGCCACTTTGGGTTCCCGCTTCATTCGCTCCAGCTTGCGTCCGAACCCGAGTGAAGTCGTGAACCCCACCGTGCCCGCGGCCCGGTCGCGCAGCCCGATCGGCGACACCGCCGACACCACCGCGCCGCCCGCGGGCGTCACATACGCTGCGGCGCAGGTCAGATCGCCGCCGAGAACGTCGTCCACCTCGTCCGGCCAGGTAACCGCCATGGGACGGATTTTACTGCGCCGCCCTTGACGACGCGGCCGTCCGGAGCCGAGAGTGCGCAGATGGTTTCCACCGCCGAGGCGGCAGACACGACGCTGCGCAAGGTCACGATTCGCCTGCTGCCCTTTCTCGGGCTGCTGTACTTCGTCAACTATCTGGACCGGGTGAACATCGGGTTCGCCGGGCCGAGCGGCATGAAGACCGAGCTCGGGCTCACCGAGACCGCGTTCGGATTCGCCTCCGGCATCTTCTTCGTCGGATACCTGCTGCTGGAGGTGCCGAGCAACCTGGCGCTGCACCGGTTCGGCGCCCGGCGCTGGATCGCCCGGATCATGGCCACCTGGGGGCTGGTGGCCACGGCGATGGCCTTCGTACCCGACGCCACCGTGCTGTATCTCCTGCGGTTCCTGCTGGGTGTGGTGGAGGCGGGCTTCTTTCCCGGCATCCTGCTCTATCTGACCTATTGGTACCCGCAGGCGCAACGGGCGCGGATCGTCGCGTTGTTCATGACCGCGGTGCCCATGTCCACCGCGTTGGGCGCGACGGTGTCCAGCTTGATCATTCGATACGGCGACGGCGTCTTCGGGCTCAGCGGTTGGCGTTTCATGTTCTTGGTCGAGGGGTTGCCCGCCGTCGCGCTGGCGGTGGCGACCTGGTTCTATCTGACCGACCGTCCCGAGCAGGCGGGCTGGCTGGCCTCCGCCGAACGTGAATGGCTGATTCGCGAACTCGCCGCGGAGCAGGCCACGTTGCGGCGCGCGGAGCACTGGACGGTGCGTCGTGCTCTGACCCATCCGCGGGTGCTCGGCCTCGCCTTCGTCTACGGCGGCATCGTCTACGGCCTGTATGCGCTGGGATTCTTCCTGCCGACGATCATCGACGGCTTCCAGCAGCAATACGGAACGCACTATTCGGTGGTGCAGCGCGGACTGATCAATGCGGTGCCCTACCTCGTCGGGGCCGTGGTGATGGTGTGGTGGGGCAGGCACGGCGACCGGACCGGTGAGCGGGCTCGGCACGTCGCCCTGCCCGCGCTGCTGGGCGGTCTCGCCATCCCGGTGGCGCTGTATCTCGGCGATCCGTTCGCCGCGATGATCGCGGTCACGGTGTGCGCGGTGGGCGTGCTCGCGGCGCTGCCGACGTTCTGGGCCCTGCCCGGCACCTTCCTGTCCGGCGCGGCGGCGGCGGGCGGCATCGCGTTGATCAACTCGGTCGGCAACGTCAGCGGTTTCGTCGCGCCGTACGTCACCGGTGGGCTGAAGGACGTGACCGGCAGCCAGCGCGCCGGGCTCTGGGTGGTGGGATTGTGCATGATCGCCGCCGCGGCGGGCGTCATGACGCTGCGGCGGCGAACCGGCGACGCTGCCGTCGACCGGAACGCGGATCTGTGATCCTCGGCCTGCCCATGGCCTCGCTCGCCGCCGAGTCCGTGGCACGATCCGTGCCGCCGAACCGCGGCCGCCGAGGTGAGGGCCAGGCCGTATGCAGAGATGCGCTCGCAATGTGGCGACCGCCACCATGCGTTTTCAGTGTCGGCCCGGAAGTCGTTGTGGTGGACTATCATCCACGGCAATGTAGATCGGAAAGGGCTGATCTACCGGGCCGTCGTACGGGCGTCTCACCCTTGCCGACGTCGGCGTCTCAGACGACTTGCCGCCGCGGTTGTAGGGTGAGCGCTGCTCGTTCCGGCATGTTTGCGCGACGGTCGCGCGGGCATCCGGGGAAGACGCCGCATCACGCTGGGAGGACCGATGGCTACCGAAGACCGGACCGCAGTGTTCGACGCGGTGGTCGCGGCGGCGGACTATCCCGTGCTGCTGGTCACCGTGCAGGCGGACGGCCGGCGCGCCGGTTGTCTCGTCGGCTTCGCGACGCAGGTCAGCATCGAGCCGCGCCGGTTCCTGATCGGCCTGTCCAAGAAGAACTACACCTATCGGGTCGCGCAGCACGCCGACCGGCTCGCGGTGCATTTGCTCGGCAGCGAACAAGTTTCCCTCGCACGGCTTTTCGGCGGTGAGACCGGCGACGACATCGACAAGTTCGTGCACTGCGACTGGCGCCCGGGTCCGGGCGGCATCCCGGTGCTCAGCACGGTGCCCAGCTGGTTCGTCGCTCGTATCCGCGACCGCTACGACCTCGGTGATCACGTCGGGATGCTGCTGGAACCCGAGGACGGCGCCGTGCTGCGGCCCACCGCGGAGACGCTGCATTACCACTCGGTAGCGGATCTGGTTGCGGGCCATACCGTCTGAGTTGGTTCGGGACCGCCGCCCGGGCGCGAAAGCTATTTCAGTGCGTTCGCAAGTTCGAATCGTTCGGCGAAGGCGGACAACTCGTCTCTGGCTTGCTCAGGGTCCCCTGTGCTCGCGCTCACCACGATGCGCGTGACACCCTGTTCGGCCAGTCCCTCGACCCGCTCGACCGGCATGTCGATAGATCCCCAGCGCGTGTACTCGAACGCGCCGGGATCCCGGCCCGCCGCAGCGGCCGCGGTATGGGCGATCTCCAGCTGGGCGGCGCGTTCGGTGGGCCCGAGCACCCCGCCCGGGAAGTAACCGTCGCCGCGGGAACCGGCGCGCCGTGCCGCGGCGCGGCTCGATCCACCGACATGGATCGGCAGGTCGCCGCCGAGGGGTTTCGGATAACTGCACAGGTTCTCGAACCGGAAGAACTCGCCTTCGAAGCTCACCCCGTCCGCGCCACCGGACCACAGCAATCGCAGCACATCGATGGCCTCGTCGGCGCGGCGGCCTCGGGAGGCGAAATCGACGCCGACGGCCTGTGCCTCCCCGGGCAGGGTTCCCACCCCCACGGTGAGCAGGCGCATCCGTCCCTTGGACAGCACGTCGATCGTCGCGAGGCGTTTGGCCAGCACCACCGGATGGTGGTAGGGCAATAGCAGCACCGCGGTGCCGAGCAGGATCCGCTCGGTCGCTGCGGCCACGAAGCTCAGCGCGTCGAGGGGGTCGGCGAACGGCACCGACGGCGTGATCTCCATCGGTCCGACCGCGGCGCCCGGGTACAGCGCGACGTGCTCGGGCAGGTAGATCGCTTCGAATCCGCAGCGCTCGGCGTGCTGGGCGTAGGCGATCAACCGGTCCGGGTCGACGCCGAAGAAGGGAGTGCTGTAGCTGACCGCGAACCTCACCGCGGCTCCTCGATCCGGTCGAACTCGCAGGCCGCCGCGAGCCGCTCGTGCAGCTGACCCCGTACTCGCTCCAGCCGCGCCAGGTACGAATCGACCTCGGACAGCTTGCGCCGCAAGGTGGACACCGAGTCCGGGCAGACGTCTCCGGAGCCATTGCCCGCCCGCAGGCAGGCGACGAACGGACGGATGTCGTCGAGATCGAAGCCCGCGCCCAGCAGTTCGCGGATCTGCGCCACGATCAGCACCTCCGCGTCGTCGTACGAGCGGTAACCGTTGGCGGCGCGGTGCGGCCGCACCAAACCGTGCTCCTCGTAGTAACGCAAGGCGCGCGTGCTGGTGCCCGCCCGCTCCGCCAGTTCGCCGATGCGCATCCGTCCTCCTTGTCTCCGCTACCGCCACGCTAAACCTTCTCGTCGACGTCAAGGCAAGTCGGCGCGGGCTGCGTACCCTCGGGGGAGATCAGCCGGCGAGCTCCGCTCGCCGATTCCCCTCGACCAGAGAGCATTTCGTGACGAATGCGCATTTCATCGTTCCGGTCCGCGACGGCGAGCGGGAATTGCTCGACCGGGTCGCCGACTTGGCGACCGGATTCGCGGCCGTGGCGGCCGACTAAAACGAGCGCGCCGAGCTCGCCGTCGAGCATCTGGACGCGTTGCACGAGGCCGGCGCGGATGACGCGGTGCTGCCCGAATCGTCCGGTGGCGCGGGCCTGAGCTACCTTGGCCTCGGTCGTCTCGTCAGAATCCTGGCTCGAGCCGATCCGTCCACCGCGACGATCTGGACCATGCACGCGGGGGCGGGCGTCGCCCTCGCGGAATTCACCGGCGAGAGTTCGGGATCGTTCTTCGCCGACGAGCTGCGGGCGGGTAAGCGCTTCGCGAACGCGTTGTCCGAACCGGCGAGCGGAAACCGCTTCCTCCAGCCGCAGCACGTCGCCGAGCCGACCGCGGGCGGGTGGTTGCTGAGCGGGGCGAAGCGGTTCGTCTCCGGCAGCGAGATCGCCGATTATCTGCTGGTCAACGCGCTCGTGGCGGGGGAACCCGCTTTCTTCGGCGTGGTCCCCGACGAAACGGTATCGATCGTCCCGATCTGGGACACTCTCGGCCTGCGCGCCACCCGCAGCCAGCTGCTCGCGTTCGACGACACCGTGCTGCGTGCCGAGTACCGCGGCCGCGCGCCGCGTCCGGGAGATTTCGCGGTGATCCCGGCCGGGCTTCCCGCGATTTCGCTCGGCATCGCCGATGCCGCGCTGGACGCGCTGGTGGAACACGCGCGCACCAGGGAAATTCTCGGCAAGCCCTTGGCGCGCCAGCAGTGGGTGCAGTACGAGGTCGCGGACGCGCAAACCCGGCTCGCCGCCGCGCACGCGCTCTACGAACAGGCATTGTGGCAGGCCGACCATGGGATCGCGCTGTTCTTCGACAACCTGTCCCGAGCCAAGTACCTCGCGAACAAGGTGGCGGTCGACGTGGCGCAGCTCGGCGTTCGGGTCGGCGGCGGCTCGGGGTATCTGAAGCGGTCGCCGATCCAACGTCATCTGCGCGATGCCCAGGCCGGCCAGCTCATGGCGTATTCGACGGAGGTGATCGCCGGGGTGATCGGGCGGGGTGTCCTCGGCGTGCCGGACGAAGCGTGACTCGCGGGCGCTAGCGCGGCGAGCGCTTGTCGCGCCCCGGTGCGGTGTGGTTGTCGAGCAGGAACGCCGACATCGCCTCGGCTACGGCGGCGGGCTGGTCGAGCATGGACAGTACGTACGCGTCATCGATTTCGACCAGCCGGGCCGCGGGAATGAGTTCCGCGAGCCGGGGGCCGTGCTCGCGCGGCATCACCTTGCCCGCCGAAGACCACAGGATCAGGGCGTCTCCACGGAAGTCGCGCAGCGCTTCGGTATGGGCGATCAATTCTCGTTTCGGGAACGCCGACTTGGTGTAGGCGAGCAGGTCCCGCCGGATCCGTGCGTCGCGCAGCCCCGGCTCGGTCCAGCCGCGCACCAGCGCATCGGGCAATGGGCGCCGCGCCATCCAGCCGAACAGCAACGGCGAGCGGCGCAGCCACCGAACGCGCAACTGCCGCAGCGCCAGCGAGATGCCGCCCGGGAGGTGAGTGGCGACGGTGGCCATCTTGCCCGGCAGGCCGGGCGGGAAGTTGTCGAACGCCTCGCACGGCAGCACGATCAGCCTGCCGACGCGTTCGTCCAACCCGTAGGCGGTGAGGAACAGCGCACCGCCCCAATCGCTGTGTACGAGCGTGACCTCGCGCAGGTCGAGTGCGGCGAGGAAGTCGGCGATCAGGTGGTTCAGGCCGCGCAAACTCAGGTCGACGCCGGGGCGCAGCGGCAGGGGATGGGCGCCGAGCGGCAGGTCCGGCAATAGGTACCGGAAGCCTTCGGGGAGGGCGTCGATCACCTGGTCCCAGACCGTGTGGTTCATCAGGAGGCCGTGCAGCAGGACGACCGGAGGTCCCTCGCCGCGCTCGACGTAGTGCACCCGTCCCGCGGGCAGTTCGATCACAGGCATGTCCGACTCCATTCGAGCGATCACTCTAGAGTGTTTGCTCTAGTCTGGAAGGGTGACCGAGAAAATGTCAACCAGCACCCGGGAGCGCCTCGTCACCGCCATGGCCGAGTTGATGCGCACGCAGGGCTATGCGGGTACCAGCGTCAAGCAACTCACCGTCGCCGCTCAGGCTCCGATGGGGTCGCTCTATCACCACTTTCCCGAGGGCAAACCGCAGATCGCCGCCGCGGCGCTGCGCACGTCCGGGGCCGCGTACATCCAGTTGCTGCCGCTGCTGCTCGACGCACACGACGACTTGCGCGAAGCGATACCCGCCGCCTTCGCGGCGGCCGCCGAACAGATCGAGCAGACCGGCTGGATCAACATGTGCCCAGTCGGCACCGTCGCGGGTGAGATCGCCGACAGCGAACCCGCGCTGCGCGACGTCGCCGCCGAAGTCATCGTCTCCTGGATCGATGAGGGCACCGACTACTTCGTCCGCCGCGGCCTGTCCACGGCGGACGCTCGCGATCTCATCCTCGCCGTTCTCACGAGCCTCGAGGGCGCTTTCGTCCTCAGCCGCACGCTGCGCTCGACGGAACCATTGCACGCGGCCGGCCGGTCCACGAGTGCCCGTATCGAACAGGTACTGGCCGGGGCGCGCGGTCAGCGCGCCGCGCACTCGGCCGAGTGACTAGCCGACGCCGATTTCGCGGCCACCGACTCCCGAGGTGAACTCCTTCCAGCGCCATGGCCCGCCCGCGTCGCTGGCCAGCGGCGGGGTGTCTTCCCCCGCGCCCGCCCGCAACCCGGAGATCAGGTGCCGGAGTGCGTCGACGGCGGTGAACCGAGGAGTCCAGCCCAGCTCCGCCCGCGCGCGGCCGGTGTCCATGATCGGCAGGTGCATCACCCCGTCCAACAGGTCCGGCGTAGCGGGCAGTGTCCGCGCGTGCCAGCCCATCGCGAGTGCGGCGCGGATCACCGAGGGCGGAACGGACACCACCCGGGCATCGAAGACCGCGGCCAGCCAGGAGCGATCGATCACCGGCTCCGCGGCCAGGTTGAACGGGCCACGGGCATCGGTCGCGATCGCGAGCGCGTACGCGCGTCCGACGTCGGCGCTGTGCACCGCCTGGAACCGCAGTCCGCGCGGAATCGGCAGGATCGGCGGGAGGCCCGGCCGCATCAGGCGGTTCGGCAACAGCGGACCGGCGAACAGACGCCGTTGCTGACTGGCGGTGTGCCTGCGGAAGATGAACGCCGGACGCATGCGAACCACGCGGCGATCCGGATTCTCGGCCTCGAACCGATCGAGCAGCCTTTCGACGTAAGCCTTCTCCCGCATATAAGCGGCGGGTGGCCAGCCGTCGGTCGGCCAGCTCTCCGGCACCGGCTCGTCGCTCTGGCACGGGGAGTAGGCGCCGACGGAGGAGGCGTAGACCAACGCGGGGACCTGCGCCGCGGCGACGGCGCGCAGCACGCGTTCCGTGCCGCCGACATTGGCGCGCCACGTGACCATGGGCTGATGGGTGGGCTGGAACAGCCATGCCAGATGCACGACCACGTCGGCTCCGTGGAAATGGGACTCCAGGTCGTCGGTTCGCACATCCGCGCGCACCCACTCCACACCCGGGCGAGGGATGCCCGGCACGCGCCGCGCGATCCCCACGATCGAACTGACTCCCGCTTCGGCCGACAGTGTCTCCAGCACGCTCGTTCCGACGTTTCCGGTGGCACCGACCACGACGACGCGCATATCTGCTCCTTGGCTCGGTGACGAGGTTCGAGAGCGACTTACCCAGGATGTCGGCGACGACACCGCGGTAGACCGGTGAATCGGATTCTTCCCGGCCGGGCCCGGCGACCGCCGGGTGCGGTAGCCCGAAGGCGCGGCCAGGACCGCGTCACGACGGGCCGGTGCGCATCCGGACGACCTGCGAACCAGCGGCGGACGGGAACCCACTCGGGCTCCCGTCCGCCGCTCGTCTGCTAAACGTCACATATTCGATTGGGCGAGACGGTTGGCAAGCAGTTCCTTACCCATCCGGCCGCCCTTGCGGCTGTCGGCCTGCGCCTTGCGGAAGAACTCCACCAGCTCGGTGTCTCCGGCGCGTTCCGCGTCCTGGATGAACGTGTCCAGACGCAGTGCGTTCTCGAGGGACGCCTCGACGAACCAGATCAGGTTGTAGTCCTTGTCCCTGGTGCCGGTGATGGTGCCCGTTTCCTGCTGCTCGGTCATCTCCACTCCTTTCGCTTCTTCGTCGCCGAGCCGCGCGTCGCGTCAGTCCCGTCCGAGCGCGTGCGCCAGCTCCTTCTTCGTCATCTTCGAGCGGCCTTCGACATTGCGCTTCTTGGCCTCGTTGTACAGCTGGTCACGGGTCGGCCCTTGGGCGCCGCTGTGCGAACGCTGACCACCGCGCTGCTGCGGGGACTTGTCGTCGGTCGACGTCTTGCTCGCGGTCTTGGATTGTCCGGACTGGGCACGGTTCTTGTTGACCGTGCGAGCTGCGATCTCCTTCGCGCGCCCGGTGCTCGCGCCCCGGGATTTCGCCGAGTCCGCGATGTGCTCGTACTGGCGTTCCTGCTTGTCGGTCCAAGCCTTCGGCATGTCATCACCTCCTGTATCTGCGGTCTACCCCGGGAATCTCCGCGCAATCCGGATCGGGTCCGAATCGTCCGCCGGGCCCGGCCATCCGAAGCTTCCGAGAGCGCGACCGCTACTCCGGGAGGTGGTGAGCTGACGTCAGCAGGTGCTGGGCGCGGGCTCGCCGCGAACCCGGCCTTGGAGCCACGGCAGCACCGAGGGGGCGCCGAGGACCGCTGCGGTCAGATGCTCCACGTCGGCCACGCGCAGTGTCTGCACGGGCACCCCGGCCGAGCACCAATGGCGATTGGTGTTGTCGATGGCATCGATCGGAATCAGCCCATCGCTAGGTGAATGCCATTCGAAAATGGGGATTTCCGGGGCGCTCGGGTAGAGCTCCACACTGTTCTCCTCGACCACCGACCATGCGGCCGGAGTGTCGAAGACCGACGTGGAGGTCACATAGTCGCGCGCGCTGCCGTTCACGCCCGCGGCGAGGATGTCGTTGGTGCAGCTGTTGGCCATCTGGTCGCGAAGCGCCAGACCGCGCTCGTTGAGTGATTGGCTGGTCGGCACACGGTCCGGGTACTCCCGTTCCAGGCCGATCGCCGTCGCCATGGCCAGGCCGAACGCCGGATGCGGTTCGAAACCCAACGCTTTGGCCATCGTCACCAGGTTCATCGGGGCACCGCCGATGGCCGCGCCCGCGAGCCGCAGGTCGGGCGCGTAGGTCGGTTGCAGCTCGGCCGCCCATGCCGTGGCGAGACCGCCGCCGGAGTAACCGGCCAGCGCGGTCGGACTGCTCTGCAAGCCGAGTTCGGGTAGCTGTTTGGCCGCGCGGATACCGTCCAACGTGATCTGGCCGCCCAAACGCCCGGCGCCGAGCGCGAACTGCGGACCGAGATGGTCCGGCAGCGCTACCGTCCAGCCCTGCGCCAGCATGACGTTCAACATCGGCGTCGTCAGCGACAGGTTCGGATCGTTGTGGTAGAGCAGGTGCGACACCGCGCAGTGCGTGCCGAGCGAGTTGATGAAGTGCTGGTACGACAGCAGCGGCATGCCGGGCCGCTGGCCGAGGGGGGTGAGGATCGTTGTCGTCGCCGAGATCGGCGCGCCCCGCGAATTCGTGGACCGGAACTCGACCAACCGGACGGTGGCGCCGGGGAACAGCGGAAGCGGTGGCAAGACGCGCGCGTCGAGTATGTCACCGGGACGGTGCGCCGCCAGATCGGCGGGCGCGGCGTAGAACGGGTCCGGATCGGGCTGCGGATAGAGCGGGTCCGCGGTTGCCGCCGTCCCGAGCAGAAGAGTGACTGCCATTCCGCAGCACGCGCCGATGGCACGGGCGGAACCGATGCGTTTACTGCCGAGCAAACGAAGAAACGGACGAGTCACGACCTTGACCTCCAGGGGTAGTTCGCCGCATTCGCCGAACAGTGGCGGGCATAAGAGTGCATCGTCGGCAAACTATCAGCAACCTGAAGTGGTGAGTTCGTGAATGCGCGAAAAATCCACTGGCCTCGAAGATAACTGGCGATTTTGGGGCGCTTCATTGTGGGTATCGTGATGCATAGCAACTGAACAGCCACTACTGGGAGAATCCCAGGGTCCGAAGCGGAGACCGCACATCCGCGCTGGGCATCCGATCCGCCGTCGGCCATGGCCGCGAACGTCCGGCGGTGTCCGTTCGTTTGTCACTTCGCGACCGAACGCATCCCGACGAGGGGTTGCGATGCGGGGCGAGCACGGCTTGGCTGGATCACATACACAGCGACGAGGTGCAGGGCGCAGGAAGGAGCGGTCATGGCCAAGACAGCAACCGAGAAGGTCCGCGAGTCCGGTTCCGAATCACCGGAGAAGGCACGTTCCGCGCCGCCCACCGAGACCGAAGCGCCGACCGGCTCCGACACCGCGACCGCAGAGCGCGGCGGGGTGCGTGTCCCGGTTCCGACGCTCGGGATGCGGATGGCGCGAGTTCCGCTGCCGCCCGGGCCGCGCAGCGTGGCGACCGGTGTTTCCTCGGCGACCACGGCGGTGCTCAATCGAGTACCGGACCGGGAGTCGTTGCTCTATTTCGGCGGGCTCGGGGCGGCGGCGGTCACCGGACTGGTCTCGTGGCCGGTCGCCGGAGCGATCGGCGTCGGCGTCTGGGTGGCCGAGCATGCCCGTCGTTCGCCGGTGCCTGCGGGAGACGGGGCCGAAAAATGACCTGACCACGCGATGCCACCTAGCGCCGCCTCAACCGCGCCAGCTTTCGAGGACGCGGTCGACGGTGGGTCGGATACGAGCCCTGGCCTCCGAGCGGGGGATACCTGTCATGAGGAGATGGTCGTAGTCGGTGTCGCGGTGGCGGATGGAAGCTATCACGGCGAGGGTGAGCGCTTCGGCGGACAGGAGTTTGGCGGCGGCGGTGCGGCCTACGCGGCCGCTGCCGCGGGCGGCGGCGTGTTCGGCGATCTCGGTGGCGCGGTCGGCGGGGCAGCGGGGGAACAGCCGCCGGATCTCGTCGGACATTCGGGCGCGGTATTCGACGTCCTCGGCGGCGCGGCGCACACGGTCGCGGTCGCGGCGGCGGGAACGGGCCTCTTCGTCGGCCAGGCATTGCTGTTCGGCGCGGGTGAGGGCGGCTTCCTCGACGAGGATGCCCAGCCGTTCGTAGCGTTTGCGCCGCCGGTTGAAGCGGACGACCACGGCGGCGAGGGTGCTCTCCTTCTTGGCGCGCCGGCTCAACGCCGCGTTCCCGGCCGGCAGGAACTCCAGATGATCCAGGTCCGAACAGGTGAGGCACAGCGGCCCGGCCGCGGAGGTGATCAGATACGAGCCGCTCTCGGCGCATTCCGCGCACGTCCAAGGTTCGGCGGCCTCGACCACCGTCAGATCCGGGGCCCGGTTCTGGCGCTGGACGACCTGCTCGCGCCGCGCCGGGCTGAGTTCCGCCGAGAGCCAGTGCACCCGGAACACCGTGTCGTCGCCGTCGTCGACGAACCGCAACGCCTCGCGGTCGCGGCCGCTCGACAGATACGCCGCTGTGCTCGCGTTCAGCCCGTGCTCGCGGGCCCACTCGCCCAGCAGATCCGCCGCTTCGAGCATTCGTCGCCCGTCCACCGCCGTGACCTGCTCCAGCGACGGCGCCTGCCCCTGTCGCCAGCGATCGACCTGGCCGGACCGCACCCACCCCAGAACGGCGAACACATCGACCGCCGACACGTATTTGCGTTGGGCCAGCGCCGCTTCCGCAGCCTCGACCACCCGTCGCCGCAGCTTGGACACGAGTTCGAACCCTAGCGCACGCCGCGATGGGCGCAGGACGGTGCCGATGCGGCGGATTCGCTGCGAAAAAGTGTCCTATCACCCGATCGAATGTCGGTATGCAAGCGGATGCCGTCGGGTGGCGTTCATCGGGCACTGGTCGAATAGCGGGGCAACGTTCGCAGGGAGGAAGAGCCATGACCAGCATCGACACTCACGCCAACGGAACCGTCGCGTCCCGTGTCACCGAACTGACCACGGTTTTCGAGCGGGGACTTCGCGAAAACCTAGGCGTCGGCGCATCTCTGGGCATTCGACTGGAAACCGCGGGCGACGGCTACACCCGGTACTACCTCGACCCGAACCCGGCCACGATCAACGCGATGTTCACCGTGCACGGCGGTGTGCTGGCCACGTTGATGGACACGGCGATGGGCAGCGCCGTCTTCACCGAACTCGGTGACGGCGTGGCCTACACGACATTGGAGTTGAAGGTGAACTTCATCCGGTCGGTGACGCTGGACGGTTCCCGGCTGACCTGCGAGGCCAACGCCGTGCACGTCGGGCGGCGCACCGCGACGGCGGAGGGCCGGATCACCGACGCGAACGGCAAGCTGATCGCGCACGGTTCGACCACGATCCTGGTCTTGCAGCCCGAACACTGAGCACAGCGGACGGCCCGGCTCCCGGAACACGATCGGGAGCCGGGCCGTCCGGTGTCGAAACTCAGGCCAGTGATCGGCATTCGTCGATGAAGCGCACCAATTCGTCGAGGCGGTCGCTGCGGGCGTCCACCGCGCGGTCGATCACCTTCACCAGGTGCTCGTAGGCCTCGGTGTGGTCGTAGGAGGCCACGTCGGCGATCTTCAGCGCCCACCGCCAGTAGCCGCGCATGGTGTCGGCCAAGGGCATGCGGAAGGTGGCGATCACCTCCCGGATCGGCTCCGCGGCGGCGTCGCCGTGCACCCGCAGGTAGCGGCCGACCACGTCGGCCATGAAACTGAAATGCCGCGCCTCGTCGCGCGACAGCCGCGCCAGCACCGCCCCGAGCACCGGATCGTTCACCACCTCGCGCAGGTGCTGGTAGTACATCTGCGTCGCCTTCTCCTGCACCAGCGCGTAGGCGAAGAACTGCACCGGATGCCGGTAGGGCAGGTCGAACGGTTTCTGCCCCTCGATCGCCAGCTCGGCGCGCAGGGCGCCGCGCTCGGCCATCCCGGACGCCACCTGGTAGCGGCTCAGCGCGCGTGCGTGGGTGTCCTCCTCCAGCGCCCAGCGGACCGTGAAGTGGTAGAGCTCGCGGTTGTGCGCGAACGCGTCCCGGTCGACGGTGTCGTCCACCGGGAAATAGCGGTGGTAGACGTCGAAGTAGCCGGGCAGATGGTCCTCGATGAGGGTGACGAACTGGACCGCGGACCGCTGGCCTGCGGTGAGGCGGCCCGCGTCGGCGCGGGACCAGTCGAAGGCGGTCTCCACGTCCCAGGCGCGCGTGGCGGGCGAGGCCGCGAGGAAACCGTCGACGGCCGCGACCACTTCGTCGACGGGAATCAGCGCCGATTCGATGTTCATCTGTCGCTCCTGCGGCTCAGCGGGCGTTACGGCAGGTCAGCGCGTAATGCTTGGTGGTGTAACCCCATCCGGCGTTCGCGATCTCCAGGTAGTGCCGCAGCTTCGCGGCCAAGCCGGGCCCGTGCGCGTCGATGCGTTCGGCGGCGGCGTCGACGTTCGCGATCCAGTCGTCGATGGTGCGGCGGTAGTGCTCGGTGAGGTCGTCCACCGCGATGACGGACAAACCCGCGTCCTCGGCGGCGGTGACCAGGTCGGAGAGCGGACGCAGATCGCCCCACCCGAAGATGTCCGCGCGCACGAACTCGGTTCCGGCCTTGGCGTCGAACGCCGTGCGCGCGGACGCGTTGCGGAAGCAGCTCTCCGACACGTACAGCGTGCCGCCGCGCCGCAGCACCCCGCGGGCTCGGCGGAAGACCGCGCCGAGATCGGGCATGTGCACGATCGAGCCGAGCAGCGTCACGGCGTCGAAACCGCGCGGCGGCAGTTCCATCCGCTCGAAGTGGCCGACCCGGGTGTGCACCCGATCCGCGAGACCGCGGGCGCGGGCCTGCTCGGCGATGTACTCGTGCTGGCGTGGCGCCGGGCTGACACCCGTTGTCTCGCAGCCGAATTCCGCCGCCATGAACAGGATCAGCGAGCCCCAGCCGCAGCCCACATCGAGGAGGCGTTCGCCGCCGGTCAGCCCGAGCCGGTCGGCCACGAACCGCAGTTTGCGCCGCTGCGCCTGCTCGAGGGTGTCGGACTCGGATTCGTAGAGCGCCGAGCTGTATTTGCGCAGCGGGTCGAGGAATTGGCCGAAGATGTCGGGGTCCAGGTCGTAGTGCTGGTTGGTGTCGGCGGTGACCGGCTGGTCGGTGACGGTCACGCCGCCGCCTCGCGCAGCGCCTTGCCGACCACGGTGACGACGTCGTTCAACGAGGACAGGCCGAACACGTCCTGGTCCTCGAGTTCGATGTCGTAGGTGCGCTCGATCTTGGCGACCATGCGCAGCACGCGCACCGAGTCGACGCCGGCAATGCCGCGCAGGTCCAGGTCGGGGCGCAGCTCGGTCTCGGGGATGCCGGTCTCGGCGGTAGCAATGCCGGTGACCGTGCGCAGGATGTCGTCGGCGGTGTGGGTGGTGGTCATGACTCGACTCCGTTCGGGGCGAGGGCGGTGCCGGTGGACAGGGCGTGGGAGAGCGCGGCGACCTCGTCGTCGCCGAGGGTGAGCTGATGGCGCACGTCGTCGAGCGCGAACGGCTGGTAGGCCGCGGTGGAGCCGGCGCACACGAGGCCGTCGGCGTCGCGGATCTCCGCGGACGCCCGGATCGGGCGGTCTCCTTCGTCGCCGGGCAGCGTTGCGACACAGTGGTATTCGCGTCCGACGAGCAGCGGGGTGAGGAACCGGGTGCGCTGGGTGACGGTGAACGCCGGGTGGTGGCGCGCCAGGACGATGAGATTGCCCATCACCTCGTCGCAGATCACGCCGATCAACCCGCCGTGCACGACGCCCGGGTAGGACTCGAACTCGCGCCCGAGCCGGAACCGGGCCTGCAACCCGTCCGGATGCGGGGTGAACCGCAGGCGAAGGCCGGTCGTGTTGTGCGGCGAGCAGCCGAAGCAGCGGTAGTCCGGGATCACCGACCAGGGCACCCGGACGGTGTCCACTCCGCCGTGGCCGGTGTCGTCGAAAGCGCTGTCGCGGTCCATGGCGCTAGGCGATCGCGTCGGCCAGGGCCCGGCGAACCTTGGCGTTGCTGGACAGGTCGAGTCCGGTCATGCCTGCGAAGGTGCGCCGGACCTTGTCGTGCAGGACATCCAGCTCACCTTCGGCGGCGACCTGCTCGAGGAACAGGTCGAAGCCGGTGTCGATGGTCTCGTGGTCGCCGAGTTCGCTGATCCCGGCCTTGAACGTGCTGACCGGGTGCTTGATCTTGGCCTCGGAGCTGTACACGTAGAGGGTCTCGAGCACCGACGGCAGCTCCTCGGGCCGCCGCCGCAGCCGCACGGTGGCGTAGTGGATGAACTCGCGCGCGTGGCCCGCCTCATCGCGACTGGCGTTGAGCAGCAATCCCTTCAGCACGGGCTCCTCCACCCAGTTCGCCACCGCCCGGTAGATGTGGTTGACGGTGAGCTCGGAGATGATGTTGGTGGCCAGGGTCGCCGACGGAGTGGTGCCCGGCGCGTACGGCTCGCGCATCGAGTCGACGGCCTTGTCGTCCACGCGCTCGCCGAGCGCGTTCAGCCAGGAGCGGAACGCGTAGTGGTGCTGCACTTCCTGGTAGCCCCACACCACCGCGAACGTGGAGAAGTCGTAGTCGTCGACGAACTCGTTCAGGAATCCGTGCACCGCGGCGATGACGTTGGACTCGCCCATCGTCGCGCTCTTGGCCAGGGTGATGTACTCGGGACGGACCAGGGTCGCGTCGACGGCGTCGAGATCGAGGTCGGCCAGCTTCCAATGCAGGCGCTCGTAGTGGCGGAAGACGTCATAGCTGTGCACGAAAGGCTCCGGTTCGGTCGGGATTACCTGCGGTGGGTGATGAGATCGCGGGCGGCGAGCCGCTGGAGCTTGCCGCTGCTGGTACGGGGAATGCTGCGCGGCGCGACCAGGTGGACCTGGACCGCGGCCAGGCCGAGTTCGGCGGAGACCCGGGCGCGGATCGCCTCGGTCAGCGCGTCGGCGTCGGCTCCGGTGCGCTCGGATTCGGCGATCAGCGCGATCACGTCCGCTCCGTCCGGGTCGATCGCCGCCGTGCACCGGCCCTTGTACACGCCGTCGAGGTCGCGTACCGCCGCCTCGACGTCCTGGGCGTAGTAGTTCACGCCGCGCACCGTGATCATGTCCTTGCACCGGCCGGTGACGAAAAGCTCGCCGTCCCTCAGGTAGCCGAGGTCGCCGGTGCGTAGCCAGCCGTCGGCGAACAGGCCGGACACGCGCGCGGGGTCGGCGGTGAGATATCCGCCGGTGACCGCGTCGCCCTGGATGAGGATCTCGCCCACCTTGCCGTCGGGCAGGTCACGGTCCCGGTCGGGGTCGACCACCCGCACCCGCATACGCGGTACCGGCGAGCCCACTCCGGCCACCGGCCGAGCACCCGAGGCGTCCGGTGGAACACGCTGTGCGATCGCGTCATCCGACAGTGCGGCGCGATCCACCCACTCGAAGACGGGCGCGCGGCCCAGCGGCGGGAAGGTGACCGCGAGGGTCGCTTCGGCCATGCCGTAGACGCCGAACATCGTCGCCGGTCGGAATCCGGCGGGGGCGAAGCGTTCGCAGAACGCGACGACGACATCTCGGGAGATCGGTTCCGATCCGTTGAACGCGATCCGCCAGCGGCTCAAGTCGTAGTCGCGCACCCGCTCGGCGGGCACGGCGGCCAGCAGCGCCTCGTAGCCGAAATTGGGCATCGCGGTGATGGTGGTTCCGCTGGCGGCGAAGTCGGCGAGCCAGCGGGCCGGGTCCTTGACGAACGACAGCGGGGACCACACGTGGGCGGGGATGCCGCGCAGAATCGCCGAGAGCGTGCCGAACAGACCCATGTCGTGGAACAGCGGAAGCCAGAACCCGCCCTGATCGTCCAGGCTCAGATCGATGCCGGTGCGGATCGATGCCAGGCCGCTGAGGACGTTGTGGTGGGTCAGGCGAACGCCTTTGGGTGTCGCGGTGCTGCCGGAGGTGAACTGGATGACGGCCGGATCGTCGCTCGACAGCTCGGGAAGGGCGTCGGCCGTCGCAGTGTCATCCGCGAGAAGCGCTGCGGTGTCGATCAATTCGACATCCAGCGGGTCGCCGAGCAGTGCCGCCAAGTCGGCGAAGCGATGCGACACCAAAATTGTGCGCATGCCCGCCGCCGCGACGATGGCGGCGAGCTTCTGCGGGTAGCCGCTCGCCGCGCGGGCGCCTGCGGGCAGCGGAAGGGGAGTCGCGGCGCCGCCCGCCGCCGTCACACCGAACAGGCAGGTGAGGAACTCGGGAGCATTCGGACTAAGGATGCCCACCGGTTCGCCGCGCCGCACCTCGCGCCGCAGCAGCGCCGCCGCCGCGACCAGCGACCGCCGGTGCAGCTCGGCGTAGTCCACCGTTTCCGGCAGCGACCAGAACGTGGCGGCCACCGCGGGATGGGCGGCGGCGATCTCGGCGAGGCGACCGTGCAGGGTCCCGGCCGAATCCGCGGAATTCATGTCCGCCACGGAAACAGCGAATTGTGACGGCGCATTGAACTCGTTGTGAATTGACGTCGGCGATAAACAAGGCCGATCATCCGATCGCACTGCGCGATAAAGTATTTCGGCTATGGCTCGATAGGAATGGGTAATCGCCGCCACACCGCGCCGGTGCCGCGCACCACGATGGACGAGAAATTCTCTCCCGCGTCCCGGAATTGTCCGCAGCGATCCGGCGGATGCTATGGCCTTTTCCGTGCCGCGTCCATTTCTACCCAGGAGTCGCCGGTGAATTCCGACCAATCCGCGGTCGAGGAATCGACCCCGGTTCAGCTGGCGGTCGTCGAGAGCGTCGCCGCGCACATGCGGCACAACCCGTACGGCAGTTACGACGTGCTGCGCGCGGCGGCCCCGTTCGTGCCGGGCCCGCACGACACCCACCTGGTGGGCCGCCACCACGAGGCGCAGGCGATCATGCAGGACCCGCGCTGGAGCCATGCCGAGGAACCGGAACTGCTGCACGGTGACAGCGAGGTCGAACTGCCCGGCTCCTTCCTCTGGATGGAACCGCCGGAGCACACCCGCCTGCGCGGACTGGTGAGCAAGGCGTTCACCGCGCGCACCGTCAGCGGTATGCGCGAGCGCGCGGAGCGTTTGGTCGAGGACCTGATGGCGAAGATGCTCGCCGAGCGCGACGTCGACCTGCTCGAGGCGCTGGCCTATCCGCTGCCGCTGACCATGGTGTGCGAACTGCTCGGCGTGCCGCCCGAGGCGCACGAGCACGTGCGGGAGATCTCGGCGGGCATCGCGCGCGGCCTCGACCCCGACGTGCTGCTGTCGAAACCGGAGCTGGACGCGCGCACCGCCGCCGTGCACGCCTTTCTCGAATTCTTCGGCGACCTGGTCGAGCAGCGCCGCCGCACTCCGCGCGCCGACTTGATCACCGCGCTGGTGCAGGCCGACGACGCGGGCGCGCGCCTGACGCGCACCGAATTGCTCGGCACGCTGCTGATCCTCGTCGTCGCCGGGCACGAGACCACGGTCAACCTGATCGGCAACGGCGTGCTGGCGCTCATCCGCAATCCGGAGCAGTTCGAGCGGTTGCGCGGCTTCCCCGAGCTGTCCGAGCCCGCGGTGGACGAGGTGTTGCGCTACGACGCCCCGGTGCATCTGACCACACGCACCGCGCACGACGAGATCACCGTCTCGGGAAGGACTTTCGCGCCGGGCGATGCGGTGATCGTGCTGCTGGCGTCGGCCAACCGCGATCCGGCGGCGTTCCCGCGGGCCGACGAGTTCGACATCGCGCGGTATGCGCGCGGTCGAAAGGCCGAGCGGCACTTGTCCTTCGGGCTCGGCCTGCACTACTGCCTCGGCGCGCCGCTGGCGCGGCTGGAGATGAGCGTGGTGCTACGGGCGATCGCCGACCGGGTCGCGTCCATGTCCCTGCTCGAGGAACCGCTGTACCGGCCGAACGTGGTCGTGCGCGGCATGTCGCAACTGCGTGTCCGGATGGAGGCCCGATGAACGCCGTTACGCCCGCCGAAGTCACCTTCGACGCCTTCGATCCGAGCGAGCGCGCCGACCCGTATCCGGCCTACCGGCGGGTGCGGGACGCGGCGGCGCTCTTCCCGTTCGCGTTCGGCGATGTGCCGGTCACGCTGGTCACCCGTTACGAGGAGTGCGCCGCGATTCTGACCGGCGCGGACTGGGGGCACGGCTACGCGGCGGGCATCAGTCCGTTCCGGGACACCACGGCGGCGATTCCCGGTTCCTTCGTCCGGATGGATCCGCCCGAGCACGGCCGCTACCGCAAGCTCGTCGCGAAGGCGTTCACCCCGCGGCTGATGGCCGAGATGGCCCCGGTCGCCGGGCAGGTCGTGCGGGAGATCGTGGACGCGGCGCTCGTCCGCGGCGAACTCGACGTCCTCGACGGCCTGGCGGTGCCGCTGGCGGTGGCGATGGTGCCGGTCCGGTTGCTCGGCGCCGACCCGGCCGACGCCGCGAAGTTCCGGGAGTGGCAGCTGGCCATCGCGCGCGGCAGCGACCCCGATTCGCTGCTCGGGCCGCAGGATGTGGCGGCCCGCACCGCCGCGGCCGTGGAGTGCATGGGCTACTCCGCCCGGCTGGTCCAGCGCAAGAAGGAGAATCCGACGCCGGACCTGCTGAGCGCGCTGGTTGCCGCGAGTGCGGACAGCGACCAGCTCACCGAGCCGGAGGTGATCGGCATCGCCCTGCTCACCCTGGTGGCGGGGATGGAGACCTCGATCAACCTCATCGGCAACGGCATGCTCGCGCTGCTGCGCAGCCCGGACCAACTCGCCCTGCTGCGCGACCAGCCCGACCTCATCGCGCCCGCGCTGGACGAGATGCTCCGCTACGACGCGCCCACCCAGTTCACCATTCGCGTAGCGCTGGCCGACACGGTGGTCGGCGGACACCGGTTCCGCAGGGGCGACGGAGTCGTGGTGCTCACGGCGTCGGCCAGCCGGGACGACCGGGTCTATCCGGACGCCGACCGCTTCGATGTCACCCGCTACGCCGGAAACCATCCCGCGCGCAAGCATCTCGGCTTCAGTCTCGGCATCCACTACTGCGTGGGCGCGCCGCTGGCGCGGATCGAGGCCGAAGCCGCGGTCGGCGCGCTGCTCGCGCGGGCTCCGAAACTGGCGCCCGCGACCGACGCGATCGAGTACCGGCCGAGCTTGATCCACCGCGGCATCGTGTCGCTGCCGGTGACGTTGTGAACGGGGCACGGCACGCCGTCGTGCTCGGCGCTGGCGTCGCCGGGCTGCTGGCGGCGCGGGTTCTGGCCGACCACTTCGCGCGGGTCACGGTGTTCGAGCGCGACGGCTTCGACGTCGAGGGCATGCGCAAAGGCGTTCCGCAGGCACGGCACCTGCACGGCCTGCTGGATGGCGGCCGCACCGTCATCGAGGAACTGCTGCCCGGATTCACCGACGAGATGACCGCGCGCGGCGCGACCCGCGCCGAGGCCCTGGTCGCGACCAGGTGGTACGTGGGCGGGCTGCGGGCCGCGCCGGCCGCCACCGGGCTCACCTCGCTGATCGCGACCCGGCCTCTGCTGGAATCGCTATTGCGGGAACGGATATCGCGGCTTTCTCAGGTGCGGCTCGTGGCGGGAACCGCGCGCGGCCTGATCGGTGACCGGCACGGCGTGCGCGCCGTGTCGGTGTCGGGTGATTCCGGCGTCGAGACGCATGCCACCGACCTCGTGGTCGACGCGACCGGACGCGGCACGCGAGCGCCGGTGTGGCTCACCGCGCTCGGCGCCGAGCCGCCCGCAGAGCAGCGGCTGGAGGTGGATCTGGGCTACTCCTCGCGGTTCTACCGCCGCCTCGAAGGCCAGCTCGACGGGCACGCCTCGGTGATCATCTCGACCGGGGCCAACGGCCGCGGCGGCGGCGCGGTGCGGGTGGAAGACGACCGCTGGCACGTCACGCTGGCCGGGATACTCGGTGACCACCCGCCCACCGACCCCGACGGCTTCACCCGGTTCGCCGCCTCCCTCGCCGCGCCGGACATCCTCGATCTGATCACCCGCTCCGAACCGGTCGGCGACGCGGTGCCGCACCGCTTCCGCGCTCCGGTGCGCAGGGCCTACCGGCGCCGTGCCGCGGTGCCCCATGGCTTCCTACTGCTCGGCGACGCGCTGTGCAGCTTCAACCCGCTCTACGCCCAGGGCATGGCGGTCGCCGCCCAGCAGGCCGCGGCACTGCGCGCGTGCCTGCGCTCCGGCGGACCCACGCCCGATCTCCCCGCGAGGTTCTACGCGGCGGCGGACAAGGCGCTCGACGTCGCCTGGCAACTGTCGGCCGGCGCGGATCTGGCGCATCCGGGGGTGGTGGGGCCGCGCACGGTGCGCACGCGGCTCACCAACGCCTATGTGGCCCGCGTGCATCGCGCAGCCCACGTCGACCCGCATGTGTCCAGGACCTTTCTGCGAGTGGCGAACCTGGTCGAACCGCCGACGGCACTGCTGCACCCCGCGATGGCGGGACGAGTACTGCTGCGCGGCGGCACCCGCGCGGCCGCACCGAACATCCGTCCCACCGGTCCCGGACCCCTTCGCGCATCGGGTCCGTCGCCGGACACGCGGCCGTCCATCCCTTCCGATCGCTGACCCATTTCGACTACCGGCAGCATCGACCGGCGTCGGTGCTCCGCACAGGAGGAACCACTCGACATGGACTCGTCAACCGCTGGTACGGCTGTCGCGGAACAGGATTCCGCCGTCCAGACCGCCCTGATCCAGCTCTTCGGCCCCGAAGGCAGACCGGATCCCTACCGCCCGGCCCGGGTGCTGCGCGAGGCGGGCCGCCTGCACCGGACCCCCGTGGGCCACTACGTGCTCACCCGCTACGAGGACTGCGCCGCCGTCCTGTCGACCACCGCGTGGAGCCACGCGGAGGAGGCGGCGATGATGCATCCGACGGTGTCGCCGGAGGACGCGCCCGAGGAGTTGCCCACCTCGTTCCTGTGGATGGAGCCGCCGGACCACACCCGGTTGCGCAACCTCGTGACCAAGGGCTTCACCCCGCGCATGGTGACCAGGCTGCGTCCGCGAATCCAGGAACTCACCGAGCAACTGGTCGACAAGGCCGTGGAGGCAGGCGAATTCGACCTCGTCGAGATGATCGCCTACCCGCTGCCGCTGATCATCGCGTGCGAGCTGATCGGGGTGCCGCCGGAGGCCTACGACCAGGTCCACCAGTGGTCGCAGGATTTGGCGCGTGGCTTCGACCACGATCACACGCTGCCGGAGGAGGCGCTGAAGGCCCGCAGCGCGGCCTCGCGCGGATTCATGGGCTACTTCCGCGAGTTGCTGAACCAGCGCCGCCGCGACCCGAAGGACGACCTGCTCAGCGCGCTGTCCCAGGTCGAGGATCGCGGGGACGTGCTCACCGAACAGGAGCTGCTCGCCACCTGCATCACCACGTTCGTGGCCGGGCACGAGACCACGGCCAACCTGATCGGCGCCGGTTCGTTGCAGCTGATGCGCAACCCAGAGGCGATCGATACGCTGCGCAAGCGACCGGAACTGGTCGCCTCGGCGCCCGACGAACTCTTGCGCCTGGAACCGTCGGTCCAGATCACGACGCGTGCCGCGACCCGCCCGATCACGCTGGCCGGGCACGACTTCGAGCCGGGCGAAGGCGTGGTGGTGCTGATCAATTCGGCCAATCGCGACGACGCGGCCTACGCCGACGCCGATCGCATCGACGTCGCCCGGTACGCGGACCCGATGAACCCGGCCAAGAAGCATCTCGGCTTCAGCCTGGGGATCCACTACTGCCTCGGCGCGCCACTGGCGCTGCTGGAGATGGAAGTGCTGCTGGAGGTGCTGTTGCGGAAGGTTCGCGACATCGAGGTGCTGTCGGACACGCCGCCGTACAAGCCGAATGTCGTGATACGCGGGTTGGCGGCGCTGCCGACTCGTTTCACCGCCGTGTGAGTCCGGCGCCATCGGGCCGGACCCGGCCCGATGGCAACACGGTCAGCTGCCGACCACCTCGATCTTCGCTTCGTCGACCTTGATGTTCTGGTCGGTCGGGTTGCCCTGGGGTTTCACGGTGATGCGCGACTTCTCGACGCCCGCGGACTCGAGTTCTGCCGCGATGTTGTCGCCCCTGGCCTTGGCGACGGATTTGGCGGTGGCGGGGTTCTCGTCCTCGGCGTAGGTCGTGATCTCCACCTTGGCGTCGTTGCCTTTCAACGGGACCGCCACCACTTTGATGGTGGCGACGTCCGTCCCGCTGAGGTCGGAGCTGCCGCTGTCGAAGGTGATCGGCGCGGCGGCCAGCGCCGCGTTGATCGCGTCCTGGATCACCTGCTGCGCGGTGTTCAGGCCCGAACGCACTGCCGAGGACGCGGTCGCGGCCAGGCTGCTGCGCAGGGGGTGGGTCTGCTCGGTCGTCGTCGCCGAAGAATTCGAGCCGTCGTCGGACCCGCACGCCGCGGTCACGAGCAGCGCGACGGCCACAGCGGCGATTCCACTGACGCTTTTCTTGGAAATCATCTGCCTACTCCTGTTTCGGTGGAGAAATCCCGTATGCGCCATTCGGTGCGATGCGTGGAATTGCCCGGGAACAGGCCCGCACGCATACGTCTGTCCGATGCTGTCGGTGCACTCGATCCTTGCACAGGCACGCGGCCACGGAGTGCCGTTTCGCGGGTCGCCGCATTTCCCGGTCACGAGCGGCGCAATTGTTGCCGGAATGTGCGCGAGTCGCCATGAGCACGGCGTAGCGTCGATTCGGCGAAATGCGGAAGTTCTCCTGGCCGGGCGACGACCGGTTCGGGAGGGACGTCGAGACGGAGCGGACCAGTCGCGCGAATCCGCCCTTCGCGGCCGGATGAGCAGAGGAAGTGAATCGCGGTGCGGTGGTGAAGTTGTCCGTGGCATTGGCCCGGGAAGTCTCGCTGGCACGGAGCCGGGCAGCGACCGGATGGCTGCGCGGAACGCCCCAGGGCCGCACCGTGCGCCGGGTGATCGATGGCTTGGCGGAGGTCCAGATCGTCGATCGGTCGATGGTGCTCGCCGCGCAGATCTTCACCTCGGTGCTGCCGGTGATCATCGCCGCGTCCGTCTTCAGCGGGTGGCATGCGGCGGCGGAGACGATCAACGACCAGTTCGGGTTCGATTCCGGCTCGCTGGGCGCCGAAACCGGCGCTAGTTCGGACGATCCGACGCTGGCGGCGTTCGGCGTGGTCGGACTGCTCATGGTCGTGCTCGGCGGGACCTCGTTCGCGCGCGCGCTCGCTCGCGTCTACGCGGCGGTATGGAAGGTGCCGACCCTTGGCCCCCGCGATGCGTGGCGCTGGCTCGCCGCGCTGCTCGCCGTCGCGATCGCGGTGGCGCTGGTGGGGCAGACCAGGGAGCTCACGCGAATCCGGTACGCGGGTGGACCGCTCGCCCTGGCTGG
The DNA here is from genome assembly GCF_053604885.1 of Nocardia sp. NPDC003999. Lineage (NCBI taxonomy): Bacteria > Bacillati > Actinomycetota > Actinomycetes > Mycobacteriales > Nocardiaceae > Nocardia > Nocardia sp. NPDC003999. The sequence continues at coordinate 230,698 of NZ_JBSGIB010000005.1, forward strand.
TGAGCTGGTCGTCTGGGCTTGCGTCTGGACGGTCGCGCCTTTCCTGCTCACGAAGGGAGCGCTGACCGGGCGGCCGTTGTGGGTGTCCGGAGTGCTCACTGCGGCCGGTCTGACCGCGATGCACGCGGTGGGGCGGGTGGTGCTGCCGCGAACCACGGCGAACGCCGAAGCGCACTTCGGTCCGCTCGGCCTGGCCTTCACCACGGTCAGTTGGCTTTTCGTCCTGTCGATGGTGATCGTGGGCGCGGCGGCGGTCGTCAAGGCGCTCGCTCTGGACGAGACCGCTGTCGGTCGTTTTCTGCGCGGTCCGCAGCAGAACGGCGCGTGATGCGGCAGGGAGCTCGCTCTTCTCGAAAACCTCTGTGTATCAGGCCTTCTCGGTGAGCTACCAGTCGACCTCGCCGAGTTCGTGCAGCCTGCGGAAGACCAGCATCGAGCCGGGCGCGACGTGGTCCATGGCGGCGTACTCGCGCACGGTGAAGTAGCGCAGCTCGGCGATCTCGCTGGTGGGTCGCGGCTCCCCGTCGAGTTCCGCGGTGAAACACGTCATGTGCAGCTGGGTGCCAGGGGAGTGCCCGTACGCCTCGGCCCGGAACACGCCGAGTTCGTCGTAGGCGACGACGCCGACGCCGAGTTCTTCGCGCACCTCGCGGTGCAATGCCGCCTCGGGCGTCTCGCCCGGGTCGATCTTGCCGCCGGCCATGTAGAAGACGTCCTTGCCGGCCGAGCGAGCCTGCAGCAGGCGGCGATCCCGGACATGGGCCAGCGCGGCGGTGCGAATCACCGGCCCACTGTACTGAGCGGACCGAACGCGACGTCAACCGGATTTCCGGCGGTTCGGGCCGCTCAGTGCTCGAGCACGGCGCGGTGCAGGAGCTCGCCGATGCGCCGGTGGATCAGCGCGGTGTCGTCACCGTCGGCGACGAACTCCAGGAACAGCGCCGCACCGGCCGCCAGCGCGATGACGGCCCTGGCATCCAGTTCGGATCGCGCACGCGATTCGGTGTCGCCCGCGGCGAACAGCGCGGCCGCGGGGGTGCTGAATCCGGCCCACAGCCGGTCGCGCAATTGCCGATCGCGATCGAGCGCGGTCAGCAGGCCGGGCACGGCCGCGCGAACATCGTCCCGCGCGAACAGTTCCCGGCTGCCGCGCAGCACCCACTCGATCCATCCCTTCCGATCGGTTCCCTCGAACGGGCCCAGATCCGGCGTCTCACCGAGGACGGCGTGCAGCACCAGTTCGGCCTTCGATTGCCAGCGGCGACCGATGGACGCCCGGCCGACCCCCGCGCGTGCCGCCACCGCCCGCACGCTCAACTCGTCCCAACCCACCTCGACCAGCATCTCCCGCACGGTCGCCAGCACGCGCTGCTCGACCGACTCGTCCCGGGGCCGGCCCGCGCTCCGGGTCGCCGACTGCGGGTCCTGCGCCGTTTCGCCCATGCCGCTCCCTGACCTCCATTACGATGCCGCTGGCATCGAATTTGTACCGATACTTCCGATGTGCGGCCATTGTCGCGTGCGCCGTGGGCGCGGCGGCGGTGGACCGGACGGCGGAACCCGTGGTGACGAAGGAATGAGATGGGCGGACCGAAAGACATACCGGCTGATACCGGCTCGGCGGCCCGAGCGGCGAGCGCGTGTACGACCGGAAGTGACGAGGGGTAGCCGGTATGCGAATCGCGGTCACCGGCGGCACCGGCTATCTCGGTGCGCACACCGTTTCCGCACTATTGCGGGACGGGCATCAGGTCGTTCTGCTGGTCCATCCGAGTGAGTCCCTCGCCGCGGTGGTCGGCATGTTCGACGCCAGGCCGGACATGCTCTCCGTGCTGCCCGGTGACATCAGGGACCCGCAGACCGTGGAGAAGTTGCTCGTCGGATGCGACGCCGTTCTGCACGCGGCAGGCGTGGTCGGCACCGACAACCGGCGCGAGCAGTTGATGTGGGAAGTCAACGCGGACGCCACTGCGATGGTGCTCGCCCGAGCGACGGCGCTCGGGCTGGACCCGATCGTGCACGTGGCCAGCTACAGCGCACTGTTTCCCAGCCCCGATCCGGTCATCACGCCGGACAGCCCCACCGCGCCGGGTCGCAGCGCCTACGGCCGTACCAAGTCGGCCGCCGATCGGATCGCGCGGGCGTTGCAGGCCACCGGCGCTCCGGTGGTGATCACCTATCCGTCCAGCGTCGTCGGCCCCGGTCTCGGGGCGCAGGCCGGGATCACCTCCGACGGTTGGGGCGCCATCCTGCGAGCCCGCGTCGCTCCGCGAATCCGGGGCGGGATGCAGATGATCGACGTCCGGGACGTAGCCGCCGTGCACGCCGCCGTCATGCGCCCCGGTCTCGGACCGAGGCGCTATCTGTGCGGCGGTCACCTGGTGGCCTTCGACGAGATCGTCGATATTTTGGAAAGCGCAGCCGGGCAACGGATCCGCCGGATACCGGTGCCGAAGGCCGCCCTGCTGGGAATCGGACGGCTCACCGACGCCGCCGCCCGATTCCTCCCGATCAGCGCGGGCCTCAGCTACGAGGCGGCGTGGTTGCTGACCACCGCCACGCCGACCGACGACTCCCGCACGCTGGCCGATCTCGACCTGCGCTGGCGGCCCATCCGGGACGCCATCATCGAATCCGTGCGCCGCGAAACCGATTCCCACACCTGATGCGGCACGGGCCGGTCGGACCAGTTCCCGGCGGTCAAGTGCACGCCGGAGGCGGCATCACGCGACGGCGGTTCCCTCGAACTCGACCAACTGGCCCGGTATCGCCAGCCGTGTGACCCCGAGCATCGTGGTGGTCGGTGCCACCCCGGAAGCACCCAATCTCGACGCCAGTACACCGTAGTGCTGGAAAAGCAGATCGACGTCGGTGGTGTAGACGTTGAGCCGGACGAGGTTCGCGAGAGACATGTCGGCCTCGCCCAGCACGACCTCCAGGTTGTCCAGGCTCAGCGCCAACTGCCCCGCCATGTCACCGTCATGCTGGGGCTTGCCGTCGCCGCTCATCGCGGTCTGCCCGGAGCAGTACAGGGTCCGGGTGTGGCCGCAGACGAGCTCGCCCTGGTTGAATCCCATCTCCACCGACCACGTCACCGGGTTGACTGCCGTTCGTTCGACTACCACATCAGCTCCCATTCGATTTCGAAGTACGTACGTCCTGTCGGCCCGGTAGCCGCTGTCCATGACGCCGTGGTGCTGAGCCTCCCAGCGAATCACGACATCCTGTGTCGTGTATTCGTTAGAGTTTTCGTATGCGCGCCGACCGGTTGGTCTCGCTGGTGCTACTGCTGCGCCAGCGCGGTCGGCTGACTGCGACCGAGCTGGCCGACGAGCTGGAGGTGTCGACCCGCACCGTGTTGCGCGACATCGAGGCGCTGTCCGCGGCCGGTGTCCCGGTCTACGCCGAACGCGGCCGACACGGCGGTTACGCTTTGTTACCCGGGTTTCGGACAGAGCTCACCGGGCTGAACCATGACGAGGCGCTTGCCCTGCTGATCGCCGGATCACGGCGCGGCGCGCAGGCATTCGGCCTCGGCTCGGCGCTTGCTTCGGCGATGCTCAAGGTGATCGACGCGCTACCCGAAAGCTATCGGGACACCGCGGCTGACGTGGCCGAGCGATTGCTCGTCGACCCGCAGACCGATCTGCTGTCGCGTCGGCTGATCGCTGAGGAAGTGCCCGACACCATATCGGCGGAGATCCGGCGCGCGGTGTTCGCCGGACACAAGCTGCGCATCCAGTACGCGGCCGTGGACCAAACCCCGAAGTGGCGCACGGTGGACCCGATCGGCCTGGTCATCGTTCGCGACCAGGGTTACCTGCTGGCCACGAGATCCGGCGCGGACCGCACCTACCGGCTGTCACGGGTGCTGGCTGCGAAGGAACTCTCCGAACCGGCACAGCGACCGGGCCGGGTCGATCTGGACCGGGCGTGGCAGGAACGCAGCACGCGGTTCCGGACCGGCGGCGACCGAATCGCCGTGCTGGTACGGGTGAACCCAGCCCGGCGAGAGGAACTCGTGAGCACCGCACTGGCCGTCCGCACCGAGGAAACCGACACCGACGGCTGGCTGCGGCTGGAGCTGATATTCCAAGACTCGCGACACGCCGAATGGGCGCTGTGGCAGCTCACCACAGACGTGGAAGCACTGGCCCCGCAGTCGTTGCGCACTTCCCTTCGCTACCGCGCCGCCGCGATCGCCACCTACTACGGGGAGTCATCCTGAGAGTCGTCGCCTGCTGACGTCACCCCGGTGAGTATCGCGACCTCCGCTCCCCGCAGGCCGGGCGACCGCCGCAGGCCCACTGTCGGCAGACCGGCGTCCTTCGGCGTGATCCGGCCCTACGGGTGCGGAGTCGCACAGCTGGGCGCGCCGGGACAGATGTGCGGGCCGTAGCTGAAAGCCAAGTGCCGGTTGGCCGTCGGGCGGGAGACGTCGAAGTCGTCGGCGTCCTCTTCCTTGGTCATCGGCGATGCCCAACCGCCGCTCGCCACTTCGGCGAGCGCGGCGGCGGCGCGTCGGGGCTGACGCTGTCGTGGTACATCAGGGTCTCGATGTACCCGGGACTCACCAACCGCTTCAGTATGGGACCTGCACGAAGTCCGCCAGTTCGCGGACCTCTGCCGTCAGCGTCCTCCGCTTCTCGATCATTCCTGCGAGGATGTCACGCGCAAACCGTTGTTTCACAAGCCATTCCGGCAGCTCCCGCCGGATCTGCTGAAGCACCGCGAGCGCTTCCGGGTACTGCCGCATAGCCGCGTGTGCTGCTGCAATGTCGAGCCGATGACGCTGCCACGGCCACGGCAGGGGGTACTTCGTCCCCGCCAGTTGCGCACCGATCGCCAGCGCCACTTGCGGTTTGTCGACGACCATCGCGTTCTCTGCCGCCAACATCTGCACGGTGACCGGGCCGAATGCGTGCAGCAGGCCGTCTTTGGAGTCGTGTTCACCGTGACGGATCGCCATCCCGGCTACGCGGGCGAACGCGAGCGCGTCTTCTGCCTCGCCAGGCCGGTTGTCACGTATCGCCGCTGTGGAGACACGTTGCAACATCAGTCCCCAACCGGCGAGGTCTTCCCGTGATGCCTTCGAGATCCGGCGCGGGTGTCAGTGCGACATTCGCTGAGGTCAAGCCGCTATTCCGTGGTGGTCGGTTCACAGAACTCGATTTCTATCGGCGAGTGTGCGACCTGCCTGCCGAAGTCCATCCGCCGCACCTGGGGCGCATCACGCTGCGAACGCGGATGCGTCATCACCGGCATGGGCCCGTGCGAACGGGTGTGTCAACCCCGTAGCGCCCCAGTCCACGTCGGGCGAAATCTCAAGCGCTGTCAATGCCGTTAGGGGCTGCTGTAGGGAGAGGTCACATCGTCGTCTCCCTCCCCATATGCGGGCATTTGAGGAGTGTGTAACCGACATGTCCCCCCCGCCGCCCACGCCAACTCCTCGCGCCGCAACCCCGGCACCCGTCGATGGGGCAGGCCGGGCCGCAACCCCGCCGCCTCCGGAGTGATGCGTTCGCGCCTGCTGTAGCGGGGATTCGGTGCTGGCAATGGAGAAACTCCCGATGGGTCGAGCCGCTGAAGACCGATCTGGATGAGATCACATCACTTGGGGCGCAGTTGAATACGAGGGCCGGTGAAATCGCGCAAATCAATAGCCTGCCCATATCTCACCGGCCCACTCGGACAACATTGACCTCTTCGGTGCGATCGAGGTCGATATCGACGCCGAACCAGCCCAGTGTGGACCCACCGGCTACGACCGTTGCTGGCCGCGACACCCTCTTCTGGCGACGCCACGGCCGATGGCATGTGATGTATATCCCATAATGGAACGGCGTCTGGAACGGCCACGTCCAAGTAGATGAATGAGAGGGCTTATCCCAGAAGGCAACTCAACAGTTGCTGATGTGCATGCATCGCAACACCCAAGGGGGAGACCATGAACCACACGAAACTCACCATCGTTGCCTTGATCGCAGCGACGATTCCCGCCGTCATCAGTTCCGCGCCAACAGCTTCCGCACAGCAAGTGTGGGGAGCGTGCGGTATCAAAACTCCCGAAGACAAAGTTGTCGCGAAGTACAGCAAAGCGCGGTTGACCTGCGGTAACACCGGCTATGGATTCCGGCACATCCAAACCAAGCACGGCGAGGAGTGGCAAGGGCTTGCAGCGATAGAAAACCGCAACTGGCGCGACATCGCCGACATGGCGATCAGTAAATCGTTGGATACCCCCGACCTCGCTGTCCCGCAGGGCGCCAGAACCTGTTACTCAGGGCAGATATACTTGGTCAACCACGTCAACGGGCAGATCGCGAAAACCGTCGAACCCACAGTCATCGTCGATAACGGCGTCATCGTCACTGCGTTCCCTGGAGGTAAATGTCGTGCCTAGCTCGCACCCCACCACAGCCGAACTGACGCAATCGGTGATCGCGGCAGGCCGCGAGTGGCAGGTGGAGATCTCGTCGTCGGATCAGGGCTTGCAGATCACCGGCCGTGGCGGTGAACGACTGGATGTGCCCATCGAGTTCGCGGTCACGGACGATGAACTGCGCGCCTACTACGTCGAGGTGAGCAAGTCCTCGCTCTATCCCGAAGACCAGAAATGGCAACAGTGGCAATCGCTGATGTCCACCCATTTGTTGGAAGCGCTGCACGAGCTCGACCGGCATGACGCGCACTGCGTCATCACCGTCGGCGAGACGGGGTTCACGGCGGTACCGCAACAGCTCAACTAACGCAACTACCCCGGTGCTCAACTAACGCGTCTGTCGGAAGTGGAAAACTCTTGTGGATAGGGCAGGCGAGGCACCCGCAAGCGGCGGTGATGACGCCGCCTGGTCGGGCACCCGGCGTTGTCCGTGGCGGCCCCGGACACGGACCGGAACGCACGCACGGAATAGCCGGCGACCGATAACCTTCCGTGTTCGACCGGGTCACAGCGTTGCCGGATCATCCTGGTTGAGGGTTGGCGATCGGGGTCGCACGCTGGGTTGCGCGGGCAGCAGTGCCCGCCCTTCACCTCCGCTCGTCCCAGTGTTGGGAGTGACTGCCCAAGGCGAGCATTAAGGAGTGCGTAGCAGAGATGTCACCCCGGTGAGTATTGCGACCTCTGCTCGCCGTAGGCCGGGCGACCGCCGCCGGCCCACTGTCGGCAGACCGACGTCCTTCGGCGTGATCCGGCCCTACGGGTGCGGAGTCGCACAGCTGGGCGCGCCGGTGCGAATTCGCCGGTCACGGATCAGTTCCCGAGATAGACCGGAAATGCTTCGAGGTCGTTCTGGGTGAGCACCGGCAGGTTGCGGATCTGTTCGACCGGCACGGCGAAGCGCAGGCCGGGGAAGCGGGCGAACAGGGCGGGCAGCGCGATGCCCGCTTCCATGCGGGCGAGCGCGGCGCCGGGGCAGATATGCGGGCCGTAGCCGAAAGCCAAGTGCCGGTTGGCCGTCGGGCGGGAGACGTCGAAGTCGTCGGCGTCGTCGCCGTGCACGGCGAAGTCCCGGCCGATCGCACGGTAGGACATGACCACACCCTCGCCCTTTTCGATGACGGTGTCGCCGACGGCGATGTCCTCGGTGGCGAAACGCATGAGCAGATGGGTCACCGGGCTGTCCCAGCGCAGGGTCTCCTCCACCGTGGCGTCCCAGGTGTGGTCACCGGCGTGGACGGCGCTCAACTGCTCCGGCCGCGCCAGCAGGGCGCGCACGGTGTTGAGGATGAGGCCGATCGTGGTCTCGTGCCCGGCGGCCACCAGCGCCTTCAGGTTGCCGACCACTTCCTCTTCGGTCAACGGCTCGGTGTCGTCGCCGCCGACGATGAAGGCGCTGGTCAGGTCGTCGGTCGGGTCGGCGGTCTTCTTGCGCACCAATTCGGTGAAATACAGGTCCAATTCGTCGATCACCCGCAGCCGCTCGTCCTGCGGCGTCAGCAGCGAGAAGAACGCTTTGTACCAGTCGAGCAGCATCGGATGGTCGGCGCGGTCCACGCCCATCAGCTCACTGATGACCCGCATCGGCAGCGGGTAGGCGAACACCGTCTTGAGGTCGACCGCCGCGCCGTCGCGTCCGGCCTCGGCCAGGTCGTCGAGCAGTTCGGCGGTCATCCGCTCGACCGCGGGACGCAGCGCGTCGAGCCTGCGCTTGGTCAGCGCCTGGGTGGTCTTGATCCGCAGCCTGCGGTGCTCGGGACCGTCGACGGTGAACATGGAACGGCCCGCGTCGACCATACCGATCAGCGGCCACTGCCTGGTCACCGCGCCGGACTGCCACAGCGACCAGGCGTTGATGTCCTTGACCAGCCTGGTGTCGACGAGCAGCTGCCTGGCCAGCGCGTGCCGGGTGACGGTCCAAGCGGGCACGCCGAGCAACTCGATCCGGGTGAGCGGACCCGCGGCGCGCAGCCTGCTGGTCTCTCCGCCCAGGTCGCCGACCATCGGATCGATGACAAGGGCTGCTGCGTGTGGGCATTCTCTGCTCACGGGGTACCTCCGACGGCGCGAACGGGTGTGAAGCGGACGGGCAGGGATGTCATGCCGCGCAGGAAGGCCGACGGTCGCCGGACCAGGTTCTGGGCGGGCACCGCGAGATCGAGGTCGGGCAGCCGGTCGAGCAGCACCTCGATGCCGGTGCGCGCGACGACCTCGGCGATCTCCTGCGCGGGAAACGGGCAGCGGTATTCGCCGTAGCTGAACGCGAAGTGCGCGCTGTTGCCCGAGTGCGCCGGCTCGGCGCCGTCGGAAACATGCTGGCGCACATGGGGATCGGCGTTGGCCGCGGCCAGGCCGAGCAGCAGCATGTCACCGGCCCGGATGACCTTGTCGCCGAGCCGCGTGTCGCGGGCTGCCCACCGTCCGGCGAGGATCTGGGTCGGCGTGTCCTCCCACAGCACTTCGTTCATCGCCTGTCCCACGCTGTGTCGCCCGCCGCCGAGCGCCGCGGCGAACCGGTCGTCGGTGAGCATCAGCCGCACCGAGTTCCCGATCCAGTCGGCCGTGGGCAGGTATCCGGCGGCGGTGACCGCCATCAGGTCCAGGACGTATTCCTCGTCGGAGAACGGACCGGGATGCGCCAGCATCCAGGACACCAAATCGGCGCCTCGCGCGACTTTCTTGGTCGCGAGCAACCGCCCCATGTGCTCGGCGAACTGCTGATGCGCGGCTTGGGCGTCGGCCCCGCCGTCGGCGAGCGTCTTCATCGTCCACGCCAGCCGCGGTCCGTCCGCGTCGGGGAAGCCGAGGATCCACGCCAGGGCCAGCACCGGCAGCGGTTCGGCGAAATCGGCGACCAGCTCCGCTTCGCCCCTGCCGCAGAACGCGTCGATCAGGCGGTCGGCCAGGTCCTCGCAGGTGCGGCGCAATTCGAAGGTGTCGACCGTCTCCAACGCCGGTTCCACCATCGCCACGTGCCTGCGGTGCTCCGCGCCCGCGGTGAAATAGATCGACGGCATCGGCTGCCCGACCATCGGCAGCAAGGGCCAGTCCGGCGGGATGTTCGGCCACTGGTTCCACCGCCCGACATCGCGGGGGAACAACTCGGGATCGTTGGTCACCTGATGCAATTCGCGGTAGCCGATGACCAGCCACGCGGGGACGCCGCCGGGCAGCTCCACGGCGACCACCGGTCCGTGCTCCCGGCGCATCTCGTGATAGAGCTGATGCGGGTCGGTATGGAAACGCGGTCCGCTCAACGTGACCGGTGCGGTGCGGACGGGGCAGCTGTCGGTGGAACTCGGCGCGGGCGTGGTCATGACGCGGCCTCCGGAGTCGGGAACAAGGGGCGCCGGGCCGCCGGGGACGGCGCGCGGGAATAGAGGTGCTCGACGAGGGTGATGAGGACGCCCTTGCCGGACTCGCGGGAGCGGGCGTCGCAGTCGATCACCGGCACGTACCGATCCAGGTCGAGCGCGTCGCGGACCTCGTCGGGGCGGTGGCCCTCGCCGAAGTCGTTGCAGGCGACGACGAACGGCGTCTTCTGGTGTTCCAGCCGGTCGACCGCGTACCAGGAATCCGCGATCCGGTGCGGGTCGACCAGCACGATCGCGCCGAGCGCGCCGGTGAACAGCCGATCCCAGAGGAACCGGAACCGCTGTTGTCCCGGTGCGCCGAACAGGTACAGCACGTGCTCGTCGTCGATGGTGATGCGCCCGAAGTCGAAGGCGACGGTCGTCGTCGATTTGCCCGGCGCGCCACTGGGATCGTCGATCTCCAGCCCCTCGTCGGTCATGATCGCCTCGGTATCGAGCGGCCGGATCTCGCTGACCGCGCGGACCATCGTCGTCTTGCCGACGCCGAAACCGCCGACGATGACGACCTTCAGTCCCCGCGTGGTCGCACGGTGCAGGGGCGCGTCCGCGCGGGCGGGACGCGGATCAGAGCTTGCGGAGTCCAACGAGCACCTTCTCGAGCGTCGTGGTGTCGGGCAGGCAGTGCCATGGCGAGTCGGACGGACCGGCCTGCGGAGGACGCACGGTGATCTTGCCCGCGTGCAGCAGGTCCGACAGCAGGATGGTCGCGATGCCGACCGGAATCCGCAGCTCGGCCGCGATTTCGACGACGGCGGTCGGAGCTCGGCACAGGTCGAGGATCGCCACGTGCTCGGACTGCATGCCCGGCGTCGGCGCGCACTCGCTGACCACCAGGGTGACCAGATCGAAGGTGTCGGAGTCCGGTTTGCTGCGCCCGCCGGTCAGCGTGTAGAGCCGATCGGGGTCGTCGTCGCGGCCTGGTCTGCTCACGACACGCCCGCTCCCGGGAAGCGCGGCGTGGCCGCCAAGTGTTCGCCGAGCTGTTCCACCAGCTCCCGCATATTGTGGCCGACCAGCCCGGCGTCCGCGTCCTCTGCGGCGACGACCGCGATGTGCGCGCCGAGCCCGGCTTCGACGATGAACAGGATGCCGCCGTAGAACTCCGTCATCGACTGGCGCACCCCGGGCCGGCCGTCGCCGAATTCCACCGACGCGCCGTGCGAGAGGCTCTGAATGCCCGCCGAGATGGCGGCGAGCTGGTCGGCTCCGTCCACGGTGAGTTCGGGCGTGTGGCAGATCTTCAACCCGTCGCTGGACAGCAGCAGAGCGTGCCTGGTGCGCGGTGTGCGGGTGAGCAGCTGTTCCAATAGCCAGCTCAGCTGGGCGGTCTCGGAGGTCGTCATCGTTCGTTCTCCATGGAGACGGAAGGGGCAGGGGGAGTGGTGGCGGCGCTGCCGGTCGTGGGCCCGGACACCGCGCGCTGGAACGCGCCGAGCGCGTCCGGTCGTGCCGGAGGAGGAGTCGGTGCGGCGGCCTCCGGCGCGCCGATGCCCTCGGGATGGACAGCGGCCAGGGTGCTGCCGCGACGCCGCTTGGGCAGCGCTCGGGGCGCGACGGCGGGAGCGTCCAGCGCGGGCGACGGACGCACGGCCTCCCGATCGGCGGATTCGTGGTCGAGCGGCGCGGCCGCGCGAGACCGCTCCCGCGCGACGGGCAGCGTGCCCGTGGTGGTGGACGGCTGCGGCCGTTCCGCGCGGGTGGTGAGGTCTCGCGGGATCACCACGACCACGGCGGTGCCGCCGATGGCGGAAGGCCGATAGGAGACGGTGAGCCCGTGCTTGCGCGCCAGATTGCCCACCACGGCGAGGCCGAGCCTGGTCCCGGTCAGCGAGGACAGGTCGGCTCCGGCCCCACGGGCGTCCGGCGTGCCTGCCGAGACCGCCGCCTCGGCCCGGCGCAGCGCCGACTCGCTCATGACCAATCCGCTGTCCTCGATGGTGATGATCACGCCCGCCGGAACCTCGGCGGCGTAGACGTGCACCTCGGTGGTTGGCGGGGAGAAGTTGCAGGCGTTGTCGAGCAGTTCCGCGAGCGCGTGCATGACGCCTTCCGCGGCGTGACCGGAGACCGCGATGTCGGCGATCGCGCGCAACCGGACTCGCTGATAGCCCGCCACACGTCCCATCGCGCCACGCAGAATCGATTCCATCGCAATGGGTTTGGCCCAGCGGCGGCCGGATCGCGCGCCGCTGAGCACGGCGATGCTGTCGGCGAGCCTGCCCGCCTGGGCGGTGCGGTGATCGAGCTGCAGCAGATCGGCGAGCACGGTGGGGTCGCCGTGGCGGTGCTCCATCTCGCGCAGCTCCGCGAGCATGCTGGTGGTCATCGCCTGCATGCGGCCCGCCGCGCCCGCGAAGGCCGCCATGGCCGCGGCGCGACGGCTGTCACTGCTCTTCGCGCGCGCTTCGTATTCGGCGACCGCCGCGCTCGCGGCGGTGACCTCGGCCTCCGCGCCGCTGGCGACGAGCGCTCGGTCGTCCCTGGCCCGGCCTGCGTCCCGCCGGGCGTGCCGGGCCTGCCGACGGAAGTGGACGGCCGCCGTGGTGGCGGCGCACAGGGCGACGGCGGCGGCGGTGGCGCCTGCCGCGAGTGGGATCCGGAATTCGGCGGGCGCGTAGTACACCGCCGCCGTGACGACGGCAGCGGTCGCGACAACGCAGGCCCACAATGTCGCGTACGGCGGTTTCGGATGCCGGACGGCGTCTTCGCCGGGCTCACTCACCGCCGGATTCAACAACTCTGACAAGTTCCGTACTTCCGCACTCGCGCTTGCCGCCGGGAAACGGCACAGCTGCCCCCTTCTGCGTGCCTCGGCACCCCAAATATGCAGACCGACAAGCAGTTTCGAAATATCGCGGCCCGAGCATAGCGGGGTGGGCGGTGCGGCGCCACTCGGGCGTATTTCACGGGAAAGCGGCGCGGGCGGATATTCCGCTGCCGTGTCGATGCTCGGATTACGCTGACGACGCGCCGAAAAGTGCTACACGGCGACGCGCTCGGTGCGAAATGGGGAAATTAACGTTTGCCTAGAATTCACTATCGGTATGCCGGGGCGTCCTGTGTGCGGCCGTATTACCGATGCGATATTGCAAGCTTGGATTATCGACGCGTCATGCGATCGTGTCCGCGAGTGGCGGTGTGGCCGGCCCGCCGGGCTTCCCGGGGGCCGTAGCCGAGCCGCTGTCGTTCGATCAGAGTTGTGCGGTTTGCTCGCACGGGGGCAGTCCGTCGGCCTGGCGGAGCACTTCGGCGACGGACTCCAGGTACAGCAGGGTGCGCAGCGATACGCCGTTCACGGCCTGTCCGAGGCGGCGCAGGGCCGAATTGTCCAGGTGTGCGATCACTTCGGCGTCGCAGGCCCGGTCGGGACCGGGATCGAACACGAAATAGTTGGGGTCGAGCCCGAACACGTGGGCCAGCCCGGCGCGGGTCTGCTCCGGGAGCGTGGCGACCTGACCGCGTCGAACTTTCGTCAGGTGACCTGGTTCCAGGTCGTACCCGGCTGCGGTCACCCATGTCTCGACCGTATCGTCGGCGAGCGGGCGCCCGTGCGCACGCTCCCACATCTCGAACGCTAGGTTCAGCCGGGCAGTGATATCGATTTCCACAACCGCCTCCACCTTCTGACGACATAGCCTCTTGACGGGTCACACATTGACTCGACCGTAGCGTGGTAGTAGTCGATCGCCGTGATTTCACGGCAAATGTCCGGTTGCATAGGGGGCGGAACATACTCGATCCCCGATTTCCGGGGACGGCGAGCTCGAGGAGGCGGGTGTGCGGCTGAGTTCCGAGGAGGCGCGCAAACGATTCGCGACCAGTCCGGTCGCACGGTTGGCAACGGTTTCGCCGCAACTGCGCCCGCATTTGGTGCCCATAGTCTTCGCAGTGGCGGGGGAGGTCGTCTACACCAGCGTCGACGCGAAACCGAAGACGACCACGGCGCTGCGCCGCCTGGACAATATCGCGGCCAACCCCGCGGTCGCCGTGCTCGTCGACCGGTACGGCGACGACTGGACCCAGCTGTGGTGGGCTCGCGCCGACGGTGCGGCCCGCATCGCGGACGGCGCCGAGGCGCAGGCGGCGATCGGTCACTTGACCGCGCGTTACTCCCAGTACGAACAGCAGCCGCCACCGGGCCCGGTGATAGCCATCGATGTGGCGCGGTGGTCGGGGTGGTCCGCCCGCTGAGCGAGCCGCGCCGATTCGGGTACAGTCCGATTCGTGATCTCCCGTTGCGGGGGTCGTCGAGCCGAACCACCCGTCGAGCCGATCGTGAGGATCGTATGCCCTCGAATTTCGCGCTGAAGGCCATGAATACGGCGCATCGCGTCCTACTGAAGATCAGCTTCGGGAAACTGGGCAACGACTTCTCCGGCATGCCGTCGCTCGAGCTCACCACCACCGGCCGCAAATCGGGCCGGCCGCACGCGGTGATGCTCACGGCGCCGATCGTCGACGGCGACACCTATGTCGTGGTCGCTTCGCGGGGCGGCGACCCCATCCACCCGGCGTGGTTCCTGAACCTGCGCGACAACCCGGACGTCGTCGTGTCGGTGCGCAACGGGCCGAAGGTGCCGATGACGGCACGGGTGGCCACCGGCGAGGAGCGGGCGGCGTTGTGGCCCCGGGTCACCTCCGCGCAGTCGGTCTACGCCGGTTATCAGACGAAGACCACGCGCGAGATTCCGCTCGTCCTGTTGACGCCGAAGGGTTGAGAGCGGCGCGGCGGATCGGTGACCGTCAGGCGCGATAGTCGCGCAGCACCGGGCCGAGGCATCCGGCCGCCGCGAGCGCGCCCGCACCGAACATCGCCGGATAGCCGAGACCGAACGTGTCGTGCAGGAACGAAAGCAGGGCCGGGGTGCCGAATCCCAGGTAGCTCGCGGAGTAGAACACGGCTGTCAGCCCGGCCAGATCGTCCGGGCGGGCGATGCGTTCGATCTCCTGCAGCCCGGCCACCAGACCGATGCCGTAACCGGCTCCCAGCACCACGGCGGCGGCCACCGTCGCCCACAGGGTCAACAGACCGGAAGCCGTCGCGGCGAGCGCCATCCCGATCGTGACCGCGATCAGTGCCACCGCCGCCGCCCGCGCGGTGCCGGGCCGGTCGATCCGGCGCGCGACGGACTGGACGGCGAACCCGCAGCCGAGGGCGATGACACAGATCATGGCGGAGAACGCGATCGGCGCCGCGCCGACCCGAGGCGCCATCAGCGCGGGCAGCACCGCGTAGGCCGCCGCGGCGGAGGTGAACAGCCACAACGCGGCAGGCAATGCCACCGTGCGGAAGCGCCGGTGCCCCGCCGCGGGAATGCGCAGGTCGTCGCGGAGGCTCCCCGGATTTCGCCGCCCGGAGACGGTTTCCGGGGTACGCCGGACCCACGCGGCGGCGATCAGGCACAGGCCTACGTTGATCAGATACGCCAAGGTGTTCGGCCACGGTGCCCATTGCGCGAGTACACCGGCGCAGCAAGCGCCGATGGCGAAGCCCGCGGTGAGGCTCATCGCGGAGCGGCGCGCGCCCGTGCCCGCGGGTAGCTGCGGACTATAGGGCGGTTGTGCCAGCTCTTTGAGCCAGCTGCCGCCGACCGCCATCGCCAGCCCGAGCGCGATGCCGCACAGCACCCGTCCCGCCGACAGGAGCGGCACCGAAGCGGACCCGAACGCGATCAGCAGTGAACCTGCCGCGGCGATCAGCGGCGCCGGCCGCAGCAGGGCCCGGCGGCCGTGGCGATCCGACAGCGGGCCGCCGATCAGCAACGCGGGCACGATGCCGAGCACGTAATAGAAAAGCAGCAGGTCGACGGTCGTGGCCGCCAGCCCGTCGCTCTTGTACATCACCAGCAGCGGTGTGAATTCATTTCCGCCCCAAGCGATCGCGAACATCGCGGCGGCGACGCCCGGCCATCGGCTCGAGACGACCCGGTCGCGGGGCGCGGTGACGGTGAGTGTCGCCATCACCGGCCTCGTAGTTCCAGTTGGTGCACGCCGGACAGGTGCTCGACCAGCGCGTCGGCGAACCCGTCGACGTCCGAGGACGCGACGAGGTCGGCCAGCCGCGCGTGCTGCTCGATGATCCGGGTGATGTCGACCGGGCCGCGGTGCAGGGCGACGCTGTTCATCCGGCGCTGGCGTTCCCGCAGCGAGTCGTAGAAACCCGACAGCAGCGGATTGCCACCGGCCAGGACGTAGGTGCGGTGGAAGTCGGTGTCGGCGACCGCGAATCCGTCGAGATCGCCCGCGGCGGCCAGCTCGCGCTGCCGCCGGATCGAGGAACGCAACGCCTCGACCAGCATGCCGGGGTCGTTCGCGGTGGCGCCGCGGACCGCGGCGGTCTCCACCACGTACCTGGCGTGCGCGACGTGCTCGGCCTCGTCGGGCGGGATCGGCGCCACCAGCGCGCCGCGCTTCGGGTACAGCTTCATCCACCCCTCGGTCTCCAGCCGCAGGAACGCCTCGCGCACCGGCGTGCGGGAGGTGCCCAGGTCGGCGGCGATCTCACCCTCGCTGATCAGCTCCCCGCCCGCGAGCGCGCCGGACAGGATGCGCTCCTTCACGGCGCGATAGGCCTGCTCAGCGGATGAATACGTCTTAGACACAAGTTGTATCTTATCCTCGCGTTCGCCAGGAGTTCGCGAGGGGTGGACCGACCGGCCGCGTCCTACCAAGCAGCGATCGCGGAAGGTCCGTGGCGAGCATTGGCATGGCGTACCCGGGCACTGACCGCCCGGCAGGACGCGGCGGCCCCCGCGACAGGTGGCTCCGCTCACCGACCGGGGTGGTGCGGCGGATGTCACGTTCGGACAGGACCGCGCATTCGGGCGCGCCGACGCCGCTGCCGGGAACGGTGGGCCTTCCGGCTCTGGCGACGCCGTGCAGGCTAGCGGTGCGAAAGGGCGACCGGGCGGGGATGCGGGCGTGCCTGCTCGAGTTGCGCGGCGACCGGAAGAATCGTCGTCTCGCCGTTCGTGGGGCCCACCAGCTGCACCGACAGCGGAAGCCCGTCGTCGCCTACGCCCGCGGGCAGCGAGGCGGCGGGGTGACCGGTGACGTTCCACAGCTCGGTGTAGGCGACCATCGGAATCGAGGCGAGCTGGGCTCGTACCGTGTTCGCCCCGTCGAGCACGCCGAGCCGCGGCGGGCGGATCGCGATGGTGGGAGTCAGCAGCAGATCACATTCGGTGAAGACGCGGTCCATCTTGCGCGTCAACGCCTCACCGCGCCGGATCGCCCATTCGACGACCGGCCTGCGTGCCCAGGCGCCGACTGCCATCGTCTGCTTGGTGCGGCGTTCGAGCAGTTCCGGATGATCGATCTCGGCCAGTTCCGCGCGCACGCCGCCGAAGAACTGCGGGAAGAACGCGTGCATGGATTCGGGATAGTGCGGGTCGACCTCGGCCACCGTGTGGCCCAGTTCGGTGAGCAATTTCGCGGTGTCGCGGACGGCGCGCACATACTGCGGATCGAGTTTCACCATCAGGGCGTGCGGTTTGGTGCTGTAGCCGATGCGCAACGGACGGGCCGGTTCGCGCGCCGCCGCCTCGAACGAGGTCGGCGGTTCCGGAGCCCGGAATCGGTCGGTGGGGGTGCTGCCGCGGATGACGTCGTAGACGACGGCGGAGTCCAGCACGCCGCGGGTCAGCGGCCCGGCGGCACCCAACGCCCACCACAGGTGCTTGTTCGGGGACATCGGCACACGCCCGCGTTGCGGCTTGAGACCGAATAATCCGCAGCATGCCGCCGGGATCCGGATCGACCCGCCGCCATCGCCTGCGAGTGCGACGGGCACCAGCCCGGCCGCCACCGCGGCGGCCGACCCGCCGCTCGATCCGCCTGGAGAGCGGCTCGGGTCCCACGGATTGCGGGTGACGCCGAACGTGCTGGACTCGGTGAACGGCCACTGCCCGAATTCCGGCATCGCGGTCTTGCCGACGATGATCGCCCCGGCCGCGCGCAGCCTGCGCACGGCTTCGGCGTCCGCCACGGCGGGCGTGGCATTCGCCCTGGTGCCGAAGGTGGTCACCACACCGGCGACATCGAACTCGTCTTTCACCGCGACCGGCACCCCGTGCAACGGGCCGACCGGCTCGCCCGCCGCGCGCTCGCGATCCCGCTCGACGGCCGCCGCCTTGGCCTCATCCCGCAGGACATGGGTGAACGCGCCGAGATCCGCCGCGGCATCGATTTCGTCGAGCGTCGCCTCGACCAGTTGCTCCGCCGAAAGAGCGCCCTGGGCCAGTAACTCGCGCTGTTCGAGCACACCCGCCGACACGGCCTCGCGCAGGTCCATCCGCCACCGCTCCTTCCGAGCCGCGCGACGTCGCGGCTGTCGCCGATGCCGACGTTTTCGACCGTAAGCAGTCGAGCGACCTTTCCGCAATGGTGTACCCGCCGACGGCCCGCGTGGTCAGGAAGTCGCCGGGCCTTCCGCCGCGGCGGGCCGGGGCCGCTCGAGCCTGGAATGGGTGCGCGAGTAGGTGAAGTAGACGATCAGGCCGACGACCAGCCAGATCACGAAACGCGCCCAGGTCTCCCACGGCAGCGACCAGATCAGATACACCGAGAACCCGATGCCGATCAGCGGCACGACCGGCATGAACGGCAGGCGGAACTCGCGCGGCTCGTCGGGGCGGGTGCGCCGCAGCACGATCACGGCTACGGACACCACGATGAACGCCATCAGGATGCCGATATTGGTCAGTTCGGCCACCACGGTGATGTCCAGCAGACCGGCCATCAGCGCGGCTCCGATGCCGACGATCCAGGTCACTCTGGTGGGCACCTTCCGGACCGGATGGGTCTTGGCGAACCATTCCGGCAGCAGGCCGTCGCGGCTCATGGCGAACCACACGCGGGTGACGCCGAGCATGAAGGTGAGCACCACGGTGACGATGCCGATGATGGCGCCGATCGCGATGATGTTCGCGACGCCCGGCTGCCCGACCGATTCGAACGCGGTGGAGAACCCGCTGGTCGGGCTGATCTCGGTGTACTTCTGCATGCCGGTGAGCACCAGGGTTGCCAGGACGTAGAGGACCATGGCGATGGCCAGTGAATAGATGATCGCCTTCGGCAGATGCTTCTTGCCCTCGGTGGACTCCTCGGCGGCGGTGCTCATCGCGTCGTAGCCGAACACGGCGAAGAAGACGGTGGCCGCGCCCGTCCACACCGCGCCCGTGCCGAACGGGAAGTAGGGGGTGTAGTTCGAGCTGTCGATGTGGAACACGCCGAGCGCGATGATCAGCACGACGAGGGCCACCTTGATGCCGACGGCGACGGTCTCGAACCGGCCGACGCTGCGGATGCCGCGCGAGAGCAGCCAGGCCGTACCGAGGCAGAACAGCATGGCGAACACGTCGACGACGTGGCCGTCACCCGTTCCCGCCGCGCCCAGCATCCAATCCGGCACTGCGATGTCGACCTGTTCCAGCAGGAATTTGAAGTAGCCGGAGACGCCGATGGCCACCACCGCCGCGACCGCGACGTACTCCAGCAGCAGATCCCAGCCGATGAACCAGCCCGCGATCTCGCCGAGCGACACGTATCCGTAGGTGTAGGCGGACCCGGCCTTGGGCACCATCCCGGCGAACTCGGCGTAACACAGCGCGGCGGCGGCGCTGGCCACACCCGCGATGAGGAACGAGATCAACACCGAAGGCCCGGTGACCGAGTGCGCCACCGCGCCCGCCAAGGTGAAGATGCCCGCGCCGATGATGCCGCCGACACCGATCGCGGTGAGCTGCCACAGGCCGAGCGACCGCGACAACTGCTCGTCGGCCGCGGCGGCTTCGTCGTCGACCTCGCCGAGCGGCTTTCGGCGCGTCATCTGGGCGCGTAGGTGAGCGAGGACCATGCTGTTCCTTAAAGCTGTGTTCGTTTTCTCCAGCGCCGACGGCACGTACTCGGTCGAAACCGTGTGGTCCGCCAGTATGGTCGCGTGGCGCCGCAAGTGGCGGCGAAAAGCGTGCCAGTGCTGGTGACTCGGTTCAGTGGGCTTCGTCCGTCCGTGCTCCCGCTCAGCGGTCGCGGAAGGAGCGCAAAAAGAACGCGATGTTGGCGGGGCGCTCGGCCAGCCTGCGCATGAAGTAGCCGTACCACTGGTCTCCGTAGGGCACGTAGACGCGCAGTGTGTGGCCCACTCCGGCCAGGCGCCGCTGTTCGGTGTCGCGGATGCCGTGCAACATCTGGAACTCGAAATCGCCTGATTTCCGGCCGCTTTCCCGCACGTGGCGCAGCGCGGCATCGATCAGCGCCGGGTCGTGCGTGGCGATCATCGGATAGCCCTTGCCTTCCATCAGAACCCGCAGGCACCGGAGATAGGACTCGTCCACGGCGGAACGGCTCTGATAGGCCACCGACGCGGGTTCGCGATAGGCGCCCTTGCACAAGCGGATCCGCGATCCCGGGCCCGCGAAGGTGCGGCAGTCCTCCTCGGTGCGTTTGAGATAGGCCTGCAAGACCGTGCCGAGCCATGGGAAGTCCAAACGCAGCTCGCGCACGATCGCCAGCGTCGCGTCGGTAGTGGTGTGGTCTTCGGCGTCGACGGTCACCCAGACCCCGGCGGACTTCGCCGCCGTGCAGATCTCGTAGGCGTGCTCCCGGGCGATCGCGTATCCGTTCTGCGGGAGCGACTGGCCCAGCGCGGAAAGCTTGAGCGATACCTCCAGCTGCGGCACCGGAGCATCGTTCACGGCCCGCAGTTCCGCCAGCGCCGACAGCAGCCGCAGGTAGTGCACGACGGTGCCGCGGGCGCTGTCGAGATCGGTGGTGTCCTCGCCGAGGTAGTCGATGGTGACCGAGCGGCCGGAGCCGAGCAGCGCCGAGGTCGCGGCGACCGCGTCGCCCTCGGTCTCGCCCGCGATGAAACGGTCGACCACCTTCTTGGTGGCCGGGATGCGGGTGATCGCGCGCTCCACGCGCGGGGAGCGGGAGGCCGCCAGCACGGCGGGCCGCAGCAGTCCGGAGAAGGCCATCACAACTCCTGGTGCGGGTAGCGGTGGTCGGTCGCGGGGACGAAGGTTTCCTTGATCGTGCGAGCGGAGGTCCAGCGCAGCAGGTTCTGTGCCGAGCCTGCCTTGTCGTTGGTGCCCGACGCGCGCGACCCGCCGAACGGCTGCTGGCCGACGACCGCGCCGGTGGGTTTGTCGTTGATGTAGAAGTTGCCTGCCGCGAAGCGCAACCGGTCGGCGGCCGTGGCGATCGCCGTGCGATCCCGGGCGATGACCGAGCCGGTCAGGCCGTAGGGCGAACCACGGTCGATCAGGTCGAGCACGGACTCGAACGAGCCACCGACCGAATCGTCGTACACGTGCACGGCCAGGATCGGGCCGAAGTACTCGGTGCGGAACGCCTCGTCGGCCGGGTCGTCGCCGAGCAGGACGGTCGGCTCGACGAAATAGCCGATGCTGTCGTCGGCGTGGCCGCCCGCGGCGATGGTCAGGCTCGGGGTCGCCTTGGCGCGCGCGAGGGCTTCGGTGTTCTTGTCGAAAGCCCGCCGATCGATGAGGGCGCCGCCGAAGTGACCGAAATCGGTGACGTCGCCGTAGCTGAGCCCGGCCACCCGGTCGATGAACTCGCGGCCCATCCGGTCCCACACCGATCGTGGCAGGAAAGCGCGCGAGGCGGCCGAGCACTTCTGGCCCTGGTAGTCGAACGCGCCGCGGATCAGGGCCGTACTCAGTACGTCCGGATCGGCGGAGCTGTGCGCGACGACGAAGTCTTTGCCGCCGGTCTCGCCGACCAGGCGCGGGTAGGAGTCGTAGCGGTCGAGATGCGCCGCGACGGTGCGCCAGAGGTGGCGGAAGGTCGCGGTGGATCCGGTGAAGTGGATGCCGGCGAGCCGGTGGTCGGCCAGTGCCACCTCCGACACTTCGGGGCCCGCGCCGTGCACCATGTTGATCACGCCTGGCGGCAGCCCCGCCGCCTCGAGCAGCTTCATCGTCCAGTACGCCGCCACCGATTGGGTGAGAGCCGGTTTCCACACCACGGTGTTGCCCATCAGCGCGGGTGCGGTGGGCAGGTTGCCCGCGATGGCGGAGAAGTTGAACGGCGTGATCGCGTAGACGAATCCCTCGAGCGGCCGGTAGTCCATCCGATTCCACACTCCGGGCGCCGAGATCGGCTGATCCGCCAGGATCCGTTGAGCGAAGTGCACATTGAAACGCCAGAAGTCCACCAGCTCGCAGGGGGTGTCGATCTCGGCCTGGTAGGCCGTCTTCGACTGGCCCAGCATCGTTGCGGCGGCGATGGTTTCGCGCCACGGCCCGGCCAGCAGGTCCGCGGCGCGCAGGAAGATCGCGGCGCGCTCGGCGAACGGCAGCGCACGCCACCCCGGTGCCGCGGCGGCGGCCGCCGCGATGGCGTCGCGAACCTCGCCGGGCCCGGCCGTGGTGAGCGTGCCGAGCACGGCGGCGTGCCGGTGCGGCTGCGTCACCGTGACGCGTTCGCCCGAGCCGTGCCGATGCACACCGCCGATGACGTGGGTGACCTCCGTCGGGGTCGCGGCCAGATCGGCCAGCTTCGTCCGCAGGCGCTCGCGTTCCGCCGTGCCCGGCGCGAAGCTGCCCACCGGCTCGTTGACCGGCGGGGGCGGGGACACGACGGCGTCCATGGAACCTCCAGTTGTCAGATGAATTTTTGGTACTGGGAAGTCAACACCGGAAAACTGTCCGGACAATGAGCCTATTGGACAAAGATGAGGCAAATGCGTTGTCGAGTTGGCCGAAGGACGGGAACGTGGGCGGGGATGGTGAGGAAGTCGCCGCGGACATCGACCTGTTCGCGCTGGCGCAGATGATCGCGGACCACGCGGGCGGGATGGTGTCGATCGAGGACCCGCGGTCGCATGTGCTCGCGTACTCGGCGTCCGACGAGACCGCCGACGAGTTGCGTGTGCGATCGATCCTCGGCCGGGAAGGACCGCCGGAGTACCTGAGCCTGCTGCGGCAGTGGGGCGTGCTCGATCGGCTGCGCGACACAGACGAGATCGTCGACGTGCCCGCCCACGACGAGTTGAACATCAAGCGCAGGCTGGCGATCGGGATACGCCGACCCGCCGACGCGCGGGCACGCGCTCCGCGCGTGCTCGGCGCGATCTGGCTGCAGCAGGGGGATCGGCCGTTCCACCCGGACGCGGCGGAGATCCTGCGCGGCGCGGCGGCCGTCGCGGGACGCCTGATCTCCCGGAGCCTGGACGCGCCCACCACCGAGGCGCTGCTGATCCGCCGGCTGTTCGGCGCGGGTGCGGCGGTCGACGCCGCGGCAGTGGCGAACGCGCTGCATCTGCCGTCGACCGGTCCGGCCGCGGTGATCGGCTTCGCGCTCGCGTCGGGCGAGCACGCGTCCGGCGCCGACCGGGCCGCGCTGGGTGGCGTACTCCGGTTGCGTGCCAGTTCCTTTCGCGGTGACTCGGTGACCACCGCGATCGGTGACCGCGTCTACGTGCTGCTGCCGGGCTACCGATCCGAGCAGGCGGTGACGGCCTGGACACGTCAGTTGATCGAGCACTTCGACGCGAAGGGGTCGCTGTCGCTGCGGGCCGCGATCGCTTGCCCGGTGCCCGATCTCGGCCGGGTGGCCGACGCGCGCGCCGAGGTCGATCGGGTCCTCGACCGCACCGCCGCGTCGCCCGCGAGCCGGGTGACCACCCTCGCCGAGGCGCGCACCGCGGTGCTGCTCGGCGAGGTGCTCGATCTGGTGGCAGCGCGGGCGGAACTGCGCGATCCGCGGCTCGGCGCACTGTTCGACTACGACCGCAAGCATTCCGCGAACCTGCGCGACAGCGTCGAGACCTATCTGCGCGAACACGGCGACGTGCGCGACGCCGCCGCGGCACTGTGCGTGCATCCGAACACGCTGCGCTACCGGCTGCGCCGGGTCGAGGACATCCTCGGCATGAATCTCGACGACCCCGCCGACCGCCTGCTGCTGGAGATCCAGCTCGCCCTGCACCGCCGCCCGCGTAAGCCAGAGGCATCCGGTTGACGACGGCTGCCGGTGGCGACCACCGCGACGGGTTCGCGTCGTCGCGATGATCGCCACGACCGTGGCGGCAACCGGCATCGGTTCGCGGCATTGGAGGCCCCACCGCGCTGGGACCTGCGCTGATGGCTTCCGGCCGCTGACCGGCCCGCTGTGCGATACGTCCGCCGAAGGGGTTCGCCGGGCTCTACAGTTGAGCGCGGGAAGCCGGGGCACGACCCCGGAAGTCCGGGTCCCCGTCACGGAGGACGAGATGACGACGCGACGTCAGACGCTCGAGGTGGGGTCGCGATTCGGGCCGTATCGCCTGGATCGCCTGATCGGTCGTGGCGGCATGGGGGAAGTGTTCGAGGCCTATGACACTGTCAAGGATCGCGTCATCGCGCTGAAGGTGTTGCCGGAGCGGTTGCACGACGACCCGGTGTTCCGGGAACGATTCCGGCGCGAATCGCACGTCGCGGCGCGGCTGCAGGAACCGCACATCATCCCGATCCACGACTACGGCGAGATCGACGGCCGGCTCTACATCGACATGCGCTTGGTCGGCGGCGACAGCTTGCGCGCGCTGTTGAAAGCGCAGGGGCCGCTGGAGCCGGAGCGGGCGGTCGCGATCATCCGGCAGATCGCCGCCGCGCTGGACGCCGCGCACGCCGACGGCCTGGTGCACCGCGACGTCAAACCGGACAACATCCTGCTCACCCCCGACGGCTTCGCCTATCTCGTGGACTTCGGGATCGCGCAGTCGGCGACCGGGGAAAGTCTCACCGGCACCGGCTCGGCGATCGGGTCGTTCCACTACATGGCGCCCGAGCGGTTCCACTCTCGCACGGTCACCCCCGCCGCCGATATCTATGCCCTGACCTGCGTGCTGTACGAGTGCCTGACCGGTTCGCGGCCGTACCCCCGCGACACCGAAGCGCAGATCATCTCCGCGCACCTGTTCGAGCCGCCGCCGCAGCCGCACTCGCACCGTCCCGGCCTGCCCCTCCGGCTGGACGACGTCGTCGCGCGCGGCATGGCCAAAGATCCGCAGGCGCGGTACGGCACCGCGGGTGATCTGGGGGCGGCGGCGCAGGCGGCGGTCGTGGTGGGCCCGGCTACGGGCCCGTCGGAGTCGCTGGAGACCGCGGACGCGCCTGCCGGTGCGGGTAGTCCGGAGGACCGGTCGGGGGCGGCGGGCCGCGGTCACCGCCCGAGGCGGCCACACCGCCGTCGGTTGTTGCGTGTGCTCGCCCTGCTGGGCGTCGTGCTGCTCGCCGCCACGCTCGGCTTCCTGGGCTGGGAGCTGGTCCGGCCTACCTCCGGCACCGCCGTGCCCGACGCGAGCGCGCCGAACGGCGCGGACGTCGAACTGCTCTCGCTGGTCGGCCCCTCCGGCTACAAACGCGCGAATTGTGTGCACGAGACTCCCGACGCTCCCACGGTCGCCGTCGTGTTCTGCGCCGCGAATCCGGCGGCGAGCGACCCCGTGGCGCGATTCCTGCGGTTTCGCACCGTCGACCAACTGCGCGGCTACACGTCGTCGTTGCTGACCGCGCTGCACGGACACAACTGCCCGGGAGATCCGCCGGGGCCGGACGGGCCGATGCTGCGCGACGGCGTGGAAGTCGGCCGCAAGTCGTGTTTCGAGAGCAAGATGGACGATCCCGCCGCGCCGCGGCCCGCGCTGCTGCTCACGGACGAGCGGGCTTCGGCGGCCGCGGTGTACATCTGGAACCCCGACGAGCAGCCGTACCGCGACTATGCCGCCGTGCGTAACCGCCTCGGGTTCCGCACCTCCGACGTCGCCCGCGATCCCGACTATTTCACGCAGGCCGATCATGCGGTGCTGAACCATCTGGCCGGTGATTTCGGGCCGGCCAACTGCCGCCACGCCGACCCGCCGCCCGGTCCGGTGGCCGCGGCGCTGGCCTGCGGGACGAAGGCCGGATTTCCGGCCGCGGAGTTCTTCGGCCTCTCGAACCCGGAGTCCGCGACGGCACTGTACGAGGCCGACCGCGCGCAGCTCTCCGGCCATGTCTGCGGTCGCGGCGACCAAGGTGACGATGTCTGGCGACAGGACGGCAAAGTCCTCGGCCGTTATTTCTGCTATCCGAACACCGACGCGGCGCTCGGCCCGAGCTGTCTGCTGGTGATCCATCAGAAGTACGCGGTCATCGGGAATTTCTGCACGCTGCGCGCCGATCACCCGGAACCGGGGCCGAAGAGCGAAGCCGACCTGACGGCGTGGTTCCACCAGTATTTCGGCTAGTGCCCCGGCCCGCGCCGCGGTGGCAGCGCGGTTGCCCCACACCGGGTTTCCGTCTTTCGAGTTGCCCCCCGGCGGGGTTTCGGGGAAGCTGGATGGTCACGGGCGCGAGTAGCACACCCTCTCCTCCCTTCGGCGGCAGTTCACCGATCGGCTACGGTTTCGGTGTCGTTCGTCCGATCTCGGTTCATCCTCGGTTACTTGGTGGCGCTACCGTTTCCGGTACGCGGAAAAAGGAGCCGGCGGCATGGAGTTCCGACATCTGGTTTCGTTCATCACGATTGCCGAAGAGCTGCATTTCGGCCGCGCAGCGCAGCGCTTGCATCTCACGCAGCCCAGTCTCAGTGCCCAGCTACAGAAGCTGGAGAAATCGCTCGGCGTGCAACTGGTCGCACGCAACTCGCACGAGGTCAAACTGACCCCGGCGGGCCGGGAGTTCGAGAGTCAGGCCCGGCTCATCGTGGCGCAGATGGACCGCGCGGCCCAGGCCGCGAAGGCGACCGCCGAAGGGCGGGCGGGCACCCTCAACATCGGGTACAACCTTCCGGCCAGCAGACACGTGCTGCCGGAGGCGCTCACCAGGATGACGGAGCGACATCCCGACATCGTGGTGTCGCTGTGGGAGAAGCGCACGGGCCCGCAGTTGGTGGCGCTCTCCGACGGGTCGCTGGACCTCGCCCTCGTGTACGGCCATCCCAGTACGACCGACTTCCGGTACCGGCGGCTGCTGCACCGGGTGCCACTGGTCGCCGTGGTCGGGCGCAGGCATCGGTGGGCCGACCGGCCCGGCGTTCCCTTCGCCGAACTGGAGGGCCAGGAATGTGTGCTCTTCGCCAGGGAACAGTGTCCGGCCATGTACGACTCGATCTTCCGGGCGGCGGCGGATTCCAGGATCTCCCTCGCCGTGGCGCAGACCGCCGACGACCCGGGTGCGACGGCGCACATGGTCTCGGTGCGCCCGCTGGTGGGGTTCGCCTCGCTGCCGCGGGCGATTTCGATGGGCATGGGCGGCCCTGGAACGGCTTCGGTCGCGGTGAAACTGTTCGATCCGGTGCCGACGCTCGATTTGTACGCGGTGTGGCGTGCGGACGAGCCGAATCCGGCGGTCGGCTTTTTCCTGGATTGCATCGATTCTCCGGAACCGGCGCAAATCGATATTGCCCGTGCGGTATCGGCCTGACCACGTCGATAGGTGATGACATTCGCGCGGTAGGAACCGCGATGTCGGCGGCGCGGTAATTCCGTGCCGCCGACCAGAATTCGACATTGTGAACACAGTGTCTGTCATCGCAGTGTCGGTCGGTGAGAATGGTTTCGATCTGCCGGACTCGGCGAGTTTGTACTCGGTGATTTCCGGCGCGGCTGCCGAGCACCCGGACCGGCTTTCGCTGTGCGACGCCGACGGAACGCGGCTCACCAGCGCCGAGGTGGACCGCAGGGCCCGTGCCCTGGCCTCGGCTCTGGCCGAGCGCGGCGTCGCGGCGGGTGATCGGGTCGCGGTGCTCGGCCGCACGAATCTGTCCTGGGTGCTGCTGGATTGCGCGCTGCTGGCCCTGGGCGCGGTGGTGGTGCCGGTCTACCCCACCTCGTCACCGAGCCAGATCGAGCACATCCTGAGCGACAGCGGAAGCGCGTATTTCGCCGCCGAGAGCGCCGAGGACGCCGAGCGGCTGCGCGCGGCCGGCGCGGGTGAGGTCTGGGCCTTCGAGCAGATCGCGGACTGGGCCACCGGCGCGGTCGATCCGGGGCTGGCCGCGCGCATCGCCGCGGTCCGGCCGGACGACCTGGCGATGATCGTCTACACCAGCGGCACCACCGGCGTGTCGAAGGGCTGCCTGATCACCCATCGCAACATGTTCGTGTCCTCGTCGAACACCGTGCGCCGCACCGGTGCCATGTTCGACGGGACCACCGTGCTGGCCCTGCCGCTGTCGCACGTCTTCGGCCAGACCATCCTGTTCGCCTGCCTGTTCGGCGGCAGCCGCACGCATCTGCTGCCCGGCATTCCGGAGCTGGTGCCCACGTTGCCCGCCGTGCGGCCGACCTTCCTCGCGATGATTCCCTACGGCTTGGAGAAGATTCGGAAGTATTGCCGCAGCCTGCTCACCGAAACCGAGGAGCGGGAGGCGGTGGAGCGCGGGCTCGACCTGATGCGGGCGCGAGCCACGCCGGAGCCGTCCACGCACCCGGTGGCGGCAGCGCTCGGCGGTGGGCTGCGCTACGTCATCTCCGGCGGCGCCTCGCTGGACGATTCGACGGTCGGGTTCTACGCGGCCTTCGGCGTGGAGCTGCTCAACTGCTACGGCCTCACCGAAGCCGCCACCGCCGTGACGGTGAGCGCCCCCGGGACCAACCGGCTCGGCACGGTCGGCAGGCCGATTCCGGGGACCTCGGTGGCCATCGCCGCGGACGACGGCGAGGTGCTGGTCGGCGGACCGCACGTGTCGCCGGGGTACTGGGGCGCGGCGGCGAGCCAGTCGCCGGTGGACCCGGAGGGCTGGCTGCACACCGGCGACCTCGGCGAAATCGACGACGACGGATTCCTGCGGATCACCGGGCGTAAGAAGGAGATCCTGGTGACCTCCGGCGGCAAGAACGTGGCGCCCACGCCGCTGGAAGACCGGATCCGGCTGCATCCGCTGGTGTCCAACTGCATGGTGCTCGGCGACGGCCGCGATTTCGTGACCGCCCTGGTGACTCTGGATCAGGCGCAGGTGCGGCGCTGGCGCGCCACCGAGCCGGACGGCGATCTCACCGCCTCCGTGCAATCGGCGGTCGACGACGCGAATTCGCTCGTCTCGCGCGCGGAATCGATTCGGGCATTTCGAATCGTGGACGGAGATTTCACCGTCGAGGACGGATTGTCGACTTCGTCACGAAAACTGCGCCGCGCCGCGATCGCCGAAGTCTACGCGGCGGATATCGAACTGCTGTATTCCGCGCCGCGGCCCGCACGATAGCCGCGGCCGATCGGCCGATGAATCAGGGCCCGGCGCGGTGGTCGAGCGCCAGGCACGGCCACAGACTCGAATCGGAATTCGACTACCGGAAAGTGATGCGAAACATGTACGACGTCATCGTTGTCGGAACCCGGGTCGCGGGCGCCCCGCTGGCCATGTTGCTGGCCAGGAAGGGCTACCGGGTGCTCGCCGTCGACCGCGCGAGTTTCCCCAGCGACACCCCCTCGACCCACTACATCCACCAGGCCGGGCTCGGCTTCCTGAAGTCGTGGGGCCTGCTGGACGAGGTCGTCGCCACCGGCGTTCCGGCGATCCGCCACCTGAACTTCTCCTACACCGACATCGTGATCAAGGGCTTCGCCGATACCGCCGCCGACGGCATCGACGCCGTCTACTGCCCGCGCCGCACGGTGCTGGACAAGATCCTGGTCGAGGCCGCGGGCAACTCCGGCGTCGAGGTGATCCAGGGCTTCACCGTCTCCGAACTGGTCTTCGACGGTGACCGCGTGGCCGGCATCCGCGGGGCGATCGGCGACGGCGCCGAGCAAGAGTTCCGCGCCACACTGGTGGTCGGCGCCGACGGCTCGAACTCGCTGGTGGCCAAGGCCGTCGGCGCACAGGAGTACGAGGGCTCGCCCGCGGCGTGCTTCGTCTACTACTCCTACTACGAGGGCGTCGACTGGGGCATGCAGCACCGCACCGGATTCGGCGAGCAGCAGTTCGCGTCCTGGCCGACCAACGACGATCTGGCCTTGGTCGCGGTCATGCGCAAGCGGGACCGGTTCCGCGAGTTCCGCGCCGACCCGGACGCCGCCGTGCAGGAGATCGTCGACCAGGTCGACCCGGAGATCGGCGCTCGCCTGCGCGACACCGGCAAGCGGGTGGAGCAGTTCCGCCCGATGCTGTACCCGGACAACTACCGCCGCGCGTCGCACGGCCCCGGCTGGGCGTTGGTCGGCGACGCCGCCTACCACAAGGATCCGTTCACCGGCTGGGGCATCACCGACGCGTTCAAGTACGCGCAGTTGCTCGCCGACCACGTGGACGAAGGCCTGTCCGGTGCGCGTCCGATGGACGAGGCGCTGGCGGAGTATCAGCGCGAGCGCGACGCGCAGAGCGCCAGCACCTACGAACTGACGCTGAGCATCTCGGAGCTGTCGCTGACCCCGTACTACGACTCGGTGTTCCGCGCGACGTCGCTGGACGCGGACTACACCAAGCACTTCTTCGGGCTGATCGCGGGAATCTACTCGCCGGACAGGTACTTCGGCGAGCAGGAGCTGGCCGCACTGTACGAGAAGGTGGACTTCCCGGCGGCGGCCAGGCACGTCAGCAAGGACGGAGTGACCGCATGAGCGCGCCCGTGCTGACCGCGCTGGGTGACAGCTTCGTCGAAGGGCGCGGCGACGCCGCGCCCGGGGGCGGCTACCGTGGCTGGGTTCCGCGTCTCGGCGGCCAGCTCGGGCTGCGGCCCGCGGCGGTGCGCAATCTCGGCGAGCACGGCGCGACGACCGCTGTCGTGCTGGAACGTCAACTGCGCGTGGCGCTTTCGGGCCGTTCCGGCCTGTTCGGCGTCGTGGTCGGCGTGAACGACCTGGTGAGCGATTTCGCCGAAGACCGCTTCGCCCGCAACCTCGCCGAGCTGTTCGGCGGCCTGCGGGCAGGCGGCGCGACCGTGTTCACGGCCAGCTACCCGGACATCCCGGCCCGGCTGCCCGTGCCCGACGGCTTCCGCGCGCTGCTGCGCGAGCGGTTCGCCTTCGCCAACGCGGTGCTCGCGGACGTCACCGCCGACACCGGCACGCTGCTGCTGGACATCGCCACCCAACCCGAATGGGAGCGGCCGGAGATGTGGACCGCCGACGGTCTGCACCCCAGTTCGCTGGGCCACCACCGGTTCGCCGCGAGCGTCGCCGAACTCGTCGCGTCGCGCACCGCGACGACCGTGGCCGCCTGACCATCCACCCGGTTCGAGAGGAATTTCCGTGACAGACGACAGACGCCTGGCGCGCAACCCGATCGCCATCGTCGGGATGTCCGGGCTGCTGCCCAACGCCCACAATCATCGAGAGTACTGGCAGAACATCGTCGACGGCGTCGACTGCACCACCGAGGTCCCCGGGTCGCGCTGGAGCCTCGACGACTACTTCGATCCCGACCCCGCGACGCCGGACAAGACCTACTCGCGCCGGGGCGCGTTCCTGCCCGACATCGAGTTCGACCCCTTGGAATTCGGGCTGCCGCCCAACCAGCTCGAAGTGACCAGCACGATGCAGACGCTCAGCCTCGGCGTCGCGCGTGACCTGCTGCGCGACGCGGGCGCGGTGGACTCCGCCTGGTACGACGCCGGCCGCACCGGCGTGGTCCTCGGCACCACCGGCCCGGTGCCGCTGATGCACCCGCTGGCCGCGCGGCTGTCCACGCCGGTGCTGAAGGAGGCGGCGCGCTCGGTCGGTCTGTCCGACGCGGACGCCGACGCCATCGCCGATCGGTTCGTCGCGGCTTTCGCGCCGTGGGAGGCGAATTCGTTCCCCGGCCTGCTGGCCAACATCACCGCGGGCCGGGTGGCCAACCGGCTCGGTCTCGGCGGCATCAACTGCACCGTGGACGCGGCGTGCGCGGCCTCGCTGGCCGCCTTGCGCACCGCCATCGCCGAACTGCAGGACGGCCGCGCGGACATGATGATCACCGGCGGCGTGGACACCGAGAACACCATCTTCATCTACCTGTGCTTCAGCAAGGTCGGGGCGCTGTCGTCCAGCGGGCAGATCAGTCCCTTCTCCGCCGACGCCAACGGCACGCTGCTCGGCGAGGGCATCACCATGCTCGCGCTGCGCAGACTGGAGGACGCGCGCCGCGACGGCAACCGGATCTACGCCGTCATCCGCGGACTCGGCTCCTCCAGCGACGGCCGCGCCAAGAGCATCTACGCCCCGCGCGCGGGCGGCCAGCGCGTCGCGCTGGACCGGGCCTACGCCGACGCCGAGATCTCGCCCGCCGATGTCGCGCTCATCGAAGCGCACGCCACCGGCACGCCCGTCGGCGACAAGACCGAGCTCACCGCGCTGAAGGAGCTGCTGACCGACGCGACGCCGGAGCGGGCCTTCGCCGCCCTCGGCAGCGTGAAGTCGCAGATCGGGCACACCAAGGGCGCCGCGGGCACCGCCAGCGTGATGAAACTGGCTCTGGCGCTGCACCAGAAGGTGCTGCCCGGCACCATCAACGTCTCGGCGCCCAACGCCGAGATCGCCGCCGTCGACGCGCCGTACTACGTGAACACCCGCACGCGTCCGTGGATCCGTGACCCGCAGCGCCCGGTGCGCCGCGCGGCTGCTTCGGCATTCGGCTTCGGCGGCACCAACTTCCACGTCGTGCTCGAGGAGGCGGACGCCGACCGCGCCGCGCACCCGGTGCTGCACCGCACCGCCCGCGCGCACCTGTGGCACGCGCCCGACGTGTCCGGACTGATCGATGCGGTGCGCAGCGTCGCGCCGTCCGACGGGGGCGAGATCCCGGAGGATCACGCGCGCATCGGGTTCGTCTCGGTGGACGAGGAGAACGCCGCGCATCTGCGTTCGCTCGCGGTGGACGAACTGGTCCGCAACCCCGACGCCGCCGACTGGGAGCACCCCGAGGGCGTGTACTTCCGCGCCGCCGCAGTGCCGGATCGCAAGGCGGGCGCGCTGTTCGCCGGGCAGGGCAGCCAGTACGTCGACATGGGGCTGGACGCGGCGGTGAACAATCCCGCGGTCGGCGCGGCGTTCGACGCGGCCAACGAGGCGTTCGCGGGCGCGCCGGTGCGGTTGTCGTCGGTGGTCTTCCCGCCGCCCGCGTTCGATGACGACGTGGCGGCGGAGCAGGAAAGCGTCTTGCGCCGAACGGAATTCGCGCAGCCAGCGATCGGCGCGCTGTCCGCAGGACAGTTCACGGCGCTGTCGGACTACGGCTTCCACGCCGACGGGTACCTCGGGCACAGCTTCGGTGAGCTGACCGCGCTGTGGGCCTCGGGTGCGCTCAGCACGGCCGATTTCTTCGCGCTGGCTCGCGCTCGCGGCGTGGCCATGACGCCCGAGCCGGGTGTCGAGGCGGGCACCATGGTGGCGCTCGGTGCGTCCCGGCAGACCGCCGAGGAACTGCTCGACGGTGTCGAGGACGTCTGGATCTGCAATCACAACGCGCCCGACCAGGTCGTGGTCGGCGGCGGTGCGGAGGGGATCGCGGCCGTCGTCGCGCGCTGCGGTGAGCGTGGCGTGGCGACCCGTTCGCTGCCGGTGTCCGGTGCGTTCCACACGCCCTATGTCGCTCACGCCACCGCGGCGTTCGCCGCCGCGATCACCGAGGTGCACATCGGCGCGCCGGACGCTCCGGTCTTCGCGAACACGCCGGACGCCCGCTACGGCGACGATGTGGCGGCCAACCGGGCCGTGCTGACCGAACAGCTCGGCAAGCCGGTCGAATTCGTGGCCGCGCTCACCGCGATGCGCGACGCGGGCTGCACCGTGTTCGTGGAGTTCGGGCCGAAGCAGGTGCTGACCTCGCTGGTGCGGCGCACCCTCGGCGACGACGTGGTCGTCATCGCGACCGACTCCGGCCCGATCGGCAACAGCGATCTCGCGCTGACCCGCGCGGCGGTGCGCCTGGCCGTGCTCGGGTTCGGCCTGCACGGCATCAACCGCCACACCGCGCCGGAGCCGGAGGCGGCGGTCACCGGGCGCGCCATGACGGTGACGATGTCGGCGCCGGAATACGTGCCCGACACCCGGCGCAAGTCCTACGCCGCCGCGCTCGACGCCGAATACCGGCTCAGCGTGCTCGCGGCGGCTCCCGCTCCGGTCGACAGCGTGGTCGATCACCCGCCCGCCGAGCAGCGGGCCGTGCCCACCGCTTCCACCGCAGCAACGGAGACACCCGTGTACCCCACACCGCAGCCCGCCGACACCGGTTCGGACGCGCTGGAGAGCGCGCTCGTCCAGCACCTGCACACGCACCGCCAGTTCCTGGACGGCCAGCTGGACATGGCCCGCGATCTGGCCGGCGCGCTCGGTGACGGCAGGCTCGACGCCGCCACCGTCCGGGCCATCGAAGCGGTCAAGGAACACGGTGTCGCGATCAGCCACAGCCACGCGCGGGCCAGCGAGGTGCTCGCCCAGCTGGTCGAGCTGGAGAGCGGCTTCGCGCCGGTGTCACGGTCATCGACGCAGGTCACGCGCCCCGCGCCCGCCCCGCGCGCGGCGATCGAGCCCGCGCCGGTACGACGGCCGCTGGCCACCGCCATGGTCGTGGACGAACACCGCGCTCCCGCCCCGGAACCCGTCGCGGCGCCGGCTCCGGCGACGAACGGGCACGCTGCTCCCGCCGACCAGGTGACCGGCGACACGTTGCGCAGCGCGCTGCGCGAGGTGGTCGCGGAGAAGACCGGTTATCCGGTGGAGATGGTGGATCCGTCGATGGATCTGGAAGCCGATCTGGGTGTGGACTCGATCAAGCGGGTGCAGGTGATCGGCGCTCTGCAGGAACGTTTCCCGCAACTGCCGAACCTCGGCCCCGAGCAGTTGGGCACGGTGCGAACGCTGGACCAGATCGTCGAGCTGCTCGGCGCCACCGGCGCGCCGACCCCGGCCGCGCCGTCAGCGACGTCGAACGGCACCGCTCACGTGGTCACCGACGACCAGGTCTCGGGTGCGGCGTTGCGGCGCGCGCTGCGCGAGGTGGTCGCGGAGAAGACCGGTTATCCGGTGGAGATGGTGGATCCGTCGATGGATCTGGAAGCCGATCTGGGTGTGGACTCGATCAAGCGGGTGCAGGTGATCGGCGCTCTGCAGGAACGCTTTCCGCAGTTGCCGAGTCTGGGCCCGGAGCAGTTGGGCACGCTTCGCACGCTGGATCAGATCGCCGAGCTGCTCGGCGCGCAGGACGCCGGAACGTCGGCGAACGGCGCGGTCGCCCCGGCCGACGCTGAAGTGACGGACGAGGCGTTGCGGCGCGCGCTGCGCGAGGTGGTCGCGGAGAAGACCGGTTATCCGGTGGAGATGGTGGATCCGTCGATGGATCTGGAAGCCGACCTCGGCGTGGACTCGATCAAACGAGTGCAGGTGATCGGCGCGTTGCAAGAACGGTTTCCGAAGCTACCGAGTCTGGGCCCGGAGCAGTTGGGCACGCTTCGCACGCTGGATCAGATCGTGGTGGAACTCGCCGGGACGGCGGGAGGTGATGTCCACCCAAAAGCTGAGGCCGCGGCGGGAACGTCGCGGCACGCCGTCGAACTGGTCGCGCTGCCCGCTCCGGATCGGGCGGTAGCGCCCTACCGGGACGGGGCGCGGGCGGTGCTCGTCGACCTGACCGGCGAAGCGGACTCCGGATCGGACGCGCTCGCGGCAGCGTTGAGCGGGCTCGGTTGGACTGTGCGACAGATGGATTCGGCAGACGGGTTGGACGGCGAGCCGCTCGACCTCTGCCTCGTCCTGCTGGGCGGCACCGCCGACTGGGCGTCGGCGCAACACCGCCTGACCGACGGCATCCTCCTGGCCGGCCGTACTGTGCCGCTGCTGCGCGGCGGATCGGACCGAGCGGCCTTCGTGACGGTGACGCGGCTGGACGGCGCACTCGGTTTCCACGGCACCGAGCAGCCCGAACACGCGCTGCTCGGCGGGATCGGCGGTGTGGTGAAAACCCTGGCCGCCGAACAGCCGCAGCTGTTCTGCCGGGCGCTCGACGTCGACCCGGCCTGCTCCGCACGGCAACTGGCCGAGTTCGTCACCGCCGAGCTGTTCGATCCGGCTCGCGACACGCTCGAGGTCGGCATCGACGCGGCGGCGCGGCGATGGACTCCGGTGCCGAGCGGGCACGCGCCCGCGCGCACCGTTCTCCCGGTGCGAGCGGGCACGGAGCAGGATGCCACCGTGCTCACCGCCGAGGACGTCCTGTTGGTCACCGGCGGCGCGCGCGGCGTCACGGCGACCTGCGTGCTGGCGCTGGCCGCGCGCAGCGAGGCGCGCTTCGTGCTGCTCGGGCGCTCCGAACCGGCCGCCGAACCGGATTGGGCGGCAGGGGTTTCCGATGCCGATCTGAAGGCCGCCGCGGTACGCGCGCTGGCCGGTTCCGGCGCGAAGCCGCGCGATATCGAGCGTGCCGTGTCCGGAATCCGCGCAACACGCGAGATCCGGGAGACGCTGACCGCGCTCGGCCCCCGCGCCGAGTACCTCGCGGTCGACGCCACGGACGAGCAGGCGGTCGCCGCCGCGCTCGCACCGTGGCGGGACTCGATCACCGGCGTCGTGCACGGAGCGGGAGTGCTGGCCGACTCCGTGATCACGGACAAGACCGCCGAATCGGTCGCGCGCGTGCTCGATCCCAAGATCGCCGGACTGGCGTCGGTGCTCGGCGCGCTCGGCGAACTGCGTCATCTGGTGCTGTTCACCTCCGTGGCCGGGCTGTTCGGCAATGCCGGTCAGGCCGATTACGCGGCAGCGAACGAGGCGCTCTCCCGATTCGCGGTGAGCCTGCGGGCGCAACGGCCGAATTGCCATGTCACCGCGATCGACTGGGGCGCGTGGGACGGCGGCATGGTGACTCCCGCCTTGCGGGAACACTTCCGGACGCGCGGTGTCGAATTGCTCGACCCGCAGGGGGGCGCGGCGGCGTTCACCGAGCAGTTCACCGAGGCGCGCTCCGCGGACACGGTCGTGCTCATCGGACCCGCGAAGTCGTTGTCGGACACCACGTCCGCCACCGGCACAGTCCGGGCGCGGCGGACGATCACCGGGATCACCGCGGACCCGATCATCGCGGCGCACCGGATCGGTGAGCACATCGTGCTGCCCGCGACCTTCGGGCTCGGCGCGATGATCAACTTCGCCGAACGCGGCCTGCCGGGCCGCACGGTGGTCGGCGTCCGGGACTTCGAAGTGCTCAAAGGCATCGTCTTCGAACGGCCGCTCCACGAATTGGAACTGGAAATCGCGCCGGAAGAGGGCGCGTCCACTGTGCGGGCGACGGTGCGCGGCGAGAATGCCGTCCACTTCCGCGCAACCCTCGTGCTCGCCGAAACGCCGGATCGGCCACCGTGCAAACCGGTGCCGGGTGGTTCTGTCGGCGAGGCGACCATCTACCGCGACGCCGTCCAGTTCCACGCGCCCGCGTTGCAGGGACTGCGCCGGGTCCGGGCGGTCTCGGACGACGCGATCGTCTTCGACTGCGAACTGCCCCCCGCCACCGTGGCGGGCGGCGCCTACGCCGGGCGGCTGCACGACCCGGTCCTGGCCGACCTGATCCTGCAGGGGCCGCCCGTGCTGGGCCACCGGCTGCTCGGCAGCGCCTGTCTGCCGCTCGGCGCCAAGCGGATCGACTACTTCCGGCCACTGCCCGCGGGCGAGCCGTTCGTGCTCACCGTGGACAACCCGCGCCCCGGTCGTGTCGACGCCCGGATCGACGCCACCGCCACAACGGCGGACGGCACTGTACTGCAACGTTTCTCGGACGTCACCGTGGTGACGACACCCGATCTGACGGAGAAGTTCCAGACCTCGGTGAGGCGGTGGATGGCATGACAACCCTGGAATTCGACGGGATTCCGTTCGATCCGGTGACGGCGCTCGCGGAAACGGGGGAGGGCGTCGACGAGGCGCCGACGCTTCGGCCGGGCTCCGACGACACGGTCACGCCGGCGAGCCCGTTCGCCGGGTACGCGGAGACGGCCCCGGCCGCCGGTCTCGCGGTCACCGGAACACAACCCGAGGCGCGGGCGGCGCATGCCGACGGCTCCGCCTCGCGTGCGGCCGGTCCGCTCGCCGAAATCCGCACCGGCGTCGTCGCCGCGCATCGGGCGGCGTTGAGCGCGCAGCTGGCCATGCAGCGGGCGGTGTGGCAGCGAGCGCTGCGCCGTTCGTCGGTCACGGCCGAGGCGGCCGGTCACGTCCACGAAGGACTTGAGGCGTCCGGCGTCCGGCGCGAATTCACCGCCGCCGAGTCCGCCTTCAAGCCGCCTGCTCGGACCGACCGCACGCGCCTGGATCGAGCGGACCTGCTCCGTCTCGCCGAAGGTGAGCTGAGCGTCTTCGGCTCCGCGTACCGGCGCCCCGGCACTGTGGCGGCGGTCCGGCTGGGCGGTTCGACCCGGCTCGCGCTCACCGAGGTGACCCGCATCGAGTTGTACGGCGGCTCCGGCAAGGGCAGCGTCGAAGCACGATTCGAGGGCGACCCGCACGCGGCGGCGACGCAGGTCGCGGAGGTGTTCGCGCTGTATCTCGGCCTGCCGCTGGTGCTGTCGGGCAGCTCCCTGGTCGCCGAACGCGCGGGTACGGTCGCGGGTGCCGCGTCCGGCACGATCACGCTGACGGTGACCGCGCTCGACTTGGTGCCCCGGCCGTACGTCACCGGCACCGTCCGCGTCGCGGGCGCGGAAGGCGCGCTCGACGTCACGGTCACGGTGGTGGAGCGTCCGGGCAGCGGGGTCGGCCCCGGCCAGGTCTCGGAAAGCCTGCTGCTCAACGAGTTCCACATGGCCCACCTCGCCCGGGGTGACCAAGGGATCGCCATGGGACCGGAATTCGCGGAGTACACCGGGGTGCGGGCGACCCGTCTGCCGACCGGCGGCCTGCTGCTGGTCGACCGGGTGCTCGACTTCGACGGCAAGCGCGGGAACCTGGACGGCGCGTCCTACACCACCGAATACGACTCACCCGCCGACTCCTGGTACTACGGCGACACCGCGAACGACTCCATGCCGCACTTCGTCTACATGGAGACCTCGTTGCAGGCGGCGCTGCTGATGGGCTATTACGCGGGTCCCACGCTCACCCAGCCCGGCACCACCCTGAGCCTGCGCAACCTGGGCGGCACCGCCACCGTGCTGCGGCAAATCGACCTGCGGGACAAGACGATCAGCCAGTCCTCTCGGCTGCTGTCCACCACCATCCTGCCCGGTTCGTCGCTGCAAACCTTCGACTACACGCTCAGCGTGGACGGCGAGCCGGTCTACACCGGCGAGACCATGTTCGGCTACTTCAGCGACGAGGCCTTGGCCAACCAGACCGGACTCGACGCGGGACGCCCCGCGCCGAGCTGGCTGGCGGAGCACCCGGGCGCACGGGTGCGCACCATCGATGTCGCCGCCCGCCGCGCGAACCCGGCCGCCCGCCTGTGCTCGAGGCGCACCCTGGCGCTGATCGACCGGGTCGAGGTGGTCGACGGCGGCGGCAGCTACGACTCCGGATATCTGCATTCGCTGCGCGAGATCGATCCGTCCGACTGGTATTTCGCCCGGCACTTCCACCTCGACCCGGTGATCCCGGGCTCGCTCGGTGTGGAATCGGTGATCCACGCGATCCAAGAGTGGATGATCGACGCCGGATTCGCCGACACGATCGGCGATCCGGTCTTCCGCATCCCCGCAGGCCGGACGTTCAGCTGGCGCTACCGCGGGCAGTTCCTGCCCACCGACGGCACCGTAGAACTCGAGGCCCACATCAAGGAGATCCACCGCGGCCCGCGCGGCGTCACCGTCGTCGCCGACGGTTCGCTGTGGAAGCCGGGGCTGCGCATCTACGAGCTGACCGATCTCGCGGTCGAACTCGTCGAGCGGGAGGAGCGCTGATGACCACGTCCCGGGCCGGTATTCTCGCCGACACCGCCGACGGCATCACCGCCGTCCTGTCCGACCTGACGCGCCCGTGCTGGATCGTGCGCCACGACGGCCGGGTGGGCGCGACGTCCGACGAGCGCACCGCGGCACACGCGGAGGTGCTCGCGGCGGTGGCTCCGCTGCCGCCCGAGCAGCTCGGTGATCGGCGATTCGCCGCCGCCCACGGCGTGCGAGCGGCCTACGCGGCAGGCGCGATGGCGAACGGCATCGCCTCGCCCGCTCTGGTTTCGGCGATGGCGCGGGCGGGATACCTCGCCTCCTACGGCGCGGCGGGCGTTCCACCCGCCGCGGTGGACGCGGCACTGGCCGAGCTGAGCCGCACGCTGGTCGGAAAACCGTTCGCGTGCAATCTTATCCACAGCCCCTCCGAGCCCGCCTTGGAGCGCGCGATCGTCGACGCCTGCCTGCGGCACCAGGTTCGCTGCGTGGAGGCGTCGGCGTTCATGGGCCTCACCGGTGAGGTCGTGCGCTACCGGGCGGCGGGGCTGGCCGTCGACCGGCGAGGACGCGTCGAGGTGCGCCACCGCCTGATCGCGAAGGTCTCCCGGGTGGAGGTGGCCGAGCCGTTCCTGCGTCCGGCTCCCGCACGGCTGCTGCGCGCGCTGGTCGAAGCCGGTGACCTGACGCCCGAGCAGGCGCGGCTCGCCGAACAGGTGCCGATGGCCGACGACATCACGGCCGAAGCCGACTCCGGCGGTCACACCGACCGCAGACCACTGCTGGTACTGCTGCCCGAGCTCATCGCGGCACGGGATCGACTGGCCCGCACCGTGCCCGCCGCCGCGGCCGTCCGGGTCGGCGCGGCGGGCGGCATCGGCACCCCCGCAGCCGCGGCCGCCGCCTTCGCGCTGGGCGCCGCTTACGTGGTGACCGGTTCGGTGAATCAGGCCACCGTGGAAGCCGCCCAGTGCGACACCGCCAAACAGCTGCTCACTCAGGCGGATTTCGCCGACTGCGCCATGGCGCCGTCCTCGGACATGTTCGAGCTCGGCGTCCAGGTGCAGGTGCTGCGCCGCGGCACCATGTTCGCCACCCGCGCGCAGCGGCTCTACGACACCTACCGCGCCTATGACGGCATCGACGCGTTCCCGGCCGAACTGCGCCGCGAGCTCGAGGCCACGCTGTTCCAGCGGCCCCTCGACGCCGTGTGGGAGGACTGCGTCAGCTACTTCACCGAACGCGATCCTGCCCAGCTGGCCGGCGCGGACGCGGACCCGAAACGCAAGATGGCGCTGGTGTTCCGGTGGTATCTGGGGCTTTCTTCGGGGTGGAGCATTCGCGGCGAGGCCGGTCGCGTCGCCGATTACCAGATCTGGTGCGGGCCCGCGATGGGCGGGTTCAACAACTGGGCGGCCGGAAGTTATCTGGCGGCGCTGCGCAACCGGCACGTCGCCGACATCGCCGACCAGATGATGCTGGGCGCGGCCTACCTCACCCGCGTCGCCCAGCTGCGCACCGCGGGCGTGCGGCTACCCGCCGACTGCGCCCGCTTCGTACCCCGACCGAGGGAGGAACGATGACCACACTGGAGACGGGTCCGGACACCCGGACCTCCTGGATGGTGTGCCCGTCCTGCGCCGCCATGCTCTACGCCAAACGCTACGAGCGCGCGGGCCGGGTCTGCCCGGATTGCGACGGGCACGGCATGCTGACCGCGGACCAGCGCATCGAGGCGCTGCTCGACCCGGGATCGGCGCGGCACATCCAGCCGTCCGCCACCGCGGTCGATCCGCTCGGCTTCACCGACTCCCGGCCCTATCCCGAGCGGCACGCCGAGGCGAGCCGTCGCACCGGGCTGCCCGACGCCATCCGTTGCGTGCGCGGCACGATCGGCGGCGCACCGCTGGTGCTGGCGGTCATGGACTTCCGCTTCCTCGGCGGCAGTCTCGGCGCGGCCGTCGGCGAAGCGGTCACCGGCGCTGCCGAGACCGCGCTCGCGGCGCGGGTGCCGCTGGTGCTGGTCACCGCGTCCGGTGGCGCCCGCATGCAGGAGGGCATCCTCGCGTTGATGCAGATGGCCAAGACCAGCCAGGCGCTGCGCGAACTCGACGACGAGGGCGTGCTGACCATCTCGGTGATCACCGATCCCACCTACGGCGGCGTGGCGGCCTCCTACGCCACGTCCACCGACATCATCATCGCCGAACCCGGCGCGCGTCTCGGCTTCGCCGGACCGCGGGTGATCCAGCAGACCATCGGCGAGACGCTGCCCGCGGGCTTCCAGACCGCGGAATTCCTGCTCGAACACGGTGTGGTGGACATGATCTGCCACCGCTCGGCCCTGCGGGACCGGCTGGCGCGCCTGCTCGCGCTGGCCGCCGACAGCAAGCGTCCCGTCGAGTTCGCCGACGACGAGAATCCGGTCCGCGCCGACGCGACCCAACTCGCCCCGCGCGACGCCTGGCAGAGTGTGCGCGCCGCGCGCGAACTCGCCAGGCCGACCACGCTGGACTACTTGGCCGCGTCGTTCGACGAATTCGTGGAGCTACACGGCGACCGTTTGTCGGCCGACTGCCCGGCCATGATCACCGCACTGGCCCGCCTCGACGGCGCGCCGGTCGTAGTGATCGGCACCCAAAAGGGTCACACCGCAACCGAATTGGCGCAGCGCAACTACGGCATGCCCACCCCGGCCGGATACCGGAAGTCGGCCCGCGTGCTGCGCCTGGCCGCCAAGCTGGGCATTCCGGTGATCAGCCTGGTCGACACCGCAGGCGCCTACCCCGGTGTGACCGCCGAGGAACAGGGGCAGGCCGTCGCCATCGCGGAATCACTCAAACTGCTCGCCGGGCTACCCGTGCCGGTGGTCACCGTGGTCACCGGCGAGGGCGGCAGCGGGGGAGCGCTCGCGCTGGCGGTGGCCGATCGAGTGATCGTCTGCGAGAACGCGGTCTATTCGGTGATCAGCCCGGAAGGGTGCGCCTCCATCCTGTGGAAGGACGCTACCGCCGCACCCCGCGCCGCAGCCGCCTTGCGGGTGGACTCGACCTCCTTGCTCGAACTCGGCGTCGCGGACGGCGTACTGCCCGAGCCGCCGGGCGGCGCGCATCGCGATCCCGCCGCGGCCGCCGTCGCCCTGCGTCAGGCGCTGCGCCACGCCGTGTCCGATCTGGCGCGACTCCAAGCGGCGCAACTGCTCGACCGGCGCCACCACCGTTTCCGTGTCTTCGGACTGTCCACGAACGATCAGGAGAAGTGATGACCGAGTCCGTGACCACCGAGCCCGCGGGCCGCGCGCTGAATCCGGTCGACGCCGACCAGGCGCTGACCGTGCTGTCGCGGCACGCGCTGTCCGTGCGGGCCGAGACCGCGCCGACCTCGGTGACCGTCGCCAACGGCCCGCTGGTGCTGCGGATCAGCTGGGATGGGCACAACGGCACCAGTGGGCCGGTCGCCGTCGCACCCACGGCGGCCGCCCCGGTCCCCGCGGCGCCCGCAGAGTCCGCACCGCAGGACACTCGTTCGGACGCGGATACTTTCACGCTGACGGCGGAAACCGTCGGCGTGTTCTATCGCGCGCCCGAACCCGGCGCGGCGCCGTTCGTCGCCGAGGGCGACCCGGTGCGGGCCGGTCAGCAGGTCGGCATCGTCGAGGCGATGAAGCTGATGATCCCGGTGACCGCGACCAGGGAGGGCCGGGTGGCGGAATTCCTGGTGGAGAACGGGGAAGCGGTCGAGCACGGCGCGCCGCTGCTGGTGCTCGAGGTGGTGCGATGACCGTGCGACCGATCCGCAAGGTGCTCGTCGCCAATCGCGGCGAGATCGCCGTGCGGGTCATCCGCACCTGCGCCGAACTCGGGATCGCCACCGTCGCGGCGTATTCCGCGGCCGACGCCGACTCGGCCGCCGTCCGGCTCGCCGACCAGGCGTTCCGGATCGGTCCCGGGCCCGCGAAGCGCAGCTACTCCTACATTCCCGCGATCATCGAGGCCGCCAGGGCCACCGGCGCCGACGCCATCCACCCCGGATACGGATTCCTCTCCGAGGACCCGGATTTCGCCGAGGTGTGCGAGGCGGAGGGGTTCGTGTTCGTCGGCACCCCCGCCGCGATCATGGCCGATCTCGGCGACAAGTCGACGGCACGGTCACTGATGGCCGCGGCGGGGCTGCCGCTGCTGCCGGGCAGCCGTGAGCCGCTCGACACGGTGGACGAGGCGCACGCCCTCGCCGACGACATCGGCTACCCGGTGATCATCAAAGCGGTCGCGGGGGGCGGCGGCCGCGGGATGCGGGTCGTGCGTGACTCGGCGGACTTCGCCGCGGCCTGGCAGGAGACCCGCGCCAACGCCACCGCCGTGTTCGGCGACGGCCGCCTGTACGTGGAGCGCTACCTCGACTCGGCGCGGCACATCGAAGTCCAGATCCTGGCCGATCGGCACGGCACGGTGCGGCATCTCGGCGCGCGCGACTGCTCCTTGCAGCGGCGGCACCAGAAACTCGTCGAGGAGTCGCCCGCGCCGGGGTTGTCCGAGGAACTCGTCGCCCGGATCGGGGCAGCGGCCGTGCGCGGCGCCGAAGCCGTCGGCTACGTCGGGGCGGGAACCTTCGAATTCCTGTTGGATCAGCGGGGCGATTTCTACTTCATGGAGGTCAACTG
This sequence comes from Nocardia sp. NPDC003999, assembly GCF_053604885.1. Taxonomy (NCBI): domain Bacteria; kingdom Bacillati; phylum Actinomycetota; class Actinomycetes; order Mycobacteriales; family Nocardiaceae; genus Nocardia; species Nocardia sp. NPDC003999. The sequence goes on from NZ_JBSGIB010000005.1 coordinate 274,938, forward strand.
CCGGCTACAGGTCGAGCATCCGGTCACCGAGATGGTCACCGGCATCGACCTCGTCGCCGAGCAGTTGCGCATCGCCTCCGGGCTGCCGCTGGCGTTGTCCGCCGACGTCGCCACGCCGCGCGGTGTGTCCATCGAATGCCGGATCAACGCCGAGGATCCGCAGCGCGAATTCGCGCCCGCCCCAGGCGCGCTCACCGAATGCACGCTACCCGGCGGACCGTTCGTCCGGATCGACACCCATGTCGGCCCCGGCTATGCCATTCCGCCGCACTACGATTCGCTGCTCGCCAAGATCATCGTGTGGGCTCCCGACCGTCCCGCGGCCATCGCGCGGATGCGCCGGGCTCTGGCCGAGACCAGAATCCATGGCAGGGGCGTGGCCACCACGACCGAATTCCTGCACGACATCCTCGATCACCCCCGATTCCGCGCCGCGGATCACGACACCGCCCTCATCGGGACCCTCACCACGGTGTCGCGCGTCGCCTCATGAAGCCGCCGCCATCGGACGCGGTGACGGCCCGCGTCCGATGGCGGCGCCCTTGCCTCCGTCGCGTGAGAAACAGACACGGCCGCTCGTTCGATGAGACCATTGTGCTGCTCGGTGGGCGCAGGAGGAGGCGAGCATGATCGACGGAATGGCGATTGCCGCTTATTTGGCCGCAGCGGTAGGGGGAGCGAGCGGAAGGTGGCTGAACACCCAACTGGACGAGGCGTTCAGTGCCCTGACCGCGACAGTGACGCGGAGGCTCGGACGTCAGCCCGTCGAGATCCTTTCCCAGAACCCGGACAGCATCCAGGCGCGCCGCCGCGTCGCCACTGCGATCGAGCGCGAAGCCCTGATCGACGAGCAATTCGCCCGGGAACTGTCCGAAATACGCGCTCGGCTGGATCAGCTGGACGCGCCGAGTGTGGTGGCGCAGCTCGAACAGGGCGGTCAGGTCGTGGTGAACAACCGGGGCCAGGTGGTCGGGCGCGACTACATCAGCACCAACACCAACATCGACGTTCCCCGCCCTGATGACCTCTCGAGAGCCCCTGCTTGGGCGAAAGCGTGCATCTGGATCGGCGGCGCGATCGCGGCCGTCGGTTTCGCGCTCTTCATGTCGGCGCTCTTCCAGCACAACGCGGAACCCGGGACAGAGTTCGCGATCTTCGCGATCGGAGGCGGTGTCATGGCCGTCGGCCAGCTCGGCGCGAACACATCGACTCCCCGGCCGCGGCGTTGATCGGCGACCACCACCAGCAGTGCCCGTCCGGATGATGGGAATACCCGGTCGACGGCGGCATCGCCGACCGGGGTTCTCGAAGTTATCCGACCTCGAAAACCCCGTCGACGATCTATTTCAACCCCGACCGCACGAACGCGTTGACGATGTGCCGTTGCAGCAGTAGGTACATCAGCAGCACCGGCAGGCAGGCGAGGCTGGCCACCGCCATCATCGGACCCCACTGATCGCCCTCGGTGCCCATGAAACTGCGCAGACCGAGCTGCAACACGCTGTTGGACTGGCGCAGCACCACCGCGGGCCAGAAGTACTCGTTCCACGCGTTGATGAAAAGCAGGATTCCCAAGGCCGCCAGCGCGGGGCGCAGATTCGGCACGACCACCGTCCACAGGATCGACCAGGAGGAGCGTCCGTCGATCTTCGCCGCCGCCACCAGCTCCTTCGGGAAGCTCGCCATGTGCTGGCGCAGCAGCAGCACCGCGAGCGCCGAGCACAACGTCGGCAGCACCACGCCGACCAGGGAGTTGATCAGCCCGAGTTTGGTCAGCAGGACGTAGTTGGGCAGCATCGTCACCTGGAACGGCACCAGCCAGGTGCCGACGAACGCCAGGTACAGCACCTTCTGGAACGGGAAGGTGTACATCGCGAACGCGTAGGAGGCCAGCAGCGCGATGAGCAGTTGCCCCGCCGCCGAGAGCGCCGCGACGAAGAAGGTATTGCCGATCAGGGCCACCACGTCGACTTTGTCGGCCGCGTCGGCATAGTTGGCGAACGAGATCGGCCAGGGGATCGGCGACAGCGAGGTGACGTCCTCCGGCCGCCGCAGCGACGTCGCGAACAGCCAGTAGATCGGGAACGCGCACAGCACCGCGGTGACGGCCAGCAGCAGATGGCTGCCCGCGGTGCGCAATCGGTCAATCATCATGGAAAGAAACCTTTTCCGAGACCCACACCAGCACACCCGCGATCACGCCGAACCCGGCGAACAGCAGCACACCGGCGGCGGCGCTGAGTCCGGCGTCGAAGCTGTGGAAGGCGTAGTCCCACAGCAGGTAGTAGATATTGGTGGTCGCTTGCGCCGGACCGCCCTGCGTCATCGAGTCGATGAGCGGGAAAGTCAATGTGGGACTGAGCAATACCGTGGTCAGCACCAGGAACAGCAGTGTGGGCGACAGCAGGGGCAGGGTGATCCACCGTCGGATCTGCCGGGCGCTCGCCCCGTCCACCCGGGCGGCCTCGTCGTAGTCACCGCTGATACCCGCCAGCCCGGCCCAGATCACCAGGACGGCGAAGCCGAGCAACTGCCATCCGGTGATCAGGATGATCACCCCGTGCGCGGTGTCCACGTCGTAGACCCAGTTGCGATGCGAGCGCAGAACCTGATCGACGAAGCCGCTGCCGGGATGCAGCAGCCAGCGCCACACCGCCGCCGCCGCGACCGGCGCGACGAGGAACGGCGCGAAGACGAACGCGTGGTAGACCGTCCGCGCCCGGCCGTGCACCCGTCGGCTGGCCAGCGCGATGAGCAGCGGGAGCAGCACCGTGAACGGCAGCATGCCCACGATCAGCACCCCGGTGCGGCCCACCGAATCCCAGAAGGCCGGGAGATCCAGCAACCGTTCGTAATTGCCGGTGCCGACCGGCTTCATCGGTGAGGTCGGCAGCAGGTTCCACGAATACGTGGACAGCTCGACCGCCTGGACCAGCGGCCGGTAGATCCACACGACCAGCAACGCCAGCGCGGGCGCCAGATACAGGTACGGCACGGCGAACCGCCCCGCCCGGCGGAACCGGGCGGGGCGATGCGACGGGGTGACCGTTTCGGCCGCTTCCGTGGCAGGCAGCGGCGATTCGACGACGAACATCGAGTTACCCGGCCTCCGCGGCCAGCGCGGCGAGTTGATCGAGCACGTCCTGCTCGGGCCGGTCGTAGAGGGTCTCGGCGGGCGTCGCCTCGATCGCCGTGGCGACCATCGTCGAACCGAGCAGATCGATGCGGCTGTAGCCGAAGCCGATCAGTCCCCGATGACGTCCCGCCGGTGCGATCGTATCGATCCGGTAAGCCAGCGCCGGACCGATCCAGACCGGAATGCCCGCCAGCGCCGCCGCTCCGGTGAGATGGTTGTGCCCGCAGACGATCAACCGCACATCCGAACCGGCCAGCACCTCGGCCAGCAGCTGCGGCCGTTCCAGCCGCAGGTACTCGGTGGCCGCGACGGGCGAGGGGATCGGCGGGTGGTGCAGCACCAGCAGCGTGCCGCGCGCCGCCGGTTCGCGCAGTTGCTCGGCCAGCCAGTCCAGCTGGTGCTCCTCGAGCCGTCCGTCGTGCCGTCGCGGCGTCGTGCTGTCCAGCGCGATCACCCGCAGACCCGCCACGTCGGCCACCTGGTCGTGGGTGGTGTCCGGGTCCAGCGCGGCGGGGTCGGCCCCGAGCAATTCGCTGGCGAAGGCGGTGCGCTCGTCGTGATTGCCCATGACGTACACCGTCTGCGCGCCGAGTTCCTCGGCCACCGGCTCGACCGCGCCGCGCAGCCGCCGGTAGGCCTCGGGCGACCCGGTGTCGGTCAGATCGCCCGAGAGCACCAGCGCGTCGATGCGCTGCCGTGAGGCACGCAACTGCTGCAGCACGTGGGTGAGATTGGCGTAGGTGTCCACCATCCCGTGCACCCGTTCCCCGGCGGGCCGGATGTGGGTGTCGGTCAGCTGGACGATCGTCACCTCGCTCATGACGTCGGCAGGAGTTTGGCGCCCTGATCGCGGGCGGCGGTGAGAGTGGACTGCGGGTCCTTGCCCTGGAACACGATCGCCTCGACGGCGTCCATCATGCCGTCGCGGATCTGCAGGTAGTTGGTGCCGGGCATGGAGATCCACGGTTCCATGTTCGCCAGCTGGGCGACGTTCGGCCCCAGCAGCGGATTCTCCTTCGACCAGGTCTGCAACCCCTGTGGGTCGTCCATGAGGCCGGTGCGCAGCGGCAGGTAGCCGATGCCCTGCGAGATCTTGGTGTAGGCGGATTCGCTGGTGAGGAACTTGATCAGCTCCCACGCGGCGCGCTGCTTGGCCGGGTCGTTGGACAGGATGTGCAGCGAAGCGCCGGAATTCGTCGGCACGGTCGGCTTGCCCGCGAAGCTGGGCATCGGCGCCGAGCGCAGGTCCCATTTGTCCTTCGCGCCGGTCACGAAGGTGCCCTGGATCGCGCTGGTCTCCAGGATCATGCCGATCTCACCGCGGGCGAAGGCCTCGTAGCCCTGTTTCTGGTTGAGCTTCGGCATGCCGCCGGAGTTGACCAGTTGCCGGCTCATCGCGGCGACCTCGACCGCGGGAGCGTCGGCGAAGGTGAGCTTGGTGCGGTCCTCGGAGATCACCCGGCCGCCGTTGGAACGCACCATCGACTGGAAGCACCAGTCCTTGGCGGTCTTGGTCAGGCAGTCGACGTAGATGCCGCCCTTGCCGGTCTTCCCGGTGATCGCCGTCGCGGCCTCGGCGACCTGCTGCCAGGTGGCGGGCGGCTTCGCGGGATCCAGGCCGGCGTCGGCGAACAGCGAAGCGTTGTAATACAGCACGGGCGTGGAGAACACGAACGGCACGCCGTAGGTGTGACCGTCCCAGTCGGCGAGTGTGCGGGCCTTCGGCGCGAAGGGGTGCCGGGCCCCGTCGAAGTTGTGCTGCACTTCCTGCTTGCCGACCAACGTGTCCAGCGGCTTGGCGCCGAGCTGGTGGATGGTGAAGTCCAGGTCGCTGAAACCGAGCTGGGCGACGTCCGGCGGCGAGCCCGCGACCATCTGATTCTGGATGCTGGAGATGGTGTCCGTGGCCGGGTTCGGGCTGTTGCCCTGCGGCTTCTGCGCGGTCACCGTGATGTTCGGGAACTTCTTGCGGAAATCGGCGATCAAGGAGTTGAAGGTGTCGGTCCAGGCGCCGGCGAGTCCGTAGTTGTAGGACTCGAACACGATCGACACCTGCTGGTCCGGCTTCAGTTCCGGGATCCGCGCGCTGTCGGCGTTCGAGTCGGTGGTGGTGCTCCCGAGTCCGCCGCAAGCGCTGAGCGCGACGGTGGTTGCGAACACCAGGCCCAGAACGGGCGCGGTGCGTTTCACGGTGTTTCTCCTCATCGAGTAGGGGTGTTCGGGTTCAGGCGACGGCGACGGGTTCGCCCGCGCTGTCGACGTGGGCGTCCTGCCGCGTCTCCTGCCAGGTCAGGCGCAGCCCGGAGGTGGCATGGAACAGGTGGATGTGCTCCGCGGCGGCTCGCAGCGCGATGTTGTCGTCGACCGCGACGCCCGCGGGCCGCGGCGCTCGGGCGCACAGGACGCGATCACCGGTGGTGAAGTGGATCAGTTCCTCGCTGCCTAGGTTCTCCACCATCGTCACCCGGCCGCGGATGTCGGCGCCGGTCGGATCCAAGCGCAGCTGTTCCGGGCGGATGCCCGCGACCACTTCCAGGTCGTCGTCGAAACCCTCGACGCCGATGGCCAATTCGGTATCGATCCCATCGGCCACCACGCGCAGCGAGCCGTCGCGCTCGGTGACGACGGCGGGGAACAGGTTCATCGGCGGCGCGCCGAGGAATCCGGCGACGAAAGTCGAACGCGGACGGTCGTAGAGCTCGGTCGGTGTGCCGACCTGCTCCACCCGACCCTCGTTGAGCAGCGCGATCCGATCGGCCATGGTCATCGCCTCGACCTGGTCATGGGTCACGTACAGGAACGTCGCGCCCAGCCGCTGATGCAGCCCGATCAATTCGGCGCGCGTCGCGCTGCGCAGCTTCGCGTCCAGGTTCGACAGCGGCTCATCCATCAGGAACGCGCCGGGATCGCGCACCATGGCGCGCGCCAGGGCCACGCGTTGCCGCTGCCCGCCCGACAGCGCGGACGGCCTGCGGCGCAGCAGCTCGGTCAGCCCGAGCACCCCGGCGACCTCCGACACCCGCTCGGCGATCCTCGCGCGCGGTGTGCGCCGGGCGCGCAACGGGAATCCGATGTTCTTGGCGACGGTCAGGTGCGGGTAGAGCGCGTAACTCTGGAACACCATGGCCAAGTCCCGCTGTTGCGGCGCGTGATGGGTGATGTCCTTGTCGTCCAGCAGGATTCGCCCGTCGGACGGATCCTCCAGACCGGCGATCATGCGCAGCAGCGTGGATTTGCCGCAGCCGCTCGGGCCGAGCAGCACCATGAACTCGCCGTCGGCGATGTCGAGGCTCACCTCGCGCACCGCGTTGGCGGCGCCGAATCGCTTCGACACCGCTTCGATTCGCAGTCGTGCCACCGTCGCCCCTCAGCCCGGCAGCTCGCCCGCGACGATCCAGGTCGCCACCCGGGCCGCGATCGCGGGGGAGTCCTTGATCCACAGGAAGTGGTCGCGATTGGCCACCGGGGCGTTCTCGTCGATGTGCCAGTGGGTCACGCGGGCGTTCGGCATCCGGGAGACCAGGAAGTCGACGTTGGACTTCGGGCCGAGCACGTCGTCGGACAGCGAGATCGCCAGCACCGGCGCGGTCAGGTTCCGCAGCAGGGTGTTGTACCGGCGCTTGCTGCCCTTGGGGCGGTAGTAGCTGGTCAGCGAGTGCATCGACCAGTCACGCATGACGCCGCCCGGCATCGGGGCCGGGATGAGCACACCGCCGGGCCAGTGACCCTTCCACCGCGAGACCAGGCCGATCCACTGGATCTGGCTCAGCGCCTCCCACCAGCGGCGCGCGCCGAAGGCCCACCAGAAGACCGTGCCGGTGCCGATGACGGTGACGCCCGCGATCCGCTCCGGCTCGGCCGCGGTGAACAGCAACGCGAGCTGCCCGCCCAGGCTGTGCCCGAACAGGTGGATCGGCGCCTCGGGGAACCGCGCCCGCACCGCCGCGACGAGGGCGGGCAGGTCGGTCTCGATCATCTCGCGGTAGCCGAAATCGCGGTGCAGCCCGAGTCCGGGCTCGGCCTCGCCGTGCGCCCGCAGGTCGGTCAACGCCACCGAAAGACCTTGCGAATGCAGCTCTTTCGCGAGAAACAGATAGTTCTTCGCCTTCATCGCCATGGCGGGCAGGATCAGCACGACCGGTGCACCCGGCTTCTTCGACTCCAGGAAGCGGACGGTGAAGGTGACCCCGTCTCCGGTCGGCACCGTGGCCGATTCCAGGGTGGTGAACTCCGAACGGTTCTGCGGCGCCGCGGTGGTCATCGCTCGTCCTCCGCGAGGGTGATGTCGCAGACGTAGTCGAAGGTGAACTTCGCGACGACGACGTCGCCGTCATCGAGCAGGGCCGCCTTGCCGGACAGCTCGAAGCGCTGCGCGGCCGTCGCCGCGAGCACGTCGGCGAGTTCGCGCTGGTCGACGGTCGCGATGGCGCGGATGCGGCCGACGGCGGGTTTGCGGTAGGACGCGCTGCCGCCGCGCAGCACCAGCCGCTCGACGGTGCGCAGGCGGGTGGCCGCCGCGCCGACGAACGCGGCCGCTCCGCCGATGTCGGCGGCGGTGAACAGCGCCCCGGCGTGCACGGTGCCCATGTGGTTGCGGACCGAGCCGACGGCGGGGATTTCGACGACGGCGCGTTCCGGGCCGATCTCGGTGATCAGCGTGCCGACGTGGCGGCCGAACGGAACCATCTCCTGCGACACCGCCCGCAGGTACTCGTAATCGACGGCGTCGCAGTCGAGTTCGGGATAGGCCGCCGCGAAACCGGCGATCTCACGCGTGGTCATGACGTCTCCTTCAGCGTTTGGTGCGCAGGGCGCGGCGAGCGATGGACCAGCGCAGGACCTCCGAGGGTCCTTCGTAGATGCGGAAAGCCCTGGCCTCGACCAGGAATCGAGCGACGAGGTGGTCTTCGCAGACACCGAGCCCGCCGTGCAACTGGACCGCCCGGTCGAGCACCCGCCAGACCGCCTCGGAGACGAACGTCTTGGCGATCGACGCCTCGTGCCGCGCCTGCGAGGAGGTCGGCCCCTGCGCGTCGATGGTCTCGGCGGCGGTGCGGATCACGCCGCGCGCGGCGGCGATGTCGATCTCGTTGTCCGCGACGAGGCCTTGGGCCATGCCGTGCTCGGCGATCGGGACCCCGAACGACGTGCGCGTGCCGATGTGCTCGATGGTCAGCTGGTGCGCCCGCACCGCGAGCCCGAGCCAGTTCATACAGAACACCAGCCGCGAGGGCGCGAGCCGGACCTGCGCGAGCGCCAGCCCCTGGCCGACCTGGCCCAGCACGGCGGAATCGGGCACCTCGCAGTCGTCGAAGGTCACCTCGCAGTGGCCGCCGGGCGCGCTGGTGTGGTCGAGCGTCGGCATCCGGCGACCCACCCGCAATCCGGGGTTGTCCTGGTCGACCAGGAACATGGTCGGGCCGTCACCCGTGCGCGCCACGCAGATGGTGAACGCCGCCCCCTGCGCGCCCGTGGTGAAATGCTTGGCGCCGTTGATGACCCAGCCGGACTCGGTCTCCTCGGCGACGGTCCGCAGCATCCCGGGGTCGGATCCGGCGCCGGGGGCGGGTTCGGTCATCGCGATCGCGGAACGGACGTCGCCCGCGGCCAGCGGCGCGAGGTAGCGCTGCTGCTGCTCCTCGTTCGCGACGTGCGCGAGCAGGTGGATGTTGCCGTCGTCGGGCGCCCACGCGTTCACCGCGATCGGGCCGAGCAGGCTCGCCCCCGCGGCTTCGAGCACCTGCGCCTGGGCTCGGGTGTCCAGGCCGAGGCCGCCGTATCGCGGATCCGACAGCGGTCCGAAGACGCCGGCCTCCTTGGCCTTCTTCTGCAGCTCGAGCCGCAGCGCGTCGTCCATCACCCGCCCGTCCACGACGACCTCGCGTTCCACCGGAACGACCTGGTCCCGAATGAACTGGGTGGTCTTGTCCACCAATTGCGCCACAGTGGTCATGGCGTCAGTCTCGGCGCGCCGCGTGTGCGGGCGAGGGGGCGATAGTCAACGTCGATTGCGCGAATCGACTGCCCATTCGTCCGGTGCGTGGGCGGCACATCTCGGCGACGGTGATCGCGGAGACGTTGCCGGGCTAGGGGACGGATATGACTGACACAGCGGTGCGAGTATGGCGCCGCCGCGACGAGGCCGCGGGCGTGTTCGCGCTCGACCTGGCCCCGGTCGACGGCGGCGAACTGCCGTCGTGGACACCGGGCGCCCACATCGATGTCGCGGTCGGCGCGGCGGGCGTGCGGCAGTACTCACTGTGCGGCGACCCGGCCGACCGGGCGCGCTGGCGCATCGCGGTGCTGCACGAACCGGACGGGCGCGGCGGCTCGGCCTATCTGCACCGCGCCGCGCAACCCGGCTCGGTGCTGCGAGTGTCCGCGCCGCGCAACAACTTCGAACTCGTGAGCGGCGACAGCTATGTCTTCCTCGCCGGAGGCATCGGGATCACGCCGATCCTGCCCATGGTCGCCGCCGCGGAAGCCTCGGGTGCTCGCTGGTCGCTGTACTACGGCGGCCGCACCCGAGGACACATGGCGTTCGCCGACGCCATCGCCGAGCGTTATCCGCTGGCGAACTTGCTGCCGCAGGACGAGCACGGCCTGCTGCCGCTGCGCGAGATCTTCGCCGATCTCTCCGACACCCCCGTGTACTGCTGCGGACCCGAGCCGCTGCTGGCGGCGGCGGAGGCCGAAGGCGCGCGCGCCGGGGTGCCGGTGCACGTGGAGCGCTTCGTGCCGCGGCAGTTGGAGTTCGCCCCGAACGAGCCGTTCGAGGTGCGCCTGGCGGCCAGCGGCAAGACCTTCCGGATCGGGGCGAACCAATCCATCGCCGACGTCTTGGAATCCGCCGGAATCGGCATCGTCACCTCGTGCCGCGAAGGCACCTGCGGCAGCTGCGAGACCGCGGTGTTGTCCGGCGACATCGAGCATCGGGACGAGCTGCTCACCGACGAGGAACGGGCGCGCGGCGACACCATGATGCTGTGCGTCTCGCGAGCCAAATCGGGCCCGCTCGTCCTCGACCTCTGACCTGCCCGCCGCGTCCGCGGTCGGCATGCGGCGCGCTCGTCGCGACCGCTTCCTGTGAGAAACCGAGAGGAAAGAACCAAGGATGAGGAAAATCGTTGCGGTGGCCGCTGGTCTGGTCGCCGCAGTCGGGATCGCCGCCGGCTCGGCCGGTGCGCAGCCCGGCAGCGAGGACGCCGTCGACTTCACCGCCTACGCCACCGACACCCAGTCCATCGTCACGACCGATGCCGGTTCCATGGTCGTCGAGGACGGGCTGTTCAAGATCAAGGCCGCCAACGGCGCCGTGCTCACCGGCATGCCGCTGAAGTTCCGGGTCGATGACTTCGAGTTCCCGATCGTGGCCGACATCGCCGATCGCACCGCGACGCTGACCCCGCAGTTCGACATGGCGCACGCGGCCTACAAGCCGGTCGCCCTGCCGTTCGAGGACAAGGCCCCGTGGAAGAACGAATACGACCGTGAGCAGGCCGCCTGGTCCCGCATGACCAGCACCATCACCATGGGCGCCACCCTCGGCACCCTGATCGGCGGCATCGGCGGCGGCGCCGTGGGCTGCGTGCTCGGCGGCATCGCCGGCGCGACCGTCGCCTCGGCGGCGATCGTCGGCCTGTTCGGCGCGTTCATCCCGGCCGCGGCCATCGGCTGCCTCGGCGGCATCATCGCGATCGGCGCCCTGGGCACCATCGCGGGCCAGATCCTGGTCACCGCCCCGGTGGCGATCGGCGCCGCCATCCAGTACTTCTCCACTATCAACCAGCCTCCCGTCCAGGCGAAGTAGATAGCGGCGAAGAACCCGACGTCTCGTTCGTTGGGGGACACCCGACCCCGTCCGGCTGCACCGCCGGGCGGGGTCTTTTCCGTTCGGTGGGGATCCGATCAGGGTGCGTCCCGAATCCGCCGCGGCGCACCGGCGCGGAGACGCCACCGGGGGTTCACCTCGGTGTGGCGCACGGACTCGGAAGCGCCGACCCGGTGGCCAGATCGCAGACGCCACTGGTGAATATCTGCAAGGGCGCGGTGACCAAGAGCACGAGAATCCCGATGACGTCGCCACGCTGGAGGAAGTACACGGCCGATTGGGCCGCCGCCGCCCCGGAATCCACCGCCGACGAGCCGGTTCCGGCCGCGACAGCGGTCGCCGGGGCGGAGCTGATCGGTTCGGCCGTCGCACCGGCCGCGGTGACGACGAGGGTCGCCGCCGCGACCGAGGCGGCGGCGAGGCGAAGGGGGGTACGCATCATTGCGCTCCTATGTTGAAGAATATTGGTTCACATAGTAGCTAGGGTGTGCACTGTTGTACGCGAGATCGCGGAGCAAGTTACGCTGCCTGCGGGCGATATCTTGCTGTGGACTCGCCGCTTTGGCTTCGGGATAGGTACTTTCACCTGCGTATTTCATGCGCGGAAGTCCATAAGGTGACAGGGGGAAGTCCTCCGGCCGCATCGCATCCGTTGAGTGGCGGTGGGCTCATGGTGTATGAATGCTGCATCACTTATTGTGGCGGTTCCGCGTGCTCGTCGGGCTCGTCAGAGTGAGCGCGAACCAGCGGAACCCGCGCCGAGCTACTGAGCGGCTGGGGCGGGGCGCGAGTGTCCCCATGAAGTTCGTCGAGCTCGGCGAGGAGTTTCAGTTGAGACGGCCGGGTCGTTCGTCGAGGATGGCGTGATGTCGGGTGTGAAGTTCGTGCGGCGGGTGGACGGGTTGACCTATGAGTTCGCCCGCGAGGGGGAGATGCATGGATTCCCGTCGTACAAGCGTGTCGACCTCGACATCTGGTGCCGGCGATTGCCCGGCTTCGGATGGGTGGTGTGCTCGGAGTCGGGTGAGGTGTCCAGCCGCCCGTTCGACGACGCGGGGCGAGGCGACCTGCCGCCCGAGGGCGTGTGGGTGAGCCGGAAGGGCGACCGTTCGTATGTGTACGACCTGATTCGCGACGACGGCGACGCCACACCGACGCTCCCGACGCACGACTGGCATATCGAGGCCCGTGAGTACGCTCGCCACGAATCCCGCCGCGGACGCCGGTTCGCGTATCCGGACCTCGATCCCGAGCGCACCGCCTTGGCCGTGATCGACATGGTGCCGCTCCACGTCTCCGGCAATGCCTACTGCCGCGCGATCGTGCCCAACATCAACCGCCTGGCCGACGCGTTGCGGACAGCGGGCGGAACCGTCGCGTGGGTGGTGCCCGCGAGTGGGGAACCGGCCGAGCGAGCGAGCGAGTTCTTCGGCCCGAAGATCGCCGAAACCTACAGCGACGCGGGGACTTCCGGACTGCTACCCACTCGACTGTGGCCCGATCTGGCCACCCACGACGATGACCTGTTCGTCGACAAATCCGGGTTCAGCGCCTTCTTCCCTGGTCGTTGCGTCCTGCCGCAACTACTCGAACAGCGACACATAGATACCGTCCTGATCACGGGAACCGTCACCAACGTGTGCTGCGAGTCCTCGGCGCGCGACGCCGCCACCCTCGACTTCCGAGTGATCATGGTCGCCGACGCCAACGCCGCCCGCCGCGACCGCGACCACAACGCCACACTCCACACCATCTACAGATCATTCGGCGACGTTCGTCCGGCCTCGGATGTGCTCACCATGCTCGACATCGCGACCCAGATCTGATGGATTGTCATGGCCCGCCGACATACGCTCGACAGTGGCGCGGCGCCAATGTTTTCGCTGGTGGAGGTACGGGCCATCGATCTGCCCGGACGTCGCTATAGCTGGACCACTTCGTCCGCAGCCCCCGACCGTGTCCTCGCATTCACACCTGGACCGTCGGCCGCTTCGGAAGAAGGAAGACGACAACGCCCGCTACGACAGCGATGACGAACGTCCCGAAGGACGCGACCGCGAAGGCGTGGCCTGCGGCGGCGACCCTGCCGACTTCGGCCGGGTGGAACGAGCTGAAGTAGACCGCTCCGATGACGGCGACGCCGAGCGCTCCGCCACACTGCTGGGCCGTGGACAAGGCCCCTGACGCGACACCGGCCGACTCGGGCCGGACACGGCTCAGCACCGTGTTGAGCGCCTGCGTAATAACCAGTCCGCCACCGACACTCTGCAGAATCAGGGTGGGGATCACGAGCAGCGGAGTGATCCTAGGGCCGGACACCAGCAAGAGACCGGTCGCCAGGTAACCGGTCGCCAGTATGATCGCCCCGACCTCGAGGACGCGTCGTCCATACTTCGGAACCATCCGGCTCGCTACCATGCTGAACACGAAAAACGTTATGGCGGCGGGCGTGTAGACCAGACCCGCGCCGAGCGCCGACATGTCGAGGCCTTGCTGCATCGTTACCGACAAGGCCAGATAATACGAGTAGATCAGCGCATACAGGGCGAGCACGAGAACGATCCCGAGCGAGAACGAGCGCTGTCCGAACAATTTCAGCAGTACCAGCGGATCCCCGCCGCGCCGTTCCAGGCGCCGCTCGATCGCGACGAACAGGCCGAACGCGACCGCGCTGCCCGCGAAACAAGCCCAGACCCACCCCGGCCAACCCGCCTCCTGCCCCTGGATGAGCGGCAGCACCAAGAGGAACAATGCCGTGCTGAGCACCAGGACGCCGGACATGTCCAGCTTGCGGTCGGCGGCCGAGCCTGTCTCCGGCACGAATCGTACGGAGAGCAGGAGCATGACGACTCCGATCGGCGCGTTCACCCAGAACACCAGGCGCCAGCCGGAGTCGAACAGGTTTGCGCCGATCAGCAGTCCGCCGATGACCTGTCCGCCGATGGTGGCCATGCCCATGACGATGCCGAGCGCGCCGTAGACGCTGTGCCGCCTCGCCGCGGGCACCAGCACCGTGACGTACGCGAACACCTGGGGAACCATGAGGGCGGCTCCCAGACCCTGGACGACACGCGCGGCGATCAGGCTGCCCGCGTTCGGTGACAGCGCGCAAGCGACCGACGACAGCGTGAACAGGACCACCCCGAGAAGGAAGATCCGCTTGCGGCCGTACATGTCGGCCAGGCGCGTAGCGGTGATGATGAAGACCGCGTAACTCAGCTGATAGCCCGCCAGCACCCACTGGACATCGCCGTCGGACGCGTGCAGGTCCGCCGCGATCGAGGGGTCGGCGACCACGACGATGAACGAGTCGAGAACCGCCATGAACAGGGCGGTCAGAAGAATCGATACCGTCATCCACGGAATCGCGTCCGCTTCCGCGACTGCTACCGGCCGGCTGGCTGCTTGTTGACTACTTGCCACGATGAGAGACCTCTTCATTTGTCGGTGCCAAAGGATTCGGCCAGCTTCTTGACCATCTCGGCCGCCATGACGGCCTGACCCGAGGTCGAGAAGTGGATTCCGTCCGCGCTGAGCAGGTTGTCGCGGTCGTTGATCGGGTGGTCCCACATGTCCACCACGAGGGCGCCGTATTCCGCAGCCAGCCCCCGCACGATCTCGTTGACCGTGGCGATCCGCTCCGGCCAGTCCGGGAAGGCCGGGACGACATACGCCCTGCCGAGCGTGAAAGTGGTCAGCAGGGCCCCGGTTCCCTTCGCCAGGTCGTACATCTGCCGCAGCGTTCGCTCTATCTCACCGAAATTTGGCCTGCGCCGCACGATGTCGTTGGCCCCGCAGGGCAGGTGGAGCAGGTCCGGGGAGAACTCGAGCATGCGGGCCGCCTGCTTCTCGAGCGTCTGGGCGGTTGTCGCCCCGTTCTCGGAGACGTTGAGGTAATCCAGATCCGGCCGGACGGACCGCAAGACACCCGCAACTCGGTCCGACCAGCCCTGATCTCGGTAGCCCAGGGTGGGCTCGCCGGTTCCCGCCGAAAGACTGTCGCCGACAACGGCATACCTGCCCCACGGGGCTCCGGCCAGCAAGGCCACGGCGTCCGCCTGGTCCAGGCAGAACGGGTCGGTCTCCTCGGTGAAGACATTGTGCTCCATGCAGGAGAATATACGGTCGACCGTATGTTTTCATCAAGTCGTCGTCGTACCGGCGCGCGGTCACGGTTGCAGATACAAGCGCTCGTTCGGCAGGCGCGGATAGGACGCTTGTGCTCCTTCCGGAGAGGAGCGCAGCGTACGAGAGGCGGTCAGTTCCGTTCAGATACCGCCGACGTGCTGGCCGATGAGCGCGGGTATCAGCAGATCCAGCAAGGTGATCTCGTCAGCGGCTGAGGTGTTCTCGATGATCGGATCGAGCACCGCGGCGGCATACAGCCTCCCGGTGTGGGGCGCTGCGGCGGTGCGGGCGCTGGTGATCAGGACATAGATCACCTTCGCCATCACATGGGCGCGGGCGGCCTCGGTCATCCCGTCGCGTACCGCATCCGCGGTGGTGGTCACCAGCGTGCCGATCACCTCGGTGAGTACATCGAGTTCGGCGGCGGAGCGCTCGGCCTCCTGATCGCCGCTCACCGGGAGAGCCGCGGTGGTCGATCCGGCACGAGAACCCCACTTGCGGCGCTGATGTCGTCAGGCATGTGCCACCCCACCCGCTGACGCCGCCGCGTGTGCTCAGCAGCGCATCCCCGTATCGCTTCGACCACGATCCGGCCGGTGGGCCGGTAGGCGTCGCACGGCGAGTGCACCCATGCTCGGAACAGGCCGGGACGCTGACCGGGACCGGGCAACGCGATGGTTCCACCGCTCACAATGGACACACTGAACCGCGACATCTCCGCGAACAACCGAATGTCCTCGGGCAGGTCGGGCCCGGTCAAAAATGTCCAGCGCTGGGACCGAGGATGCGTCAACACCGGCCCAGCCCGGTGACCAGCGCGGTGCATCCAAGCTTTGACTTCCGAACCGATGAACGCGGGCATCATCAACCCGCGCACCCGACCTACCCGCAAGATGATCCGCCCTAGATGGGGCGGGTCCACCTCGGCGGGCAAGTCACACACCTGGCGGTAGAAATGGCACACCGCCAACGGTGTGTCCCCGGCTCGATTCGGTACGGGCACAAGCGTCTCCCCTCGCTCGAACGATTGGTGTGCACCCGACGCCGAGGTCGAACCGCCGCTGCCTATCGGCAGTCGGCGGGCCGGGATCAAACCGGCGGCACCCGGCGTCGGGGCTGTCCCCAAGCGTTGTTGACCGCGAACGTGTTTGGAACCGGGCGACTGCTACGGAGCCGCTACGCTCATGTCCACAAGGACCGGTGTGTGCACGATTGGACGGATGCGATGATCGTGACCAGGTGGACGGGTGTCGAGGTGCGCCTTCTGCGTACCGAAGCGCTCCGTCGCACACAAAAGGAGTTCGCGGCAATCTCCGGCTTCTCTGGCTGCCGTTTGCAAGTGGGAACGTCGCGGACCGACTATCACCCTTGCCAGTGAGTTCGCTGCGGGTATGGATACGTTATTGCAACGGCTCGATGACCGGCAGCGTGCACGCTTTCAGTCCGCACTCGCCAACGTGAGAGATGGATCTCGTCCTGGGACGCCTGGGGGCGATGACGGCGGTCGAGTCCAGCGCAGTGTCCAACGAGTCGATGCGGCGACGATCGACCGAATTCGGAGTCACGTATGCGATCTCAATGCATCCTATGAGATGGAACCGTCGACATCTCTTCTCGGGCAGGCTGGACAGTATCTTGGCCAAGTGCGCTTTTTGCAGAAGCATGCGGAGAATGAGCTGATCAGGAGCAAGTTGCTTGCCGTCGAGGCAAAGGCTGCAACACTGATGAGTCGACTGGTTTGGGATGCTTCGCAGCGGCGAGACAACTCGACGGCGAACTACTATATCGATCAATCGATCTCGGCCGCACGGGCGTTGGGTGATCCGGTAGCTGAAGGGCATGCACTCCTACGAAAGATATACGTTTCGCTCTACGGAGAAAAGAATCCAGATTCCGCTTTGAGTTCGACTGTTCGTCTACTGGCCACAGTGCAGAGCGTCAGTCGAGAGTTGGTGTTCGTAGCGCTGCTCCATCAAGCCGAAGCATTCGCGATGATGGGTAGACAGTTCGAGTGCGAGAAGGCGTTGCGTGACGCTGACAGTCTGCGTGGAAGACTTACTGATGGCGAGATTGTCATGGGAGTAGATGCCGAGTTGGAATACAATCGGCTCGCTGGGTCATGCTATCTCTTTCTTGGGCAGGATAAGCGTGCTCAGGCAATCTTGGCGGAGGTGTCGGGGAGAACTGGCGGAAAGACTGATGCGATCGTCATGGGTAATCTGAGCCTGGCTCAAATCCGGCAGCACAGATTCGAAGAAGGCGCGCTCGTTCTGAACAAAGCGATTGATACAGTGGAGCAAACACGTGGCGGCGCAGGGCTGAACATTGTATTCAATGTGTGTCGCGAGGCACGGTCTTACCGCAACGTTGCGGCTTTGCGGGACGTATACGACCGCGTTCTCGAGTTGATGGCGCGATAGGAGACGCGAAGTGAGTATTGACCGTCAGAAGCAGGAGATTCGCGAAGGCATATGGGACACACTGGAGAATGAGAAGGTCACGCGCCCGGGTGCGCCGCGTCGTATCCCGGCATTCGCGGGTGCTGAGGTCGCAGCTGAGCGGTTGGCCGGGCTGAGCCAGTGGAAGCGCGCTCGGGTTGTCAAGACAGTTCCGGACACCGCGCAATTGCCGGTCAGGGTCCGCGCCCTCGCGGAAGGAAAGATCGTCTATATGGCGGTTCCGCGCTTGGCCGCGCCGAAGCCCTTCTATCTTCTGGATCCTGCTGCGTTGGCCGAGCCACCCGAACGCGCTGCCCGAAAGGACGTTGCGGCCGCGATCGGACGAAACGTCGAAGTGAACGAGATAGCTCCGGTCGACATGGTTGTCATTGGAAGCGTTGCAGTCAACCGCAATGGTGCTCGATTGGGCAAGGGCGCAGGGTATTCGGACATTGAGCTCGCGCTCCTCCAAGAGGGCGGAAGAATCGGTCCGGACACGGTGATCGCGACAACCGTCCACCGACTCCAGGTGGTCGACGAGCCGCTACCAGAGGGGAGGCACGACTTTCGCGTTGACTTGATCGTCACGCCGGAGGATGTGATCTGGTGCGATGAGCGCCGTCGACCGGCAGGGATTGTCTGGGATTCGTTGACGTCGGAGAAGATCGCGGCGATACCGGCTCTCGCTGCTCGCCAGTTGACTACCGACTGAGCACGGGAGGAAGCACGCGCAGCGGGGAGTCCTGAACAAAGAACCGTCAGCTTGACTCGCGCCTTCGCGCGTGGTGCTACTCCTCTACGTCGAACCACGAGATGATCGGCCTATGGGTGTAGGCGAGTTGATCCGTGAACTTCGGAAGGCACGGGGATGGTCGCGGGGCCGGCTGTCCGACGAATTGGCGGCTCACTCGGGGTCGAGTATTTCCCGGCAGTACATCTCGAGGCGTTGGGAGAACGCTGACACGGTACCCAGCCGGTTCTGGCTGCGCCATCTGTCGGCGGTGCTGGACGTGCCTTTAGCTGTGTTCGAGGACGAAGGCCTGAACAGACGGCATCTTCTGGCTCAGGTGGCGGCGACCAGCGTCGCGCCGATAGTGGCGTCCGATCTGCTGGCTGCCGGTTTCTCGGCGCGGCTGGACCATGCCGGGCCGAGCATCGAGGCGTGGCAGGAGAAGCTCAGCGTTTACAGCACCGACTACATGTCACTCGGTGCGTCGGATATTCAGCGGCGTTTGGCCGTTGACTTGGCGATCCTGCAACAGCAGTTGGACAGTCCGCAGATGTGGGGAGCTGCAGCCCGGCTCATGACGCTGTACGCGAAAACTTTTCCAGGGTCGGACGGCACGAAGGCGGTCACCTGGTATCGAATGGCCGCCCAAGCCGCAGACCGCTCCGAGGATGAGCAGACCCGCGTGTGGGTGCGGGGGCGTGCGGCCATCGCCCTCGGCTACGAGGGTGCGGCGTTGGGAGTCGCCGATCTTTTCGCCGACCAGGCGCTGGCGTTGTCGGACAAGCCGAGCTTGGGTCGGCTCAATGCGATCATGGGCAAGGCACATGCGGCAGTGTTGCGAGGCGATGGCGAGACGGGGCGCGCTCTCGTCGAAGAGGGACGCCGGGTGTTCGACAAATCGGGGTCCTACGAGCAGACCTCCGACTACGCCGTTCCGTGGTGGCGCATGAACGTGTTCCTGTCCCTGCTCGCCGCGCGCCTCGGCGATGAGAAATTCGCGGTCGCCGCACAAGAGCAGGCCCGAAGGGAACTTCCGGCCGAGTTGCCGCGCTTCGCAACGCATCTGGAGATGCATCGCGGTCTGATGCTGGTCAGAGCGGGTGATCGAGCCGAAGGAATTCGGGCCGCACGCAGCGCGATGGATGCCCTTCCGCCCGAGAAACACTCCCTGACCCTGCGGATGCTGATGGACGAGATCGCCGGGTCGAGCAATGATCCAGTCTGAACCTACGCACAGGGAGCGCTCCGCGTGCTCTCGACGTGTCGCCTCCCGTTCGTAGATTGCATTGATGAAGCGGCACTTTCGGGAGAATCCGAAAGTGCCGCCTCAACTGACAACCGTGGTCGTGAGTGCCTACGAGCAGTCGACCTGGTTTGTCCGACCGTACTTATCGCTCAGGATGTATCCTGCGCCGTTGCCTCGTTCGCCTTCGATCTTCCACTGCTGGCCGTGGATATCGACTTTCTGGCCGTAGTGATACCCGTGGCCGCATACCGCATCACGCCATACGTCGGCCTGGGCTGGTCCGGCGATCACGACGGAGCCGATGCCTACCGCGACGGCGACGATGCCCATGCGAAATACTGATTTCATTACCCCCACCTCGAATGCGTTGTCGGAACTTGATCTTCGACGGCCGCGAGTCCCAACATAGCACAGCCGAACGCAATGCCGCATCAGCGTTGGTCGTGGCCTCCGCGTGTATCCGCTCTATCGTCCGTGGCCCGCGGTGAGGGGGTGGCCGCGTCCATCATTCGGAGGTGGGGCGATGGGCTGGCGTCACCGCCGCCGTCGAGGTGTCGACGTGCTTGCGCCGTATTGACCCACCAGCGCGATACCGACTCCGATCATGAAGACCACGAATCCGTTTGTGGCATCGTTCATGTGCCCCGGTGTGTGCTGGGCAATCGCGATTCCGGCGATCGCCCAGCCGATCACTCCGATTGTCGTGCCGATCCAGATCAGGACCCTGCTCCACAGAGGTGCCCCCGACAGATCCCCGGGGGCCGGAGAATCGTAGGTGGTGTTATGGATGTCGTCTCCAGCGGTCATGCCGTCCCCGCCGGTGACGATCCGGCTGCCGTGAGTGGCGGTGTTGATGATGGTCGGGCCGTTCATCCGGTCGAGTCTGTCTCGGAGTTCGGCGAGCTCGCGGGCGAATTCCGCGTCGGCGGCTGCCGCGCGTTCGATCTCATCGGCGAGTTGGCGGCGTGCCGCCATGCTGGCCGGGTTTCGGTCCAGGTCGTCGAGCGCGCGCCGTCCCAGCCTGCGTGTGACCGCGCCGGTGAGCGCGGTCAGTCCTTGATCCAGCGATCGGTCGACCAACCGTCCACCGGCTGCCCCCAGCGCCGCGGCCACATATGCGGCGACGACCATTCCATCGATCATGTCAGTCTCCTCCACAGCCGCCCCGGCAGCATAACCATCTTATCGAACGAGCCACCGGCGTTGTTTCACACATTCCGACTGAAAATTCATCTCACTGATTTCTGGTACGACCCTCGAGGTAGCGGTCTGCGTGCCAGGAGTTGGCACGATCGCGCGACGTGGATATTGAAAGCCCATAACCGCAGCATGTTTTCATTCGACGAGCGGAAGAGGCCTTGATCCAGCTGTTTTCCAGTAAACCGCCGCACATCCGACAAGCTCTGAATTCTCCTGCGGATCTCACTAGTCGGGGTGACGACCTGGCTGTACCACCGCAAGGCGACCGAGCGGGCGAACTGCTTCCGACCTACCGGCGGCGTCGAGGTGTCGACGTTCTCGCGCCGAGCTCGGCGAAGGTCATGAGGACACCGCCGATGAGGAAGAACGGCAGCAAGTTGAACTGCCCCGACACCGACGCGCCTCGAGACATGCCGATCAGGCCACCGACGAAGCCGATACCGACGAACACCAAGCCGATCCACAACAGTGCCTTCGTCCAGACCGGAGCTCGGGACAGATCCTCATCCGACGCGATGTCGTATGTGGTGTTGTGAATGCTGCCACCAGCCGTGATGCCTTTGCTGCCGGTGACGATCCGGCTGCCGTGGGTCGCGGTGTTGATCACGGTTCCGCCGTTCAGCCTGCCGAGCGTGGCTTGCAGGGCGGCGAGTTCGCGGGCGAATTCCGTGTCGGCGGCTGCCGCGCGTTCGATCTCGGCGGCGAGTTGGCGGCGTGCTGCCATGCTGTGCGGGTTCTGGTCGAGGTCATCTAGTGCGCGTCGTCCGAGCCCGCGTGTGACCACACCGGTGAGCGCGGTCAATCCTTGATCCACCGATCGGTCCACGGGCCGTCCGCCCGTTGCCCCCAGTGCCACAGCCAGGTGAGTGGCAACGGCCATTCCGTCGATCATGTCAGCTTCCTCCGCGGCCGCCCCGGCAACATAATCGTCTCATCGAACGAACCACCTGTGGTGTTTCAAAATTCCGCGCCCAAAGTCGTTCGTAAGCAAAGCTGATGCGCTTGGGTGCCTTGCCAAAGCGTGGAGAATGCAACAGCGGCGAAGCTGGAGGCGGGTAGTACCGGGATCGCGTCTCTCAGTCGAGACAGAACTCGTTGCCCTCGATGTCTTGCATCACGATGCACGACTCGTTGTGGTCATCGGCGGAAAGTAGCCGCACGCGTATCGCGCCGAGGGCGATAAGTCGTGCGCACTCGGCTTCGAGTGTGGCGAGGCGCTGTTCACCCACGAGGCCGGTGCCGACCCGCACATCGAGATGCACTCGATTCTTGACGACCTTCCCTTCGGGAACGCGCTGGAAGTACAGCCGAGGGCCCACTCCCGAGGGATCGACGCAGGCGAACGACGAACCCTGAAGCTGAGGCGGCCGCGAGCGATCGAAATCCTCCCACGTAGCGAACCCCTCTGGCGGCGGCGGTACAACGTAGCCCAACACCTCGCACCAGAAGCGAGCGACGCGCTCGGGTTCTGCGCAGTCGAAGGTGACTTGGACCTGCTTGACCGATGCCATCGGTCCACCATAAGGGCGTATCCCTTGTCCACGCCTTCCATCAGCTGCCTCGCGGCGGTCGAGTGCAGGGCTCGTTTTGTGAACGGACGCGGATCGACGTCGTCGGCCGTGAGCAACGCGGCGATGTATTGCGCGCACGCCGAATCTTCCTCGGCGCTTCCGTTGTCTCCGGTGATCACGAAGACGACGTGCTCGGGTGCCAGCTTCCGCAGGTGTCTCGCGGTCGCCTGCGCGACAACGAAACTCGCGCACAGAACCACGTCGGCGTCGGCGACGCCCAGCGCGCCCGCGGTACCCGCGGTGGTCTTCATCACCAGGGTGCGGCGTCGCAGATCCTGTGTGCTGAGCTGTCGGGGCGAGTTCGACAGATCGAACCCCGGCGCCGGTGCGCCGTCACGCACAGCGAGCCAATCCGGGTGGCGCGCCTTCAGTTCCAATGCCGCGTCGTCGGTGTCGGCGAAGACGATCCGGTCGGCGGAACCCGCAAGGGCGTACGCCGCTGTGGTGAACGCGCGCATCACATCGATGACGACAGCTACTCGGGGCACGGCACTCAACTGCGCCACGCCGGTGAAAGTGAAACGCACGCACACATCGTGCATGAGAAGGATCGGTCACCGACGTGAGCGCGCGTTGGCCAGGAACGACGTAACGCGTCATCGGCTGCCGGTAAACCGGTGGCGACGGGGTGGGCGAGCCTCGTAGCTTGTCCGTTCGTGACCGACGATCGGAAGACGGACCCGAATCGACACGACCTCGGCCGAGTGTTCAACGAGGTGCCGCAGCTCTATGACCGAGTCCGGCCGGGATACCCTGACGAGCTGTTCGCGGATTTCTGCGACATCACCGGCGTGACCGAAAGGTCGGCGGTGCTGGAGGTGGGCTGCGGTACCGGTCAGGCGACGCGCTCGCTGGCAGCGCTCGGCTGCTCGGTGACCGCGATCGAGCCGGGCCAGGACATGGCCGCGTTCGCTCGGCGGCGGATCGCTGGTTTGCACAACATCGAAGTCGAGACGTCGACGTTCGAGGAGTGGGACGACCGTGGCCGACGCTTCGACGTCCTCGTGGCCGCGTCGTCGTGGCATTGGGTGGACCCGTCGATCGGCTGGCGGCGAGCCCACGACGTGCTCTGTCCCGGAGGCTGGATGGCGCTGCTCGGCAACGTCGTCGTCCGCAGGCCGGGCGAGCCGGAGGTCTACGCCGAGACCGCCGATCTGCACGAGCGGTTCTGCCCCGGCAACCCCGGCTGGGGTCATCCGCCACTGGAGGATGACGTGCGCGCCACCGGCGAGGGTTGGGGCCTGGTGGAGGATCCGGGAGCATTGTTCGGCCCGACGATCGTGCGTTGGTACCCAACCGTTCAGTGGTTCGACGGGGACGGCTTCGCCGATCTCCTTCGCTCGACGTCGCTGTATCGCAGGCTTGCCCGCGACGTCCGTGAGCCCCTGCTCGATGCCGTCGCCGAGCGCGTCCGTACACGGATGGGCGACCGGGCGTCACGCCGTTATCTGAGTGTCCTGCGTGTCGGACAGCGCCTCGAGTGAGGTCGAGGACCGATCGGGGGCGGTCCGGCCGGGGATGGCGCAATGCCGAGGCCGACTTATTGGATCGCTTGGACGTCAGTGCGATTCGGCGACGTCGAGCAGTATGCGCAGCAGATCTTCGGGAGCGTCGCGCATCAGGTTGTGTCCGCCGTCGAGCGCGTGAGTCGTCCACCCGGCGTCGTCCCGCAATCGCTGGTAGGTGGCGGTGAACGGTGAGGGTGTTTCCCATCCCGCCGCGTAGACGTAATCCCTGCGCCGGATATGGCCGAGATCCCCGGTGAGCGTCAGTGGTTGGAGAACCGACGCGAGCGGGTGCGCTGTGGCTCGCGGATCGAAGAAGGGCAGCGGGCGGACCGCGTCGCCGGTGTCGACCACATCGAGGTACCACCGCCGTTCTTCGTCGGAAACCAGTGTGAAGCAAGAGTCCCCGTGCCCGGGAACCACGGCGTCGAGGTACACCAGTGCGCCCACCCGGGCCTTCGCGCGATCGGCGGCGCCGGTGATCACCATGCCGCCGTAGCTGTGTCCCACCAGGACGGCGTCGGTGATGTTCTCGGCCGCCAGCGCGGCGGTGACGTCCTGGATGTGAGTGTCCAGATTCACGCCGTGGCGCAGATGAACGCGCTCACCGACTCCGGTGAGGGTCAGCGGCAGCACGCGATGGCCGCGCGTACGCAGCTGCTCGGTGAGCTGCTCGAAGCACCAGCCGCCGTGGCACATGCCGGGAATCAGGACGAAATTCGTCATTGTCGTTCTCCTTCTGGTCGGGGGAGTGAGGGGGTGGGATGGCGGCGCTACCTGACGCGGCGATGCATGCGATCGCTGTGCAGGCGAGTGCGGCGTCGGTGGACGTGTGATCCGCGACGATCCCGGCGATCCAAGGTCCTGCGGTCTGCCCGACGGCGAACACCGTCGTGAAGGCTGCCAGCGTCGCGGTCCAATCCACCGGTACGGTGTTGTTCTTGACCAAGGCCGTGACCGCGGCGGGGACACTCATGAAGGTTGCCCCGTAGACGACTGTGGAGGCGAGCAGGACAGGTGGTGCGGGAGTCGCCAAAGCCAGTGCCGCGCCTGCGCCCAAGACCGCGAGCAGGACGCACAATGCCCTGCTTCCCGGCCAGCGGCTGATCGGGCGGCTCCACAGAACAGGTGCCGCGACGACGGCGAGTCCCATCGCGGTCCAGGCCGACATCACCTCGAGCGTCGAGGCGTGCCGATCGACCAGGTACGCCGACAGGAAGGTGATGTAGGTGATGTATCCACCCGCGAACAGCAGATACGCGAGCGCTGTCGGCCACAGTGGCCGCAAGTGCGCGTGTCCGGCGACTTTCGGAGCCGGTGAGTCGACGCGGGTGGCGGTCCAACTCGCCAGGGCCGCAAGGCCTGCGGCGATACCCAGGCCGACCCACGCCATCCGCCAGTGATCCCCCGCCAGCGGCACGGTTGTGCCGCTGAGCACGATGCCGACCCCGGTGCCCGCGAAGTAGACGGCGATGGGCGTGCCGGATGACGCGTGCGTGGCGATATGCGAGGCGATGACGCCGCCGGTGATGAAGACGACCGCACCCGCCGCCCCGGCCACGGCCCTGGTCGCGAGCAGGAAGAGATGGTCGTTGCCGACGGCGGTGGACGTCAACGCCGTTGCGGTCAGCGTCATCCCGGTGCGGAACGCGGCTGCCGTGCCAAGGCGGCGAACCACTGGGGGTGTCGCCACGGCGCCGACGAGATAGCCCAGTCCGTTTGCGGTGCTGAGCATTCCGGCATCGGCCAGGTTCCAGCCGAGGTCGCTTCGCATGGCGGGTAACAGCAAGCCGTATGCGAACCGTGCGAATCCCAGTGCCGACGCGGTGCCGAGGGCGAGGCGCGCGGCTTGCCATATCGGGGTCATGAACGCGGGCCTTTCCAAGGTCGAACCGATCGGTACGACCTTGGATGCTAGCAGGTGATCGAACCAGCCGTTACCATCTATGTATGCCCGTGGCCAAAGGCTCGACGATAGACCCGGCGCGCACCCGCGCCGCCATCCTCGAAGCGGCGGAACCGCTGCTGTACGAGCGCGGCCTCGACGGAATCGGTGTAGCCGAACTGTGCGCGCGGCTCGGGGTGTCCAAGGAGACCTTGTATCGCCACTTCGGCACCAAAGACGGGCTCGTGCGAGCGATGCTGGAGTCGCGCAGTGAAAAGGTGGGTGGGTGGCTGGCGAGTGCGGTGGAGTCGGCCGGCGACGACCCCGCCGAGCAGTTGGCCGCGGTCTTCGACGCGCTCGGCGAGTGGTACGCACAACCGGCCTTTCGCGGCTGCGCCATGGTGAACGCGTCGGCCCAGCACTACGACGACGAGGTGCGGACCATCACCGCGCGGCACCTGCAGCGCTATCTCGACCTCTTCACCGGCATCGCCGCCCGCGCCGGAGCAGAAAGTCCCGCCGTGCTGGGCCGTCAGCTGCTCATGCTGGTGGAGGGCGCGACCGTCGTCGCGGCGATGCATGATCCGGCCGGTGTCGGCGGGCATGCTCGCGCGGCCGCGGTGGCCCTGCTCACCGCGGCTACCTGACCGAGCCCTGTTCTCGGCCTATAGCCGAAGACCGCAAGGCATTCCCGCAGTCGAGCGACATCCCGGCGGCCAACCGCGACATCGAAGCCGTATCTGCCCGTTTCCTCCCTTCTCGCGCCGGGTCCGGTCAGTCCGGGACGACGACGGCGCGGGTGCGCCCTTGATGCGCCCAGGCCTCGGCGACGCGGCTGAGTGGGTAGTCGGTGTACGGCGCGTCGAAGGTGCCGTCGGCGAATCTGGCGAGGACCTCGGGCAGCTCGGCGATCATCGCGGCCTTCGAAACCGAGCCCGCGCCGCTGCCGCTGATCCGGATCCGCCTGCTGCGCAACAGAGCCGCGGGCAACGCCGCCTCGGCTCCGGCGAGCGAGCCGATCTGCACGTAGTCGATCGCCGTGCCGTCGTCGTCCATGCCGCCCTTCGCCAGTGCGGCGAAGGTGGCCTCGGCGACGGGACCCCACACGAAGTCGAGCACCAGCGTGGGCTGCGCCTCGGCGACAACGGCGGCGAAGGTGGCCGCCCCGGCGTCGGGTGTGGCGGCCGCGAGCGGAACGGTGACGGCGCCGAGGCCTCGCAGTCGTTCCAGCGCCTCGTGATCGCGCCCGGCCGCGATGACCTGTTTCGCGCCGAGAGACATCGCCGCTCGCACGGCCAGGCTGCCGGACATGCCGGTGGCCCCGAGTACCAGCACGGTGCCGAGTTCGCCTGTCTCCTTGCGGTGGGTGGTCAGGGGCATCCAGCCCGACAAGGCGGGGTTCACGCCGGCGGCGGTCGCGAGCGGATCGGCCCCGGCGGGCAGCTCCACCTCGAACGGGGTGACCAGCCATTCGGCCATCGTTCCCCACGGCGACCGGGCGAGGCCCGTGTAGACCAGCCGCCCGTCGTCGGTCCTGGCCACGGCGTCGACGCCCGGCACGAGGGGGTAGGCATGGTCGCTGCCGTAATGCCGGCCGGATGCCAGCCCGCGGACGATGTGGTGCAGGCCCGCGCCGACGAGTCTCAGCGGCGCCCGGCCCGGCCGCTGTTCCGGGTCGGGGAAGTCCGCGCAGACCGGTGTCGCTCCTGCGGTGTCGACGACTGCAGCACGCATGACAAGCTCCTTAACTAAGTTAGATCAATCGCATCACCCACCTTTCCTGAACTTTGTTAAGGTGTCAACCGTGGCAAAGGGCATCACCCGGGAACGGATCGTGGCGGCGGCACTCGAACTGCTCGACGAGAAGGGCATGGATGCGCTCACCGTCCGTGCGCTCGCTTCCCGGCTCCAGGTGAAGGCCCCAGCGCTGTATTGGCACGTCCGTGACAAGCAGGAACTGCTCGACGAGATGAGCACGTTCGTGATGCGCCGCGTCACCGACGCCCTCTCGGCGATCGCTTCCGGCGCCGACTGGCGCGACGACGTCGCCGCCTACGGCCGCGTCTTGCGCGCGGAATACCTGCGCCACCGGGACGGCGCGCGCATCTTCAGCGGCACGCGCTTCTCCGACCCCGAAGTGGTGCGGGCGAAGGAATCCTGGCTCGCGCGCTTGACCGCGGCTGGGTTCGCACTGGCGGAGGCGGACGATGCGCTCGACCTGGTCACCGCGTACGTCGTCGGCTTCGTTATCGAGGAACAGGAGCGCAGCCAGTCGGCCGACGTCGACCCGGCGCGGTACTCGCTCGCCGAACGTGATGAGTGGCTGGGTGAAGGCGCCGAACTGGTCAAGGCCGCCGGGCACCTCCGCGACGACGGTGACAGCAGGTTCGAACGGCAACTCGGCGTCGTCCTCGACGGGCTCGCGGCCCGACTGCGCTGACGGCCCCGGCCGGATCGCCACGCCGTGGCGGTAGGCGTGGACGCTGTCGCCGGACGCCGATTCGTGCTATCGAGAATCCATGACGCCGACGCGCTCTTCCTACGATGTCGTGATCGTCGGTGGCGGGCACAACGGGTTGGTGGCCGCCGCGTATCTGGCTCGGGCCGGGCGGTCGGCGCTGGTGCTCGAACGGCAGCCGCATACCGGCGGGGCGGCGGTATCGGAGCGGGTGTTCGCGGGCGTCGACGCGCGGTTGTCGCGGTACTCGTATTTGGTGAGCCTGTTGCCGTGGTCGATCGTGACGGACTTGGGCTTGCGGTTCGAGACGCGGCGGCGGGAGGTCTCGTCCTACACGCCGGTACGGGAGGGCGGTCTGCTGGTCTCGTCGGCGCAGGCCAGGACGGAGGCGAGTTTCACGCGGCTGACCGGCTCGGATACGGAATTCCGCGCATGGCAGCGGTTCTACGCGAATATGGGGGAGTTGGCCCGGCGGGTCTTTCCGACGCTGACCATGCCACTGGTGTCGAAGGAGGCGTTACGGCACATCGTGGACGACGCGGCCACCTGGGAAGCGCTGTTCGAGCGGCCGCTCGGTGAGACGATCGAGTCGACCTTCGCCGACGACACGGTGCGCGGCGTGGTGCTCACCGATGCGCTGATCGGCACGTTCACCCATGCGCACGATCCGTCGCTGCGGCAGAATCGCTGCTTCCTGTACCACGTGATCGGCGGCGGCACCGGCGACTGGGACGTGCCGATCGGCGGCATGGGCGCGCTCACCGACGCACTGGCCACGGCTGCGCGCGAAGCGGGCGCGGAGATCGTCACCGACTGCACGGTGACGAGCATCGAAACCGACGGCGACACAGCGGAAGTCGGATACGAAGAAGGAAAGATCGGAGCGCGCCACGTCCTGGCGAACGTCGCGCCGTATACGCTCGCCGGGCTGCTCGGCGAGCCGCTGCCACCGAAGCCCGAGGGTGCGCAGTTGAAGATCAATATGCTGCTGCGCCGCCTCCCGCGATTGCGCGACGCCGAAGTCGAGCCACGGGAAGCATTCGCCGGTACTTTCCACATCGGCGAGTCGTACGCCCAACTCGACCGCGCCTACGGCGAGGCCGCGATCGGCCGCATTCCGTCCGCGCCGCCCGCCGAAATCTATTGCCACACATTGACCGATCCGACGATTCTGGCACCGGACCTGGCTGAGCAGGGTGCGCATACGCTCACCCTGTTCGGACTGCACGCTCGCGCGAAACTCTTCGCCGCCGACCACGCGTCGGCGAAAGAAGAGTTCGTGAAAGCGACCTTGGCGCAACTCGATTCGGTGCTCGCCGAACCGATCGCGGACTGCTTGGCGAGAGACGAGAACGGCGCGCCCTGCCTGGAGGCGAAGACGCCGATCGAACTCGAGGGTGAGGTCGGCCTGCCCGGTGGACACATCTTCCACCGGGACCTGGCCTTCCCCTACCTCCCCGAGGACGCCGACCCGGCCGACCCCGGCGCCCGGTGGGGCGTGGCGACCGGCCACCGCAACGTGTTCCTGTGCGGTGCGGGCGCCATCCGGGGCGGCGGCGTCAGCGGCATTCCCGGGCACAATGCCGCGATGGCCGTGCTGAACGCCGGTCAGGCGGGCTGACCCCGCAGCGCGATCTTGGCGGCGCGGCCCGGCGTCTCGGTGGCGACGGCGGCGTCCGCCGCGGCCTCGAGCGGGTAGGCGGCTTCGATGTCCAGCCGCAGCTCACCGCGAGCGGCGAGATCGATCAGTTCGCTGATCAGCCGTCCGCGCTGGTCCGCGCCGATCTCCTCGATCCGCTTGGAGCCCCAGAAGCCCTTGACCACGGCCTGGCCGAAGATGAGACTGCCCGGATCGAGCGTCAGCGGCTTGCCCGAGAGCGCGCCGAAGGAGATCAGCTGACCGCCGGGCGCGAGCAATGCCAGTTCGTCGGCCGCGGCGCGACCGCCCACTTGATCGACGGCCCGGACGATCGGCGCACCGGAGGTGGCGGCGTCCACCTGGTCACGCCAGCCCGCGCTCTCGGTGTCGAGCACCGGCTCGTAGCCGAGTTCCCGCAGCGCCGCGACGGAGCCTGGGCCGCGAACGAGATTCAGCACGCGCAGACCGCGCTGCCGGGCGAAGACGTTGACGAGCCTGCCGACCGCGCCGTTGGCGGCGTTGATCGCCAGCCACTCGCCGGACCGCAGCCCGAGGTCCTCGATGAGCATCAGCGCGCTCAACGGCATGGCCAGCAGTTGGGCCGCGGTCTCGTCGGAGACCGTGTCGGGCAACGGGATGACCTGGCGGGCCGGGACCACGAAGTAGTCGGCCCACACATTGATCGCACCGGACACCGTCACGCGCCGTCCGACCGACATGTCGGTGACGCCGGGACCCACCGCGTCTACCCGCGCGACCGCCTCGCTACCCGGGATGGCGGGCAGCTCGGGCCGGTAGCCGTACACGCCACGCACGATGGCCAGATCGTGATTGTGGATCGGTGACAGGATCAGCGCGAGTCGCACCTCGCCCGGGCCGGGCTCGGGGACCGGGCGTTCGGCGGTGGTCAGTACATCCTTCGGTTCACCGAACCGTTCGATGACTACGGCACGCATATCCGCTCCTTCTCGATCAGTCCTCGGCTACGAGGACCTGGACGTCGATGTTGCCGCGGGTCGCGTTGGAATACGGGCAGACCTGGTGTGCTTTGTCAGCGAGCGCTTGCGCGTCCTCCCTGGACAGATGGGGGAGCGATACCTCCAGGGTAACCGCAAGGCCGAAGCCGCCCGCGTCGTTCGGCCCGATCCCGACCTTGGCGCCGACCGCGGAGTCGTCGATGTTCGCCTTCACCTGCTTGCCGACCAGGCGCAGCGCCGAATGGAAGCAGGCCGCGTACCCGGCCGCGAACAGCTGCTCGGGATTGGTGCCCTCGCCGTCGCCGCCCAGTTCCTTGGGAGCCGACAGATTCAGGTCGAGCTTGCCGTCGGTGGTGCGTGCGCGGCCGTTGCGTCCGTCGCCGCTGGCCAGGGCCTCGGCGGTGTAGAGGATCGGCATGTCTATTCTCCTTCGTTCAGCTGAGATTTCAGCGAATCGGTCAGTCGGCGCAGGATGTCGCGCAATGCGGCGATGTCGTCCATGGACAAGCCGCTGGCCTCGCCCATCTGGGCCGGGATGTCGCCCGCCTCGGCGCGCAGGGCGCGTCCTCGGTCGGTGAGCCGGATGTCGACGCGGCGTTCGTCGGACGCCGACCGCCGCCGCTCCACTAGGCCCCCGGCCTCCAGCCGCTTGAGCAGCGGGGAAAGCGTGCCGGAATCCAGGTCGAGCGCATGGCAGACGTCGCCGACGCTGCGTTCGTCGCGCTCCCACAGCGCGAGCATCACCAGGTACTGCGGGTAGGTGAGCCCGAGCCGTTCCAGCTTCGGGCGGTAGACCGCGGTCATCGCCCGGGACGCCGCGTAGAGCGGGAAGCAGAGCTGCTCGTCGAGGGTGAGGTGATCGGTCATGAGCAATAATGTAGTGAGCAATTCGGTTGTGCACAACATAAGTGTCCGTGGTGCTCGTCACACCGCGACCGTCGGCGAGGCTCAGCGGGCCGGGAAGCGAAGGGCGCGGTCGTCACCGCTGACCGGTTCGCCCCGACCGTCGGTGTTGGAGGTGGTGAGCCACAACGCTCCGTCCGGCGCGACCGCCACCGTGCGCAACCGGCCGTACCGGTCGCGCAATTCGGCACGGGGTGCACCGGTGCGGCCGTCCGCGAGCGGCACGGTCCACAGCCGACGGCCGCGCAGCGCGGCGACGTACAGGGTGTCCCCGGCGATGGCGATCCCCGACGGTGAGGCTTCCGCGGTGGTCCAGGTCAGCAGCGGATCGGTGAAGCCGCGGTCGGCGCCACCCGACCCCTCGACCTCGGGCCAGCCGTAGTTGTGGCCGGGCTCGATCAGATTGATCTCGTCGAACCGGTCTTGCCCGAATTCCGCCGCGAACAATCGCCCGTCGCGGTCCCATGCCAGACCCTGCACGTTGCGGTGGCCGAGACTGTAGACCGGCGAGCGCGGATACGGATTGCCCGGAGCCGGGCGGCCTTCGGGCGTCACACGGAGGATCTTCCCGTTGAGATTCGCCGGATCCTGCGATCGTCCGGATTGCCCGGCGTCGCCGGTCCCGGCGTAGAGCATGCCGTCCGGCCCGAACGCGATTCGCCCGCCGTTGTGATTCCCGGCCTTCGCGATCCCGGCCACCAGCACCTCCGGTGGGCCGTCGAGCCGGAACCGGACGATCCGGTTGTCCGTATCGGCGGTGAAATAGGCATAGAAATAACGACTTTCGGCGTAGTCCGGCGCGACGGCGAGCCCCAGCAGTCCGCCTTCGCCCCGGGCGGTCACGCCGGGCACCTGATACACCTGTTGCGGCGCACTGCCGGTACCGATACGCAGGATCCGTCCGGAGTCCCGCTCGGCGACCAGCGCCGCGCCGTCGGGCAGGAAGGCCAGCCCCCACGGCACGTCGAGGTTACCGGCGATTTCCTCGGCGGCGTCGAGGTCGGGTCGTCCGGCGGGATTGCTCGGCGCGGCGGTGCGCGTCGCCGGAGGCGTGCTCCTCGGTGCGGTCGAGCTGTCGTTTCCGCAGGCAGTCAGCGCCGCGCCGAGCAGGAGTGCGGCGATGGTCGTGCGGGTATGGCACCGTCTCGGTGCCACAAGCCTCCTGTCGCAAGCGTGCGCGTGCCGGGCGGACCAGCGGAACCGCCGGTCGGAATCCGGGCCTGTGAAGAGGCTCCGGACGCCGAGAGAACGGCCCGATCCGGTTCGCATCAGCCGAGATACGTTCCGTACCAGTCCAATACGCGCCGCCAAGCCTCGGTGGCGGCCGTCGCGTTGTACCGCTGACCGGTGTCGTTGAAGAAGGCGTGGTCGGCATCGGGGGCGGTGAAGATCTGATGCGGGTTGCCCGAACGGGCCAGTGCCGCTTCCGCGGCGGCCCGGGAGGCGTTCACGCGGGCGTCGGCCGCCGCGTAGATGCCGAGCACCGCGGCTTTCGACGCGGTCAGATCGCCGTTGTCCGGGAACGGCCCGTAGAACGGTGTCGCCGCGGCCAACTGAGACGGGCCCGAGGCCAGCAGCAACCAGGTCAGGCCGCCGCCGAAGCAGAAACCGGTGGCGCCGAGCTTCTTTTCCTCGACCCGCCGCTGCAGTTCGTCCAGTCCGGCGCGCAAGTCGGCGACGAGCTGGTCCTGCGGGATCCGGCTCAGCTCGGCGGTCGCCTCGGCGGGATCGGCGAACGTCGCGGTTCCGCCTCGTGCGGACAGCAGGTCGACCGCGAGCGCGGAATATCCGGCCCCCGCGAAACGCCCTGTCACCGAACGGATGTGGTCGGTGAGACCTTTGTTCTCGTGGACCACCAGCACACCGCCCCGTGGTTGCGGCGCCGCCGCCCACGCGGCTTGCAGCGTCCCGCGGGGACCGGCGAAGGTGACGGCGCTCGTCGGAAGAGCGGTGGCGGATCCCGGTGGCGTCGGGGGCGACGTGGGCGAGGGCGAGTAATCGGTGATACCGGTGTCGGAGTTCGAGCAGGCGGCCAGCAGGGTGGCGGCGGCCGTGGCGCCGAGCCCGAGCAGCCCCAGCCTGCGCACCGCCTCTCGCCGGGTGAGCAGCCCGTCGGCGTGATCGGCCGCGATCTCCTCCGCGATGTAGCGCTGCAGCGGCGTCATGTGTCCCACCCTAAGCCGCATCGTCGGTGGCGACGCGGCATTCACCGTCTGTTCGCTCGCGACAAACCGGCCCGACCGCACCTCCCGCGTTATTCGCCGGAAGATTGCTACGTTGTCGCCCAATCGGGCGATCGATGGTCGGTCCGCACACCGGTCGAGGGAGCGAGATGGCAGCGGGGCGTGGCGTGAGACGAACGACGATCAGGGCGATCCGGACGATGGCCATGGTCGCGGTAACGGCGACCATGGGATTCGTGTCGGTGCCCGCGGCCGCGGAGCCGTCGGTCGATGCCCACAGTGTGCGGTGGACGGCGTTACACGACGGTCCCCAGCCGTATGCCGACGTGCACATCGACTGGGATGTGCCGATCCGGATGAGCGACGGTGTCGTGTTGAAGGCCAACGTCTACCGGCCGGTGAAGGAGGGCGGCGAGGTAGAGCGGCAGCCGCTGCCGACCATCGTCAATCTCACGCCGTACACCAAGCTCATGACCAACCTGATCGACACGGCGCTCGCGGTGCCCGGGTTGCAGCCGTTGACCGTGCGGCTGGTCAATCGCGTGAATCTGTCACGCACGCCGGTCAGTGGTTTCGGCGATCTGCTGCACGCGGTCGACGGCGGCACCGTGCAGACGGTGCTCGGTCTGGATCGCGATCTGATCCGCGCCGGATACACGCAGGTCGTCGCCGACGTGCGAGGTACTGGTTTCTCCCAGGGAGCATGGGACACCCTCGGCGAGCGGGAACAGCTCGACACCCGCGAGGTGATCGAGTGGGCGGCGGCCCAGCCTTGGTCGAACGGCCGGGTCGGGATGAGCGGCGGCTCCTATTCGGGAATCAACCAGCTGCGCGCCGCCGAGAACGCCCCCGCGCCGTTGCGGGCGATCTTCCCGGTGGAGCCGGGCAGCGACCTCATGCGCGACGTCGTCGCGCCGGGCGGCGGCGTGGGGACGACGTTCCTTCCGATGTGGCTCAGCACGGTCAACCAGCTGAAGCTGATTCCCGACGTGCAGTCGATGTTGAAGGGCACCTTCGACTGGGGGTGGCTGCAGGAACGGATGTCCGATCCGGCCAGCAACGTGGACCTGCTGGCCCAGGCGCTGCTAACACCGTCGCTCGATCACGTGCCGCCCGCGCTGGCCGACGCGCTGGACGAGAACAGTTATTTCCGGCGCGGCATCGAGGGTCATCCCGAGCGCATCACGGTGCCCACCTTCGTCTACGGCGGCTGGCACGACATCTTCGCCAACAGCGCGACGAAGCTCTACAACGCGATTCCGCTGCCCGCGGGACAGAAACAATTGGTCGTCGGCGACACCTATCACGCGAATCCCGGTGCGGGAACCGGTATTCCGGGGGCGCCGCCGCGGCTGGACGTGTTGCAGCGCATCTGGTTCGACAAGTGGTTGAAGGACACCGACCACGGCTTAGGCGATTTCGGGCCGATCACCGTGTGGGAACAAGGCGGCGGCTGGATCTCCCTCGGCCAGTTCCCGCAGAAAGATCTGAACCACCGCCGCGTGTATCTGTCGGCCGAGCCGAGCGGCACCGCCGGAAAGGCCGTGTACGACGGATCGTTGACGATGACCGCTCCCGGCGAACGGCAGACGCTGACGGTGGCGCCGGGCGTCGCCTCGGCGTGTTCCCGCGATACCGCGCAGGGCTCGGCCGGGATGGCGGCGGTGCTGGACGTGTGCGCGAAGGACTCACGCATCGCCGAGCGCAACGCGCTGACCTTCACCAGCGCGCCGACGACCGAGCCCACCGTCATCTCGGGGCCGGTGAACGTGCATCTGAACGCGGTGCACGACGCCACCGACGGCTACTGGAGCGTCACCATGAACGACGTCGCGCCCGACGGGAGCTCGAAGGTGCTGTCCACCGGGCAGCTGACCGCATCGCTGCGCGCCGTCGACGAGCAGAAGAGCAGCCGCACACCGACCGGCGACCTGACCGAACCGTTCAATCCGATCACCTTGGACAGCGTGCGGCCGGTCGTGCCCGGTGAGCCGGTGGCGCTGGACATCGCGGTGATTCCCACCCAAGCGGTGCTGCAACCCGGCCACCGGCTGCGGATCGACGTCTTCGCGGGTAACTCGCCGAAGGCGCTCGCCTTCCGGCCGATGCTCAACAACACCGAGCTGAAGCCGCAACACCTGAAGCTCGACCCGTCGGCGCCGAGCTTCGTCGTGGTGCCGACCAACCGTCCGCTGGACTGAGCGCTACGACAACTGCGACTGCACCTGCGCGGAGATCAGCTCGAGGTGCTCGAGATCGCTCAGGTCCAGTACCTGCAAGTAGATGCGGCTGGTGCCGATCTCGGCGTACCGGCCGATCTTGTCCACCACCTCGGCGGGTGAGCCGGCCAAGCCGTTGGTCTTCAGCTCGTCCACCTCGCGGCCGATCGCCTCGGCCCGGCGCGCCACTTCGGCGTCGTTCGCACCCACGCAGGCCACCAGCGCGTTGGAGTAGACCAGGTCGTCGGCGGCGCGGCCGTATGCCTCGGCGGCGGCGCGCACCCGGTCGAACTGCCGCGTGCTGTCCTCGATGGAGGAGAACGGCATGTTGAACTCGGAGGCGTATTGCGCGGCCAGCCGCGGGGTGCGGGTGGCGCCTTGCCCGCCGATCACCACCGGGATCGGGTCCTGCACCGGCTTGGGCAGGGCGGGGGAGTCGGTGAGCTGGAAGTGCTTTCCGTCATAGCTGAAGGTGTCGCCGGGTTTGGTCGCCCAGAGCCCGGTGATGATGGCCAGCTGTTCTTCCAGCCGGGCGAACTTGTCGGCGGGGAACGGGATGCCGTACGCGGCGTGCTCCTCGGCGAACCAGCCGCTGCCCAAACCGAATTCGACTCGGCCGCCGGACATTTGGTCCACCTGCGCCACTTGGATCGCCAGCGGGCCAGGCAGCCGGAAGGTGGCGGCGGTGACCAGTGTGCCCAGCCGGATCCGCTTGGTCTCCCTGGCCAGACCGGCAAGCGTGATCCAGGCGTCGGTGGGGCCGGGCAGCCCGTCGGCGCCGCCCATGCTCAGGTAGTGGTCGGAGCGGAAGAACGCGTCGAAGCCCAGGTCCTCGGTAGCCTTGGCGACGGTGAGCAGGGTGTCGTAGCTCGCACCCTGCTGCGGCTCGGTGAAGATGCGTAGTTCCATGTCGATGACCCTAGTCGGTCGGCCGGAATCCGAATCGGGGCGCTCGCGGCGCGGTCGGCCCGGTGACGCGGTCGCTGAAAGATCATCGCGCGGACTGTTCGGGCCCCGGCGGTTGCGTGTAGGTCCGTGCGATGAGCGCGGCGCGCAATCGGTAGAGCGCGTGCGGAACGGCGGTGTCCAAGCCGGTGAGGCGGCCGATGCGCTTGAGCCGATGGTCGACGGTGTTCGGGTGCAGATACATCGTCCGGGAGGTGCGCCTGCGGTTGAAGTCGTTGCGGATGTGTTCGCGCAGGGTTTCGACCAACTCCGGATGCCCCTCCAGCGGATCGAGCAGGGCGGCCAGCCGGTCGCGTCCCGGGCCCGGCCGGGTGAGCTGGTATTCGAGGGCCAGATCCTCGAAGCGATACAGGCCGGGTGGGCTCTGCAGGCGACGAACCATGTCGAGCAGTTCGTGCGCCTGGTCGGCGGCGCCGGGAATCTGCTCGGCCTCGGCGGCGATGGCGGCGGCGGTGAGCGGCGCGGGCACCACCGCGGCCAGCGCGGCGACCAAGTCGGTGAGGCGGTCCGCGGCGACCGGCGCCGCCGGTACCAGGATCGTTCCGCCGATCGCGCTGAGCAGGCTGGGCACGTGCCTGCCGCAGTGCACCGCGAGGCAGAGTTGCATGCGTTGCCGGATGCTGTGCCCTTCCGCGGGGCGGCCGGGATTCTCCTCGGTGGGCCGGTCGACCGCCACGGCGAGCACGGTGTAACGGTCGGCGACCGGAATGCCGTACTCCCGGTAGACCTTCGCAGGGTGGTGCCCGCGCAGCAGTGCGGCGGCGACGGCGTGCGGAGCGGTCTGCTCGTCGGCGGGGGCGACGGACAGGTAGGCGAGCGAGACGGTCGTGGTGACCGCGTGGAGGGCGTCGAAGAGCCTGCGTATGTCGTTGTGCCGCGGCGTGTTCGAATCACGCAGGTACTCGTCGAGATACAGGCGGAAACCTTCGTGGACCAGATGCTGGACGGTGTCCATGCGCACCCCGACGCCCGCCCACCGGGTGGCGGCCGCGAAGATGCCGACCGTGCGGGCCGGTTGTGCGGGGGCGAGGGAAGTGGCCAGGTCGAGGCAGTGGGCGACGGTGGCGCGGATCTCCTCCCGCAGCAGATTCCCCTGTTCGACGTGCCGGCGGGGAATGATGCCGAGCAGGTGTCGCACGATGTGTTCGGTGGCCGGGACGGGCTCGGCGGTGCCGCGTGTGGGTGGCATGCCGGTCCCTCAGCGACCGCCTCCGCCGCCGACCATCCGTGGGTCGAGCGCGCGGTCGCGGTTCGGATGTCGGACCAGGCCGGTGCCTTGCGTCGTCGCAAACATTCGGTACTTCCCATCCAGTCGTCCGCACGTTTTCACGAAATGGCGTGATACGAAGCAGAATTCGAATTCACGGAAGTTCGTGACATCGCACGGTCTCGGTCCTTGAAATGTATCGGCGGCGGCGCGAATCGTCACTGCACGGGCCGACGAAGCAATCAGCCGCTACGTTGTTGCGGATGACAATGCCGCACGAAGATCCGTCACCATCAGGGAAGAAGGTTCGAGTGCGCGATGTGCCGATGATTGTCGTGATGGGGGTGTCGGGTTCGGGAAAGACGACGGTCGGTACCCGCTTGGCCGACATATTGGGGGTCGAGTACGCCGACGGCGACGATTTCCACCCGCCCGCGAACGTCGCGAAAATGGCGGCGGGGACGCCGCTGGACGATGCCGACCGCGCACCGTGGCTCGATGCCCTGGCCGCCTGGATGGCCGGGCGATCAGGGAAGGGAGCCGTCGTCACGTGTTCCGCGCTGAAACGGATCTATCGCGACCGGCTTCGCGTCTCGGCCCCCCACGCGTTCTTCCTGCATCTGGACGTGCCACGGCAGGAACTCGAGCGCCGTATGGCGGGCCGCGGGGGGCACTTCATGCCGCCGAGCCTGCTGGATTCCCAGCTGGCCACGCTGGAGCGGCTCGCGGCCGACGAGCGCGGCGACACCCTCGACGCGACACGACCGCCCGAGGACCTGATCCGGGACGCCGTGGCGGCGCTGAAGAGGTAGTCAGAGGCCGCCGAGGCCGGACAGGAGATCGAAACCGAGATCGAGCCCGCGCCACAAAGCGTCGATCTCGGCGGTGACGGCGGGTGCCGCCGCCGGGTCCTGCAAGGCGATCCCGTTCGCGAAGATGACGACGTTGGCGCCCGCGTCGGCCAGCCGGAGCAACGGACCGGTCGCCACGCCTCGGCCGAGCAC
Source organism: Nocardia sp. NPDC003999 (assembly GCF_053604885.1). Lineage (NCBI taxonomy): Bacteria > Bacillati > Actinomycetota > Actinomycetes > Mycobacteriales > Nocardiaceae > Nocardia > Nocardia sp. NPDC003999. The sequence goes on from NZ_JBSGIB010000005.1 coordinate 314,164, forward strand.
CGCGTCCAAGCCCTCCCCGACGAAGTAGAAGCGCCACAGCGGTCCCAGGTCACCGCCGTAGAACGCCTTGGTCTCGTCGACGATCAGCGCGCCCTGCTGGGCGATCGAGTCGACGATGCGGAAATAGTCGCGCGCGTTGGCGGCGGTGCCGCCGACCGCCGCGACGGAATAGGACAGGTCGACGGTCAGATGCGCGTCGTAACCGGCCATCGCCACTCGGGCCGGGGGCAACTCGCAGCGACGGGTCAGCTCGAAGTAGTGCGCCCAGTGCGGTTCGGCGGGTGCGCCGGTGAATTCCGCGTGCAACGCGCGCAGGAAACGCGACAGCAGCTCGAGACTGATCCGGTGCGCCCATTCGGGGTCGTCGAACGACGCGGGATCGCGCTGGAGCGGCAGGACGGCGGCCTGCTCGACCGCGTCGAGCCCCAAGGCGAACACACCGCGCAGGTCGCGGTGGCGGACCAGGATTTCGGTGATCTGCCGGTGGCGGTCGATGGCCTGCTCCAGCTGCCACAACGAGGAACCAGCCGGTGCCTCGGTATCGGACAGCCGCGCGATCGCGGCTGTCTCCTCTGGTGTCAACGGTGTGCCGCAGGCGGTGTCGGCCGTCGCGGCGAGGCCTGTGGCCGGATGGAGCGCAATCGTGGCGAGCAGCGCGGTGACGGCCATGGCCAGTATCGGAAATCGTTGTCGCGCAGTGCTGATCGGTGTGCGCGCGAGGAGGCTCGCCATGCTGGCTCCGGAGGTCGTGAATCGCGAACTTGCGTCGGACGGCCGAAGCGGGTGCGCTACGGCGATGCGCCATCGCCGTAGGTGAGGCGTTGGCACAGGGCGAGTTCGAAGCCTAACCGAGCCGACCGGACCGCGCAGCGCCGCGATCAATGAGCGGCGAAGCAGGACCCGGAGGGCGCGCCCGGCAGGCAGACTTCGGCGATGGCGGAGACGAGCAGCCACGCGCCGAGCGACAACGCACCCACGGCGATCGCGCCGAACACGAAAACCCACAGCAGGCCGGGCAGCCGGGTGAGCCGGGCGAGTTGATCGGCGTCGGAGTCGACCTCGTGATAGCGGGCACGTTGCTGCCGGGAGCGGCTTCGTTGCAGCTCCAGCACCGGCCGTGCCCCGGCGAACAGCAGGAACCAGGCCCCCAGGTAGGCGAACCCCGCTTGCAGCGTGTCGGTGCCGAACCAGGAGACCACGAAGACCACCGCGCCGAGGCCGAGCACGGTGATGGCGCCGTAGACGTTCCTGATCTTGATCAGCAGCGCGGCGAGCAGAACGATGGCGGTCCAGAGCATCAGCGTGATCCGGCTCGCGCCCAGCAGCGCGGCGAATCCGAGACCGAGCAGCGGCGGTGCGGGGTAACCGGCCATGGTGGTGAGGATCATCCCGAGGCCGTAGGGTTTCCCGCTCGACACGGTGAGCCCCGAAGTGTCGGAATGCAGTCGGATGCTGTTGAGCTTGCGGCCGGTCAGCAGGGCGACCAGGGCGTGCCCGCCTTCGTGCGCGATGGTGACGATATTGCGGGTCAACCGCCAGATCGGGGTGTAACCCACCAGCACGAGCGCCGCCACCGCGGCCGCCACCACCAGCCACCACGGCGGCTGCGCTTGCGTCGTCGTCAGACGATCGGCGATGGAAGCGCCGCGCTCGAAGAATTCCGCTCTTTCCACCGCCGCACCTTAACCGCCCGCGGACGACAGCGCTCGGGGCATGGGTTCGACGCTGGGACATCGGAGCCGAACGCGTGCGGCTCGCCTCGCCGCGTCCTCTCGTGGAGGGCCGGTGCGCCGCTCGCCGCCCCTGAATCAGTCGCCCGCGCCGTTCAGCCGGTGCGATTGAGGGTGCCGGTCATATCCCCTGCCACACCCCGGGTTCGGTACGAGAGCGTCCCGTCAGGTCGCAACTCCAACCGGGACGTCGCGCCGTCATCGTTGCAGCCGCCGGGATCCTTGGTGAGTCTGGCGGTCAGCACCACACCGTTGGCCGTGGCGGACGTGAGCGTTTCGGACCGGCCGCATTGCAGATGCGCGAATCTGCCGGTATTGGTCGATTCTCCGACCTGCTCGCCGACGTTCCCAGGATTGATCCGCACGACGATGTCGTAGCTGCCCAGAATGTCCCGCGCGACACCCTGCCATTCGCCGACAAGTGCGTTCGGAACGCTCGTGCCCGACGGGCCTGCGCTGGTCGGCGTCCCGTCACCGGCTTGCGTGGCGGTAGCCGTCGGAGCGTCGCCGCCGGCTCGGGTGGTGGACGTCGGAGAATCACTGTCGGTCGGCGTCGCGGTCCGCGCGATCGAGTTCGCGGTATCGCGCCGTAGTTGCGCGCCGACCACGAACGCCGCCACGGCGACCGCGATGCCGACGACGAGGGCTCCCGCGACCAGCAGGACGCGGTTCGGACTGTGTGCGCGAGGTGCCGGGGTGGTGACCGGACCACCGGGCGAATCGTATTGCGCGGGTGGTTGAATCCGTTGCCCCATGGACGTGGCGGCCGCCTGCGACGAGCCGGGATAGTGCGTCGGTCTGTGTGCCGACCGTCCGGGATCGCCCTGCGCGTACCGCGGATCGGTAGGTGGCGCGGGGCGGACCACGGTGTCGGCCGTACGCGCCCGATCCGTGGGCGCGGAGAACTGGCTGCGGTCGAATGCGCCGGAGTCCAGGTCCAATAGCTCGACCGCGCGTCGGCCGACCTCCTCGAGCACCGGCGCGGGCAGCCAGCCGCCGCGGTCGGGGATGCCCAGTGCGGTGAGCTGGGCGAACAGCTCGTCCGGAGTCGGGCGAGCCGCGGCGTCCTTGATCAGGCAGGCGGCCACCAGCGGGCGCAGCCGCTCCGGCACGTCATCCAGCTGCGGCTGCTCGTACACCACCCGCCACAGCATCTGCACCGTCTCGCCGACGCCGAACGGTCCGTGGCCGGTCGCCGCGAACACCAGGACGCCGCCCAGCGCGAAGACGTCCGCGGGTGGGCCGACCGGATCGCCGGTCACCTGCTCCGGGCACATGAATCCCGGTGAGCCGATAACTTTTCCGGTCGTGGTGAGCTTGCTGTCGTCGACGGCGCGGGCGATGCCGAAATCGATCACCTTGGGACCGTCGAGGGCCAGCAGAACGTTGGACGGTTTGAGGTCGCGGTGCACCACACCGGCCCGGTGGACGGCGGTCACTGCCTCGATCAGCCCGTGCGCCAGCACGAGCAGCGCGTTCTCGGTGAACGGTCCGTACCGGTCGACCGCGTCGGCCAGCGAGAATCCCGCCACGTAACCGGTGGCCAGCCACGGGGGATCGGCGTCGACGTCCGCGTCGAGCACCGGCGCGGTGAACTGTCCGCCGACCCGGCGCGCGGCAGCCACCTCGCGCCGGAAGCGCTGCCGGAATTCGGCGTCGATCATGTCCGGGCGGATGACTTTGACCGCGACGGTGCGCCCTCCTGGGTTCCGGCCGAGGTAGACCCTGCCCATACCACCCGCACCGAGGACGCCGAGCAGGCGATAGTCCCCGATCCGGGCCGGATCGTTCGTGCCGAGCGGTTGCATCGCGCAGCTGGCTCCCTTCGTGGCGTCGACCCTCCGAGAGGCTACCCACCGGGACCGCCCATGTCCGCGCGGCGAACTGCCCGGGCTAACCCGCCATGCTCGGCGCGGGCGCGGGCTGCTCTCGTCGCGCCCGCCTGGCCAGCAGATACGCGGCGATCGCCGCCGGGATGTTCATCAGAACCCCGTACACCGCGCCCGGAACGGCCATGGTGTCGTTGTCCAATACCGAAGCGGCGACGGCGATCGCGAGCGCCGCGTTGTGCACGCCGATCTCCATGGCCGATGCGATCGCCTGATCGGCTTCCACCCGCAACAGCCGGGGCAGGAAATAGCCCACGGCCAGACTGATCACGGCGAAGGTCAGGCAGATCGCGGACAGCTCTCCGATGTGCTCGGTCAGGATGTCCAGGTTCGAGCCCACTCCGGCCGCGATCACCAGCGCGAGGACCACGACGGACAGGATCTTGACCGCACCGCGCATCCGCCGCGACCACTCCGGGAACCGCCGGTGCACCACCATGCCGATCGCGACCGGCACCAGCACGATGGCGAAGACCTGCGCGAATTTGTCCGGCCGCAGTCCGACCGAACCCTCGCCGTCCAGGAACAAGGCGTAGGACAGCGCCACTACCACGGGCAGGGTGAATACCGCGAGCACCGAATTGATCGCGGTGAGTGTGATGTTCAGCGCCACGTTCCCCCCGGCGACGTGACTGAACAGGTTGGCCGACGCTCCGCCCGGCGACGCCGCGAGCAGCAGCATGCCCGCCGCGAGCGCGCCTTCCAGTCCGAACAGGCGGATCAGGCCGAGGCACACCGCGGGCAGCAGGACCATCTGGCACGCCAGCGCGATCACCGCCGCTTTCGGATACCGCAGCACGCGCGCGAAATCGTCGGTCGTCAAGGTCAATCCGAGCCCGAACATCACCAAGGCCAGCGCCAACGGCAGCAGCACGGCGAAAACCGTTGTACCCATTCGGGTCTCCTCTCACAGGGCGGCCCGGACCGGCCGATCCCGGGGACCGACGTTATCGAGTCGCGGCGAAGGTGGCCAGCCCCGATCCTCGGGATCGTCGAGGTGGATACGCCGCCGTTCGGTCAGGTCGGTGGGTTTGGTGGTGATCCAGAAGGTCAGGCGTCTCGGTGAGCGGTGATCCGGTCACCTGTGTTCGAGGTATTTGTGTAGGAGGTTGAGGCTGCCGGCGTAGCCGACGGTTGATCTCGTGGAACGGCACGACGACCGGTACCCGGGTTCGGCGATGCGGAGTCTCGTGGATGATCGCGGTAGGGATCGGCCGCGCATGCTTGGTATTGCGGGGGCCGGCGGAGATATGCGGGTTCGGCTGTTCGAGCGAAACTTGCGACGGTTCGGCGGTGCTGAAGGGGTTCGGGGTCGGCAGTAGAGGGAATCGATTCGGAATGCGGTCTGCTCGTCTCCGGTCCGAGTCTGGGGAGCGTGGCAGTCGGGGGACTACGCAGACTCGTCCACGCTCCGCAACCACACCGTCTCGTCGCTGGTGCCGGTGGCGAGCAGCGTGCCGGGTGAGGTTGCTGTCGGGGTGGGGTGTCGGTTATTCGAACGACGGTGCGCGACCGGTTTTTCGGCTAGGTTGTGCGGTCGGCGGTCGAGCCGCTCGGGTAGGTGAGCTAGGAGGTCGGTCGGGATGGATCCGGTGACGGCGGCGGTGGTGGCGGCGATCGCTGCGGGTGCGGTGACGGGGGTGTCGGATACCGCGGCGCAGGCGGTGAACGATGCCTATGCTGGGCTGAAGTCCTTGCTGTCGGGCCGGTATGGCGGGGTGGATGTGTCGGGGGTGGAGCGCAAGCCGGAGTCCGAGGCGAAGAAGGCGTCGCTGGCCGAGGATCTCGCCGACGCCGGGGCGGCCGGTGACGCGGAACTCGGGAAGGCCGCGGCCGCGGTGCTGGAGGCGGTGCATGAGCACGCCCCGCAGTCGTTGGTGGGTGTGGATGTGGAGGGATTGCGGGCGGGGGCGTTGACCATCGCCGATGTGGCCTCCGCTGGTGACGGTGCCCGGGTTCGCGACAGTGAGATCGCGGGCACGGTCGACATCCGCGGGATCCGGGCTGGGGTGCAGGAGCCGCCCCGCCCTCGCCCGGCGCGGGACTGAATCCCGGTCCTCTCGCGCTCCCGCACCCGCCCACCGTGCCGGGGTCCGGGACCGGTACTGCCCTGTTCGGGAACAGGATCGGCGGCGGGGTGAGGATCGACCAATCCATCCGCTACTACTACGCGCCGCCGGTGCCGGTGCCGGGGTTGGTGGTGGTGGGCGCGGTTCCGCGGCCGGCGGCGCACTTCGTTGATCGCGCCCAGGTGAGTCAGCTGCGGGATGCGCTGGTTCGGGTTCGGGTGGCAGTGGTGTGCGGGATGCGGGGCGCTGGCAAGACCCAGGTCGCCGCCGCTCATGCCCGGGAGGTGATGGCCGCCGGTGTCCCGGGGATGGTGGGCTGGATCGGTGCGGAGACCCGGGACAGCACTTTGGCCGGGCTTTCCGAGGCCGCTTCCGCGTTGGGGGTGGCCGACCCGGAGGGTGACTCGTTGGTCTCGGCGCGGCGGTTCCGCGATCACCTCAACAGCGAGCAAGGGCTGTCGGGCGTGCTGGTGTTCGACAACGCCACCGACCCGGACTTCCTCGACGAGTTCCTGCCCACTTGTGGCGGGATTCAAGTGGTGATTACGAGCACCGACCGCGCTTTCACCGGATTCGGTGAAACCGTAGATACCGCAGAGGGTTTCGACCGCGCCGAGTCGGTGGAGTATCTGCGGCGGGCGACCGGGCTCGACGACCTTGCCGGTGCCGATGGGTTGGCCGGGGAGGTGGGGGATCTGCCGCTGGCGCTGGCGGCCGCAGCGGCCACGATCGCCGTACGCCGCCTCGATTACAGCGGGTATCGGCAGCTGCTGGCCGTCCAACCTCTACCGGCGGCGATGCCGCAGCAGCGCGGGGGCGGGTACGGGCTGGCAGTAGATCAAGCGTTGGGTCTGGTGGTCGACACCGTCACCGCTCCCACCGGCGACGCGGCCCTCGACGCGAGGGTGGGCTGGTTGCTGGGGGTGATAGCGATGCTATCTCCTGACGGCGTCGAAGCGGCGATGTTCCCGGATCCGGACTATCGGGTGGGAGCAGCGATCGCCCGTTGTGTGGAGGGGTCGCTGGTGTCGTGGTCGGCAACCGGGCCGGTGCTGGTGATGCACCGGCTGACCGGGCGAGTGATACGCGAACGCGCCCACGCCACCGGCACCCTCGACACCCTCGCCGCCACCGCGGCCGCAGTCCTGACCCCGCAGCTGTTCGACCAGGATGAAGCGTTCCGGCGTCGGGGCGAAGGGACCCGGCTGGTCGACCACATCGAATCTCTATCTGGCGCCATCGATCAGCACCCCGCCATCAGTGCCGACACCCACGCCGCCGTACTGTCCGCCCGCCGCTGGGCCACCAGGCAACTGATCGAGGCCCCCGACCTCAACCGGGCCATCCCCTTGGCCGAGCGCACCCACACCGACCACCTACACCATCTCGGCCCCGACCACATCCACACGCTCATCGCCCGCCATAACCTCGCCAACGCCTACCGGGAAGCCGGGCGGGTCGCCGAGGCGATGACCCTGTACGAGCAGCTGCTCGCCGATCGGCAGCAGGTTCTGGGAGACGACCACCCCCACACTCTCACCACCCGCGACAACTTCGCGAAGGCCTGCCGGGAGGCGGGGCGGGTCGGTGAGGCGATCACCTTGTTGGAGCGGTTGCTCGCCGATCGGGAGCGGGTTCTGGGGGAGGACCACCCTGACACCTTCATCACCCGCAATAGCCTCGCCGGTGCTTACCGGGAGGCGGGGCGGGTCGGTGAGGCGATCACCTTGTTGGAGCCGTTGCTCGCCGATCGGGAGCAGGTTCTAGGGGAGGACCACCCCGACACCCTCAGCACCCGCCACAGCCTTGCTTACGCCAACCGGGGGACGGGACGGGTCGACGAGGAGATCATCCTGTTGGAGCGGTTGCTCGCCGATCGGCAGCGGGTCCTGGGCAGTGACCACCCCGACACTCTCCGGACCCGCCACAGCCTTGCTTACGCTTACCGGGAGGCGGGGCGGGTCGGTGAGGCGATGTCGCTGTTGGAGCGGTTGCTCGCCGATCGGGAGCGGGTTCTGGGGGAGGACCACCCTGACACCTTCATCACCCGCAATAGCCTCGCCGGTGCTTACCGGGAGGCGGGGCGGGTCGGTGAGGCGATCACCTTGTTGGAGCGGTTGCTCGCCGATCGGCAGCGGGTTCTGGGGGAGGATCACCCCTACACTCTCATCACCCGCCACAACCTTGCCTACGCCTTCGAGTTAGCGGGGCAGGTCGGCGCCGCGATCACCCTGTACGAGCAGATACTGGCCGATTGCGAGCGGGTGTTGGACCCGGATCACCCACTCACTGTGCGCGTCGGCAACACTCTCGCAGCAGTGCGGAGACGACGGCGCGGGCATGGCCGTGGTGGGGGTATCCATCCGGGGTAGAGCCTAACGCAAGCGAGTTGAGCCTCGATCCGTCGCGTGGACGTGTCGTGATCTTATCGACGCGGAGGGTTGCAACGCGGTGATCGACGCCTGGAAGATCAAGTACGAACAGCGCAGGATCGGCGCACGGCCGGCACTATCGGAGAACTTTCGCGGTCGAGAAGATGCTGTTGGTTCGACCTCCGGACGAGGTCGCGGAGACCTGTCGTCTGGTCGGTTCGCGCGCGTGTCCGGCCTGATTCGGCGTTCGGTGCGTGTCGGCGTTCGGTACGTCGATGGTCAATACCACTAAAGACCCAGGATATCCTGATATATGCCGAAAACTTCCTCTGAATTTCTCGACATAGAGTACCGAGAGAGCGCTTCTGCATTCCCGGCGCGGATCATCCGATTCGCAGTGTCGGGGTTTTCTATCGCCGACCGGATGTACTGCGCGAGCCGCCGAAAATCACCTCTCGGATACAGAAGGCCGTTCTCTCCATGTGAGACGATTTCCGCCGTGCCGCCCGCATCGGCTCCGATAACCAACAGCTGCGACAACATATATTCCACCGTCACGCGGCCAAATGCTTCCATCGCAGAGCACATGAGTCCTATGTCGCAAGTCTCTAGTATGTCCTCTACTTTATCGGTGTACGGAAAGAACGATACCGACTCCGCAAGCTGATGTTCCCTGACGTATGTCACAAGGAACTTTTCGTAGTCAGTCATCTCGTCTGGCCTGTGCCCTACCACAAGAAGCTCGATCGCCTTTTGGGTAGTGCCTATGAGCGCTTCCACCGCTCGAATAGCATCGAACTGGCCTTTATGCTCGATTATTCGACCTACAATCGCTAATCTGACGCACTCGCCGCCGAATCTGAGTTGGGGATCGCAGGAATATTTTGCGATATCGACCCCGTTGTAGATTGTGTCGATTCTCGTATCCGGGTATAAAGCGGAGAGGTGGCGGCCGATGGAATTCGATACCGCAATCAGCGAGGAGGAGCCGCCGATAAGGCGATTTGCCGCCTCCTCATCCCGGAAGGCGAGTCCGAAGTCATCGGCAAGAAACTCGCGAATGTGGAAAATGTACGGAATTTGTAATAGTGCGGCGACTCTCGCGCCGATCAGTCCGCAGAACCTGGTGTTCATATGAACGAGTTCGACGTCGTTGGCCCTGAAGTAGTCTTCCACAGATTTCTCGGAGGCAGGGTTCTGCTCCCTTTGCAGGTCTGCGTTGTGCACCTCTTTATACGCGCCATCGAGCGAGTTGAAGAATTCCCAAATAGGCGTCACGAGATAGCTGATCCCGCGCATCCTCAGTATGTCGGTCAGCTCCCATTCTTCGGAAACGACCACGAAAGGCTCCACACCCCGCTTAGACAGCTCGGACAGAAGGTCTATGAATGAAATTTGTGCGCCAAAAAGACGCTTCTCCATAGTGATGGGAGTTTCTACCAAGTAGCCGACTCGCACTGCTGCTCCACTTCTACCAGTTGTAGTCCAGTTCAACGCTCTTGCCTGGAAACCTCCATCAGAGTCTTACAGACAGGACATTCCCAGTATGTCATCGACAACTTGCGAGCGGTATATTCACTGCCTTTTTCGGGCGCAACCCGCGGTCGTAGATAATACATTTCCCTGGATTCTGCGTCATGGTATTCATAGGGGCAGTAGTTGCCGCCCTCGATCTCCACGATGCGATGAGAACAGTAGCAGCAGTTGTACTTATCCTTGAAGCAGTCATCCATATTGTGGTTGGCTTCGAAAGCCTCGGGAGTAACTTCACTCTTCGAGTAATATGGGCAACTCACTCGCTCGGCGATGTTTTCATCATCGTTACCGACAGAAGTTATATCAAGCCTCTTGATGCTCGAATTCGAGGGGGAACCGCATCGGACGCAGACTCTTTCGGTCATATTATCCCCCAGCCTCCTGGCAATGACGTGCCTCGAAAAGTTGAGACAGTGGCTGTGTCAACCGATACATGTTCTGCCTCCCTGTACCGCTTCGAGTCGGGCGTAATCCATGTTTTCGTGGCCATACCGAACTATTGTATAGGCTGGTGGGCTCCGTCTTCATCGATTGGTAATCGAGTCGCCGGGAGACATCCGATCTCGATGAGCATGTTCAAGGTAGGCCGCCGATGCTCTCGGGAGGCCATGGCGCGCACCTTGTCGACTCCCGCGTCGCGGTGTCGAGGAGCTGCATCGAGTCATCAATGGAGCCGGCATCGGAGTGCAGAGGGGCACCGCGAATATCTTGTGGCGAATCTTCGGCGCCGCCCGAGACCAGCACGCTTGGAGCGCGCACATCCGTGAACCTGAAAGGCCATTCCAGTCGATCGAAATCGAGAATCTCGATCGGCACGTCCGGGGTGGCATACTGGAGAAGTAGTGCGGCCCTGACATTTTCAGTTCTGTTCAACGATGTGTGCCAGATCCCTCCCGCGAAGAATATGGCATCTCCGTCACCTACCTCCGGTTGACCTATAAAGGCCTGGCTCGAGATCTCCTGTGCCCACGCGAGGACCTCACTCTCCGCCAGACCTGCGCGCGGTACCTGACGTTCGAAGGCTATTTGCTGGATCGACTTTCCCAACAAGTGCGACCCCGCGATAAATTTCAGCCCCGACCGCTCGGTCGTATTATGAAGCCCTACCCAGACGCTGACAAAACTACGTGGGGACTGCAGTGTTTCGATGTCCGAATGCCAGGCGTGCTCCTGTCCGGGAACTCGTCGAATGTACTCCGCACCCCAAAGGGTGATACTCGGCCCCAGTATCGCCTTGACCCAGGAAAGGATCTCGTCACAAGTGGCGATGTCAAAGACGAAACGGTCCGATACCGCGTGCCCTTTCCACCACTCCACTGGGGCAGGACGGCCGGTGCTCTCGAAGTGCGAAACGATCGCCCTACACATCGGCCTGTCGAATACCCCGACCCGTTCGAGATAGCCTGCTTTTTCCCAGGTGTCACATTCGGATCGTGAAGGTCCCCGCGGTGGGAGCGAAGATTTCATCATTGACGACCGACCCTGCGGGCCGACGACAACGCCTTCACGCGAAGGCCGTGTTCTCTGACCGCCCCCCTAACACCGATAGCGCTTCCTCGGCCGTGTGCGCGCTGTTGCTCGTGGGACGCGTCGGCGCTGATGTCCACCCGGGTGGGGGTCACCGTCGGCAGGCTGGGGAGACCGACGTCGACCTGCTTCTTCAGTTCTTCCACGTGGTTGACGATGATGCTCATACGGAACTTTCTTTCTTGCCTGTGTATGCCCCGCGCAGCCGCGTCTTCAGCAACTTGCCCGCGGCGCTGCGGGGCAGTTCGGCCACGAAGCGGTACGACTTGGGAAGCTTGTACTTGGCGATCCGGTCGAGAAGGAAGCCGTGCAGGTCCGCCTCATCTGCTCGGGCGCCCGGCTTCAGTACTACCAAGGCCAGACCGACCTCGCCCCATTTCTCCTCGGGCATGCCGATCAGTGCAACATCGGCCACTGCGGGATGATCGCCGAGGACCTTCTCCACCTCGGCCGGGTAGATGTTCTCGCCACCGGAAATGATCATGTCCTTCATCCGGTCGATGACGTACACGTGCCCGTCCTCATCGGTAACCGCTACATCACCGGAGTGGAACCAGCCGCCCTCGGTGAGCGGCTGCGCCGTGGCAGCGGGTTGGCCCCAATAGCCCGCCATGACATTCGGCCCCTGGATGATCACCTCGCCCTTTTCACCCGGCGCACAGTCGGCCAGGTCCGGACGTACCACTCGTACGTCGGTGAAGAAATGCGGTGCCCCGGCCGACCCCGCTTTCGCCAGGACCTCCGAGCGGTCCAGCAGTAGCGCGCCCGCCGCGGTCTCGGTCATCCCGTATCCCTGGATGAAGAACAGCCCGCGCTCCAGGTAGGTGCGAATGACGGTATCCGGCACTGGCGCTCCGCCGCACACCAGCGTGCGGAGGCTGGACAGGTCGGCTGTCGGCCACTGGGCACTACTCGCAATCGCGTGGAACATCGCCGGTACTGCGAACATGAAGGTGACCCGTTGCGCTGCAATCAGGTTTAGCGCCCGTTCCGGGTCGAACGCCGACTCGAGCAGCACCCGACCGCCCTTGAGCAGCGTGGGTAGGCAGGTCATGTTCAAGCTGGCGGTGTGGTACAGCGGCGCCACAACCAAGGCCACTTCATCACTTGCCAGGTCGGCGTCGACCAGAACGTTGATGCTGTTCCACATAATGTTGCCGTGGGTGAGCACGGCCCCCTTGGTTCGTCCGCTGGTACCAGAGGTGTACATGATGACGCAGGGGTCGTTCAACGACACCGGCTCATCGATCGGCTCGGCGGGGCTGCGCGCGAGCATCGGCTCGTAGTCGCTGTCCAGTGCGACGAGGGTTGATATGGTCAGCTGCCCGCGCATCTGCTGCACCACCGCGGCCTGCTCGGGGGAGTAGACGAGTACGCAGGCACCCGAGTCATCGAGGTGGGCGCCGAGTTCCGGGCCGGCGAGGCGCATGTTCACCGGCACGAAGACCGCGCCCAGTGTGCCGGTGGCGAACAGCATCTCCAGGAACGCGGGGTGGTTCGGACCGAGGTAGGCTACCCGGTCCCCGCGCTGTACACCGAGGTCACGCAGCCCGTGTGCCAGGCGCAGCACCCGTTCGTGCAGTTGTCGGTAGGTCCACTCTTTCCCCCTGTACCCGACGGCCACCCGGTGCGGCGACTTCAGTTCCCGACGGGCCGTCCACGACCCGATCCCCTTGTTGTGCACTACGAACTCCTGGTCTTACAGCGGTGGAAAGGCGCGGGCGGCAGCCCGACTCGGTTCAATGAGGGCGAGCCGCGCATACGCTCACCAAGACGGACGTCACCCAGCCCTGAGCCGCACCGGCAGGGCCGTGAGCTTGCGCATGATTCCGGCCTCCACCCAGGGCAGGTCTTTCAGGGAGTTCGTAATCCGTGGCGTCGGGTAACGACGCAGCAGGGCTCCTATGGCAACTTCTGCTTCTACCTTTGCCAGGTTCGCCCCCAGGCAGCGATGGATGCCGAAGCCGAACGACAAGTGCTGATTGTCGACTCGTCGCACATCGAACCGATCCGGCTCGATGAACCGGGACCTGTCGCGGTTGGCGGCCTTCAGCGAGCACAGCACGATCTCGCCAGCTGGGACGCGGGTGTCCCCGATCAGCAGTGGTTCCCGGGTCATCCGGAACACTGAAACCTGCAGCGGCGGCTCATACCGCAGCGCCTCGTCTACGGCACCCCCGAGCAGCGTCTTCTCCGCTCTCAAGGCATCAAGTTGGTCGGGATTCGTCAGGAGCAGATACAGTGTGTTGGCGATGAGCTGTGTGGTTGCGGTCTGTCCCGCGATAAGCAGCACGAACACCATGGAGCTCAGTTCCCCGTGGTTTAGATTTGCCTCGATCAGCTCGGAGATCAGGTCCTGGCCCGGATCGCGACGCTTGTGCCGAATCAGGTTGTCCAAGTAGTCGAGCAACGATGCCGTAGCGTTCAGCAGGCTGTCGCTGACCGGCAGAAGCCCGGAGACGAAAGTGTCCGACCAACGACGCACGTCCGGGCAGTCGGACTCGGGTATCCCTACCATGGCGCCGAGCACGTAGGTGGGCAGCGGCTGCGCGTACTGTCCGACGAGGTCAACCGGCGCCTCGATTTCGAGACCGTCCAGCAGTCGCTCGGCAATATTCTCGACGACCGGCCGCATGGCGCTCGTGCTGCGCATGGTGAAACGGTGTGCTACGAGTTGGCGCAGTCGGGTGTGCTGTGGCGGGTCGGCGTTGAGCATGTCTCGCGCCGCGAGTTCACGCACTGTCCGCGGTAGCGAGGCAAGTGGTGCCTTGTCGCCCATTGTGGCGGTGTCGTTGGACAATCGATGATCATTCATCACCTGCCGGGCGAGCGCGTACTCGGAGACCTTCCACACGCTTCGCCCATCGGGCAGCATGACCTGCTCGACGCCCGTCATCCCAGCACCACCGGCAGCGAGTCGAGGCGGCGCATGAACATGCCGGGCCGCCATCGCGCCTCCTCCGGGGCGACCGCCAGCGCGATTGCCGGGAACCGGGCCAACAATCTCCCGAGCCCGACTACGGTCTCCAATCGGCCGAGTTCAGCGCCCATGCATCGATGGCTGCCGTGGCTGAACCCGAGGTGTCCCCTGGTGTCGCGAGTGATGTCGAAGCGGTCGGGCTCGGCGAAGCGGCTCGGATCACGGTTTGCCGAGCCGGTCGAGATCAGCAGTAACTCCCCTGCCGGGATGGTCACACCGTCCAGGTCTAGCGGATGATCGACGTAGCGTGGGGTGAGCATCCGGAACGGGGTCTCGAAACGCAGAATCTCCTCGATGCACGCGGCCATCAAATCGGAGTCGGCGCGCAGCCGCGCCAGCTGGCTCGGGTGGCGTAGCAGGACGAGGACACCGCTTCCGATCGCGCTGGTAGGCTCCAGCCCGGCAATCAGCAGCAGGGTGATCGTGGAGACCAGTTCAGCGCTGTCCAGCAATCCCGCTGCGGCGGCTCGAACGAGTTCGGTGAACAGATCCCCATGTGGCTGCTCACGTTTGAGCGCGATGATCTCGCCAGCGAACCTTTGCAGCTGCCGACCCGCATCTTCCACCTCGGCCTTACTCGGAGCGGTGAGGATCGCGGTCTCCCACACCGGAAATCCGTTGCGCATGTGATCGGGTACGCCGAGCATTTCGGAAAGGCATATCGCCGACAGCGGCCTGGCGTACTGATCGATGATGTCGACAGCCTCGCCGACCGGGAGACCATCGAGCAGTTCATCAGCGAGCTGTTCGAGCCTGGGCCTCAGCGCGGCGAGCCGGGACGGCGTGAAAAACTTGGCGACGATGCCGCGAATTCTGCGGTGGTCGGCCCCGTCCTGATCGAGCATGCTGCGTCGCAGTTCACGTGGCAGTTTCGGTCGACGCTCGATGTCCACCAGATTGTGTTCGAGGATCGCGTGCCGGCGCTTGACCAAGTCGCGGTGCAACGTGGGGTCGGACAAGAGCGTCCTGGCGTCGTCGTAGCGGGTGATCACCCACATTCGGAAGCCGCCGTTCTCCACCGGGATCGCGGCGTAGCCACGTCGCAGGGACGCGAGCGTCGGGTAGGGGTCATGCATGAACGACTGACTGAGCAGCTTGACTGGTTCGACGTTCACGACGTGATCTCCTCAAATGCCAATCTCGGGATAGCCCCGGTGCGGGGCGGACAGGGCGTCGAGACCGCTACGGATCTCGGGTGGTAGTTCCAGGAGGAGAGTGGCCGCGGTCAGCGACTCCCGCAGTTGGTCAACGGTGCGGGCGCCGACCAGCGGCGCGACGACTCCATTTCGGTCCCGGACCCAGGCGAGCGCCACTGCCAGCGGTGGCACGGCCAGTTTTTCCGCGGCGGCGGCGACCTCGTCTACGATGCGCGCGGACCGGGCGTCGAGGTAGGGCCCGACGTACCACTTGAAGAAGTGGCTGTTCGCCCGCTCAGCCGGTACTCCGCCTCGGTACTTTCCGGTCAGCACACCCCGTCCGAGTGGGGCCCACGGCAGCACCGCCAGGCCTGCGTCCAGCGCCGCGGGCACGACCTCGCGTTCAACGCCCCGCTCCAGCAGCGAGTATTCCGCCTGACAGGAAGCGAGTGGTGCGACGCCATTCAGCTGCTTCCATGTTGCTGCTTTGGCCGTCTGCCAGCCCGCGTAATTGCATACACCGACGTTGCGGACTTTGCCGGCCCGCACGGCGGTGTCGGTCGCGGCCAGGGTTTCCTCCAATGGGACGGCCGGATCCCATGCGTGCAGTTGCCACAGATCGATGTGGTCGGTATGCAACTTGGTCAATGATCTGTCCAACGTCGACAGCAGATGTGCACGGGAGGCGTTCTGCCTGCGGCTCTGGGTGTCGAGGACCGCGACGGCCTTGGTGGCCAGGACGATGTCGTCGCGGCGCACGACCGTCCCGACCAACTGGCCGACGATCTCCTCGGCGCGCCCGCCTCCGTACACGTCGGCGGTGTCGATCAAAGTACCGCCGGCCTCGATGAACACCCGAAGTTGCTTCGAGGCGTCGTCTCGATCGGTGGTGGCGCCCCAGGTTGAAGTGCCCAACCCCAGAACGGAAACGTTCATGCCGGTCGTGCCCAACGGGCGCTGCTTCATGAGGATCTCCTTATTCGATGCGATTCGACGCGTGCCGCCCCGGAAACGGTGTCGTGGACAGGAATTCCGGTCCGCTCTTGCGTCATGGAAGTCCCTTTCGCAGCCTCCCTGAACGAATCAGCGCCAACACAGCGTGGATGTCGTCTTCCATGGCACGGTCTTCCTCGAGCTTCGGCACGTGTTCACGAACCAGCGCGTGGGCAGCTCGGACCGGTTCGGCGGAACTGGCGACACCGCGCAGGTCCAGCGCTTGGCATAAGGCGAGGAGGTGGATCGCGGTCACCTCCTCGACCAGTTCCACGACGTGCAGCCCATCACGGGCCGCCATAGCCGACATACTGACCTTGTCCTGGTTGTGCGCCTCGGTGGACCGGGAAAAGATGCTGGCAGGCGCGCTCTGCTTCAAGGCCTCGGCGGTGATCGCCGAGCATGCGATCTGCATGCCCTTGAAACCGTGGTGCAGACCGGCGCGCCGGTCTTCCGGCTCGAACCACGGCACCAGGTTGGCCGGTAGGCCGTTGTTGAACTTCTCGTCGACCACGTGTTCGAGCTGTCGGTCGAGCAGATCGGCAACATTAGCGACGGTCGTCTTCAGCGAATCCATGGACTGCGCGATGTGCCCGCCGTAGAAGTTGCCACCGCTGTGGACCTCGCCGGCTTCCACGGCGAACAGCGGGTTGTCGTTGGAAGAGTTGATTTCGGTCTCCACCCAAGTTGTCGCCCACTCCAGGGTGTCGCGGAGAACGCCGATCACGTGCGGGGCGCAGCGGATGGAGTATCGGTCCTGAATGGAGCGTCGCAACCTGGCATAGTCCCGTCCTCCGAGGCCACCGGCGCGTTCGACCACTTGCTCATGGTCCAAAGCCAGGTCGGAACCGGCGAGGAGCTTCGCGATCGCCGCGGCGGAGGCGAGCTGGCCTGGATGGGGCTTGGCTTCGTGGATGAACGGAGCGAAGTGGCCGCGGTTGCCGAGGACGGCCTCAGCGGCCATGGCCGAGCACAGTTCAGCGATGGCGACCAGTGCTCGTGCCCGCACTATGGCGACGGCGGCGAACGCCGACGAGAATGACGTCCCGTTGATGAGGGCCAGCCCCTCCTTCGGCTCCAGCGCAATCGGTCTCAACCCGTACTCGGCGAGTACCGTGTCGGCCGCCCTGAGCCGGCCGTGGTGGAACACCTGTCCCTCGCCAAGGAGTACCGATCCGACGTAGCAGAGGGGAACGAGGTCACCGCTGGCGCCCACCGAGCCGCGTTCGGGGACGCGTGGTAGTACATCGTTGTCCAGATGCCACAGCAACCGAGCGACGACCTCCGGACGGATACCGGAGTTGCCTTTGGCAAGACAGTTCGCCCGAATCAGCAATGTCGCCCGGACGACGTCGGTCGGCGCGTCGGGTCCGGTGCCGTTGACGTGGTACCGGATGAGATTGCGTTGCAACTCGGCGGCTTTCACGGCACCGATCTGCCGGATAACGCTGTCGCCAAACCCGGTGCTGACCCCATAGATCGTGCTGCCGTTGTGCAGCAACTTGTTTCTGAGGTCGCAGGATGCGAGCATCGCCTGTTTCGAATCCTCGGCTATCAAGACCGGCATGCGATCTGCGGTGACCTTCGCCACCTCGGCCAGCGTCAATCCGTTGCCATCCAGCAGCAGGGGCATGCGTTTTCTACCTTCGAATAATGGGGTCGACGCGACGAGCGCAGCACTGTGCTCGAGAGGAGCGTTCAGTGAGCCCGAAAATGTCAGGCATGATATTTCCCTGCTCGGTTTCCATCGCAATTAAATGAAAGCTGGACTTCCATTTCGTCACGGCTCCTTTCTTTGTCGCATCCGCGTTGGAACGGGAGGCTGCGGGCAAGGTTATCGCCCTGCCACGTCGAGGGGCCGAATCCTGCGCCCGCACATCGCCCTCGGCTGGTTCTCGTATTCGACGGTTATGACCAAGTCTGCAACCTGGAAGGCGTCGATGCTGTCATCGAATCGAATGACTGTCTGGCAGCTCGAATTCGACTATGATGAGGTGCCGACTGCCTCGACTGCGACGTCGCCCTCGCAATAGATCTCACCGGCCACCAGATCATTCGAGTGCGCTCCGGGCGTGGATGGGTAACGGGAGATCATCGACACCGATGGTCGGCAGATCGGCATGAAGCAACTGGGCCGGAACAAGTTACACCGTTCGCCGGACAGACTCTCGGCTATCGAGGGATTACCGTTGCTCGCTATGTCGATTCGAATGACAGTGTTCGGCACCGGCTATCTCGGCGCAACTCATGCTGCCTGCATGGCAGAACTCGGGCATCACGTTCTCGGTGTCGACATCGATGAGAACCTCATAGCCTCGTTGCAATCCGGAAGAGCGCCTTTCTACGAGCCGGGCTTGAATGCACTGCTGGCCCGTGGAATCGAAACCGGGCGTCTCCGCTTTACCACCTCTTACCGCGAAGGTGCAGATTGGAGTGACGTCTGCTTCCTGTGCGTGGGAACGCCTCAGAAGGATGGAGTTCTCTCGGCCGACCTCAGGCCCCTTGAAACTGCCGTCACGACCTTGAGTGGTTTGATGAATCGCTCCACATTGCTCATCGGACGATCGACTGTGCCGGTGGGAACCGCAAGCCGATTGAAAGCCATCGCGCTCGAGGCCAGCCCGAGTGGCGAAGCTGTCGAAATTGCTTGGAATCCAGAGTTCATCCAAGAAGGCTGCGCCGTCGAGGGCGTGCTGCGCCCTGATCGCGTCGTCATCGGAACAGAGAAGAGGGGGCGCGCGGAAGCTGTCCTACGCAAAGTCTACGACCAGCAGATCAAGCGGAATATTCCGTTTCTTGTCAGTGATCTCGCGACAGCAGAACTGACGAAAACAGCGGCGAACGCCTTCCTTGCCACGAAGATATCGTTCATCAACGCGATGGCTGAGATCTGCGAGTCGAGCGGCGCGGACGTGCGATTCTTGGCTGACGCGGTCGGCCGAGACACACGAATAGGCTCCCGTTTTCTCCAGGCAGGCGTGGGTTTCGGTGGAGGCTGCCTACCGAAGGACATCAGGGCTCTCGTCGCACGCGCCGAGGAACTGGGTTGCAGCGAGACCATGAACTGGCTCCGCGAAGTCGATGCAATCAACAGTCGCTGCCGCACTCGAATGGTCGAACTTACTCTAGAAGCTTGCGACGGAACATTATCCGGACGTCGCATCGCCGTTCTCGGCGCAGCGTTCAAACCGAACTCCGATGATGTGCGCGACTCTCCGGCGTTAGAAGTATCAATGCGACTCTTGCGACTGGATGCGGAAGTCGCGGTATACGACCCCAGGGCCATGGAAACCTCACGGTCCCGATTCCCGGCGCTGCGCTACGGCAATTCAGTCACCGAGGTCTGCTCACAAGCGGATGCGGTTCTCGTACTGACCGACTGGCCGGCATTTGCCATGCTCAGACCGGACGATATTCGCGATCACGTGCGCAGCCGAACGATTCTCGACGGACGCAATTGCTTGGATCCGAAAACATGGTTTTCGGCCGGATGGAGATATCATGCCCTGGGGTATGGCATCGGTCGGGAGTAAGCTCTCGCGAGCTGCCGCGTATCCGAAGGGATTCCACGCCTGCGCGGAAACAGACGTCGTTGAATCGAGGATCCGGACATGCCTCCGACAACCGATCCGATCCAGGCCAGGTGACGAGGGCTCAACTTCTCAGCTCGCCGTGGTCGGGACGCGAAGAGCTTCGAATACGGGCCCGGTGAGGACTTGACGGGTCCCCGGCGATCGGTCCAGGTGACGTGGTCCCGTTGAAGTGCGCTGTCCCACTCGCCTGCGATCGCCAAATAGCGCCGCATTGAGGGGTTGCTCCACCTGCAGGATGACGGCTGGGTACGCGGAGTTCGACCGGTGCTCTCGGTGCGACTGGCCAACGGTGGCCAGCCCCGATCAAGCGGTGACGGTCACACCCAGCGCCGCCGACTCGCGTGCTTTCGTCAGCAGGCGCAGGGTGGTGACGGCGTCGCGCGGGTCGACGGGCACCGGAGCGCCGTCGAGCAGCGCGGCGGCCATGGCGGAGTAGAAATCGGGGTATGCGCCGGGTGCGGTCGGCACAGGGGCGAAGTCCGGTTCCGCGCCCAGCACGCCCCAGCGCTCGGCATCGACTGTGCCCCAAGGGGAATCGTTTCTCGGGCGGCGACCGGATCGGAGTGCTTCCTCCTGCGGGTCCAGCCCGTAGGTCACATACCCGGCTTCCGATCCGAGCACCCGGAAACGCGGGCCGAGTTGCGCGGCGACGGCGCTCATCCAGAGGTGGGAGCGGACACCGCCGGTGTGGGTGAGCGCGACGAACGCGTCGTCGTCGGTGGTGATCCCTTCCCGCCGCCGGTCCAGCTCGCAGTACACCGAAGCCACCGGGCCGAACAGGGTCACGGCTTGGTCCACCAAGTGGCTGCCGAGGTCGACCAGGATGCCCGCGCCCTCCTCGTCCGTGCCGACCTCCCGCCAGCCGCCCTTCGGCACCGGACGCCACCGTTCGAACCGGGACTCGAAACGCCGTACCCGGCCCAGTCTTCCGGTCTCGACGAGTTCACGCACCGTCCGGAAGTCGCCGTCCCAGCGCCGGTTCTGGAAGACCGACAACGCGAGGCCGGACCGCTCCGCGCGCCGGACGAGATCTTCGGCGTCGTCCACCGCGACCGCGAACGGCTTGTCGACCACGACGGGCAGCCCGGCCTCCAGCGCCTGCCCGGCCAGCGGCGCGTGCGTCTGGTTCGGTGTCGCGATCACAGCCAGATCGATGCCGTCCGGCGTGGCGAACAACTCCTCGGCGTGCGGCACCACACGCACACCGGGATGTTCGGCGCGCGCCCGCTCGGCACGCTCCTCCGAGGAGGTCACCACGGCAGCGACCCGCATCCGCGGTTGCGCGGCGATCAGCGGAGCGTGAAAGACCGATCCGGCCAGGCCGTAGCCGACAACAGCGACCTCGATGATGCTCATACCCCGACGCTACCGCCGCTGAAGACCGCATCAGGCTTCACCACGTAGGCGCTGGTCGGCCGAGGAGCGCCACCTCGAGCGGCGCGCCACCGAAGTGGATCGGACCGTTCGCTCTTGTGCTGCCGCAACCGGTGGTCCGGTGACGATCGGATCGTATGTCCGGCAGACGGAGACGCATCGGCCCGGCCGTGTAGGTGCCGCGTCGTGCGCCGGTCGAGCGGATGTCGGCCGCCGATGGTCCGGCTGTCGACCTGCGACGTTCTGGCGCGTGCGGCGATGGTGGCCGGTGGACACTGCGCGAGGTTCGGGACGACCCGCCGGACCGGCCGCGCGCGGGCCGGTTCTTCCCGCCCCGCGCGGTCGGCTCAATGCGGCGGCGCGGCGGAGTACTCCTGTTCGGGCCGCCCGGTGCTGCCGTAGCGCAGGCTCATGCGCACCGCGCCGCCGGCGACGAGTGCGGCGAGATAGCGCTGGGCGGTGGCCCTGGAGATGCCGATGGCGCTCGCTACCTCTCCTGCGGACAGGGGCGTGCCCGCATCGAGAATTGCTTGCAGGACAGCGTCTTTGGTGGGAGAGGCCACGGTCGCCGCCGGGCTCGCGGTGACCGAAGGACGCAGCGCGTGCAGCGCCGCGGCGACCCGGGCGTTGTCGACCTGTGGCACGGCGAGAATGCGCCTGTAGCGGGCGTAGGCGGCGAGCCGGGCGGCGAGTTCGGTATGCGGGAAGGGCTTGACGAGGTAGGACACCGCACCTGCCGCGACGGCGGCGCGCACCGACTCGCTCTCGGTCGACGCGGTGAGCACCATGGCGTCGCAGTGCAGCTCGCGGACGAAATCGATACCGGATCCGTCGGGCAGGTAGACGTCCACCAGCGCCAGGTCGATCGGCCGCGCCGCGACGAGTTCCCGCGCGGCGGCGAGGGTATTGGCGGTGCCCGCCACCGTGAAACCCGGGATTGCCTGCACGATCCCGGCGTGCAGATTCGCCACCCGGAAGTCGTCGTCGACGATCAGGACGGTCAGGGACGGCGGGGCCATGACACCTCGCTCTGCGCGAGCACCCCGGGGATGCGTGCGATGAACTCCGCGCCGGTCAGTGGCGGCTCGCCGCCGCCGGGACTCGACAGGCGCACCTCGCCGCCGTGGGCGCGGACGATCTGGCGGATCAGGGCGAGGCCCACCCCGCGCCCACCGGGGACGCCGAGGTCGTCGCGGGTCGAGATCCCTTCGGTGAACAGCGTGTCCACCAGGTCGGGCGCGACACCGTCGCCGCTGTCGGCGACGGTGATGTGCAGCGTCGAATCCTCTTGCACCAGTTCCACTTCCACCTGCCGCACCAGTCGCTCCCGAGCGCGCACGGCCTCCATGGCGTTGTCCAGCAGATTGCCGAGCACGGTGGTCACGTCCACCGGATCGGCGAGATCGCCCTCGACCCAGGTGTTGGGCCCGAGCACGAGTTCCACCCCGTTCTCCCTGGCGTGCGCGGCCTTGGCGGCCAGGAAGGCCTGTAGATACGTGTCGTGGATGGCATCGATGCCCGGCGTCGCCGGACCGAGCGGACCCGCCCCGATCAGCTCGTCGACCGACCGCGCGGCCTCCTCGACATGCCCGCTGTGCAGCAGCCCGCTGACCAGGTGCATCTTGTTGGAGAACTCGTGGCGCTGCGCGCGCAGCACCGTGCTCATCGACTGCACCGCGTCCAGCTGCCTGGTCAGCGATTCCACGTCGGTGCGGTCGCGCACGGTAAGCACCGCGCCGAGATCACGGCCGTCCCGGCTGACTCGCCGCGCCGAGACGATGACGACGTTCGCACCGACCGTCGCCGAGGCGGGTTGCCGATCGAGGTCGCGGAACACCTCCAGCACTCGCGGGGTGAGCCCGATCTCGTCGACCGGGCGCCCGATGTCCGGCGCGATGCCGAGCAGCCTGGCCGCCTCGTCGCTGACGAAGGTCGTGCGCCACGACGCGTCGACGGCGAGCACGCCGCCGCCGATGCCGTGCAGCACCGCGGCCTGCCCCCGGACCAGTTCGGCCAGCTCGTCGGGTTCCAGCCCGAGCGTCAGCCCGCGCCAGCGGCGGGCGAGCAGGATCGATCCGGCGATGCCGACCGCGAGCGCCACCGCGACCAGGCCGCCCGCTGTGCGCAGGTCGCCGAGCAGTTGCTCGTGCACCGCGTCGGTGGCGATGCCGACGCTGACCGCGCCGACCACACGATCGGAGCCGGGCGCCGTGACGGGGACCTTCGCGCGCACCGAGTCGCCGAGCGTGCCGCGTTCCTCGGTGATCGACTCGCGGCCCGCGAGCGCCTCGGATGGATCGGTGCTGACGTGCTCGGCGAGCCGTGCGGCGTCCGGATGCGCCAGGCGGATGCCCGCGTCATCGGTGATCACCACGAACAGGGCGTTGTTGCGCTGGGTCGCGTCCACCGCGAGCCGCTCCAGCGGGCCGGTGGCCAGCTCCTGGCGCACGCCCGGATCGACCGCGCCCGGCGCGTACCTGGCCACCTCGGCGCGCACCACCGGGTCGGCGGCGACGGTGCGCGCGACGGCAAGCGCGCGCTGACCGTAGGCGTCGCGCAGCCGCTGATCACTGAGATAGCCGAACACCGCGAACGCGACACCGAGCGTCAGCGCGACGACCAGGATCTGCGACAGCAGAACCTGGGTCCGCAACCGCACGGCCCGCGCGCCCTCAGTGGCCATGGCCGCAGCATAGGCGCAGACCACCGCGCACCGCGCATGAGCAGAATGCGCAAAACCCGCATATCCCGCGTTTGTGGCGGTTGTGCGCACAAGCTCCGGCGTGTGACCGGGGCCACGTACGTTCGCCCTACCCGATCTCGCAGAAGTAGGAAGCAATGACGCAATCCCTCATCGAGCTGCGGAACGCGACCAAGCGTTTCCCCGGCACCGGCGGTGGCATCCACACCGCCGTGCGCAATCTGAACCTCACGGTGCGCCCCGGCGAATTCGTCGCCGTTGTCGGCCCCACCGGATGCGGCAAGTCCACCACGTTGTCGCTGGTATCCGGGCTGGAACCGGCCTCGGCCGGGCGAACGCTGGTGCGCGGCAAGGACGTCGACGGCATCCCCGAAGGCATCGGCTACATGTTCCAGCAGGACGCGGTGCTGCCGTGGAAGAGCGTGCTGGACAACGTCGCGCTCGGCCCGCGCCTGCGCGGCGCGTCGAAGGCCGAGGCGCGGGCGAAGGCGTCCGGATGGGTGCGCAAGGTCGGTCTGGCCGGGTTCGAGAGCTACTACCCGCACCAGTTGTCCGGCGGCATGCGCAAGCGCGTGGCGCTGGCACAGACACTGGTCAACGAGCCGGAGATCCTGCTGATGGACGAGCCGTTCAGCGCGCTGGACGTGCAGACCCGGCAGCTCATGCAGGACGAATTGCTGCGCGTCTGGGCGGGCACCAACGCGGCGGTCGTCTTCGTCACCCACGATCTGGAGGAGGCGATCGTGCTCGCCGACCGGGTGGTCGTGATGACCGCGAGCCCGGCCACCGTCTGTGGAGACTTCACGGTGGGCCTGACACGGCCGCGCAGTGTCGAGGACGTGCGGCTGACCGCCGAGTTCCGCGACATCTACAAGGAGATCTGGGAGACCCTGCGCGATCAGGTCGAGGCCGCTCGGGCGAAGGGAGCCTCCCGTGTCGCATGACGTGCTGGTGCAGGACGCCGTCGACGAGCCCGCGGTGGAGAACGAGACCGAGGCACAGATCCTGGCCCGGGTGCGTACCGCCGCGCGGCGCGCCCGGATCCGGACTTGGGGCCTACGCGTCGCGCTGGTAGCGCTGTGGCTGGGTGCGTGGGAGCTCACCGCCACGGTGTGGATCGATCCGTTCTTCTACTCGAAGCCGTCGCTGATCTGGGCACGGTTGGTCGAATGGTTCACCGAGGGGACGCAATTCGGCTCGATCTGGCTGCAGATCTACACCACCGTGCAGGAGGCCGTGCTCGGTTTCGTGATCGGCACGGTGGCCGGCGTCGTGCTGGGCGTGCTGCTCGGCCGCAGCCGGTACTGGGCCGAGGTGCTCGCGCCGTTCATCAAGGCGCTCAACGCGGTTCCGCGCATCGTGCTGGCGTCGCTGTTCATCATCTGGTTCGGTCTCGGCCTGAGTTCGAAGGTCGCGACCGTGGTGGTGCTGGTGTTCTTCGCGGTGTTCTTCAACGCGTTCACCGGTGCGCGGGAAGTGGACGGCAATGTGATCGACAACGCCCGTATCCTGGGCGCGAGCCGCAGGCAAGTGCTGGTGTCGATCGTGCTGCCGAGCGCGACCACTTGGATCCTCTCCAGCCTGCACACCGCCTTCGGTTTCGCGCTGATCGGCGCGGTGGTGGGCGAGTACGCGGGCGCGAGCAAGGGCCTGGGTCTGCTGATCAGCAACGCGCAGGGCACCTTCGACTCGGCGGGCATCTACGCGGGCATGATCATCGTCACCGTGGCCGCGCTGATCGCCGAGTGGGGGATCGGCATGGCGGAGAACCGGTTGCTGAAATGGCGGCCATCGCAGGCGACCTCGAACCACGGGATCTGACCATGAGGCATCGCAAGCAACTCGCGCTCGTCGCCGTCGTGATCGCGGCATTGTTGGCGGCCACCGGATGCCGGGACTCCCGCGCCATTCCGACGGCCGACGGCCGACCGCAGATCACCATCATGGTGGGCGGGCTGGAGAAGGTGATCTACCTGCCCGCCGTGCTGACCCGGCAACTCGGCTTCTTCGAGCGCAACGACATCGACGTGAAACTGCTCGGCGAGCAGTCCGGAGCCACGGCCGAGACGGCGTTGCTCACCGGCGACGTGCAGGGCGTGGTCGGCTTCTACGACCACACCATCGATCTGCAGGCCAAGGACCAATGCATCCGCTCGGTGGTGCAGATGTCCGACGTGCCCGGTGAGGTCGAACTGGTGTCGAAGGCGGACGCGGACATCACCTCGGTCGCCGATCTGCGCGGCAAGAAGCTCGGCGTGACCTCGCTCGGCTCGTCGACCGACTTCCTCACCCAGGCGCTCACCGGCCAGGCCGGGATGAGCACCGCCGATTACACCCGGGTGAAAGTGGGTGCGGGGCAGACGTTCATCGCGGGCATGAACCACGACGGCATCGACGCGGGCATGACCACCGATCCCACGGTGGCGCAGATGGTGAACTCCGGCGATGCGCGCGTCCTCGTCGACCTGCGCACCGAGGCGGGCACCAGGGCCGCGCTCGGCGGGCTGTATCCGGCGACGTCGCTCTACATGAGCTGCGCGACGATCGATGCCCACCCGGACATCGTGCGCAAGCTCGCCGCCGCGTTCGTGCAGACGCTGCAGTGGATCCGGACGCACACGCCCGAGGAGATCGCCGAGAAGATGCCGCCGCAGTACGCGAGCGCGGGCAAGGACCTCTACGTCCAGTCGATCCGCGATTCCATCGGCATGTTCAACGGCGACGGGTTGATGAAACCCGAAGGCGCGCAGAACGTTCTGGAGATCCTCGGCAAGTACTCGAAGAACGTGCGTCCCGTGCGCGATCGGATCGACCTGTCCGAGACCTACACCACGCAGTTCGTGGAGGAGGCGTTGCGCGCGCCGCGACAGTAGCGGCCGGTGAACCATGCCCGGCCGCCCGGAATCGTCCCGGGCGGCCGGTCGGCGGCCGGTGCGCCGACAGCCGCGCCGAGCTTCTCAACTGTGGAGACACCGCACCATAAACCGACATGAGAGGTGCTCCCATAAGCCGAAGTACGTCACGGCAGCCGAGGTGCGCGTGCATCATCTGATCGGATTCGCCGGGCTGATGTGCTTCCTGCTGCTGGCCTGGCTGCCCAGTACCGACCGCCGCGCCGCCGCCGCTCGGCTGCCGCGGATCGCCGTCCTTTTGATCGTGCAACTCGCGCTCGGTTTCCTGTTGCTGAAGACCGGGATCGGAGGCACGGTGATCCGCGCGGTCAGCGACGCCTTCGCCCACATCCTCGGCTACGCCGCCCAGGGCACCGCGTTCGTATTCGGCGACCTGCCCGCCGTCGGCAGCGGCGGGCCCGCGTTCCTGTTCGCGGTGCTGATGCCGATCGTGCTCGTGTCCGCGCTGATCGGCATCCTGCAACACCTGCGGGTCCTGCCGTTGATCATCAAGTACCTCGGCCTGCTGCTGGCCTGGGTGAGCGGCTTCGGCAGGATCGAATCGTTCAACGCGGTCGCCTCCGCCATCCTCGGCCAATCAGAGGTGTTCATCTCGCTGCGGGCCATGCTCGACGACATTCCGCCGCAGCGGATGTACACCCTGGCGGCCTCGGCGATGTCGACGGTCTCGGCGGGCATCCTCGGCGCCTATATGGTGCTCATCGACCCGAAGTACGTGATCGCGGCCATCGTGCTGAATATGCTGGGCGCCTTCGTGGTGTGCTCGCTGATCAACCCCTACAAGGTCGGCGCCGCCGACGATGCCCGGCTGATCGGCGAGGAGATCGCCGACAGCCGTAAGCGGCAATCGTTCTTCGAGATGCTCACCGAATACATCCTGGTCGGCTTCAAGGTCGCGTTCACCGTCGCGGCCATGCTGATCGGATTCATCGCCTTGCTCGCCATGGTCAACGGAATCTTCGCGGCGCTGTTCCACGGCACCACGTTCCAGGACCTGATGGGCCACGTCTTCGCCCCGCTGGCCTGGTTGACCGGCATCCCGTGGGACGAGGCGGCGGCCGCGGGCCGGTTCATGGGCACCAAGCTGGTGTCCAACGAAGTGGTCGCCATGCAGGAACTGAACCGGCAACACGCCGGACTGTCGGACCACACCGTCGCGATCGTCTCCACCTATCTGGTGTCGTTCGCGAACTTCTCCACCATCGCCATCGTCACCGGCGCGGTCCGCAGCCTCAGCGAGAAACAAGGCACCGTCATCGCCCGCAACGGGCTTCGCCTGCTCTACGGCGCCACCTTGGTCAGCTTCCTGTCCGCCACCATCGTCGGACTGCTGAGTTGACGGTTCAGCCGTTGGCCCCCTCGACCGCCCGCAGTTCGGCCTTCCACTCCCGGAAGCCCTCCTCGGTGCGGCCGCGGCGCCAATATCCGGAGATCGACGCCGCCCACTCGGCGGAAACGCCGCGATCCTTGCGGATGTAGCGGCGCAGGTCTTTCATGACTGCTTCGGCTTCGCCGTGGATGAACACCTGGACCTGCCCCGGCGTCCACGGCGCGGAGCGAACGGTCTCGGCGAGCACCTCGCCAGGGGGCCGCGCGCCGCGGTGCAGCCAGGTCAGCTCGATGCCGTCCGGCTTCTTCACCGGCAGTTCGTCGTCCGGACCGGCGACTTCGACGAACGCCAGCCCCGTCGCCTCGCCGGGCATCGCCTCGAGCGCGGCGGCGATGGCGGGCAGCGCCGCCTCGTCACCGGCCAGCAGATACCAGTCGGCGTCCGGGCGCGGGGCGTAGGCGCCGTTGGGGCCATGGAAATCGATGGTCTCGCCGGGCTGGACCGCGGCAGCCCACGGTCCCGCGATGCCCTCCGCGCCGTGGTAGACGAAGTCGACCGCGATCTCTCCGGCGACGGGGTCGACGGACCGGACGGTGTAGGTGCGCAGCACCTCGTTCCCGTCCTGCGGGAAAATGAATTTCACGTACGAGTCGGTGAACTCGCTGGGACGGAACGCGGCGAAGCCGGGACCGCCGAGGTACACCCGGATCAAGTGCGGGGTGAGCCATTCGGTGCGCTGCACCGTGAGGGTGGTGCGGGGACGTGCCAAGAGAACCTCCGATATAAATAATTAGGATTGCCTTACTTACCCTACCTGTGTTCCGCTCAGGCTGCGGCCAACCGCTGACGGCGCGCCGTCCTGGCGAAAGGATGATGCCCATGACGCAGTCCGTGCCGACCCCGACCCACGCCGTGCAACAGCGCTACCGCGACCCGCAACCGGTCGAACCCGCGCAGTGGAACCAGGTCCTGCAGGTGCTGCACGAGCATCGCTCGGTGCGCCGCTACCTGTCCGACCCGGTGCCGGACGCCACACTGCGGCTGCTGATCTCCGCGGCGCAGTCCGCGCCGACCTCGTCGAATCTGCAGGTCTGGAGCGTCATCGCGGTGCGTGACCCGCAACGCAAGGCGCGCCTGGCCGCGCTCGCGGGCGATCAGGCCCACATCGTGCAAGCGCCGGTGCTGCTGGTCTGGACGGCCGATTTCGCGCGCCTGCGCCAGCTCGCCGAAGACCGGAGCGCGCCGCTGGAGGGTGCGGACTACCTGGAATCGAGCTACGTCGGATTCATCGACGCCGCGCTCGCGGCGCAGAACGCGGTGGTGGCGGCGGAATCGCTCGGGCTCGGCACCGTCTACATCGGCGCGCTGCGCAACAAGCCGGAGGAAGTCGCCGCCGAGCTGGGATTGCCGCCGCAGGTCTTCGCCGTCTTCGGCTTGCTGGTCGGTCACCCGGATCCCGCCGAGGACACGCGGGTGAAGCCGCGCCTGCCGCAGGACGCCGTCCTGCATCGGGAGACCTACGACTTGGACGCGCAGCGGGTGCACGTGGCCGAGTACGAGACCCGGATCGCGGAATTCTATGCCGAACAACGGCTCTCGCATTCCTGGACCGAACGTGTGCTGGCCCGGCTCGCCTCCGCGGCGGCACTCAACGGCAGGCATCGGTTGCGGGAATCGCTGGCCAACCACGGCTTCCGCTTGCACTGACCCGCCTCAGGCCGCGACCTTCTCGGTGAGCAGTTCGAACGATCGGGCGCGGTCGTCGATGTCGTAGACCAGCGTGTTGATCATCAGCTCGTCGGCCTGGGTGCGGCGCAGCAGATCCTCGAGCTGACCGCGCACCGTCTCCGGGGAGCCGAGCAACTGCCCGGCCCGGCGCTGCCGGATGAACGTGCGCTCCTGTTCCGACGGACGGAACGCGGCCGCTTCCTCCGGCGTGGCCAGTGCCTGCGGTGTGCCGCGCACCAGGTTCAGGAAGGCCAGGTCGCGCGGGCCGGCCAGGATTTCGGCGCGCTCGTCGGTGTCCGCGCAGATCGCCGCGACCGCGACCATCGCATGCGGGCGCTCCAGGCGCTCCGAAGGCCGGAAGTGCTCGCGGTAGAGCGCGAGCGCGGGCTCGGTGTTGTCGGGGGCGATGTGGTGTGCGAAGGCGAACGGGACCCCGAGCAGCGCCGCGACCTGGGCGCTGTAGCCGCTGGAGCCGAGCAGCCAGACCTCCGGTTCCTCACCGCGCCCGGGCGTGGCGGCGATGCCGCCGGGGTCGGACCCGCGGAAGTAGCCCAGCAACGCGGCCAGTTCCTGGGGGAACGACTCCGCCGACAGTCCGTCCGCGGTCCGCCGCAGCGCCCGTGCGGTCGCCTGGTCGGTGCCCGGCGCGCGTCCGATGCCCAGGTCGATCCGTCCGGGATGCAGCGCGTGCAAGGTGCCGAACTGCTCGGCGACGACCAGCGGCGCGTGGTTGGGCAACATCACCCCGCCGGAGCCGACGCGGATGGTCGAGGTGGCCGCGGCCAGGTGGGCCAGCAGCACGCTCGGCGCCGAACTGGCGATGCCGGGCATATTGTGATGCTCGGCGACCCAGAAGCGGTGGTAGCCCAAAGCCTCGGTACGCCGGGCCAATTCGGTGGTCGCGTCGAGCCCCTCGCCGACGGTGCGGCCGGACTGCACCGGCGCGAGATCCAGTACGGACAGCGGGACGTCGATCATGGGTCTCCTCACAGTGGCGATCTCCACTGCCAACGTCGCGGGTCCCCGGTGTATTTCGCCGGCCGGCTCAGCCGCGCGCGATCGCGCGGAACACCTCGATGGTCTCCTGCTCGTCCTGGGTGGTGCCGTAGTCGCTGAGTTTGACGATGACGGTGCCGCTGGGCGGGTCGACGTAGACGTACTGGCCGTAGACGCCGACGGCGGTGAGATCGGCGCCGTCCCCACCGGTCGGGTGCCACCACTGCGCGCCGTAGGGCCAGTCGCCCACCCGGTGGACCGGGGTGCGGATGCGTTCGATCCAGGTCGGCGGCACGATCTGCGCATCGCCGACGCGCCCGCCGTCCAAGACGATCTGGCCTATCTTGGCGAAGTCGCGGGCCGTCGCGTTCAGGCAGCAGAACGCTTTCTCCTGACCGCCCGCGCGATCGAGATTCCACAGCGCGGCGTCCTCGGCGCCGATCGGAGCCCACAGGTCGCGTTCCAGCAGTTCACTCAGTGGCAGGCCCTCGGCCCGCGCCAGCGCCATGCCCAGCAGTTGGGTGTCCACGCTGCGGTACTCGCCCGCGCTGCCCGGCGGAAACCGCAGGCCCTGATGCTCGCGGACGAACCCGGCGAGGTCCTCGGTGAGGTACATCCGGGCGGTGCCGGTCAGCGGCATGTACTTGTTGTAGTTCTCGTCGACGTCGACGCCGGAGGCCATGTCCAGCAAGTCGCGGATGGTCACGGTGTCGTACGGGCCGCCGGTGGTCAGCTCGGGCAGGATTCGCACCAGGCGGTCGTCTTCGTTGAGCCGCCCCGCCGCGATGGCGCGGCCGGTCAGCAGTGACACGACGGACTTCGCTACCGACCACGAGGACTGGCGGGTGGTGGCCGTGACGCCGTCGCGATACCACTCGTGGGTGAGAGCGCCGCCGCGCAGAACGAGGAACGAATTGGTGTGCGTGGCGCCGAGGAAGTCGGCGACCGAGATCTGCGAACCCTTCCACGGCACCCCGTCGGGCAGCGGCCGCGGTGCGACCGGCAGCGGACGCGGCGTGGGGGAGGCGGCCACCGTGCGGCTCTCGAACAGTTCGCCCTGTGTCGAAGGCGGGTCGGTCAGCAGTCGCAGCAGCGTCGGCGGGGCCGGGATGTGCAGGACCGCGGTCGTCGCGAACGCCGCGCCGGCAAAGACTGCGACGACAGCGAGCAGGACGACGGCGGTGCGGAGCGCGTAGCGGTGCGTTCGCGTGCGCCGGGACGGCGATTCGGTCATGACGGGAACCCATCGTCGGGGAATCCGATGATGGCATGCCGGACGCCCGTCCGGTAACCGCGCACGACCGCCGCGGTCGGCCCGGAGACGACGCGCGCGCGGGCGGGGCGGTAGCGTGACCACGTGCTCCGGACCGGACGTGCGATGATCCGACGTCGCGTGTTCGGCGACCGGATCGTCGCATCGCTGCCCAGCGAAAGGACCGCAGTATGACAGCCTCCGACCGTCACCTCCAGGACGCGGGACCATCGGTTCCGGCGGACACCGGCGACTCGGAGGGTTATGCCCGGGGCCTGAGCCCGCGCACCATCCAGATGATCGCCATCGGCGGCGCGATCGGCACGGGCCTGTTCTACGGCGCGGGCGGCGCGATCGAGCAGGCCGGGCCCGGCCTGATCCTGGCCTACCTGGCGGCGGGCCTGGCCATCTTCGTGATCATGCGGGCGCTCGGCGAACTGCTGACCTACCGGCCGATCTCGGGGAGTTTCGCCGAGTACGCGCACGAGTTCCTCGGCCGCTTCGCCGGCTTCGTCACCGGCTGGTCGTACTGGGCGGTGTGGGTGGCCACCTGCATGGCCGAGATCACCGTGGCGGGCAAGTACGTGGAGTACTGGTTCGACATCGCCCCGTGGGTCACCGCGCTGGTCGTGCTCGCGGTGATGTTCTGCGCGAATCTGATCTCGGTGCGGCTGTTCGGCGAGGGCGAGTTCTGGTTCTCCACCATCAAGGTCACCGCGATCGTCGGCATGATCCTGCTCGGCATCGGCGTGCTGCTGTTCGGCTTCGGGCACGCGACGAACCCCACCGTCACCAATCTGTGGGCCGACGGGGGCGTGTTCCCCAACGGCATCGGTCAGTCGCTGCTCGTTTTGCAGATCGTGCTGTTCGCCTACGTCGGCGTGGAGTTGGTCGGCGTCACCGCCGGGGAGGCGCGCGAGCCGCGCAAGACTCTGCGCAAGGCGATCAACACGCTCCCCTTCCGGATCGGCCTGTTCTATGTCGGTGCGCTCGTTGTGATCATGTCGGTGTCCAGCTGGCGCAATTTCCACGCGGGCAAGAGCCCGTTCGTGGAGGTCTTCGAGCTGATCGGCATCCCGGGCGCGGCGGGCATCGTCAACTTCGTGCTGCTCACCGCGGCGCTGTCGTCGTGTAACTCGGGGATCTACTCCACCGGCCGGATGCTGCGCACCTTGTCGCTGCACGGCGAGGCGCCCGCCCGGCTGAACAAACTGAGCGCGAACGCGGTGCCTTATGTGGGGATCTCCGTGTCGGCGGCGGCGATGGTGATCGGCGTGATCGTCAATGTCATCTCCCCGGACAAGGCCTTCGCCTACATCACCTCGGTGTCGACCATCGGCATCATCTTCGTCTGGGGCGTCATCCTGGTCTGTCACCTGCTCTACCGGGCCAAGGTCGCCCGCGGCGAACTGCCCGCCAGCGACTACCGGCTGCCCGCCGCGCCCTACACCACCGTGCTCGCGCTGGCGTTCCTCGGTTTGGTGGTCGTGCTGCTGTTGTTCACCGACAGCGGGCGCACGGCCCTCGTCGTCGGCGCGGTGTGGGCGGTGCTGGTGTCGGCCGGATACTTCGTGCTGCGCAAACTCGGCAGTTCCAGCACGCCGACCGACGTTACGCACACCAGCTGACGGCCCGTTTCCGCTAGACGGCGAGGAAGAGCGCGGCGGCGCCGATCGCCTCCACCGCGCCGTAGAACCAGGTGGGATAGAACGCGGTTCGCTCATCGAGCACGGCCGAGAGCACCCGGCCGAGGGCCATGCCCGCCAGTGCCGCGCCGATCGCGACCATGATCCCGCCGCGCAGCCCTGCGAGGTCGATGGCGGCCACCGCGAGCACGGCCGCCATCGCCAGTCCGAAGCCGCCGTAGACGGCGCGCACCTCGTAGCGCGCGCTCGGTTCGGTGAGCCGGATGCCGAACGGCTGAATCAGAGCGGCGGGCGCGGCGATCGCGTAGCTACCCATACCCAGGAAGAACACCCCGATTATTACGCATACGGCCTGCGCCACTGCGACCTCCAGAATCTCGTTCGGCTGGAACGCCAGCTTGCGCCGGCCGCGGTGCGAACGCTTCCGAAAACCCGCTGTCTCGCCTCAGGCGTTCGCCGAACGCCGGGGCATCATGGCCGAGGCGACGAGCAGGACGACGGCCATCGCCGCGATCGTGACGAAGACCAGATGCACCGCCGAGGCCAGTGTGGCGGGCTCCGGATGATCGGTGTGGCCGACGCGCGAGTTCACGATGGCGCCGAACACCGCGACGCCCACCGCACTGCCGATCGAGCGTGCGAACATGTTGGCCGAGGTGACCACACCCCGCTCGGTCCATTCGGCGCTGGTCTGCGCGGCGATCAAGGTGGGGGTGGCGACCAGTCCCATCCCGGTGCCGATCACGAAGCAGGACGCCGCGACCTGCCACAGGGTGGAATGCTGCGTGATGAACAACGTGCTGGTGGCGCCGAGGGCGGCCAATCCGCTACCGATCAAGGCAGTGGTGCGAAAGCCGAAGCGCAGGTACACCTTTCCCGCTTGGGACGCGGCCAGCGGCCACCCCAGCGTGAGTGCGCCCACCGTCAGACCCGCGACCAGCGCCCCGGTGCCCAGCACGCCCTGGGTGAAGGTGGGGACATAGGAGGTCGCGCCGAGCACGACGGCGCCGACCAGCACCGACGCCAAGCTGCTCGCGATCACGACGCGCCGGGTGAACACCCACAGCGGCAGGATCGGATTCCGCGCTCCGCGTTCCACCAGCCCGAACAGCACGAGCACGACCGCGCCGCCCGCGAAGATCCCGATGCTCGACGGAGACGACCACGCCCAGGCTTGCCCGCCTTCGAGCAGTCCGAGGATCAACGCGCCCGCGCCGAACGTCAGCAGTGCCGCGCCCAGATAGTCGACGCTCTGCCGCTGCCGGGGCGCGCTCTCGGCGAAATTACGCACCAGCATCCATCCGGCGAGCGCGGAGAGCGGAAGGTTGATCAGGAAGATCCAGCGCCAGCTGACGTACTCGGCGAACAGGCCGCCCAGCAGCGGGCCCGCCACACTCGACATGGCCCACACGCTGGCCAGATAGCCCTGGACCTTGGCACGCTCGGACAGCGTGTACAAGTCGCCCGCGATCGTCATCGTCATCGGCTGGATCGCTCCCGCGCCGATACCCTGGACGGCGCGGAAGACGATCAGTCCGAGCATGCTGGTCGCGACGCCGCACAGCAGCGAACCCAGCGCGAACATCGCGATGCCGAACAGGATCACCGGTTTACGGCCCACGGTGTCGGCGAGTTTGCCGTAGATCGGCACCGTCACCGCCTGCGCCAGCAGATAGATGGAGAACAACCAGGGGAACCGCGCGAAGCCGCCGAGACTGTCGGTGATGGTGAGCACCGCCGTGGCGATGACCGTCGAGTCGAGCGCGACCAGCGCGGTCGCCAGCATCAGCGAGCCGAGAATGGCACCGCGCTCGGATCGGAAACCCACGGACACCGTCGCGGTCTCGGTCGCCACCCGCGGCCCCTCTCGTTCGCCTGTCTAACCACCTCGAACGACCGTATCCGGTTGCCGACTATTCCCGCATGGAATTTTTTTTCCGCCCTGTGAACCGGGAAGGGCTGCGCACCGGAGCATCGGTGAGCAGCCCGTGCTCCGATCTCAGTGGGACAGATCCGCCCCGGTGGGTGGCGGTTCGGCTTCGAGTACGGCGAGTTCCTCGTCGGTGAGCAGCCGCGAGCGGATCAGGAAGCGCACGCCTTCGGGCGCTTCGAGAGAGAACCCGCTACCTCGGCCGGGCACCACGTCCACGGTGAGATGGGTGTGCCGCCAGTAGTCGTACTGGTCGGCGCTCATCCAGAACGGGGTGTCCGCCGCCGGATACCCGAGCAGCACGTCCGACCCGCCGACCCGGAATTCGCCGCGCGGGTAGCACATCGGTGCGCTGCCATCGCAGCAGCCGCCGGACTGATGGAACATCACCGGACCGTGCTGTTCGATCAGTCGGCGCAGCAGCGCTTCCGCGGGTCCGGTGAACTCGACGCGGCGGACCGGCTGCGGCATCAGAAGAATCCGAGCTTGTCCGGCGAGTAGCTGACCAGCAGGTTCTTGGTCTGCTGGTAGTGGTCGAGCATCATGCGGTGGTTCTCGCGTCCGATGCCGGACTTCTTGTACCCGCCGAAGGCCGCGTGCGCGGGGTAGGCGTGGTAGCAGTTGGTCCACACCCGGCCCGCCTTGATCTGGCGGCCCAAGCGGTAGGCGGCGTTGATGTCGCGGGTCCACACACCCGCGCCGAGTCCGTAGAGGGTGTCGTTGGCGATCTTCAGCGCCTCGTCCACGGAGTCGAACGTGGTCACCGACACGACCGGTCCGAAGATCTCTTCTTGGAAGATCCGCATGTCGTTGCGGCCGGAGAAGATCGTGGGCTCGACGTAGAAGCCGCCGGGGAACTCGTCGACCTTGCGCGGGCCGCCGCCGGTGAGCACCTCGGCGCCTTCCTGGCGGCCGATGTCGATGTAGGACAGGATCTTCTCGAACTGGTCGTTGCTGGCCTGCGCGCCGATCATGGTGGCCTCGTCGAGCGGATTGCCGCTGCGGATGGCCTTGGTCCGCTCGATGCACCGGGCGATGAACTCGTCGTAGATCGAGGAGTGGATCAGCGCGCGGGACGGACAAGTGCACACCTCACCCTGATTGAGCGCGAACATCACGAAGCCCTCCACGGCCTTGTCCAGGAAGGCGTCGTCGGCGGCCATGATGTCGGGCAGGAAGATGTTGGGACTCTTGCCGCCCAGTTCGAGCGTGACCGGGATGATGTTCTCGCTGGCGTACTGCATGATCAGCCTGCCGGTGGTGGTCTCGCCGGTGAAGGCGACCTTGGCCACGCGCGGGCTGGCCGCCAGCGGCTTGCCCGCTTCGACGCCGAAGCCGTTGACCACGTTGAGGACTCCCGGCGGCAGCAGATCGGCGATCAGTTCGACGACCTTCAGGATCGAGGCCGGGGTCTGCTCGGCGGGCTTGAGCACCACCGCGTTGCCCGCGGCGAGGGCGGGCGCGAGCTTCCAGGTGGCCATGAGGATCGGGAAGTTCCAGGGGATGATCTGGCCGACGACGCCGAGCGGCTCGTGGAAGTGGTAGGCGATGGTGTCGGCGTCGATTTCGCTGATCCCGCCTTCCTGGGCGCGGACCGCCCCGGCGAAGTAGCGGAAGTGGTCGACCGCCAGCGGCAGGTCGGCGGCCAGCGTCTCCCGTACCGGTTTGCCGTTCTCCCACGTTTCGGCCACCGCCAGCGCCTCGAGGTTGTCCTCGATCCGGTCGGCGATCTTGTTGAGGATGTTGGCCCGTTCGGTCGTCGACGTCGCGCCCCACGCGTCGGCCGCCTGATGCGCGGCGTCCAGGGCCAGGTCGATGTCGGCGGCCGAGGACCGCGCGACCTCGCAGAACGTCTGGCCGTCCACCGGCGACGGGTTCTCGAAGTAGCGGCCTTCGACCGGCGCGGTCCACTCACCGCCGATGAAGTTGTCGTAGCGCGTGGCGAATTCGACGACGCTGCCCTCGGTTCCCGGCTTCGCGTAGCTCATGGCGGGTGACTCCTCGCTGGTTGCGGACGTGATGCACACGGCGGGTCGGCCGTGATGCGGGTCACTATGCCCCGCGAGGGTTGACGAAACGTTGAGGCGCGCGAGCTCAGTCGCGCAGCGCGCCGTGCAAACGGGCGACCGCGAGCGCCCGGCGCCCGTCGCCCCGGAGAAGCAAGCGCAACGCGTGTTCGTGGATCTCGATGTCGTGCGGTGCGCGCTCCCCGTAGCGCAGCGCGTGCTCGACGTTTCCGCTGGACAGCACCGCGGTGCGCACACCGACTTCCAGGTACTCGCGCCACTGCACGATGCCCGGCGTGTCCGAATCCGGCAGCAAGGGGCCGCGATACAACTCGACCGCCGTCGCGGTGTCGCCCGCTTCGAGCGCCGCGAGCACGTCCACGGCGTCACAGGACAGGGGGCTCACCAGACGATAGACCCGGCTGGTGATGTCTCCGCCGGTGGCGCGACGCAGATAGGACATCTCCGATTTGAGCGTGC
Organism: Nocardia sp. NPDC003999; assembly: GCF_053604885.1. NCBI lineage: Bacteria > Bacillati > Actinomycetota > Actinomycetes > Mycobacteriales > Nocardiaceae > Nocardia > Nocardia sp. NPDC003999. The sequence continues at coordinate 352,344 of NZ_JBSGIB010000005.1, forward strand.
TCGTGCCGACCGGCCGGTCGCCGTACACCGCGAAGTGCAGGCGTTCGTGGGTGAAGCCCTCGGGCTCGAGCGCCAACAGCGTCAGTAGCTCCAGGTGCCTCGGGCGTAGCCGGACGGGTGCGCCGTCCCGGATCAAGCGGGCCGCGCCGAGGCAGGTCAGTCGGACTCCGGGCGCGGCCATCCGGTGGTGCAGCTTGGTCTCGATGGCGGTGACCAGGGTGCGGGCGGTGGACATGGCCAGCGGGTGGGCGCGGTCCCAGGTGGTGGACAGGTCGAGTACGCCGAGCTGGCGACCGTCCGCGCCACGGATGGGTGCGCAGTAGCAGACCCAGCCGTGCAGTGCGGCGACCAGGTGCTCGGCGGAGAACACCGTGTGCGGCTGTTCGGTGCGCAACGCCAGCGAGAGCGCGTTCGTGCCCATGTGCGCCTCGTCCCAGCGACCGCCCGGCGCGAAGTTCACCTGTTCGGCGCGGCGGCGCATCACCGGACCACCGTGCGACCAGAGGATGGTTCCGGTCTCGTCGGTGATCGCCGCGACGTAGCCCGCGCCCTCGGTGATGTCGCGCAACTGATCGGTCAACTCGGATACCGGTGTGCGCAAAGAAGACGCGGCCCAGCGCGCGGTCACGTCGGCGTCGGCGACTGGCGCGTGCTCGCAGGACGGATCGACGGTGCGCAGCGACCGCAGCCATGATTGCGCCACCTCGCTGCGCAGCGCGGAATCACCCTGCGGTGTCCCGGCCGGTATCCATCGGGACCACTCTTGTTCCAGTGCAGCGCGCCGCTGCGAGAGGGAACTGCGCTGTGCCATCTCGCGGATCCTGTGTCTCGCTCCGATCGTCTTCGTGCCATCCCATCATGCCCCAGCGCACGGCCGGGCATTTGGTTTTGGCTCGCGGTCCACGGGGCTGGACGGCAACCATCGACGGTCGGATCGCCGCGTCCCCCTCGGCGAGTGGCGCGCGAGCGCACGCGCCAGGGAATCCCGGCGGTTCGACCGGCGATCGGTGTGCGGTCGCCCTGCGGCGGCCGCACACCGAACCGGCCGACTACGGCGTGGAGAAACCGATCAGCGCACCGATGCCCGCGCCGATCGGGATGGTGACCAGCGCGCCGACCCCGCCGAGGAAGAAGCCGAGCACGGCGCCGATCCCCGCGCCGATGAGGGCGCCGATCCCGGCGTTGTACTGCTTGCGGGCGAGCGTCTCGTCCTCACCGACGAACTGGTTGAGGCGCTCGGTGGTGGCGGGCGAACCCACCGGCGTCACCGTGAGGGTGCGGCCCGCGTCGGTGATCGCGGGGGCCAGCCCGTGGGTCGCGCCGGAGGCCTGGAACGCCAGCGGCAGCGTCGCGACGACCTGTCCCGTTTCGCTACGCAGCTCGACCGCCGCGGCGTCGGCCGTCAACGCGAAGGTGCCCGCGTCGAGGGTGGTGACCACCCCTGTGCCGTCGGCGGCTGGAGCCGAGGTGAAACCGAGGCCCTGCTCGACACCGTGCACACTGACCTGCGCGGGCGTCGCGGGCTGGGCGTGCGCGACGCCCGTCGCAATTCCGGTGGCCCCGACCGCGAGTAGGGCGGTTGCGGCGAATCTATTGACTCTCATCGTATTTCCCCACTTAGTCGTGTCGGCCACGAGTGCCGACGAATCCCCAAGATGCCGGTTCTCGGCCCCACCATTCTGGCCGCAGTGGATTCCCGAAGCAATCGTTCTGCGAATTCCGTGGAAAAATCCGTGCCGCGCTCGCGACGAATGCGCGCATGAATTATGCGGGGACACTGGTGGTTTCGTCGATACGATGCTGCCGATTGCCGAATATGTGCTATTGGCCTGCGGCGCAGCAAAATTGGTCAAGCGCGTGGGGCGATTTCAGCAAAAAGTCCTGGTTCCGAGAGTGATTCAGTCAATAGCGACAGCTGGGCGCTGCGGGGATGCTGCGTCAATGCCCCCACTGCACTCAGGTGAGCGGTGGCCGCGGCGCCGGTAGTGCGTGGTCGCGGTCGTCGCGGCGGCGCTCATCCCACGGGCCATCGCTGATGCCTCGAGCGTAGGGGTGCCGGCAGCGAAGTGGGATCGGCGATCGTCTCGCCCCCGGCGGCAGATGATTCCGGTTCCGCACGCGCGATGCCGCGCGGAGCCGGGATCACCTGGCCGACTGTGCGGATCGTTGGTCTCAGAACGCGCTACCGGAGCCGGGCAGCAGCCAGGCGATGCCGGGCCAGACGCCGAACGGGCTGCCCCAGTAGCCGAACGGGCTACCCCAGTAGCCGCCGTAGCCGCCCCATCCGCCGTAGCCACCCCAGCCGCCGTAGCCGCCGTGGCCCCACCCGCCGTGGCGGTGCCAGCCGCCGTGGATCTCGTCGGCCTGGGCCGTCTGTGTAACGGTCGGCTGCGCCACAGCGGGTGCGGCGACCGCGGGCACGGCGGCCGCGGCAACGGGGGTCAGTGCGAGCGCGGCGACCATCGCCACGCGGACAACCGCTCGCCGGGCGCGTCCGGTCTCGACGTCGTGAATCATCGGTACTTCCTCACTTCGGTACGTCATCGTCCGGTCGGTGACCGATTCGGAAGGTCATCGACCCAATCTCACCACCACGCATCGTACCGTTGAATAACGGTACGTTCAATGTGGTTCGGTCGTGCGAAAATTCGCGGCACGTATGTCGGCGCTCGTGCCGGGCGGTCACGCTGGGTACCGTCGGGTCAGCGGACACTCGAGAGGAGTCGATTGATGGCGACCAGTGCCGACGTGCTGACCGACGCTTACGAGCGGATCAGGGAGGTGGTGCACGAAGCGGTCGACGGACTGGGGGAGGACATCCTCGCTCACCGGATCGATGCCGGCGCCAACTCGATCGCGTGGTTGATCTGGCATCTGACTCGTGTGCAGGACGACCACATCGCGGATGTGGCCGGTATCGAGCAGGTCTGGACCGCCCATGGCTGGTACGACCGCTTCGGGCTACCCATCGACAAGGGCGCGACCGGCTACGGCGACCAGCCCGCCGACGTGGCGGCGGTCCGAGCGCCCGCCGAGTTGCTCACGGGGTATTACGACGCGGTGCACGAACAGACGCTGCGCTTCGTCCGGGGACTGGTGGACGGCGATCTGGACCGCGTCGTGGACACCCGATGGGATCCGCCGGTGACCCTGGGTGTGCGGCTGGTCAGCGTGATCTCGGACGATCTGCAGCATGCGGGTCAAGCGGCATTTCTGCGCGGCGTGCTGGAACGAACGAGATAACCGGCACCGGGAAGTCGCCGGCCCTGCGTGGCCCGCGCTGTGACGTAAGTTGATGCCGCGCAAGCCGAATGTTCACAGAGAGTGCCGCCGTGGTCGTGAAGAGTGTTCTGGTCGGTGTCGCCGTGCTCGTTCTCGTGGGAGTCGTCGTGCTCACGGTGGTCGGCGCGCACTGGTATATATGGCGGCGACTCGTGCGGGACACGACCACAGCGGGTTCCCGCACGCGTCGCGTCGGCACCGCCGTTGTTTTGGCAGGACCCTTGCTGCTGTTGGGCACGACGGTGGCGGAGTTGGCGTCCGCTCCGTTCGCGTTGATCCGGATCATCGCCTGGCCCGGCTACCTGTGGGGCGCGTTGTTCATATACCTGCTGCTCGCGCTGGTGGCCGGCGAGCCGATTCGAGCTTTGGCGCTGCGCTGGTCTGATCGAGGCCGGGTGCCACGCGAACCGAAGACACATGCGGAAACCGGGTTCGCGTCGGAGTCCGTGGCGGGAGCCGGGTTGGGACCGGGTTCCTCGGCGGGAGCCGTGCAGGAGTCGTTGGCGGGGGCCAGGTCTGAGCTGGAGTTCCCAGCGGGAGCCGGGCTGGGGCCCGAGTCGTCGGCGAGGCCGGAGTCGCTGGCGAGGGCCGGGTCTGAGCTGGAGCTCTCAGCGGGAGCGAGGCTCGGGCCCGAGTCGTCGGCGGGGGCGGGGTCTGGGGCGGAGGCCCCAGCGGGCCCGGAGTCGTTGGCGGGGCCCAAGTCTGGGCTGAAGCCGTCAGCGGGAGCTGGGTCAGCGCCGGATTCGTCGGTTGGAGCTGGGGCTGGGCTGGATTCGTCGGTTGGAGCTGGGGCTGGGCTGGATTCGTCGGTTGGAGCTGGGGCTGGGCTGGATTCGTCGGTTGGAGCTGGGGCTGGGCCGGAGTCGCTGGCGAGGGCCGGGTCTGAGCTGGAGTCTTCAGCGGAAAGCGGTTCCACCTCGGCGAGAACCGTCTCCGCTCCGGAGTCCCCGCGGGGCACGACCGCTCCGGCCGAGTCCCCGCTGACCCGGGTGCCGCGCCGTGTCTTCGTCGCGCGGGTGATGGGTGGCGCCGCCGTCGCGGCGGCCGCGACCACGGTCGGCATCGGCGCCCATGACGTGCTGGACGGACCCAGTGTGAAGCGGGTCGCCGTGCCGCTGGCGAAGTTGCCGCGCCGAGCGGACGGGTTCCGCATCGCGGTGGTGAGCGACGTGCATCTCGGCCCGACCCTGGGACGCGGCTTCGCCGAACGCGTGGTGCGCACCGTCAACGACACCCGGCCCGACCTCATCGCGGTCGTCGGCGACCTGGTGGACGGCAGCGTCGAACACCTCCGCTCGGCCGTCGAGCCGCTGGCCGGACTGCGTGCCCGCCACGGTGCGTTCTTCGTGACCGGGAACCACGAGTACTTCTCCGGCGCCGAGCAGTGGGTGGAGCATGTTCAGGAACTCGGCATGCACCTGCTCGCGAACGCCCGTACCGAACTGCCCGGCTTCGACCTGGCGGGCGTGAACGACGTGCAGGGCGAGCGAACCGGACAGGGCCCGGACTTCGGCAAGGCGCTCGGCGACCGCGACCGCACGCGCACCGCCGTGCTGCTGGCGCACCAGCCCGTGCTGATCGAGGACGCGGTGGCGCACGGCGTCGACCTGCAGCTGTCCGGCCACACCCACGGCGGCCAGCTCTGGCCGGGCAATTACCTTGCGGGCCTGGCGAATCCGACCGTCGCCGGGCTGGAACGGTACGGCGACACCCAGCTGTACGTCACGAGAGGGGCCGGGGCGTGGGGCCCGCCGGTGCGGGTCGGCGCACCGTCGGACATCACCGTCGTGGAACTCGTATCGCTCCAGGCTTGAACGCCGAACTCGCGGGTCAGCCGAACAGGCCGCCCAGCACACCGCCGCTCTGGCCGGCCTCCTGCCCGCCGCCGGTGCCTCCGACGAAACCGCCCGGCGGCAGCTCCGACGGCTGCACGATGACGAAGCCGCGTCCGGAGAACGACAGCGTCATCCCCTCGCCGGTGCTGCGGCCCATCAGCCTGCCCAGCCCGAACGAATCATTGCGTTTGATGCCGGTCTGCAGGCTCGACGACCACGCCACCGCCGCCTGCGGATCGGCGTAGGTCGGCTGGTCGACGTTGAGCACCACGGGCGTACCGTGCGTGGTGATGGCGATGCGGCCGCGGCCGGTGAAGACGCAGTTGAACAACCCGGCGTTGCTCGCGAATCCGGCGGCGCCCTGCACCATCCGGATGTCGTAGCGCAGGCCGGAATCGAAGGCGAGCACATTGGCGCCGTTGATGGTGAGGCCGTCGGTGCCGTCCAAATCAATGGTGTGCACGTCGGCGGCGCCGTTGGCGACGAACAGGTCGCCGCGCCCGGACACCTTCATCAGCGGAACGCCCTCACCGGTCAACCGCTGCTGGATCGCCCGGCCGATCCCGCCCGCGCCGAGCGCCTGGAACTGCAGATCGCCCTGGTAGGCGACCATCGATCCGGCCCGAGCCATGACCTCGCCGTTGACGGCCACCTTGATCATCTTGCCGCCCTGCTTCTGGATGCCCGCGCCGGTGACTTCGGCGTGGCTGGGGGCGAACAGTTCGCTCTGCATCGGCAGCGCTCCTTGCTGAGGTGAGGGCATCGGTGGTGGCGGCACCGCGGCGGCCGGCGCGGAATAGGCCGGTTGCGGTGGATAGGCGGGCGGGGGCGCGGGCTGGTACGCGGGAGGTGGCGCAGGTTGTTGTGCCGGGGGCGGCGCAGGTCGGTATGCCGGTGCGGGAGCGGGTGACGAGGTCGGCTGGGCCGGTTCATCATCGATGTTCACACCGAAAGCCGTTGCGATACCAGCCAAACCGTTGTCGTACCCCTGGCCGACCGCACGCACTTTCCATCCGCCGCCGCGGCGGTAGATCTCCACGCACACCACGGCGGTCTCGGTGCTCAAGCCCGTCATCGGAAAGGCGAGTGTGCTCGACGAAGACGCGATGGTCGCGCGCAGCGAGCCCGCGGCGGCGAAAGTCGGTGGCCCGCTGCCGTCGAGGCTCGCGGTGACCACGACGCGGTCCACGTCGCTGGGCAGCGCGCCGGTCTGGATGTCCACCACGTCGCCCGCGCCCTGGCCGTGCCGGTAGGTGACGCCAGGGGCGACCGGTTGATTGAAGAACACGAAATCGGCATCGGAGCGCACGCGCCCCGCCGAGTTCAGCAGCAGCGCCGATACGTCGACGGGAGCCGAGCAGGTGACGGTCACCGCCAGCCGGTCGCCGGGCGCGGGGCGGTTCTCACCGCGGGCGAGATCGGTCACGGCAGGCCGTCCGATCCGCGGCGGTGTCGGGTTGACATGCGATTCACGGGCTCCAGTGTGTCGTGCGCCCGCAACCCGCGCCACACGCGTACCCGAAATGGGCGGCCACCAGGCATTTTCTTGTCACGCAGCCCCATTCGCTCGGGCCGGGCTTGCTGGTCGGGTGCGGTACCGGCAACTGCTGCCGACCGGACCGAACAGGGACAACAGCGTCGCATGGCGCCCGCGTCGACGTGAGCCGGCGCGAGGTCGCCACGACGCGGGCGGATCGCCATCTGTGCGCGAGCGGCAGGGAACGTATCCGCGCCTTCATCGCGTGATGGGGGAGCGCGCGGTAGTGATCGAGCGGAGGTGCCGAATCCGCCTGGCTGCTACGGCGAATCCCCGTGACCCGGAAGAGCCCGGCCGGGTCTGCCGGGCTCGAGGCTGGTCAGAGGACTTCGGCGTACATGGTGCCGTCGAGGATGCCGAACTCGACCTGTCCGGGGAACAGGGGCAGCGCGCCGGTGGCGTGCTTGGTGTGGTTGAGGGCGATAGTTTCGGTGGCCCACCGGTGCAACGGCTCGGGTAGCCGCAGAACCCGGTGGTCGGTGCAGCGAACATAGGGATAGGTGATCTCGCCCGGCCGGGCGAGCGGGTTGTGGATGTCGAGCGCGGCGATGTCCAGGACCAGGCCGGTCTGCTTGGCGGAGGCGACGGTCGGTGGCTGCAGTTCGATGTCGTCCATGACCGAAGACGGTAGCTCGAAGGATGCCCAATGCGGGTGATTCCCACTGAATGTCCTTCGGATTTCATAGAAAATGGGGGACGGCGAGGTTCATCTATTCGGGTGAACCCCACCGCTACCACCAGCGATCGCGGCACGCTTGGGCGTGCGGTGCCGCGCCGGATGTCCCGGAGCCACCGGGACGGTGACGAGCCTAAGCGACGCTGAAGATTCGCGGAGGCGTTTCCGCGGATTCGGCAGGAGTTGCCGACCGGCCCGCATCCGGGGGCGACCGGTCGGTAACCGCCGTCGGAATGTCCGGTTTCCGGCAGCCGGGCTTACTATGCCAGCGGCGTGAAACAAGCTGTGCGCGTTGCTTATCCGGCACGGCTGCGTGCTGTTCGGTCTACTTCAGGAGGGTGGAAGACGTGCTCTATGTAGTCATCGCGGCCATTGTCGTGACCTTGTTGGCCGTGTCGGCCGTGGCGATGGTGTGGGATCCGCGCCGCCGTGCGGAGTCGGACGAATACGACTACGAGTACGACATGAACGAGGAGGACGCCCTGGCGGACGAGTACGCCCGCCCGCGCAATGTCGAATGGCCGCGCAAGGAGAGCGTCTGATCGGCGGCAGCGGCCGCCCCGCAGGCGGTGGCAACCCTGGCGCCCAGCCGAGTGTGGCTGGGCGCCATTCGTTTTCGGGGAACTCCGCGCGAAGGTTGGGATCCGGTCACGCCACGGTGAAGTCGCGCCACGACGCGTGCAGTCCCTGCCCGCGCAGCGACGTGCTGCGCCCGTCTTCGATCGGATGCAGGGTGATGATGCCGAAACCGATCTGCACCGTCTCCGGCAACTGCGGCGCGCGCGTGGTGTACACCGGGATGTCGTCGACGTACCAGCCTGCGGTGCCCGCGGCACGGTCGATGGTGACGCTGTAGCGGTGGAACTCGCCGGGTTTGATGTCGACCCCTGCCAAGGGAGCGTGCACGACGTGGGTGAACGCCTCCTCCGCGGGGACGACTCCCGGCACGAACAGCCGCTCGTGAATGGCGTACGCGTGCCTGCTCGTCGCGATGAGGTCGAAGACCTGGGCGCTGCTCATGTCGAGGACGTTGAACGCGGCGAAGCCGTCCCGGTAGTCCTCGCCGGTGACGCCGATGTTCTCCGCCGCCAGCTCGACCGCGAAGGTCCGCGGTCCGCCGGTGAGATCGAACGTTTCGGTCGACACCAGCAGATGCTTCGGGTTGTCCAGAATCTGGACCTCGGCGTGGGATCGGGTGAAGGCGTCGATCCGGACCGATACCGCGCCCTCGCCGACCTCGGTGCGGGCCGCCGGGTCGGCGTAGCGCCACGTCTGGTCCGGTCCGAGGGGGACTTCGAGGAAGCGCCACCGGTCTTCGCGTAGATCCGGTCCGCTCAGGTCGTCGTATATCATCGCGGCAGTTACCTTTCAGCCGATTCGTTCGGGGGGATCCGATAGGTCGTCCTCGGTCGCCCGGCGGCGCAGGGGGGTCACGACGCCGTTCGACGATCCGGACTTGTAGCCGACGCCGCCGAGCAGCAGACGTTCCTCCGTCAGCCGCGGCCGCAGCGCGGGCCCCATCGGCCACCAGTCGTCGAGTTCGACCAGACCGGGCTCGATCAGTTCCAGATCGCCGAAGTACGAGGCGATCTGCTCCCGGGTGCGGTACCACCCGGAGCCCAGGCCCATTTCGGTGAAACGCCGTTGCAGCTCGATGGCCATCTCGTGCGCCTCGCCGCCGTCGGCGGGATCGTAGAAATGCGTGATCGCAACGTAGGAGCCGGCGGGCAGCGCATCGATGTACTGACGCATGATCCCCGCCGGATCGAGATCGTCGTCGACGTGGTGCAGGATGCCGCACAGGATCAGCGCCAGCGGTCGGGTGAGGTCGAGGTGCTGGGTCACCTCGGAGTTCGCCAGCAGGGTTTGCGGGGCGGTCAGATCCGCGGGCACGAAATGGGTGAACTCGTTGCGCTCGAGCAGTACGCGGCCGTGGATGTTGCACACCGGATCGTTGTCGACGTACACCACGCGCGCCGCGGGGTTCTGCTGTTGCGCGATCTCGTGTGTATTGCCGACGGTGGGCAGACCGGCGCCGATGTCGAGGAATTGGCCGATGCCGACGGTCCCGGCCAGATAGCGCACGACGCGGTGCAGCCAGCGGCGATTCATGCGGGCCACGTCGCTCTGCCGCGGTGCGACTTCGGCGACTCGGTCGCGTACGTAGCGGTCTACTTCGTAGTTGTCCTTGCCACCGAGGGTGGCGTCGTAGACGCGGGCGATGCTCGCGCGAGTCGTGTCCACGCCTACCGGCGCGCGGACACCGGTCTGGGGAGCGGGATCGGACATGGAGACCTCTCTCTAGTTTCCGTCGCCTGGCTCACCAGCCTAGGGACCGCCGAATCGGGGAGCAATCCGTGCGGATGCATTCGGCCAGTGCTGCTTTCGTGAACCCATGGTGGTCTTGCCGAGCGCGACCGAGCATGGGAACCGGTCGGTATTCATCGGTTGCGGGCGATGACTCAGGACGCGCCGGGCCGGTACAGCACTCGTCCGGGCAGCCACCCGCCCTGGACATGCGTCACGCGCCACCAGTCGATGTGCACCTCCACCGCCTCGATGGGCGTGGACAAGAACGGTTCGATCTGTGGCTCCTTCCGTAACAGCGTCCGGAACGTCTCCTCCCGTTCGCTCGCACCGGTGCGGACCACGGCCGTGCCGAGGCCTTGTGCGAACGGGTTGAGGAATCCGGCGGGGACGACCTTGACTCCGATGCTGGGATTGGCGCGCAAGCAGTCCAACGTCCGTCCGCCCGACTCGAGCACGAGCGTCAAGCGGAACGGATCGCCGTTCAGTTCGGCGAAGAACGCGTTCGAGCACCAGTTCACGCCCGCTTTCGACGTGGCGAGGTCGATGCTGGTGAGGCCGAGGACACCGGTCAGCTTGTCCTGGATGTCCTGATCGGTGATCCGCACGTCGTTCGATGTCATGTCGGGCTCCGTGGTGGGGGGACGGGTTCAGGTTTTGCGGCCGACGCCGCCGAGCATGAGACGTTCATCCGGCCACGGCGTGCGCAGCGCTGGGCCGCCGGGCCACCATTCGTGCAACTCCACCAATCCCGGTGGAACCATCTCCAATCCGTCGAAGAAAGCCTGGATCTCCGCGCGGGTGCGCCAGCGTCCGGTGCCGAGGCCCCCGTCGTGCAGTGCTCGTTCGGCCAGTCTGGCCAGCGCGTGCAGTTGTTCGCTCTCGGCGGCCGGATCGAAGAAGTGGCTGATCATCACATAGGAACCAGGGGCGAGGCGATCGATATACCGCCGCATGATGCCCGCGGGGTCCCGATCGTCGTCGACGTGGTGCAAGGTGCCGCACTGCATCAGCAGCACCGGTCGGGTCAGATCGAGGTAGCCGTTGACCGCGGGGTCGTCGAGCACGTCGTCCGGCCGGGTCAGGTCCAGGTCGAGAAAGTGCGTGCGTTCGTTGGCTTCCAGCAGCTTGCGCCCGCGCGCGGCGCAGATCGGGTCGTTGTCCACGTAGACCACCGCGACCTCGGCGCCGAGTTCCTGGGCGACCTCGTGGGTGTTCTTCTGCGTGGGCAGCCCACTGCCCAGATCGAGAACCTGGTCGACGCCCGCCGACCGCGTGACGTACCGGACCACCCGCTCGAGCCAGCGCCGATTCGCGGCGCCGACGTCGTCCTGGTGCGGCACCGCCTTCTTCAAGCGCTGGTACACCTGCCGGTCGGACTCGAACCAGTCCGTCCCGCCGAGGGCATAGTCGTACACCCGCGCGATACTGGGTATCTCCGGGTCCACACCCGCTAGTCGGGTCGATCCCTCTGCCGACGTCATGGCGCTCCTCCTCCGCGTGGCCACCGTCGGGGGCGACTCTACGCACAGCCGTCTCGGCGCGCCGGGGAATCCGGCCCGGATATTGCGTTGGCGCTCTTGCGAATCCATTCGTGCGTATCCGATTCGCGGCGCGCGCTCGCGTCCGGGCCGGCGTTTGCGTGCGGCCGAGTAGGATCGTCAGCCGACGTTCCGACAGCTGTGATGGTGGAGGCACTACGCCGCGCGGTCTAACCCCCGATCGGCCGGAGGCATGCATGACCAACGACGAGGACAGTGGTGACAACGCCGAATTCCCTGCGGCAGAACGTGGTCCGACGGTACTGCGGATCGCGCTCGGCAGCCGGTTGCGTCAGCTGCGCGACGGCTGCGGAATCAGCAGGGAGGCGGCGGGCGACGCGATCCGTGGATCGCATGCCAAGATCAGCAGGCTGGAGCTGGGCCGGACCGGGTTCAAGGAACGCGATCTGCACGACCTGCTGAACCTCTACGGAGTTGTCGAGCCCGCTGAACGCGAAACGTACTTCGAACTGGCTCGGCGGGCCAACGACCCGGGGTGGTGGCAGCACTACAGCGATCTGCTCCCGGCGTGGTTCGAGACCTACATCGGCCTCGAACAGGCCGCCACCACGATCCGCACCTACGAGGCGCAGTTCGTCCCCGGGCTGTTGCAGACCGCCGATTACGCACGGGCGGTGATCCAGCTGGGCAATACCGACGAGACCGAACGCCGCGTCGCCATCCGCATGCGCCGCCAGCAGATCCTCTACCGTGCCGCCGCTCCCACGCTATGGGCTGTCATCGACGAGAACGCGCTGCGCAGGCCGGTCGGCGGAGTGGAGGTGCTGCGCGAGCAGATCGAGCATCTGGTCGCGATGGCCGACCGTCCCAGCATCCGGATCCAGGTGCTGCCGTATGCGGCGGGTGGGCACTCCGCCGCGGGCGGCCCGTTCAGCATCCTCCGGTTTCCCGAGCCCGAGCTGCCCGACATCGTCTACACCGAGCAGCTCACCAGTTCCCTGTATTTCGACAAACAGCGCGATGTCGAGCTGTACATGTCGGTCATGAACCGGATCAGCGTGGAGGCGCTTTCCCCGGCCGAGAGCGTGCGCTTCCTGCGCGAGCTGCTCACCGAGCCGCAATCCGGCGAATAGGACTGACTCGATCGTCGTTTCCGAGTGCGGTATCCGTGCTCCACGTGTGTGCGCCCGGCTCGGCGCGGGAAGTTTGCCAAAAGGGTCGCGGGCGACCGAGGAGTCGCCGCGGCGTGCTGTCGATGGCGGGACGGCGTCGTGCGTTCGGAAACCGGTCGGTCGGCGCGGAGCGGCGGAGAGTAAAGGCTCCGAATCGAATCCTCGTTGCGTGACGTGAAATCCGTTGTCGTCGGCGAGAACTCGGTGAAATGCGATCGGCGGAAGGTAACAGTTCGATATCGGCGCATTGCATCCGATACTGATTCGTTATCGATCAGCCTGCGTTCACCTCGATTTTCGCGGTTTTCGAGACCGGTGGCGCCAATGCACATGCACGCGCGCATGTACGTACCGATGGACGATCACCGATGCGACGCGGCCGCCGTGGTGTGGCAGTATCCCTGTCGAGGTCGGGGTCTGAGGATCGGCTCGGGCACTGGCTGGTTCGGCCACGGCGACCCCAACGCGAGTTGGGGTCGCCGGCGGAGCCGTCGCGAACCGCTCCGATGTCCGGATTGCCGATAGTTCACGGCGTCAGCACGATCCGGATCGGATTGCCCTCCTTGCTTTCCAACGCGTGTACCGCTTTGTCCGCTTCGGACAGGGGGAGCACGGCACTCACCGACTTGGCGAAATCGAGCCGATGCGCGCGGCGCAGGCGCACGAGTTCGAGCACATGGTCGGGCTCGGAGCCGTAATGCCCGCGCAGCTGTTGTTGCCGAAAACTGAAGATGGTGCCGTTGGTGATCGTGATCGGCTTGTCGGTGAGCCCGACCAGCACCAAGCGTCCCTCGTCGGCGAGACATCCGACGGCTTGTTCGCGCACGGGCGCGAAGCCGGCGAAGTCGAACGCGGCATCGAGTCCCGCTCCCGCGGTGGCGGCGTACACCTTTTTCGCCAGTTCCGGGTCGGACGGATCGAGTGCGAGGTCCGCCCCGAATTCGAGCGCGCGCTGCCGGGCGGCGGGCAAGGGATCGACCGCGATGATCGGCGCGGCGCCGATCAGCCGGAGCAACTGCACCCCGTGCGCGCCGAGCCCGCCCACGCCCCACACGCCGGCCGACTCCGCGGCCCGCACCTGACCGGTACGGGTGATGGCGGCCCACGGCGTCGATACCGCGTCGGGGATGAAACAGGCCTGCTCGAACGGTAGGTCGTCGGGAATCGGCACCAGGGTGTCCGCGGTGGCCAGCGCGTATTCCGCCCAGCCGCCGTCGTAGTCCACACCGCGGGTGTAGGTTTTGCCGTCCCGGATCTCGCCCGCCTGCAACAATACCCGGTCGCCCGGCTGGGGACCCTGCACCTCGGGCCCGAGGGTGTGCACCGTACCCGCGACCTCGTGCCCGAGGGTGACCGCGTCGCCGGCCAGGTACATCGGCGACAGCACGCCCTCGATGAGGTGGACATCCGACAGGCAGACACCGGCGGCCGCCACCTCGATCAGTACCTGACCCCGGCCCGGGGTCGGCACCGGGACGTCCTCCAGGCGGAACCGATGCCCGTCGGCGGCACGCGGGAACAGTCGTCCAGCAAGCATGTTCAACTCCTCAGCAGGCCGATCGGTTGATGTGCGCCGCGCGTTCCGGGGCGATCGATCAGGGCGTCCATGTGAGGCGGCCGCCCTCGAAGTCCTGGGCTTTCCCGTTCTCGAAGTCGTACTCGTCGCTGGTGGGGTAGCCGTAACGCCCGGCTTCGCCCCCCGCGGCCTCCCAGTTCTCGCGGATGGATCCCCAGACGACATGGGCGCCGGTGCGCGGGGCGTAATAGATGGCGCCGCCGCCGAACAGGTTGTAGCGGCCGTTGCCCGCGCGGGCGGGGGATTCGTCGGTGATGGGGAACCCGAGCGGGCTGCTCTCCCAGCCGAAGGAACCCCACTTGTCGCGGATCACGCCGCCGATCTGATGCGCGGCGGTGCCGAGCGACCAATAGATCGACCCGTTCTGAAAGACGCTGTAGCTTCCCGGCTTCGATGGTGTCGCCACCTCCCGCGCCACGGGGTAGCCGAGCGCTCCGCCCTCGTAACCGAGATTGCCCCATTTGTCGCGGATGGCGCCACCGACCTGACGGGCGCCGGTGTCGGGGTGCCAGTAGATGGACGAGCCGCGCTCGAACGCTTGGTAGCGGCCGCCGCGCGCGGCGGAGTCCTCGGGTGTGACGGGGTCGCCGAAAAACGCGGGCCCACCGGCCTCGTCGTACTCCGCTTCGATCGCCCCGCCCACGTCGTAGGGGCCGATCGGGCGCGCCGCCGCATCGGGGAGGATGCCTGCGAGCAGAATGCCGAGCGCGGCGACGATGGCGAGCGCGCCGCGGGTGCGCGAGTGGTTCGGGCGACGGTGCCGTGCCAAAGTGAACTCCTGTGCATCTCGGGTGGGTGCGGGATGGAGCTGAAGCTTTCGGTCGGCGTGCGGAGATCAAGTTACCTCGCCGGGTCGCGATGCGGAGCGATACGAGGTACTCGAATGCCCTGGTGTCGTGCGGTGCGGTGGACGGCGGCCATCCAACTCATCCTGGGCTCCGAACAAACTGGCGGTGCTACCGTGCCCACGGTCGCGCCTTCTCGGATACGGTGCCGCCGGGGCAGGGTGCTCGCACCCTGCCTCGGCGGTGTCATGAACGGAACATGTTGCCGGGCAAGGGGTAAGTCCGATTTCAGCGGAGGACGTTCGCCGCCTCGGCGGCGATGGTCGCGGCGACCGCACCGAGGGCGGGGGAGTCCAGACGCCACTGCTGCCAGTACAGCGGGACATCGATGACGACGCCGGGATCGATCGAGACCAAGCGGCCGTCGGCTCGGCCGTCGCGGGTCTGCAGATCGGGGAGCATCCCCCAGCCGAGCCCGAGCCGGACCGCCTCGGCGAATCCGGTGGACGACGGCACATAGTGGCGTGGCGGATTCAGCGGTTTGCGACCGCGCCTGCGCAGCAGGCGATCCTGCAGGTCGTCTTTGCGGTCGAACAGCACGACCGGAGCCGCGGCGTAGGACTTCGCCGTCGCACCGTCGGCGAACCAGTTGGCGGCGAATTCCGGGCTCGCCATCGGCCGGTAGCGAATCGCTCCGAGTCGATCGACCTTGCAGCCCTGCACCGGCTGGGCGGTCGAGGTGATCGCCGCCATCACGGTGCCGTCGCGCAGCAGACGCGTGGTGTGTTCCTCGTCCTCGCGATGGATCTCGAAGCACACGCCGCGCGGTGCGCGGGCCAGCGCGGGCAGCACCCAGGTCTCCAGGGAATCGGCGTTGACCGCGATGGGCACCCGGATCGGACCGTCGGAGGGTTCGCCGCCGAGTTCGCGTGCGGTATCGCCCGTCAACAACTGGATCTGCCTGGCCAAGCGCAGGACGGCCAGCCCCGATTCGGTGGCGCGCACCGGCTTCGTGCGCTGCACGAGAATCCGGCCCGCGGCGTCCTCCAGCGCCTTGATCCGCTGACTGATCGCCGACGGCGTGACACTCAGCCGTCGGGCCGCGGCGTCGAAGGTCCCTTCGGTGATCACGGCGTCGAGTGCGCGGAGCTGGTCGAGCTGGAGATCCATATTAAGGAAGCGTAATGATAGATAAGAATCTTTAGCTTGTCTGGGTATGATCCGCGGCCTTAGCGTCGCTGGACGTGAGCGTTTCCTCGGCGGTGGTGGCGGCCGTGTCCGGTTTGGGCTTCGGCCTGTCGTTGATCGTGGCGATCGGTGCGCAGAATGCGTTCGTGCTGCGGCAAGGGATCAGTGGCAGGCACGTACTCGCGGTGGTGACGGTGTGCGCGGTGTCCGACATCGTGCTGATCGCGGCCGGGGTCGGCGGGTTCGGCGTGGTCGTGCAGTCGGCCCCGGAGGTGCTCGTGGTGGCGCGTTACGCCGGGGCGGCGTTCCTGATCGGCTATGCGGTGCTGGCGGCACGGCGGGCGTTCGGCTCCGCCGCGCTGAGCGCCGAATCCGGGCGGACCACCGCGGCGCTCGGCGCGACGGTGGTCACCTCCCTCGCGCTGACCTGGCTCAACCCGCACGTCTACCTTGACACCGTGGTGCTGCTCGGCTCCCTCGCCAGCACGTACGCGAGCCCGGATCGCTGGTTCCTCGGCGCGGGGGCGATGCTGGCCAGCGTGCTGTGGTTCACCGCACTGGGCTTCGGCGCGCGCCTGCTCGGCCCGTTGTTCGCCCGTCCGCGCGCGTGGCGCGTGCTGGATTCGGTGATCGCGGCGGTGCTGCTCGTCCTCGGGCTGGGACTGTTGTGCATCGGGTGAAGGCCGCGCTCACAACTGCTCCTTGATCTTCGCGGCGAACTCGTAGCCGGCCTGCCACTCCGGGCCGGGAAGGGCGAGGACGACGCGCGCCGCGCCCGCCTCCGCGTAGGCGGACAGTTGCTCGGCGGCCTGACCGGGATCGGTGGCCAGCGGGGGCGCGACGACCGTCACAGTGAGCGGCGGACGGCCGTATTCCGCAGCGAGTGCGGACAATTCGGCTACGTGCGCGCCGATCTCGCTCGGCTCGAGTCCGATGGCGACCCAGCCTTCGGCATAGGCGGCGGCGCGCCGCCGCGCCCGTTCGGCGTCGCCCGCGACGAGCACCGGCGGCATGGTCGCACCTGGCGCCAAGGCGACCTCGGTGCCGTCCGGAAGGACGACCGGCCGCCCGGCGACCAGATCGGGCAGCAGACTCAACGCCTCGTCCGTGCGGCGGCCGCGCTCGGCGAAGGACGCGCCCGCGGCACGCCACCCGACATCCCCGTGCGCCGGGTTGCCGGTGCCGACACCGAGGATCAGCCGGTCACCGGAGACGTACTGCAGCGTGGCGATCTGCTTCGCGGCCCAGGCGACCGGCCGCAAGGCCAGCAGCATCACGCCGTACCCGATGCGGATGCGATCGGTCGCGGCGGCGGTGGTGGCCAGCACCACGGTGCTGTCCAGGATCGGCGCGCTGGCCACGAGATGATCGGTGGACCATACCGAGTCGAGGCCGCTCGCTTCGGCCAGGCGAGCGGCGGCTCGCACGTCGCCGAGGATGGGTTTCGCGGGGTCCGGCGTCGAGGTGGGCAGGATGATGCCGATTTCCAAGGTCATGCTTCCGACGCTACGAACACCTCGCGTCCGAGCCAATGTTCCGCTCGCTCGAGTCGATATCCCGGACGCTCACATCGATTCGGCTGCCGCGTAGCGAGTTTCGGCGACCGCCTCCGGTGCGGGCCGCAGGCGGGCACGGATGACGTGGGCCGACCGTATGTCGCGGACCGGCTGATGCGAGTCGGCGAGCAGTGTGGTCCGCGCTACATTCCGGATCGGTCGGACTCGCGGGAGGGCAGCGCATCGACCAGCGGGTCGGGACCGTAGCCCGGCCGAACGCGGTGTCGTGGCCGATATCGGCGTGGTCGCGGGCGTAGCGGGCATGACCGCGCTCGAGCGCGCTGGATCTGGAGCCGGACATTGGAGGCGAACGGCGGCTTCTTCCTCCGGTCGGAATCGCTGCGGCGGTGGTCGTCGGACACGAACCGACATCGGCGGGTGGCGCCCGCGCTCGAGGCTAGGGTGGGCGCATGGTCGAGTCGACGCGAATCGTGCTTGCTTCCCGGCCGGTGGGTGCGCCCACCGCGCAGAATTTCCGGACCGAGACCGCGGAACTCCCCGCTCCGGGCGAAGGCGAAGTTCTGCTGCGCACCCTGTACCTGTCGCTCGATCCGTACATGCGGGGCCGGATGAGTTCGGCGAAGTCCTACGCCGATCCGGTCGAGATCGGCGCGGTGATGGTCGGCGCGACCGTGGCCGAAGTGGTCGAATCCCGCGACCCGTCGCTGACGAAAGGCGATGTGGTCTTGGCCTATTCGGGGTGGCAGTCCCATGACGTCGTCCCGGCGCGCGGACTGCGCAAGCTCGACCCCGGCAGGGTTCCGGTCTCGACCGCCCTCGGCGTGCTCGGCATGCCCGGCTTCACCGCCTACGCCGGACTGCGCAAGATCGGCAGACCCCAGCCGGGCGAGACGCTCGTGGTCGCCGCGGCCACCGGACCGGTGGGCTCGGCCGTCGGCCAGATCGCCAAGATCGACGGCGCCCGCACGGTGGGGATCGCGGGCGGCCCGCGCAAGGTCGCATATCTGAACGAACTCGGATTCGATGTCGCACTCGACCACCGCGCTCCCGATTTCGCCGAGCAGCTCGCGGCGGCGGTCCCCGACGGCATCGATGTCTATTTCGAGAACGTCGGCGGCGCGGTGGCGGACGCGGTGTACCCGCTGCTGAACACCTACGCGCGTGTGCCCGTCTGCGGGCTGATCGCAAACTACAACGTCGCCGGCGCCCCGGAGGGCCCGGACCGGCTGCCCGCCTACTACAGCCGGATCCTGACCAAGAGCCTCACGGTGCGCGGGTTCATCCAGAGCGAATTCGTCCGTGAGCTGTATCCGGAATTCTTGCGCGAGATGGGCGAGTGGGTCGCCGACGGACGCGTGCGGTACCGCGAGGACGTCGTGTCCGGCTTGGCCGCCGCACCCGAGGCGTTCATCGGCATGCTCGAGGGCCGCAACTTCGGCAAGCTGGTGGTGCGGGTCGCCGACTGATCAGCTCGCCACCGCGCCGCCGCCGATTCCGAGGTAGACCACCATCAGCACGAACAGGAACCAACCCGCGCCCTGCCAGATGGGCCAGGTCCGGCCGCGGCGCCACTGCACGTAGGTTTCGACGAAGGCGCCGATGCCGCCGATCAGCAGCACCACCGACGGCCCGAGCACCACAGCGACCTGCGCGGCGGTATCGCACAGCAGGTTGTCCGCGTCCGCGCACTCGCGCTGCGCGGCCCACAGCACGGCCAGCAGGAAGACCAGCGCGGCGGTGGCGAGCACCGAAGCGACGTAGGTCGCGGCGCGCCGGAACCCGCGCGGATCGCGCCAGCGTTTCTCGACGTCTTCGACCATGTTCACCACCTCGCCGTCCCTGGCCGCCGGTTCCTCCGACGTGATTGCCGAACGGCGGCGGCTCAAACGCCGCTCAGGGTTTGCGTCCGACGCCGGCCAGGTACCAGGCGGACCGCGTCGCGGCCGGGGCGACATCCGTGTCCGGGCGCCACGCGTCCACCGGAACGATTCCCGGCTCGACGAGTTCCGTTCCGGCGAAGAAGGATTCGGTCTCCGCGTGGCTGCGCGGCTGGAACGCGATGCCGGCCTGCTGAGCGGCTGCCGCCGCGCGCGCCATCGGGCGCGGGTCGAAATCGCCGGTGAAGTGGGTGAGCACCAGATAGCTGCCGGACGGGGCCGCGTCCAGCAGTCGGCCGACGACACCGTACGGGTCGTCGCTGTCGCGGAAGAACATCATGACCGCGACCAGCAGGATCGCGATGGGCCGGTCCTGGTCGAAGGTATCGGCCAAGGCGGGTGCGTCCAGGATGGCGCTCGGATCGCGCAGATCCGCGTCCAGGAAGGCGATCCTGCCCTGCGGCGTGCTCGCCATCAGTGCTCTGGCGTGAGCGAGCACGAGCGGATCGTTGTCGACATAGACCACCCGCGCGGCCGGATCGGTGTGTTGGGCCACCTCGTGCGTGTTGCCCGCGGTGGGGAGACCGGGGCCGATGTCGAGGAACTGATCGATGCCCGCCTCGCAGGCCAGATGGCGCACCGCCCGGCCGAGGAACGCGCGGTTGGCGCGGGCCATGTCGCGGATACCGGGGATGTGCATGGCGACCGTGTCGCCGAGGGCGCGGTCGGCGGGGTAGTTGTCCTTGCCCCCGAGCCAGTAGTCGTACACCCGTGCCTCATGGGGGAGGCTCGTGTCGAGCTTGGTCGACGATCCGGCGCGCACTTGCGCGTGACCGTCCGGCATGGCGACTCCTTTCCCGGCGACGCAGGACCGGCGCCGCACCCCTGTCGCCTCCAAAGGCGACCTCGCGCTACGAATTACGCGTCAAGAATAGGGTGACGCATCCACAATGAGCGGTAATTCGGCCGATTGGTCCGTTTCCGGAGAGTCAGTCGGCGGCGGCGAATCTGGCCGCGATCTCCTGGGCGGTGACCTTCGCGAGTTCGACGAAGAACGGCACCCGTTCGGGAATCATCAGTGTCGTGGGGCCGCGCAGACCGAGTGCGAACCGGCAGCGGCCCGCCGGATCGAGGATGGGCAGGCCGATGGTGCGGAAGCCCGGATCGAGTTCCTCGTCGTTGTAGGCGTATCCGCGCTCCCGCGTGGTGACCAGCTCGGCGCGCAGTTCACCGGGGCCGGATACCGAGCGCTCGGTGCCCTCGTCGTAGGGGAGTTCGCGTAACTGCTCGTCGGTGGCCTCGGACCAGGCGAGCAGGGCCTTGCCGAGCGCACTGGCGTGCAGGGGCAGCCGCACGCCCTGCAGTTTGTGCCCGTCGGTCTCCCGCCACCGGCTGGTGCCGAGCAGCACGGCGTGGATGCCGTGGCGGGTGGCGACCGAGCAGCTTGCCCCGGTGGTGCCCGCGAGCTGCTCCAGATACGGTTCGGCGAGGTAGATCCGGTGCTGGCGGTAGGCGATCTGCCCCCACTCGGCCAGCGCGCCGCCCATGCGGTATCGACTGGATTCGGCGTTCTTCTCCAGAAAACCCGCCTGCACCAGCGTGGTCAGCAGCCGGTGCGTGGTGCTGACCGCCAGACCCTGTTGCCGCGCGACCTCCGAGACGCCGCGCTCCCGGCCGTCACGGAAGCAGTCCAGCACGGAGAGGGCGCGGGTGACGGTCTGCACGCCGGAGGGTTCCACGACTGTGACGGTAACACAAGCATGCGGACCAGAGAGTTTGCTCTTTCCGTTATTTGGAAAACTCTCGTGTGAGCAGCGTGGACCGATCGGCGATGGCGGGGTCCGATCCACATTCACAGTCGCATTAAGTCCGGGCAGTACAGAGAGCTCGATATGTCAAGCTTTCCGATCTACGGAAAGCATTACCTCGTGACCCAGCGCTGCCGTCCCTACTCTCCGAGAGCATTGATCGACGATTCGGACAAGGAGTCCTCACGATGTGGCGGCAAGCCCTCATGCGCATCGCGCTGGCGATCGTTCCCCTAGTCGCACTCGTCGCCGCGTGTGGTTCGGACACCGACCGCGACACCGGCGCAGGCGCTTCCTTCGTGCTCAAGGTCGCCGACCCGGGGAACTCCGGGCCGCTGGCGGTCGGCAAGCGCGACGGCACCTTCGATGCCGCGCTGGCACCACTCGGCGCGAAGATCGAGTGGGTCAGCATCACCCCCGGCTTCAGCTCCAACCTGAAGTTGTTCAACACCAAAGAACTCGACGTCTCCGGCGCGGCGTTCAGCCCCGTCGTCGGCGCGCTGTCCAAGGACGTCGGTGTGCGGATCGTCGCGGTACAGGATCCAGCGGGCAAGGATCAGAGCGGCATCATCGTCACTCCGGAATCGGGCGTGCACTCGGTCGCCGAGTTGGTCGGCAGGCGCGTGGCGGTGAACCCGGCGGCCAAGGGCGAATACATCCTGCTCAAGGCGCTCGCGCAGGCAGGCGTCCCGGCCGACAAGGTGACCAGGGTTCCGTTGCAGCAGAAGGACGCCGCCTCGGCGTTCGCGACCGGCAAGGTGGACGGCTGGTCGTCGTTCCTGGTGCCCTACCAGGAGGCCAAGGCCAACGGCGGCGTCGAGATCGCCACGGAGAAGAGCATCGGCTCCAACGACAACTCGGTGGTGGTGTTCCGCACCGAGGTGCTCGATCAGCGTCCGGACATCGCGGCGAAATACCTCGAAGTGCTGCAGGACCTCACGGCGAAGCAGCGCGCCAACCCCGCCGAGTTCGAGAACGTCTTCGAGAAGACCGGCCCGCGCGCCCTGTCGGGCCAGCGGCTGTCGGACGCCTACCGGGTGGGGGCGGAGGCCACCGTGCCGCACCTGCCGAACGAGACCGACGCCACCGCGCTGGCCGACGTGGTGAACACCTTCTTCGACAACGGCGTCGTCACCCGCAAGGTCACCGCCGCCGACATCTTCTACGACCTGAAGTCGAAGCTGACGCCCGAGCAGCTGGCATCGGTGAAGGCGGGCAGCTGAGATGGCGGTCGTCGTGGCGGCCGGGCTGGGGCCGACCGAGCTCGCCCCGCCCCGCACGCGCGTCGGCAAGCGCAGGCCCGCATGGTTTTCCGTACCGCTGCGGTTCCTGCTGCCGGCAGTGATCGTGGCAGGTTGGTGGGCGGGTTCCGCGAGCGGAGCGATCTCCGAGCGCGTGCTGGCGGGACCGCCCGCGGTGTGGACGGCGTTCACCGAATTGCTCGGCACCGGCCAGTTGTTCGACTTCGCGGTGGCGTCGTTCACCCGCGCCGCGTTCGGCGTCGGGATCGGCGTGGCCATCGGACTGGCGCTGGGGTTGGTCTCCGGGTTGTCCGGTCTCGGTGAGGAACTGGTCGATTCGACCATGCAGATCCTGCGGGCGGTGCCGTTCCTTGCGCTGGTCCCGCTGTTCATCGCCTGGTTCGGCATCGATGAGCTGTACAAGGTACTGCTCATCGCCGTCGCGACGGTCGCGCCGATGTACGCCTACACCTATCTCGGCGTGCGCAACGTCGATCGCAAGATGGTCGAGGCCGCCCGCAGTTTCGGGCTGATCGGGCCGCGGCTGGTGCTGGAGGTCATCCTCCCCTCAGCGCTGCCCGGCGTGCTGATGGCGCTGCGCGTGTGCCTGTCGATCAGCATCACCGGTCTCATCGCGGCCGAGCAGGTCGGCACCAAGGAGGGCGTCGGCTACCTGGTCACCTTGGCCCAGGAGTACAACCGCACCGACTACATGGTGCTGTGCGTGGTGTTGTACGCACTGCTCGGCCTGGTCTTCGACGGGTTGGTGCGGCTGGCGGAGCGCTTCGCCATGCCATGGCGCGGACAGGTGGCGATCCGATGACCACCATTACCGAACCTGGAGCCGAGGTGGTCACCGCACCCGCCGGGGAGGAGCCGGTCGCCGTCTCGATCACCGGCCTGCGCAAGTCGTTCGGCGCCAAGACCGTGCTCGACGGCGTCGACCTCACCATCCGGCGCGGCGAGTTCGTCGTCCTGCTCGGGCCCAGCGGCACCGGCAAGACCACACTGCTGCGCCTGCTCACCGGACTGGAGGCGCCGGACGCGGGACAGGTGCTCGTCCCGGCGCGGCGCACCACCGTCTACCAGGAGCCGCGGCTGATCCCCTCGAAACGGGTGCTGGCGAACGTGATCGTCGGACAGCGGCGTTCCCGGCACAACCGCGAAGCCGGGTTACGCGCACTGGCCGAGGTCAACCTCGACGGCAAAGCCAGGCAATGGCCCGCCACGCTCTCCGGCGGCGAGGCGCAGCGCGCGGCGCTGGCACGCGCCCTGGTTCGCGAACCGGAACTGCTGCTGCTCGACGAGCCGTTCGCGGCGCTGGACGCGCTGACCCGCCTGCAGATGCAGGATCTGGTGGGCGATCTCGTGGCCCGGCACCGTCCCGCGGTGCTCATGGTGACCCACGACGTCGACGAGGCGATCCGCCTGGCCGACCGGGTACTGATCCTGGACAAAGGGCGCTTCGCCGTGGACGTCGACATCGACGTGGCCCGTCCGCGCGACCGCGCCGACCCCGAAACCCTGCATTTCCGATCACTTTTCCTCAGCCGGCTCGGCGTGGGTAGCACCACGTCCGCTCCAAGGAGTGCCTCATGACCGACACCCTCTGGTACACCCGCTGCCCGGTGCCCACCGCGAGCGGGCTCGCGCACAGCCTCGGCTGGCTCGGCGACGCCGCCACCCGGGCCGGGCTCGAGTTCGGCGTCCTGCAGGACGCCGGGCCGGAATTGGCCGGCCACCATTTCCTGCACGATCTGTCCGGGCTGATCCGCGAGGGCGGCAACGTTCCGGCCCTGGCGGCGCGCGCCCAGGGCTCGCCGACCCGGTTGATCGGACTGACCTGGATCGATGAGGCGCAAGCCATTCTGGTCGGTCCGGAATCCACCGTCGGGGGCCCCGCCGAGCTGGCCGGTCTGCGCATCGGCGTCCCGGCGTGGGCGCGGGACCAGCCGCGCAGCTTCCCCCGCGCGATGGCCTTGCACGGTTTCGCGAACGCGCTGCGTCTCGGTGGACATACCCTCGCCGACGTCCGCGTGACCGAGATCGGCGTCGAGCGGAACCCGCAGGTGCGCACGGAGCTACAGGCGAATCGCCGCGTGGTCACCTGGGGCGTCGAGGAGTTGCTGCGCGGCGAGGTGGACGCCATCTATGTCAAGGGGGCCCGGGCGCAAGAGGTCGCCAGGGAGCACGGCCTGCGCGTCGCGGTGGACCTGGATGCCACCGAGGCCAAACGCTTCCGGGTCAACAACGGCACGCCACGCCCCATCACCGTGCACGAGGAGCTACTCCAGGCGCGTCCGGAGGTGGTCGTCGAGTTCCTCGCGCAGAGCCTGCGCGCGGCGGACTGGGCCGCGGGCGATCTGAGCGGAGTGCGGGACGTGCTCCAGCGGGAAACCCTGTCCGGTCCGGAGGGGGTCGTCGCGGCGTACGGCGAGAACTTCCACCGGGATCTGCACCCCTCGTTGTCGGACGAGCGGATCGAGCTGATCGGCGTGCAGAAGCAATTCCTCTACACGCATGGATTCCTCGCCGCCGACTTCGACCTGGATTCCTGGGTCGCGCCCGAGCCGCTGGCCCGGGCCAGGGAGATCGTCGAGTCCGGGAAGGTCCCCGCATGACAGAGTTCTTGTGGCGCTTGCCTTCCCGTGGAGACGGCCGCCACGCCCGCCCAGATCGACGCAATCGCGGCGGATTCGGCGGGCCCGCGCCGGTGACGCCGGTGACCGACCTGCGGCCGGGGCGGTTCGGTCCGTTCGACGACCTCGCCCAGATCGTCGACGCCGCCGAATTGGCCGGGCTGGACGGCGTGCTCGCGCCCTACGATCCGCACGGCGAGGAATCGTGGATCGTGGCTGGCGGCGCCCTGCGCGGCACGCGGTACTCGCGCGTCGTCGTCGAATTCCAGCCCGCTTTCGGCACTCCGGTCTATGCCGCGAAGATGTCGGCTACCCTGCAACGCATTTCGGGTGGTCGCCTGGCTTGGCAGCTGGCCATGGACACCGATACCGACGACGCGCGAGCACGCGGTGATCGCGTCACCGGTGACGACCGCTACGCCAGGGCCGCGGAGTTCCTGACCGTCGCCCGTGGCGTATGGAACGACGCTCCGGTGCCGTCGGCGGGATTCGCCGGTACCGGATTCCACTACGAAGGCACGTACTACGACGTGATCGACGGCGGTTTCCGCGGCATCCTCTCCGGGCTGCCGTTTCCGGCGGTCTACTTGTCCGGCGATTCCGCGGCGGCGCTCGAGCTGTCGGCCCAGCACGGGGACGTGCACGTCTTCACCGAGACCGCGGCGGGCGTGGATACCGCGATCGCCGCCCTGCGCGAACGCGCGACGGCGGCGGGACGCACGGTCCGCGCCGGACTGGAGCTGCCGGTCGTCGCGCGGGAAACCGAGGACGAGGCGTGGGCCCGCGTCGAACGTCAGTGGCGCGAGGTGCGCCCGGACGGCACCGGCGCGAGGCAACACGATCTGGGCGACGGCCGCTGGGCGGGGTTCGCCGAACTCGGATACGCCGCGAACATCGGCCTCGTCGGCAGCTATGAGCAAGTAGCGCAACGTCTTTCGTCCTATGTGACGGCGGGCGTCGACAGCGTGGTGCTCTCGGGACACCCGCACATCGAGGAACTGCACCGCGCGGGCGAACACCTGTTGTTCCTCGCCGACCCGGCCGGCCGCACGCTGACCGCGCAGGAGGCAACCGCATGACCATCGACATCTACTGGCGCATCGGCATGGAAGGCGACCACGCGTCGCTGCGCACGCCGCGCCGCTACAACCGCGGCCACGCCAACGGTTACGGGCCGGGCAATATCGCACCGGCCATCCGCGACGGCGCGCTCGACGGCTACGGCTACATCGACCACATGGCCGCGGTCGCGAAGGCTTCCGAATCGGCCGGATTCCTCGGCGGCCTGCTGCCGTCGTTCCCCGTGACCGACGACCCGTGGGCGGTCGCGGCGGCCCTGGCCAGGGAGACCACCACCTACCGGTTCATGGTCGCCTTCCAGCCCGGCTTCCTGCATCCGGTGCAGGCCGCGCGGATGTCGGCGAGCCTGCAGCGCGCGACCGGCGGCCGGTTGGTCTACAACATCATCAGCGGCGGCGGTGGTCCCGCCCAGCTGTGGTGGGGCGACAAGGTCGCCCACGACGACCGCTACGCCCGCACCAGCGAATTCCTCGACGTGCTGCGCGGCGTGTGGGACGGCGAGCCCTACGACCACGACGGCCGGTTCTTCCGCACCGAGGGTGCGGCGCTCGCGCCGGGCATCGCCGGTCAGCCTTTCCCCGAGGTGTACTTCTCGGGGTCGTCCGCCGCCGCGGTGCACGCCGCGGGCAGACACGCCGACTACTACCTGTCCTGGCTGGAGCCGTTCGCCGATCTGCGCGCCAAGTTCGACGGCGTCCGCGCGAACGCCGAAACCATCGGCCGTACACCGAAATTCGCCGTCCGCATCGACGTCCTGGCCCGGCACACCGAGGAAGCGGCGTGGGCGGAGATCGAGAAGGGCTGGGCTTTCGTCGACCGTGGCGCGGCCGAGCGCGCCGCCAAGGGCGATTCGGTCGGGGCCGCCCGCATCCAGGGCTGGGTGCCCGAGACCATCACCGGCTACCGGGACCTCGAGGTCGAACCCAACGTCTGGTGCGGATTCAGCCTGATCCGAGGCGGTCCCGCGTTCGGCCTGGTGGGCAGTTACGAACAGGTGGCGCAGCGGCTCGACGAGCTGATCGATCTCGGCGTCGACGCGTTCATCCTCGCGGGCAACCCGCATCTCGAGGAGGCCTACCGCGTCGGCGAAGAGGTGCTCCCGCTGCTCGGCCGATCCCGGCTCACCGCGTCCGCCGCCGCGGCATCCCTTTCCCCCGCTCGATAGATTCAGGAGAGACCATGACCACCACCGAGACCCGGTTGCCGGAGTCCGTCACCGCTTTCGTCGCCGCCGCTGTTCGCGACGCCGAGAAGGCATTCCGGGTGTTCCGGGAGACCGGCACCGTCGCGGGCAACGGCACCGTCAATTTCGTGGAGCGAGTGCCCGGCGAGGAGATCGCCGTCGCTCTGAACGAACCGGGCCCGTGGGCCGATGACCGCACCGTCGCGCCGGTGGTCGCCACCTTCGACGGCGAGGTGCTGTCCGGCACCGGCTCCGCGGGATTCGTCACCGGGTACGCGAAGGTGTTCCGCGCGCATCCGGAAATCACCTCCGTGGTGCACATCCACACACCGTGGCTCGGTGGATGGGCGCAGACCCATCGCACGCTGCCGATCCGCTACGCGGCCGCGCAGCGGCTGACCCTGTCCCGGGCCGTTCCGCCGCACATCGATCGCAGCATCGGCGCGGGCGATTTCATCCTGTCCAAGCTGGTCGACGACCCGGATCTGGTCGCGATCTTCGAGGCCAACGGCGGCGCGAACGTCATCGGACGCTCGGGACTGCTGGAGCTGGCGAAGTTCGTGGTGCTGCTGGAGGAGGGCGCGCAATATCAGGCGATCGCCGAAACTCTCGGCGGCTCGGTCGAATTCGACCCGTCCAATCTCGCGGTGCAGTGGGGCCGCACCGGTCTCGCCGACGAGGCGCGCCGCCGCGGCCTGATCTGACCGGCCCCGCACATCGAGATCGAGGAGCGATCATGACCATTCGTGTCGGCTACTTCCCGCACAACAACTCCCTGTTCGTCCTGCGCCACCGTGGCATCCTGGAAAACCTGCTGCCCGATGTGGAATGGGTCGACCTGCGCGAGCTGCCGCGCCCGGCTCCGGTCGACCCCGCGCGCGGACTGCCGTCGCTGCATTCGGATCATCTGTTCGACGGCGGCTACGACTTCATCGGCACCGGCTTCACGCCGCCGGTGACCGCGCTCGCCAACGGCCGCGACATCGTCTACGTCGGTATCTCCGGGCCGCGGGTGGAGAACGGCCGCCTGGTCGCCAAGGCCGATTCCGGCATCGAGACGGTGCTGGATCTGAAGGGCAAGCGGGTCGGCATCGCGCACGGTTCCTGGCAGACCACGCTCGCGCTGTTCGCGCTGGACCAGGCGGGCCTGGCCTGGAAGGACATCGAGCCGGTGGACGTCGACGTGCACGACGGCGGCGCGGCTCTGCTGCGCGGCGACCTCGACGCGTGGGTCGGCGCGTATCCGGGTCTGGCCGCGGTCGAGGCGGCCGCCGACCTGCGCACTCTCGTGGACACCGAATCGCTGTTCAGCCACCCCTCGCTGTGGTTCACCCGCCGGGACTTCGCCGAAGGCAACCGCGAGGCGCTGACGGCGATCATCACGGCTCTGCAACAGTCGGACGCGTGGATCAAGGCGAATCCGCGCGCGGCCGCCCAGTACTTCGTGGACGACGTGGTGGCTCGCGGCGGGACGGCGAGCCTGGACGCGTGGGAAGCCGCGCTGCGCGGCAGGCCCTTCGGTGTCGAACCCGTTTCCGAGGACTTCCTGGACGAACAGCAGCATGCGGCCGATCTCCTGGCCGCCAACGGCCTGCTGCCGCGGACGGTGCGGGTCCGGGACGCGGCCGTGCCGTGGATCGGCGACACGGTGCGCGCCGAATCCGGCGTAACGGCGTAAATCGGAGGAAACGGGCGGGCCGGGGTGTCGCAGCGATCCCCGGCCCATTCGGCTGTCCGGGAAGGTCAGCCCTGCGAGATATCCGGACGGCCGCCGTGCCTTTCGGTGGAGCGCAGCTCGAACCAATAGGCTGCGACGACGGTGGCGTAACCGGCCACAACGGCCGTCGCCGTGACGATCAATAGTGTGATGAGCAGTGGAATCAAGAAAGCGGTGTGCATTGTGCCCTCCCCGCGGTCACGGTGATCTCAGCGGAAGGTTCGGCGCCGCACTGCACCGATGTCATATCAGCCCCTGCACCTAATGAAATCCTAGAGGTCGCAGCCTTGTCCGGCACGGGGAAGGGCTGTGAGTTGAATCATGCGCACGACGGTGTGTCGCGCGGAACACCCCTTCGCAATGCGGTCTAATCGATCTTGTCACGCGTTTTCCGGCAATTATCCGGCAAACGGGATACGATCACGACGCGGAACCGCCGGAACGGCGGCCGTGGGCCTCGCAGTGCCCGTGGCGCGCCGAACGTCCCGGTAGCGCAGCTCTTTCTCTCGAATTGTCTCCGGCATCACCTCGGCATGCGAAAAGGAGCACGAACGTGAGCATGATTCTCGCCGCGCTGCACGACACAGTGATCGCGCAGCAATTCGATAATCCGACCGCCGAAGAGCCGCCGCTGGCGGACAAACTGATGCAGATGGGCCGCTACTTCACCTGGTTGGTGCAGCTGTCCGGCATCACGGCGATCACTTACGGCGGGGGCAGATTCGCGTGGGAGAAATGGAACGGCGGCACCCTGCAGTCGCCGAAGATGGTCGCCAGCGCGATGGCCGGTGGCGCGGTGGCCACGAGCGCGGGCACGATCATGAACTCGATCGTCGGCTGACCCCAACCGCGCGGGCCGCGAGGTCGCGCGCCTCGAGTGGCGTCGACCGCGTTCCTGCGGCGTGGCGCTCGGTGAAGGCGTGCTCGCCGAGCGCCACGGTGGCGCGGTTCGCCGGACGGTCGATGTCGGGGCGTTCGGCCGGAAGCAGCGCGATGCCGTTGGCCTCGCGCACCGCCGCCGCCGAGCCGAGCAGCTGTGCCGCGATCTCCGGCAGGCCCAGCTCGGTGAGCGCCGAGGCGAGCGCGGCCAGGGCGAAGGCGGTGTCGCGTGGTGCGCCGATGCGTTGCGCGCCGTCGAACGCGGTCAGATAGAGGTCGAACGCGGTGCTCGGTTCGCCGCGCTGTTCCAGGATGTAGCCCAGCTCGACTTGCAGCATCGGCAGGAACAGCGGCGTCTCCGCACCCGCGGCCAGCGGGAGGGCGAGTAGTTCACGCAGAATTCGCTCGGCGGCATCGGTTCGGCCGTCGCGGCGCGCGGTGAAAGCGAGCACGAGCGCGGCGAACAACCGGCCCGGCTCGTACCCGTGTTCGGCCGCGATGCGCTGTGCCTGTTCGCCGAGCGCCCGCGCCCGGCCGAAATCGGTGTGCTGCATGGCGATCCAGCCCAGCCAGCACAGATGGGTGCACGCCTGCCCCCACAGCTCCAGCTCCTGCGCCAAGCCGAGTGCTTCGGCGTGGATATCGGCGGCGGAGGTCAGATCGCCGGTGAGTTCGGCCAGGCCGCCGAGCCATTCGGCGGCCTGGAGCCTGCCCCAGCGGTCGTCGAGTTCGGCGAACAGCCGGGCGGCCGTGCGGGCGTGCCGCTCCAGCGCCGGGAGATCGACCCGATTGTGGGCTGCCTTGGCCAGCGCGACGTGCGCGGCGGCCACACCCCAGCGGTCGCCGAGATCGGTGCAGACCGGAAGAGCTTTGCGCAGCAGCGCTTCCAACTCCTGCACGTCACCGGAGTCCAGTGCGGAGAAGCCGAGGAAGAGTTCCGCGCGCGCCCGCCCGGCCGGATCGTCGACCATGTCGTACAGATCGAACACGGCGGCGCGCTTGGCCGAACCGTCCTCGAAATCGCCTTGCTGGAAAGCGAATCCGACGCTCCACGCCAGCGCTCGCGCCCGGTGCCGTGGCGAGCCGCCGAGCGCCAGCGCGGCGTCGAGCCAGCGCCGCGCCTCGGTCGGCCTGCCACGCAGCTGCCAGTACCAGGCGAGCGCGTTCACCAGCCGCAGGGCCTGATCCGCGTCGCCCGCGCGCACGAAACCGTCCAGCGCCGCGCGTAGATCCGCCGATTCGTCGTCCAGCCGACGCAACCAGCGACGCTGGTCGGCGCCGTACAGCTCGGGCTCGGCGCGCTCGGCCAGACCCAGGTGGTACCGATGGTGGGCGAGGTGCACCGCGTCGAACTCGCCCGCATCGGCCAGCCGGTCGAGGCTGAACGCGGCCACCGATTCCAGCAAGCGGTAGCGCTGTCCCGCCGGGTGCACCAACGACCGGTCGACCAGCCTGCCGATCACGTCGGCGACGAGCGACGCGTCCACCGCGGGCTCGGCGCCCGCCGAGCACACCGCCTCCGCGGCCGCCAGGGTGCAGCCGCCCGTGTGCACCGCGAGCCTGCGCAACACCGCCTGCTCGGTCGCGTCCAGCAGTCCCCAGCTCCAGTCGATCATCGCCGCCAGCGTCTGCTGCCGCGGCGGCACGCCGCGATGCCCGGTGGCCAGCAGCTTGAACCGGTCGTCGAGCCGGGCGACGATCTCGTGCACGCCCAGCGCGCGTACTCGGGTGGCGGCGAGTTCCAATGCCAGCGGTATGCCGTCGAGCCTGCGGCACAGCGTCGCGACCGACGTGGCGGCGTCGGCGTCGAGCGCGAAATCACGGGCGCCCGCGCGCGCTCGGGCTACGAACAGCCGCACCGCTCCCGCTCGGGCGATCTCGTCGAACGCCGCGTCCCGCGCGGGCACATCGAGGGGTCGCAGCGCGACGACGTCCTCACCGGGCAGCCGCAGCGGTTCCCGGCTGGTGGCCAGGATGCGCAGCCGGGGAGCCGCGCCGAGCAGCGTCTCGGCCAGATCGGCGGCGCGATCCACCACGTGCTCGCAATTGTCCAGGACGAGCAGCAGTTCCTGTTCGGCCAGCGCCTCGCACAACGACGCGGTGATGTCGGCGCCGTCGGCGGCGCGGATGCCGAGCACACCGGCCACGGCGTCGGCGAGGAACGTGGCGGCATCGGTCGCGGTCGGTTGCAGCGGGGCCAGTTCCACCAGCCAGGTGCCGTTGGCGAATCGCTGGGGCAGCACCGCCGCGGCGGCGAGCGACAAGCGCGTCTTGCCCACGCCGCCGGGCCCGGTGAGCGTGACCAGCCTGGCGTTCTCGACGGCGTCGCACAACTGCGCGAGGTCGCTGTCGCGGCCGATCAGCTCGGTGCGCTGCGCCGGAATGTTCGAGCTGCGCCGACGGGCGACCACGATCTCCGGCGGCGCGGCCTCCGGCAGATCCTGGGCCAGGAGCGCGCGCTGCAGCGCGACCAGCTCCGGGCTCGGGTCGATGCCGAGTTCGTCGGCGAGGTGCCTGCGCAGATCCTCGTACCCGTCGAGCGCGTCGGCCTGCCTTCCCGCGCCGTACAACGCGCGCAGGTGGGCCGCGCGCAGCCGCTCGCGCAGCGGATGCGCCGTCACGACTTCGCTGAGCTCGCCGGCCACTTCGCGGTACTCGCCCAGCGTCAGCCGCGCCTCCGCCAGTTCCTCCACCGCCACCAAGCGCTGCTCTTCGAGTTGCGCGATGGCGGGCTGGGCGAATGCCGCGTCCCGGAAATCGGCGAACGCGGGCCCGCGCCAGAGAGCGACCGCCGCGGCGAGCGCCCGGGCCCGCTCGGCGGTGTCGGTCGTCGCTCGCGCGGACGCCACCAGTGCGCGGAACTCCTGCGCGTCGGTGTCGGAGGCGGCCAGCCGATACCCGGGCGGCGGGGACACCACGAGGTCCCGGCCGCCGGGTTCGGCGTCTTCCAACGCCCTGCGCAGTTGCGAGGCCTTCGCCGCCAGCGTGCCCGCCGGATTGCCGGGCGGGTCGTCGGTCCAGATGTCGTCGATCAGCCGGTCGCCCGATACCGGTTGGCCGGGCGTGACCAGCAGGTCGGCCAGCAGTGCCCGCACCTTGGCCCCCGGAATCGGCACTACGGCGCCCGCATCCGTCCAGACCGTCAACGGACCCAGCACCCCGAAACGCATTGGGGCAGCCTATGCGAGCGGCGGCGGAAGGCGACCGCAAACAAATCGGAAGGTGGCGCGCCCACGATGAGAACGCCGAAGGCCGAACTCGTGGAAGGAAAGCACGATATGCCACTCATCGCGACTATCGCACGTCGAATCAGCGGTGGTGAGAGTCCTATCGAGGAGGCGTCTGCCTGTCTGAACAGACCGCGCGGGGACCGCAGGGCGCACCCGGTACCCGGACAGCGACGGGTGCCGGGCGACGCCGATCGACACACGAGGCCGGGAGCCGATGCGCCACCGGTGCGTGACGTGCGATGAGGGGACCCCGCCGGGTACGGGTGGCGCTGATCGTGGGCAGCACCCGCACAGGTCGCTTCGGCCCCACGGTGGCGGAGTGGTTCGCCGGGCGGCTGGGCCGCCGCCGCGATATCGACGTGGACCGGATCGATCTCGCGGAGACCGGGTTGCCCGATCGATTACCCGATCCCGACGAGCCGCTACCGCCCGCCGTCCGCGCGCTCGGCGAACGGCTGGCCGCCGCGGACGCGTTCGTCCTGGTCACTCCGGAGTACAACCGGAGCTTTCCGGCCGCGGTGAAGAATGCCGTCGACTGGTTCGACGCGGAGTGGGCCGGCAAACCGGTGACTGTGGTGGGATACGGCGGCGACGCCGACGGCGGTCACGCCGCCGCCCAGTTGCGTCCCGTCTTCGGCGAACTGAACGCGGTCCCCATCCGCCGCACGGTCACCGTGACCAAGGTCTGGCAGCGCTTCGCGAGCGACGGCAGCTGGCCGCGCCGCGACGCGGAACTCGACGAGGCCGTCGACGCCACGCTGGACCAGCTCATGTGGTGGGCCCGCGCCTTGCGCCAGGCGCGGGCCGAAACGCCGTTCGTGCGGTAGAAAGCAACCTCGAACACCGGTTCGCCCGAAACGACGGACCGACCGTAAACAAACCGTAAGGCGCGGCCAGCAGAGTCGTTGTCGACAGCGGCACCGGGCCGCACCCGGCGACCGCCGCACCCGATGAAAGGAAAAACATGGGAACCATCGCAGTCCACGAGTTCATCGCCCTCGACGGCGTGTACGAGGATCCGTCCTGGACCTTCGAGTACGGGTTCGACCCGAAGATGGGGGAGACCCTCGCGGCGATCACCTCGGCGTCCAAGGCGATCCTGTTGGGCCGCACCACTTTCGAGATGTTCGCACCGGCCTGGTCGACCCGCACCGTCGAGGACGACCCGGGGGCGCCGTTCTTCAACGACACGACGAAATACGTCGTCGGTGCGCGCGAGCCGCAGGTGGAGTGGGCCAACAGCACCCGCGTCGGCGCCTACGACCCGGAGGTCATCCGCAAGCTGAAGGACGAGATCGACGGCGTCATCTACATCAGCGGCAGCGGCACACTGGTGCGGGCGTTGCTCGCCGACGGCTTGATCGATGATCTGCACCTGTTCGTCTACCCGATCGCACTCGGGAAGGGCAAGCGCTTGTGGAGCGACGGCGTCGACGCGACCAAGCTCGCGCTCAAAGAGCACGAGGTCTACGCCAATGGCGTCGTCCACCTGTCCTACGGTCCGGCCGAGGGCTGATCGCACGCGGACGGGCGGCCCGTTCGGGCCGCCCGGGCGATCCGGCTCGCCGCCGGTATGGGTATCAACGCCCTCCGGTGCAGTAGCCCTCTGGGGTGTACTGGCACGGGCGCTCGTTGCGTCCTTGGTATCCGCCGTGGTTGCTGCTCCGGGCGCGCTCGCCCACTCCGGAACCGCGCTTGTCGGCGGGGTTGTGGGAGTACCGGTCGGCTGTGGTGGTCACCGTGGATTCGGGCGAAGCGACTGCCGCCGCCATGACGACCGCTCCGCCGATCAGCGCCGAGGCCACCACTCGACGCACTGTCACGCGCTTGCTGGTGTTGTGCATTAGTTCATCCCGTCGATTAACGTGCCGTCATATAACGATACATTCATCGGTGATTCACTGGATAGCGCGTTCCCAATGGTGGGAAGCTATGTGTCGCGAAACGGCTGTGAACTGCGGCTTTGATCAAGTTGTCCTCGCGGTCGAGGAAATCTCTACCCTGACCAACGTGCCGTTGTACGGGTCACTCAACGGTAGATCCATGCTGTCCTCGCGGACCGTAGAAGGCGGGCGTCACGCCCTCGCCCCGAAGGAATCGGCGACGGGCGGCGCCATGCCGGATCACTCGCCCGGCGGCCGTGGCGTGCCCATCTCGTGCGCTCGGCGCTTGTGCTTCCAGCGGTGCGGGTCGGCTTCCAGGGCGGCGCGGTCCCAGTGGCCCAGATCGGCGGCGGCCTCGTAGGTCGTCTCGAGGAATTCGAGCAGCGCGCGTTCCGGGGTGGGGGCGGTGCGAACGGCCTCGTACGGCAGGAGGAACTGGCCGTTCTCCCGGCTGTAGAAGGCTTCTCGCGGGCCGACCGGGTGTTCGGCGAATCCCGCGGGCTCCGGGTACGCGTAGGCGTAGAAGGCGCCCTCCGACCCGCCGCCAGGCCAGAAGCCGCAACTGCTCAGTTCGTGTGAGTAACCCTCGATCATGACCCAGTCGCCACAGTTCGGCGCGCCACCCGGGTGTCGCGGAGCCGCCCGCCCTGAGAAACGGGTGCACGCCAAGTCCATCGCGCCCCAGAAGAAGTGCACCGGACTCACTTTCCCGATGAAGCGCGCGCGGAACTCGTGCATGACCCGGTCGGCGGCCAGCAGTTGCCGCCAGAACAAGGTGGCGGCCGCGGCGTCGTAGGAGCGATGTTCGTAGTCGTCGGCGAACGGGATGGCGAGTTCGACCTCGTTGGGCTTGGCCTCGATTCGCACCGGAATCCCGAGTTCCTCTAGCGCCGCGACGGTTTCGGCGTAGAAAACGGCTACCGGTTTGGGTTCCAGCGCGACCTGCCTGCTACGGCCGTCGCTGGACCGGATGTGCAGTCGATGATCGAGGAAATCGAATTCGATGTCGAAGCATCCCGCCGGGTGCGGAATGGCGGAGGTGGTCAGCCCTCTCGGGCTGACGTAGAAGGTGACCTGCCACCAATGGTTGACCAGCGGGGTGTGTGAGAGCCTGATCTTGCCGATGATCTGCGTCCACATGTGCAGCGTCTCCCGTGTGGGAGTCCAGTCATCGACGCGCAACACCGGCCACGGCTCGGGCGCGGTTTCTGAGCCTGTCACTGCCGCACCTCCGTCGTCTCGGGATTCTCGGTGCCAGTGCCGCACGCGGACGCCTGCGAAGGCGCAGCGCAGCGCCCACCGTACCCGGTGCGCCTACGTCGTGAAGCAGAACATGCCAAACGGTTGGCAACTGTTTGGCAACATCGCGGGCTGTGGCGGCAGCTCGGACCGATCGGCTCGGCGGACCAGAAGGAACGGGTCGCGGCGGGGCGAAGCGTCAAGATCGCCGGGGCCACCTGTCGTGCGGCGATGGCATGCCCGCCAACGGCAGCGCTGCGCTCCGATCGGTCGCCCGGGCTTTCCGGCGGGGATTCGGATCCCACACCATCGCCGCGGCCGCACCGCCGAGCAGAACCACGACGATGGCAACGATCACCACCCACAGCAGTACCACCGCTATTTCTCCAGTCATCCCCGTCCGCTCCATATGGCGCGTTATCCCCAGGCGGACAATTACTTTCGTGATTGCGAGCATTCTTCACACGTCGCGTGCGCCTGCGCGAATCGACGCGCGGATTTCGTGGTGTGCCAGCACCCGGGCACACGGAATTTGGGATACGTCTGGTAACGCATAATGGCGCGACCGGACGCGCCCTCCCGCACCGCTCACCGCGGCGCGGCCCGGCCTCGAAACCGTCCCAGCAGAACCAGAATCCGTTCCTCAGAGTTCCAGTAGGTCGGCGGTTTCCTCGCCGAGGACGGGGCCGAGGGTCATGCCGCGACCGCCGGGTCCGGTGATCACCCAGACATGGCGTTCGGCTCGTACGCGGGTGACCGCGGCGCGGGGATCGGCGCTCTGGCTGTACACGCCTGCCCAGCGACGCACCACGGGTGGCAGTCTGCGGCCCAGCAACTCCTCGGTCACCGACGTCAGGTGCTCGTAAGGAGCGTCGTCCAGGTCGAATGCGAACGGCTCGGTGTACTCGTGGGTGTCGCCGATGGTCAATCCGCCGTCCAGGCGCTGGACGCACAGCAGTTGCATCGCATGCTCTGCGGCGGTCGCGGTCTGCGATTGTTCCCGGTTCAGCGCGTCGACCTCGGGACCGGCGAAGCCGGGGTGGTAGCGGAAAGTGTCGCCGTCGGCGACGGCCGTGGGAAGCGGCTCACCCAGCGGAGCGGTTTGCATCATCTGTAGCCGGACCCGCCGCACGGGCAGCGCTCCGGCCAGTTCCCTGGCCAGGCCCGTGTGCGCGGCGCCGGGGCAGACGAGCGCGAGGTCGGCATCGAAGAAACGATTACGGTCGTCGCGCACCCGCACGCCGGAACCGGTGTCGGCGACTTCCCTGGCTTCCGTGCCGGAATGAAAGGTGTAGCGCCCGCTCGCGGTGAGATAGGCGCGCAACGCCGGCAGCGCCTGGCGCGACTCTACGGCCGCGTCGGTCGAACAATGCAGTCCGGCAAGGAATTTGCCCCGCAGAGCGGGATTGACGGCGCGGACGCGTTCGGGGTCGAGCAAGGCGAAGCCACGTGCCTCGGCTCCGGGGCCGGCCGCCGCGGCCTCGGCGACGGCCAATTCCTCCGGGGCGCGCACCAAGGTGAGCGAGCCCGAGGGCCGGAAACCGACGCCGGGCACTTTCCCGCCGATCTCCTCCCACAGCCTCCGCGCACGCAGAGCGAGATCCAGTTCCGCGGCCGACCGGCCCGACACCCAGACCAGGCCGAAGTTGCGCACGGTCGCACCGCGCGCTTCGAGTTCCCGTTCCAGCTGCACGACCTCGTGCCCGCGGCGGATCGCGGCCATGGCGTGTGCGGTGCCGAGGATGCCGCCCCCGATGATCGCCAATCGCATGGACCGAGGATGGCAAATGGTCTGGACCGATCGGTGTGGTCCGCGCGAACGTGAGGTTAACCACCGCGAGCCCGTCGAGCGCGTCCGGTCGCTCGCCCGTGGTGACGGGATCGCCTTCGAGGCCCGCCTCGCCAACTGATCGGCATGCGCCGATCCTGGTCGTAATCGTCTGTGTCGGGGCTACTTTCGTTGCGGCGTTCGGCGGTCCGCCTGCGCCGGGTCCGGTGTGCGGATGGATGCGGGTAGCTCTCTGTCGATCCGGTCGCGTCGCCGTTTCGTGACTCCCCAACGGAGTTCGTGGTTCTGGAACAAATCCGGCAGCATCTCGGCTGCAGGCCGCGCGCAGCTGGGTAGCCTGCGCGGCGGACTGGCGGAGCGCCGCTCCGCGGTGGCGCGGCTGTCGACCACGAGCGCGACCAGCCGTCGAGGTCGCCGCCGCGAGCGGCGGATCGTTCGCGGGCGGAGTTCAGCTCGCCTCGAAAGCGGTGGCGACCATGGAGCGCACCTGCTCCATGGTGGCCGCGCCGGATTCCCTGGCCACGGAGGACATATCGACGTCGGGGAGCCCGCACGCGACGGCCCAGTGCCATGGCTCGAGGTCGCCGTTCACATTGAGGGCGAAGCCGTGACTGGTGATCCCTCGGCTCTGGCGCATGCCGATGGAGACGATCTTGCGGCCGGTGTGCCGGGTCCACACGCCGGTGAGCAGTTCGGAGCCGGGCGGAGTGTCGCGGCGTTCGGCGGGCACGCCCAACCGGCCGAGTGCCTCGATCAGGCGGAACTCGACCTCGCGGATGTAGTCCACCACCCCTTCGCCGGAATCGAGCCGGACGATGAGATAGCCGACCAGCTGGCCGGGACCGTGATAGGTGAGCTGGCCCCCGCGGGTGGTCTGCACGACCGGGATGTCGTGTGCCGGGTCCGGCAGGTGCTCCTGCGGCGTCTTCCGCCCGATGGTGTAGACCGGCGGATGGCTCAGCAGCCACAGGGTGTCCGGCCGCGCGCCGCTGTGGCGTTCTTCGACCAGCTCTCCCATGCGTTCCATGGCCTTGTCGTAGTCGACGAGGTCGTCCTGGATCAAAGTCAACGGCCGGGCTCGCATGCTCCGACGATAGCGCTCCCCGCCGCACCGGGAATTCGACCCCATCGCCTGTGCAGTCGTCCGCACCGAGCATCACTCCGGTATGGAGTTCTCGTTCGGCCGTCGAAGCACCGTCGGCAACCCGAACGGCCGGAACAATTCGTCGCCGAGGAAGACAGTGATGCGTTCTATGGCGGTATCCGTGGTGCCGAGAACGTGGATGGAGTGCGCGCGGTGGGTCCCGTCCGCGTCGCGCAGGTAATAGGCGACGGCGGGCTGGGTGTTGGCGGCTGTCGGCACGGCGCGCCAGGTGGCGCCGTCCCGGGCCGCCTTGGCCGCGAAGAAACCCACTACGTGGGCGCGGCCCGCGAACCACAACAGGGCGGGCGGCATTTCGAGCACCACGTCGTCGCGCAGCAGCTTGCTCAACTCGTCCATATCGCCGTTGCCGAAAGCGGTGACGTAGCGGTCGATCATCGCGCGCTCACCGGGGCTCAACGACTCGGACGTCCGATCGATCATGGGGGTGGCCTTCTCGAGCTGGGCGCGGGCGCGTTGCAGCGCGCTGTTGACCGCGGCGGGGGAGGTGCCGAGCAGGTCGGCGACCTCTGCGGCAGACCAGGCGAGCACGTCGCGCAGGATGAGCACCGCGCGCTGGCGGGCGGGCAGATATTGCAGCGCGGCGATGAAGGCCAGGCGGATGCCGCTGCGCGCGGCCACCACGGTCGCCGGATCATCGGCCGAGCCGCCGAGCAGCGCGTCGGGAATCGGTTCCAGCCAGGACACTTCGGGATGCCGGGCCGGCCGGGTCCGGAGAGTGGCGGCCGGTCCGTTCAGATCGGTGGGCAAGGCCCGCCTGCCACGCTGTTCGAGCGCGGTCAGGCAGGCATTGGTGGCGATCCGGTACAGCCAGGTGCGCAGCGAAGCCCGCTGCTCGTCGAACCGGTCGGCGGCACGCCAGGCCCGCACCAAGGTCTCCTGCACCAGGTCCTCGGCGTCGTGGACGGACCCGAGCATGCGGTAGCAGTGCGCGAGCAACTCCGGCCGGTAGGCCATCGTCTCGGCCGTGAAGTCGGC
This sequence comes from Nocardia sp. NPDC003999, assembly GCF_053604885.1. Taxonomy (NCBI): domain Bacteria; kingdom Bacillati; phylum Actinomycetota; class Actinomycetes; order Mycobacteriales; family Nocardiaceae; genus Nocardia; species Nocardia sp. NPDC003999. The sequence continues at coordinate 392,426 of NZ_JBSGIB010000005.1, forward strand.
GCCGATCGTCATGGCCGCAACCTACCGAGCCGCGACCGGCTGCGCGTCGGAGCGTGCCGCGACGGGCGCGCCCGCGGGTAGCAGCAGCCCGAGCGCGGCGCCGATCAGCGCCAGCAGCGCCGCCGTGCCGATCGCCGCGGCGAATCCGGTACTGAACGCAGCGGTGGATCCGAGTCCACCGAATGTCGCGAAAACCGCTGCGGGCAAGGCGATCCCGAACGTGCTGCCGAGCTGGCGCAAGGTGTTGAACGTGCCCGACGCCGCACCGACCGCCGCTAAGGGCACCGAACGCAGCACGGCGCTCTGGGCGGCGGGAATGGCCATCGAGACGCCGACACCGCAGAGCGCGAACGGCGCGATCATGGCCGGGTAGGACAACTGCGGCCCGGCCGTCAGCGCGAGCCAGCCGTAGCCCGCGGCCTGCATCAGCAGTCCCACGACCACCAGCGGCCGTTCCCCGAAGCGGTTGACCTGCTTGCCCGCCACGGGAGCGACGAGGAACAAGGTGATCGTCCAGGGCGCCAGCCGCACTCCCGCGCCGAGCGGGCCGTGGTGCTGGACCGTCTGCAGGAACTGTGCGAAGAAGAACGCCCCGCTGAAGATCGATCCGAACAGCAGGAAGCCCACCGCGTTGCCGACCGAGAAGCCGCGCGCGGCGAACAGCCGCATCGGGATCAGCGGGGTCGCGGTGCGCAGCTCCCAGCGTACGAACGCGACCAGCGCGATCGCCGCGAGCAGGAACGCGGCAACGACTTCGCCGCTGCCCCAGCCCGCTTCGTCGCCGCGCAGCAGGCCCCACACCGAGCCCAGCGCGGCGGCGCAGGCCAGCCCGATGCCCAGGCGATCGAGTCCGCGTGCCTCGCCACGGCTCTCCGGCAGCCGGGTCAGCATCAGCGGCACGAGCAAGGCGGCGATCGGCAGGTTCAGCCAGAAGATCCACTGCCAGGTCGAGCCCTCCACCACCGCGCCACCGAGGAGCGGGCCGCCGAGCGTGGCCAGGCCGGTCACCGCCGCGAAAAGCCCGAGCGCGCGGGTGCGCTGCGCGGGCGGGAAGGCGGCCGACAGCAGCGCCATACCGACCGGCATGACGGCCGCCGAGCCGGCACCTTGCACCGCCCGGGCGGCGACCAGCCAGCCCAGGTTCGGCGCCGAGGCGCACGCGGCCGAGGCCGCCGAGAACAGCAGCACCCCCGCGACCAGTACGCGGCGCCGTCCATATCGCTCGCCGAGCGCCGCGCCCGCCATCAGCAGTACCGCGAAGCTCAAGGTGTAGGCGTTGACGGTCCACTCCAGTTCGGCCAGCGAGGCGCGCAGGTCGAGCTGGATCGCATGCAGGGCGGTGGTGACGACCAGCGCGTCCAGCATGATCATCAACGCGGCCACCGATGTCAGCGCGAGTACCCAGCGCTGTCCCGTGGTCGTTCTCATGGGCGAAAGTCCTCCTCCGATGGGTTCGCCGGTACATACCGGCGCCGCCGCCCCGATTCATCGCAGGTTCGGAGAAAACTTTGTTTCGTGCCGATCGCGGACGTACGAGCGGCCGGCAGGAGCCCCGCTTCGGAAGCGTCGTCCGGAGTTGCCGCCCCGGGTTCCACCGGGCTCGGCGGCGCCCGCGTCCGCCCCGGCCGACTAGGACGTGGCGAGGCGACCGGCGCGCCGACGTCGCACGGCAAGCGGCAACACCAGCATGTAGAGGCCGGAGAACAGCAGCAGAGCGAGCGGCAGCAGCGGCAGGTAGGACACCCAGACGATCGGTTCCTCCTGCGCCAAGGCGACGAAAGTGGCGAGAACGGTCGCGACGAAGCCGATACCCGACCAGCGATGCAGCTGCCGGACCCGCGGTGCGGGCACGACCCGCCGCGGCGAGGTGTTCCCGGCCGCCCGGCCGCGCCGCTCGGCGGACCACGACAGTCCGAATACGCCGAGACCGGAGAAGAGAAGCAAGGCGAGCGGTGGCAGAGGCACGTAGGAGACCCACACGGGCCCCTTCAGCGCCAAGGCGACGACCGTGACGACGACGGTCGCCGTGAATATGACGGCCAGCCACCGGTGCGTCTGCCTTATCCGTCTGTCCCAGTTCATGAGTCCTCCTCTGCGTGTGAACGGCTCGCGTCCCAACGCTAACGGCAGCGCGCTGACCAGCGCTTCTCGATTCCTGATCGTCTCACTCCGCACACCGCGCGGCCGGGTGAAGGGTTGACAGCGACCCGTCGGCGGATGTTATGCATGAGTCATGCATGATGCTCGCCTGGAGAACCTGCTCGGAGCAGCGGCGCTTGCGATCAACGACGTGATGCTCGCCGACGTGCACGGCGCCGGTGCGGTGAGCGGCAGTAGCGCGGCCGCCTTGGTGACGCTCATGGAATCGCCGGGCATCAGCGTCACCGACCTGGGCAAACGGGTCAGGCTGACGCAATCCGCGGCCGTTCGCATGGTCGATTCGCTCGCGGCCGCCGGACTGGTCGGCCGCTCTCCCGGCGCCGGACGGCTGGTCAGCGTGAACCTGACGCCGTCCGGCCGGGACACCGCGGACCGAATCCTCGCCGCCCGCGCCCGGTCGTTGGCCGAGCTGGTATCCGCACTCGACGACGCGGAGCGCGAAGCCATGACGAGCCTGCTTGCGAAACTGCTGGCCCGGCTGTACGGGGAGATCGGCGATTCGAATGTGCTGTGCAGATTGTGCGACCGCGCGGGCTGTACGCGATCCGCGGTGTGTCCGGTGGGACAGGCCGAGCGCGACCGGAAGGCCTGATCATGGGGACGCTTCTGGCGCTGATGTCCGCGTTGAGCTATGGCCTGTCGGATTTCTGGGGTGGAACCGCGTCCCGCCGAGTCGGATTCGCACGCGTGGCGCTGCTCGGCCAACTCGGCGGGCTCGCCGTCACCGCGCTCGCAGGCCTGCTGGTATTTCCCGCCGGGCCCCATCCCGCCGATCTCGGCTGGGGAGCGCTGTCCGGAGTGGGCACCGGTATCGCGATGACCTTCCTGTTCCGCGGAATCAGCCGCGGCGCGATGTCCGTGGTCGTACCGATCAGCGCCGTGGGCGGCGCCGCACTGCCGGTTCTGCTCGGAACCGCTCTGCTCGGTGAGCGTCCGGCGGCGTCGGTATGGGCGGGTATCGCGATGGCTGTGCCCGCGCTCTGGCTCGTCGCGGGCGGTGCGACCGGCGCCGGTCCGAATGCCAGGGCCGCTGTCGGCGACGGGCTGATCGCCGGTGTCGGCATCGCCGTGCAATACCTCGCACTGGCTCGCGCCGCCCCGGCCTCCGGTATTTGGCCGGTGACCGCGGGCCGGGCGGTGGCCGTCGTTCTCGTCGCTGCGTTCGCATGGACGCTGGCATCCGGATCCTCGGATACCGCGCCAGGCCCTGGACATCGGGCCGATCTCACAGCCGTGTTCTCCGGCATCCTCGCTGCCGCCGCGCTCGTGTCCTATCTCTTCGCCACGCGGACCGAGTACCTGGCCGTGGCGGTCGTGTTGTCCTCGCTCTACCCGATCGTCCCCGTGGTACTCGGCGTGACCGCGCTGCGGGAGCGATTGCACAGCAGCCAGATCATCGGGTTGGTCGCCGCCTCGGCCGCCAGCATTGTCATCGCCACATCGTGACGACGGACTCGCAACCTGGCTCTACGCCGTGCGCGGTCCCGTGGAGCTGTCCCGCATAGCGCCGCGCCGCTGAGTTCCGGGCAGCCGGGTCACGCCGTACCGGGTCGCAGTATCGCCGGTCCGTACCAGTGACAGACGAGCAGTGCGAGCTCGACGTCCAGCCGGTCTTCGGCGATGGGCTTGCCCCGTCGCGAAACCGCCCGGCCCACCCGGTATTTCACCGAGTTCGAGTGGAGGTCGAGCTCCGCGGCGGCTGCCTTGTAGCTCGATCCGGTGCGCAGGAAGACCTGGAGCGTGTCGCGCAGCCGCGCGTCGTTGTCGGTGTCGGAGGCCAGGTCGCCCAGCACGTCGCCGACCCATTCCCGGACTTCCGCGATGCTCTCACCGAGCAGGGCCGCGACCGACAATCCGGGGTCTTCGGCCGCGACCACCCGGTGTTCGGCGTCCGCCCCCGCCAGCGCTACGGTGCGTGCGTCCTGAGCCAGGCGATGAGATCGGCGGAACCCGGACAGGCCCGGGACCATCGTGCCGATCGCCACGTTCGGGGCGTCGCGTTGCGCGGCCGCGAATGCACGGATATCGGCGACGGCATCGGGTCGCGCCGAACGGTAGGGCAGCCACGCCCAGCCGCTCAGCTGATCGTCGGCGACGAAGAGGGGCTGCCCGGAGGTTCCCGTGGTCTCGGCCGACCCACGAACGAACCGTTGCAGCTCGGCCAGTTCGTCACCGTGGGCTTCCGTGTCGGGATACCAGACGATGAGCGCCAGGTGATGCCAACGCAGGGGATAACGGATCTGCTCGGTGGCGCTGTCGACGTCGACGGACTCCTTCCCCTTCAGTAGCTCGCGCACACAGAGCGCTCGCACACTGTTGCGGGTGTCCAACCACTGCTCCCGCTCTCCTTCATAGACCGCGACGACCTCCCGGATCACCTGGTCGAGGTAGGTGAAGAGCCGGGTGGCGATGGCCCGGCCGACGACGAATCGATCGACCGGCCCGACGTCGGCGGCCTGCAACTCGGCGAAGATCAGTTCGGTCGCCCGCCGTTGTCCGATGTGATAGGCGCGCACCAGGGCGTTGAGCGGGACGTCGCGCTGCGCCAGACGCTTCGTGTACTCCGTGCCCGCCGACGGCAGGTGGATGCGGGTGGCGGGGATGTCGTGACGCAGCGCGTACAGCAGGGTGTCGACGTTTCCCTGCACACTGGCCCCGAGCAGTTCGACGGTGTGGACATCCGCGCGCAGCTCGGGTATCTCTTCCTCGAGCGCGCTGTGGATGCTCGCGCTGATGTCCGTCACCCGCTCGTTCATGCGGGCGGCGATCGTCGCGATACAACGGTCGACCTCGGCTTCATCGTTGCGACGAGAACTCGTCACGAGCCGATCGTATTACCTCGCCGTGCGCGCGGCGGCGGATCTCGCCGGTCGATATTGTCTCCAGGCGACAAGACAGGCGACGAATTTGATCCTTGCGCGACGGTGGCGAGAGGAGCTCCGCTTCCTACCGTTGTTATCGAACAACTACGCCGTTGCCGAGGACATCGCATGATGCTTTCCACTCTTCCGGACCGTCGCGCCGCAGCCACCCCGCAGGCACCAGCCCTTGCCGCTGACGGCATCGAACTGAACAACAGCGAGTTCCTGTCCGCCGTCCAGCGTGCCGCGTCCCGCCTGCGCGCCGCGGGCGTCACGACCGGCGGCGTCGTCGCGACCATGCTGCCCGGCGCCGTCGACCTGGTGGTGTCGCTGTTCGCGATCTGGCGCCTGGGCGCCACGGCCGCCGTGATCGACCCGACGGCGTCCGACGAGGAGGTGAGTCAGCGGATAATCGACGCGGACCCCGAGGTCCTCATCGTCATCGAGCATCCGTCGGCGATCGACGCTCCGGTCCGGGTCCTGCCCGCCGCGGCGCTCGGCGCGGCGGAACGCGACCCGACACCGGCGGTGCGGCCCGGCGGGGAGGCGCTGGCGCTGATCACCTACGGCGGCGGCATCCGGGCGATGCTCGATCACCGGAACCTGGAGGCCATGTGCCGATTCGTGATCGAGGTCTTCGCCCTCACCGATGCCGACCACAGCCTGTCGACGCTGCCGATGCGGCAGCTCTGCGGCATCTTGCTCGGCGCACTGTCGCCGTTGGTCGCGGGAGGTCGCACTACCTTGGCAGGCCCGCTGGACCCGGAATCGTTCCTGGAACGGGTCGAGCGAATCCGGCCCACCTACTCCTCCGCCTTCCCGAGCCTGTACGCGGCACTGACCGATCTGCCCGGCCGGGCGCGGTGGGACACCTCGTCGGTGCGTTTCGCCCTGTGCTGTGCGGCACCGGCCGGAAGTGAACTACGAAGCAGGTTCGAACACCGCTTTGGTGTACCCATCGTCAACGGATACGGGCTGAAGGAGGTCATCGCGCGGGCCCACGCGATCCGTTCACCGGCGGCAGGGGAGTCGAACCGCGCGTCCGTCGTGTCTTGACCCGCCACGGGCGAGCACCGCACGACCGACGTTCGGCTACCAGGGCAGGGCGCCGTCGGCGTCGAAGTATCCCCCCGTGGGGCCGTCCTGGCCCAGCCGCGCCATCCGCACGATGATCTCGGCGCCTTGCTCGACGCTCTGCAGGCCGGTGTTCCCGTTCAGATCGGTCTGGGTGAAGCCGGGCTCCACCGCGTTGATCCGGATGTTCGGAAACGCTTTCGCATACTGCACGGTGATCGCGTTGACCGCGGTTTTCGATGCCGGGTATGCGACGCCCGGGTAGGCGTACGCCCGGCTGCCGGGATCGCTGACCCGGGTCAGCGAGGCCAGCCCGCTGCTGACGTTCACCACGACCGGGGCGGTGGAACGTTGTAGCAGAGGGAGGAACGCGTGCAGGACGCGCACCGTGCCGAAGACGTTCGTCTCGAAGGTCTGGCGCATGAGGTCCGCGGTCACGTCCGCGGCGCCGATCACGGTGTTGGTCGCGGTCCATTCCGTGGCGATACCCGCGTTGTTGACCAGCACGTCCAGGCCGCCGTCGGCTTCGATGGCCGCGACGGCGGCCGCTACGGACGCGTCGTGGGTGACGTCGAGCTGGACTGTCCGTCCCCCCAACTGTTCGGCGGCCCGGCGTCCGCGCTCGACGTCCCGGCTTCCGAGGTAGACGGTGTGGCCCGCGGCGATGAGCCGGCGGGCGGCCTCGAAACCGAGACCTTTGTTCGCTCCGGTGATCAATGTTGTCGTCATGATCACGGACGCTAAATTCTAGAGCGTGCTCGAAGTCAAGCCGCAGCCGGAATCCGGTCCGCCACAGCAAGGTATGAGCATCGCCGAGGCCGCCCGGCGGACGGGGGTCAGCGTGCACACCTTGCGCTACTACGAACGCGCGGGCCTGGTCGTCACCCCGGTCGATCGCGCGGCCGGTGGCTGGCGGCGCTACCAGCAGTTGGACCTGGACTGGATCACCGTCTGCACCAAGCTGCGGGCCACCGGCATGCCCATCAAAACCATCCGCCGCTACGCCGAACTCGTCGCCGCCGGGCGCGGCAACGAATACGAGCGGCTCGCCCTCATGGAGGCGCATCGCGCCGAGGTGGCAGCCAAGATCGCCGAGTTGCACGAGAACCTCGACCTCATCGACCACAAGATCGACGTCTACCGCGGCAGGCTCGCCGTTGGCGACGCCGATCGGTTGTGGGCGCCCGACCGCCGAGCCGACGCACGCTGAGCAATCGGCTCCGAAATGCTTGCACCACAGGGCTAGTGGTCGAGCTGGGACAGGGCGAAGGCGGTGAGGAACCCGGCCACCGTGATCATTCCGACCCACAGATGGGCGTCCTCGAAGGCCTCCGGGATCATCGTGTCGGTGATCATGGCCAGGATCGCGCCCGCGGCCAGTGCGGTGATCGCGGCCAGCGCGGCGGGCGCGGCGTCACCGAGCAGTCCGTAGCCCGCCATGGCGGCCACACCGCTGATCACCGCTATCCCAGCCCACAAGCTGAACACGTAGCGCGGGCTGCGGTTCGCGCGGCGCATACCGGCCGCGCTGGACAGCCCTTCGGGAATATTGCTGATGAACACCGCGGCCACGGTGACCGCGCTGACGGTTTCGCCGCCGAGCAAACTCGCCCCGATGACGATGGACTCCGGTACACCCTCGAGCAGCGCGCCCAACGCGATGGCCGTGCCCGAGCCGGACTGCTCGGATTCGCTGGGTTGCTGGTCTCCCGAGCGCTTGCGGTGGCGAGCGCCGCGGCGGGCGAGGGCGACATTCGCCAGGGTGTAGATCCCCGCGCCGCCCACCGCGCCGAGGGCGGTGGGCGGCAGTCCGGCCTTCTCGTGCGCCTCGGCGATCAACTCGAACGACACCGCCGAAAGCAGTACTCCGCTACCGAATCCCATCACGCTGGCCACGATCTTCGTGGGAACGCGCGCCCAGAATCCCACGAGAGCGCCTATCAGCAGGGCGGATCCGGCCAGTAATCCCCATCCGCCCGCAGCCCACAACCCCGACACTCAACCGTCTCCTCACCGCTCGGAACGCGTCGACCAGCGCGGATCATCGCCGGCCACCTGTCCGAGCTACCCGCACCCGCCGGGACGGAAACGAAGCCCAGGAACAGCGGGGGAAGGGGCGGCGCATCGGGTCAGGGTGTGGCGGTGCGCGTCGCGGTGATCGCCACCGTCGTGTAGGGCAGGGTGAAACTCCCGCCCATCGCATCGATCGCCGCGCCGACACCGTCGAGCACTTGTGTCAGTTTGTCCTCCGGGAGGCGGGTCATGGAGCCGTGCGTCGGAAGTTGATCGAGCCACTCGTCGCGGGTGTAGGTGCGCTCCCACTGGAAACTCGATTCCAGTGGATCTTCGAATCGACCGGTCTCCCGGATGCCTTCGGCCGCTTTGTCCAGCATCTGCCGGTACACCTCCAAGGCTCGCGTGCCCGGCTGGAGGGTGAACGGCGAGTCGGGCGCCACCCGCCGGTACACCACGCCATACGCTTCCGCCACCTCGGTCGGGAGATGGAACACATGCCAGAATGCGGAGAGCACGCCTCGGGGACGCAGAACCTCCGCCGCTTTCGCCGCCCCCGCGACCGGATCGACCCAGTGCCAAGCCGTTCCCGCGATGACCGCATCGAAGACGCGGCCTGCGCCGTCCCAGGTTTCGAAGGTCGCCACGTCGACCTCCAACCCTCGGCCCCGTGCGAATTCCGCCATCCGCGGATCCGGTTCGACCCCCAGCACCGTGCAACCGGCCGCCTGGAACTGCCGGGCTTCGACACCGGTGCCGCAGCCGACATTCAGGACCGCGCGCCCGGGACTGATGGAAACGATGTGCTCTATCAGGGCTTCGGGATAGCTGGGCCTGGTCCGGTCGTAGCGTTCGGCATTCACCCCGAAGGACTCCGCGATCTGCCGGTGCCGGTGCGGCGTTTCCTCCGGCGAAGGTATAGTGGGCATGCGCCCACTTTAAATGGGCATGCGCCCACTCGGCAACGGGTGGGCCCGATCCGAACGGAAAGAGGCACCCGTATGCCCACCGGAGTCGCCCTCCGCGACGTGCGCGAGCAGTTGTTCGACGCCGCCGACCGGATCCTGCTCCGCGCCGGGCCGAGCGCGCTGACCAGCCGGGCGGTCACCGCGGAGGCGGGCTGCGCCAAAGGCGTTCTGCACCGGCACTTCACCGACTTCGACGACTTCCTCGCCGAACTGGTGACCGCCCGTATCGTCGAGATCGAGCGACGGGCTGCCGCTCTGCGGGAATCCGCCGGGAGCGGCGCCGTGGTCGAGCACCTCACCACCGCGCTGACGGACGTGTTCGGCCCGGTCACCACGGCCATCGTCGGCTTGATCACGTTCCGGGACGAATTGCGCGCACGCCTGCGCCGCGACCGGCCGACCGGCGTCCCCGTCCTCGCGGAAGCGACCGCCATGATCGCCGGGTACCTCACCGCCGAACGCGACCTCGGCCGGATCGCCGCGACCGCCGACGTCGACTCGCTCGCCCCCATGCTGATCGGGACCGCGCACCTGTTGTTCGCCGATCGGGACGCCGGTCCGCCCTCGCGTGAGGCGGTCGGCGGCGCGGTGAGCGCGGTCGTCGCGGGAGTACTGTCCGGCTAGTGCGAGCGCCGAGGTGAAGTCTCCGGCCCGGTGCTCGGCGTCGGGGCTCGGTCAGTGCGCGCCGAGCGCGTCGAGGATCATCGGACGCGCGGTCGCGAGTGCTTGCTGCCAGTAGGGCCAGGTGTGTGTCCCGTCGACGGTGTCGACGCGGGCGGTCATCCCGAGTTCCGCGAGCCGATCACGGAACATCTGGGCGGCGATCGTCGTCATCGACTCGAGGCCCATCGCGTTGACCGTGTTCCCGACTCCGAACGGCACGTCGAGCGGGCCGGGCAGCCCGTTGCCGGTCGAGACGTATATCGGCAGTCCGCGCAGCAATTCGGCCTGTTCGGTGGCGTCGTTGCGGCTCCAGGCAGGGTCCCCGACCGGCCCCCACATGTCGTCCACATTGAAATTGCCTTCGTCCCGCATGGCGGCGCGCATCGCTTCGTTCCAGAGCGGGAACGTCGGGTGCAGGAACCCGGAGAACGATCCGGCGAACTTGAACTGGTTGCGATGGTATCCGGCCAGGATCAGCGCGGCGTTGCCGCCCATGGAGGCGCCGACGACGGCATCGTTGGTTCGCGACACGCCGAACCGCTGGAGGTAGGCGGGCAGTTCCTGGGTGAGGAAGGTCTCCCATTTGTACGTCGTCTCTTGGCCGTTCGTGCTGCTCGGCTGGTACCAGTCGGTGTAGAAGCTCGAGTGGCCACCGACCGGCAACACCAGGGTGACGTTGTCGTCCGCGAATTGGGCCAAGGCGTCGGTATCGGTCGTCCACTGACTGTGGTCGGCGGGCGCGCGCAGGCCGTCGAGCAGGTAGAGCGCCGCGCTTCCGCCGCGGGCCGCCCATTGGACCTGGACTTTGATCGGTCCCATGCTGGACGGCACGGAGAGCTCGCTGAAACCGCGCGCCGGTGCGCGCAATATCGGCGCGTGGATCGGCGCGGCGGTAGCGACGGCTCCCCCGAGGGACGACATGAGCACGGCTGTTGCCATGACAGCGCCAGTCTTCCTCATTCGACCGCGAATACCCCGCTGTTTTCCGGACCGCGCCGCTGCGCCCACCCGCATACCTCCTACCCGTTCCTCGCTCGAAAACGAGATCCAATTCATTTGTAGTTCAGTACGATTCGCTTTCCCGGCATGCGCCTCCGCGCCCATGATCGCGAATTCATCCTACGTTGCGCCGTATTGGCTACCGGATCCATTCCAGTCAAACCTGGGAAGTCCGGGCTGCCCACCGGTGCGAGTGGTGTGGGCAGCGCACCGACGTCGGCCGGCTGCTGTGGCCCGGTCGGGCGACGAATCGCCGGTCGGGGAAACGCTGGTGAGCGCCTCGCTCTAATGGTAGCTCGACAGTTGCTATGCGACGGACCTTCGGCGTGTTCGAAATGCGGCGTGTCGCGACCGGGAGCCCAGTCGTCGGGATCCCGCAGTAGGACCGGGCCGTTGCGCGCTGCCGATCCGGTGCGGGGCGAGAATGGTCGCATGGCGATCTCGCTCGACCAGGCAGACTCGGTCCTCGCCGCGGCCCGCGAGGCGGCGACCGGACTCGGCGAGGCCGTGTCGCTGGCAGTGGTGGAACCCGGCGGAATCGTGGTGGCCGTCGCGCGGATGGACGGTGCGCCTGCGCGGGCGAGCGAAATCGCGAAACACAAGGCGGAGGCGGCCATCGCGCTGGGGTTCGACACCGTGCACGTGACCACCGCGCCGCGAGAACAGTCGCTGTTCGGCGAACCTCGGCGACCGGACGCCCACGCATTGGTGCCCAACGGCGGTGGCGTCCTCATCCGGATCCGCGGTACGGTTTTCGGTGCGCTCGGAGTATCCGGCGCGGCCTCCTCGATCACCGATCACAAGATCGGCGCAATCGCTGTCGCTCAACTGAATTGATCGCTCACTGCCCTCCATCCGGTGACACGGGCGCGTTCTTCGGCGGCAGCCCACCGGAAGCGATCGGACGGGGCTTGTCCTGCGCGCCTTCGAGGCCGCTGCGACCGAGGCGGGCATGCCCAGCGGTCAGGCGTCGAGCGCGCGCGGCTGCCGTCGCACCACCGGTGGCTCGGTGGACCACGGGAAATTGATCCAACGGTCGGTGCGCCGCCACACGTATTCGCTGTCGACTTCCGACCACGGCTTCTGGTAGATCACCGCACAGCGCACCTCGGCGACCTTGCCGGAACAGAAGTCGCGCACCAGCTTCAGGGTGGCGCCGGTGTCGGCGACGTCATCGGCGACCAGCACGGTGGCGCCTGCCAGATCCACCGCCTGCGGCACCGGCGGCAGCATCACCGGCAACTCCAGGCGCTGGTCGACGCCGGTGTAGAACTCGACGTTCATCACGTGCAGGTTCTTCACGTCCAGGGCGTAGCCGAGTGCGCCCGCCACGAACAGCCCGCCCCGCGCGATCGAGAGGATCAGATCGGGCTCGAAGCCGTCAGCGGCGATGGTCGCGGCGAGTTCCCGGCTCGCGGAACCGAACGACTCCCAGGTCAGTACTTCGCGATCCGTCACAGGCTCTCCCATCTCGCTGGCGCGACGCAGCGAGCATACGAGTGGCCGCGCAGGTTTCCCGGGCGGTTGCTCACTGCCATGGGAAGCCGGAGGCAAGATGGCCGGAAATCTCGATATCACGTCCGTATCTCTCGTCCGGCCTGTGTGTTCGCCGCCATACGCTCGAGCGCATGGACAGCCACTACGACGTGCTCGTCATCGGTTCCGGCTTCGGCGGCAGCGTCGCCGCGCTGCGCGCGACCGAGAAGGGATACCGGGTCGGCGTGCTCGAGGCGGGCCGGCGGTTCGCCGACCACGAGTACGCGAAGAACTCCTGGCATCTGCGCGAGTATCTCTGGGCGCCGAAACTCGGCTGCTACGGCATCCAGCGGATGACCCTGCTCAACGACACGTTCATCATGAGCGGGTCGGGAGTCGGCGGCGGGTCGCTGGTGTACGCCAACACGCTGTACGAGCCGCCGGAGAAGTTCTACCGCGACCAGCAGTGGGCGCACATCACCGACTGGCGTTCCGAGCTGGCGCCGTACTACGACCAGGCGAGGCGAATGCTCGGTGTGACCGAGAATCCGGCGACCACTCCGACCGATCGAATCCTGCGCGAAGTCGCGCAGGACATGGGCATCGGCGACACTTATCGCCGCACGCCGGTAGGGGTTCTGTTCGCGGACAACGGTTCTCGGCCGGGAAAGCAGGTCGCCGACCCGTTCTTCGGCGGCGTCGGGCCGGCGCGCTCGACCTGCACCCACTGCGGCGAGTGCATGACCGGCTGTCGGCACGGCGCGAAGAACACATTGGTGAAGAATTATCTCTACCTGGCCGAAAAGGCCGGAGCCACGGTGCATCCGCTGACGACGGTGACGGACGTGCGGCCGCGACCGGAGGGCGGCTACGAAGTGCGGACGGTGCGGACCGGGCGGTGGGCGCGCAAGGGCGAGCGGACGTTCATCGCGGACCAGGTGATCTTCGCGGCCGCCGCGCTCGGCACCCAGAAACTGCTGCACCGGTTACGCGAGAACGGCAGTCTGCCGCACGTCTCGTCGCGGTTGGGGCATCTGGCCCGCACCAATTCCGAAGCCGTGCTGGCCGCGCGGTCGCTGCGCAAGGACACCGACTTCACCAAGGGCGTGGCGATCACCTCGTCCATCCACCCCAACGAGCACACCCACATCGAGCCGGTCCGCTACGGCAAGGGCAGCAATGCGATGAGTTTGCTGGCCACCGTGCTCGTGGACGGGCATGAGGGCAGGGCGCGCTGGTGGCTGGGCGTGCGGGAGTTGATCGCGCACCGTCGCCACCTCGTCCGGCTGCACAGCCCGCGCCGCTGGTCCGAGCGCAGCATCGGCGTGCTCGTCATGCAGAACGTCGACAACTCGATCGTCACCTACACCAAGCGCGGCTTGTTCGGCAGGCGCATGACGACCAAGCCGGGCGACGGCGCCGCACCGCCGACCTGGATTCCGGAAGGACACGAGGTGACCAGGCGCATCGCGGAGAAGATCGGCGGCCTGCCGCAGGGTGGCTGGACCGAACTGATGAACATCCCGATCACCGGCCATTTCATCGGCGGCTGCGCCATCGGCGACTCGGCCGAGTCGGGCGTCGTCGACGCCTACCACCGGGTCTACGGACACCCCGGCCTGCACATCACCGACGGCTCGACCATCTCGGCGAACCTGGGCGTGAATCCATCCCTGACCATCACCGCCCAAGCCGAACGCGCCATGTCGTTGTGGCCGAACAAAGGCGAGGACGACCTGCGTCCACCTCTCGGTACGGCCTACCGCAGGCTCGCGCCGATCGAGCCGAAGAACCCGGTGGTTCCGGTCGCCGCGCCCGGCGCGTTGCGCCTGCCGATCACCCCGGTCTGAGCGGGCGGAAAACCGGTCGCGTGCGGCCGGTCCCGGTGCCAGGATCAGCGCATGCCCCGCCATGTCGTCCTCGAACCGCTCGACGAAGCGTTGCTCACCGATCTGCTGCACACCGCGGTGGCCGACGCGCATCCTGGCGAGGTCATGCCGGTGGAAGCGCCGGACGCGAGCTGGAATGCCGACCGAGAGGCGGATTTCCGAGCCTTCCACCGCGGCCGCGCGCTGGCGGAGCAGCCCGTCGAGTCGACCTACGGCATACGGGTGGACGGCGAGGTGGTCGGCGCGGCACGACTGTGCCGGTTGCCCGCCTCGGACGGCGCAGCCGAGGCGGGAGTCTGGCTCGGCCGCTCCCGCCGAGGCACGGGAATCGGCACCGCCGTGTTCGCCGCATTGATCGAGCGGGCAACCGCCGAGGGCTACTCGGGGCTGTTCGTGAGCACGACGCCGGACAACATTCCCGTACTCCGCCTGTTGACCGCACGCGGAATCGACTACGCCCTGAACGGCAACGAGGCCACCGCTTGGATTCGCTGCGGCTGAAGCCAGTGTCTCCGCGACTGAGTGAAGCGAGACCGAGCATGCGCCGTTCGCGGCCCGGCTCGCGTCCGAGATGCGACTGCATGAGCGGCAAACCACGCGCAGCCCGGTCACTTCAACCGCGCGCGACGTCGCAGCATTGATACCGACGCGCCCCGCGCACCTGCACCACGTCTTTCGAGCGAAGCGAGACCGAGCATCCGCCGTTCGCGGCCCGGCTCGCGTCCGAGCGGCCGCCGCGTCCGCGACGAAGTCGCCAGCGGCGGTCGCTCGGACGCGAGCCATGAGGGGGCCGCGAACACGCAGCGCCGCAGGCGCTGCAAAATGAACACTGTGCGCATCTTCTTGGCCGGTGCGACCGGCGTTATCGGAGTCCGCTTGCTTCCGCTGTTGATCGAGGCGGGGCACGAGGTCGCGGGGATGACCCGATCGGCGGGGAAGGCCGATCCTTTGCGGGCGCTGGGGGCCGAGCCGGTGGTGTGCGATGTGTACGACGCCGACGCCCTGTCCGCCGCCGTGGTCGGGTTCGGGCCCGACATGGTGATGCATCAGCTCACGGACCTGCCGGACGACGCGGCGCTGCTGCCGGAGCGGGCCGAGGCGAACGCGCGCATCCGTACCGAGGGCACCCGTAACTTGATCGCCGCCGCGCGGGCGGCCGGGGCGAAACGCTTTCTCGCCCAGAGTATCGCGTGGGAGCCGGCCGCGGGCCGGGGCGCGGTGATCCAGGAGCACGAAGCGGCTGTGCTGGACTTCGACGGCGTGGTGGTGAAGTACGGCCAGTTCTACGGTCCTGGCACCTACTACGAGACCGAGCTGCCCGCGCACCCGCGCGTGCATGTCGACGATGCCGCGGAGCGGACCATTCCGCTGCTGGATGCCTCGAGCGGTGTGGTGATCATCGCCGACGCGTCCTGACCGGCGGTCAGGACGCGCAGGGGCCGGTGTCGACCGGGCGGTCGGAGCGCCACCCGTGGTCGAGCCGGTCGAGGACTTCCGGCAGGCTCGTGGCGAATCCGACATTGCTGTTGTTCTCGTCGACACCGAACACGATGCCCAGCACCCGGCCGTCGCGGTCGACCAGTGGCCCGCCGGAATTGCCGTGCTGGATCGAACCGTCCAAGGTGTAGATCTCGCGTTCCCCGACACCGGTGCGGTAGATGTCGCGCACCTGGCGTTCGGCCCGGCCGCGCACCCGCGTGGCGGACGCGGTGTAGGACCCGCCCCTGGGGTAGCCGAGCGCGATCGCGTCGTCGCCGGGATCGGCCGGTTCGGGCGCGACGGTCAGGGCGGGCGCGGTGAGCCCGGGGACGGCGAGCACCGCGATGTCCATGGTCGGATCGAACCGCACCACAGTCGCGGTGAGCGATCCGGCCGCGGTGTCGACGGAGACTTTGCTGGAGCCCGCGACGACGTGCGCGTTGGTCAGCACGCGCTCCGGCGCGATGACGAATCCGGAGCCGGACTGGCGCACGCCGCAGGTCGGCGCGAGATCCTGGACGCGAAGCACACTCTGGCGCAGTGCGGCGGGCATCGGTCCCGCGACGATGCCCGGATCGGGCGGCGCGAGCGGGCGGCCGAGCCCGGCGTCCACGATCGGTCCGGTGAGCACCTCCGACAGTCCGGACAGCCAGAACGGCGCGACGTCGTCGACGGTCCGCACGGTCGTCGAATCACGCACCAGGGCGGACGATTCCAGCGGTGCGGCGAACAGCCACACCACCAGCGGCACCGCGAGCGCGTAGGCGAGACATCCGCAGACGGCGTCGGCGCGTTGCGCGACGGGATCGGACACCGTCGCGCGGGCGGCTCGTCCGGCCCGGTGCCCGGCGACCGCGCCGAACGCGACCAACCCGGCGACCACCGTCAGCGCGAGCAGGAGCCGCACGGCGCCGGGAGCCAGCTGACCGAACACCGTGGCCGAGAGCGCCGCGCCGAGAATCGCTCCTGCCAAGGCGCCCGCGAAACCGGGCAGTCCCACGATCGCGCCGCGACGCCAGCCGAGCACCGCGGCCACCACGACGGTGGTGAGCACGGCGAGATCCAGCCAGTTCGGCAAGGTCAACGCCATACTCCCGTCGCTGCTGGTGGACAACGGCGACGGATTCGTCGTCGGCCGCCCCGTCGCCATCCGGCTGTGTCACGGCCGACGAGTCGGCAACGGTCGAGCCGCTAATCTAATCAGCGATTCGAGCTGCGGCAACCACGCCGCGCTAGGCCGTCGGCTGGGTGGCCAGCGCTCGCCGGGCATACGCGCGCACGTCGGCATCGGTGTCGTCGATCGCGGCGCGCAGCGCGTCGTGCGCGGCGGGCAGGTCCGGCCACGCCGACAGCGACAGCACCGCCGCCTTGCGGACGTCGAGATGCGGATCGTGCAGTGCCGCAGCCAGGATCGGCACCGCGAGGTCCGGGTCGGCACCCGCGAGCCCGCGCGCCGCGCCCACCCGGATCTGCCAGGCCGAGTGACGCAGGGCGCCCGCCAGCGCGGTGACGTCGGCCGGCTCGGCGCCCAGCTGCGCGAACGCGGTCAGGGCCGCGGCGCGGACCAGCGGGTCTTGGTCGTCGGCGAGGCGGCGGATCACCTCGGCCCCGCCGTCGCCGATGGCGGCCAAGCCTTGGGCGACCGCGATCCGCACTTCCCGGTTGCCGTCGGCGGCCAGGGTGGCGACGCCGTCCCGATCGTTCAGCGAGACCAGCGCGCGGACCGCCTCGATGCGGACGCGATGATCCTCGTCCGCCAACGCCGCGCGGTAGTGCGCGGGTTCGCCTGCCCGCAGGGCGCGCAACAGATCGATCACCGTGGACCGCACGACGGGGTCGGCCGAGCCGAGCCGGTCGGAAAGTCCTGCCGCCGAGGGCAACACCTCGACGAGTTCGCGCAGGCTGGCCGCGGCGGCGCGCCGGACCGAGGCCGCCGTGTCGTCCAGCGCGTCGCCGAGGGCGGTCGCGAAGTCCTCCGGGGTGTGCTCGGTCAGCACCGAGATCGCCGCGGCCCGCACGCCCGCGTCGGCATCGGTCAGATAGCTGGACAATTGCTCCACGGTGGGCTCGTCGAGCGCGAGCAGCGCGACGATCCGGGGAGACGGGGGAGTGGCGGGCTGCGCCGGCGAACCGGCCGCGGTGCGATCGTGCTCAGCGCCGCCGCCGGTGTGCGGCGCACGGCCGACGACCTGGTGCGGCTGGTGCACCGGCACCACCTCGGCATCGGCCGAGGGCAGGTCGTCGAGCCCGGGCACCGGAACCAGGTACGGCGCCACCGGCCGCTTCAGGAACGCCATGGTTCCGTCGGGGTTCTTGCGCAGGTTGAGGTGGTATCGCCATTCGACATCGTCGCGTTCGGGTAGGTCGGCGCGCTCGTGGTAGAGGCCCCAACGGGATTCGGTCCTGGTCAGTGAGCTGCGGGCGGCCATCTCGGCGCAATCTCGGATGAACGACACCTCCGCCGCGCGCATCAGCTCGTGCGGGGTGCGCGCGCCGATGCCCTCGACCTCCCCGCGCATCCGGTCGAAGGTCTCCACCGCGATGGCCAGCTTGGTCGCCGTCTTGGGCGGCGCGACATAGTCGTTCACGAAACGTCGCAGCTTGTATTCCACCTGCGGTTGCGGCGGCCCCTCCGGCTGGCGCAGCGGCCGGTAGATCAGCTCATGGGCGGCGGCCAGCTGGTCCTCGGGCAACTCGGCGGGCGCGGCGACCTCGTCCAGGGTGGACGCGGCGTGCGCACCGGCGAGATCGCCGAAGACGAACGCGCCGATCATGTAGTTGTGCGGCACGCACGCCAGATCGCCCGCCGCGTACAAGCCGGGCACCGTGGTGCGCGCGTGCTCGTCGACCCACACGCCGGAGGCGGAATGGCCACTGCACAAACCGATTTCGGAGATGTGCATCTCGATGTCGTGGGTGCGATAGTCGTGGCCGCGGTTGGCGTGGAAGGTGCCTCGGGTGGGTCGCTCGGTGGTGTGCAGGATTCCTTCGAGCGTGCTCAGCGTCTCGTCGGGCAGGTGCGACACCTTCAGGTAGATGGGACCGCGCGCGGATTCGATCTCGCGCTTGACCTCGGCCATCATCTGGCCGGACCAGTAGTCGGAGTCGACGAAGCGTTCGCCTTCGGCGTTGACCTGGTAGCCGCCGAACGGATTGGCGACGTAGGCGCAGGCCGGGCCGTTGTAGTCCTTGATCAGCGGGTTGATCTGGAAGCATTCGATGCCGCTGAGTTCGGCCCCGGCGTGGTAGGCCATCGAGTAGCCGTCGCCCGCGTTGGTCGGGTTCTCGTAGGTGCCGTACAGGTATCCGCTGGCGGGCAGCCCGAGCCTGCCGCACGGCCCGGTGGCCAGGATCACGGCTTTCGCACCGACGGCAACGAATTCGCCGGTGCGGGTGTGCAGGGCGGCGGCGCCGACGGCGCGTCCGTTGTCGGTGAGCACGCGCACCGGCATGAGCCGGTTCTCGATGCGGATCTTCTCGCGCATCTTGCGCTGGCGCAGGACGCGATACAGCGCTTTCTTGACATCCTTGCCCTCGGGCATCGGCAGCACGTACGAGCCGGACCGGTGCACTCGGCGCACGGCGTACTCGCCGTACTCGTCCTTCTCGAACTTCACGCCGTAGCGTTCCAGCCGCTGCACCATGGCGAAGCCGCGCGTCGCGGTCTGGTAGATCGTGCGCTGGTCGACGATGCCGTCGTTGGCGCGGGTGATCTCGGCGACGTAGTCCTCCGGCTCGGCCTTGCCCGGGATCACGGCGTTGTTCACGCCGTCCATGCCCATGGCCAGCGCGCCGGAGTGCCGCACGTGCGCCTTCTCCAGCAGCAGCACGTTCGCGCCCTGCTCGGCGGCGGTGAGCGCGGCCATCGTGCCCGCCGTGCCGCCGCCGATGACGAGCACGTCGCAGTCCAGCCGAATCCGTTCCGATAGCGGCGGAATGTTCACAGTTTCTCCAGGATCTCGGCCTTCGTCGCGGCCCGGTCGATCGCGTCCCTCGGGCTGGGCACCGGCACCAGCGCCCGCAGCGTGCCGCCGCCGAGCACGGCGATGCGGTCGCCGAGCAGCAGGGCCTCGTCGAGGTCGTGGGTGACGAAGACGATGGTGGTGGGGTGGGCGCGCCAGGTCTGGATCAGCAGGCGCTGCATGGTTTCCCTGGTCTGGGTGTCCAGTGCGCCGAAGGGCTCGTCCATCAGCACGGCGCGCGGCGCGGCGGCCAGGCTGCGCGCGAGCTGGACGCGCTGGCGCATGCCGCCGGACAGGTCGCGCGGCAGGTAGTCGGCGTAGCCGGTGAGCCCGACCTCGTCCACCCAGTGCAGGGCGGTGGCCCGCCGCTGGGCTCGCGGTGTGCCGCGCAGGCGCAAGGCGAGTTCGATGTTCTGCCGCACGGTGCGCCACGGCAGCAGGGCGTCGTCCTGGAACACCAAGGCACGGTCGGCCGCGGGCCCGGTGACGTGGTCGCCGTCGGCCAGGATGGCTCCGTCCTCCGGCCTCCGCAGTCCGGCGACCGCGCGCAGCAACGTCGACTTGCCGCAGCCGGATTTGCCGACCACGACGAGAATTTCGCCCGGCGCGATGGACAGGTTCAGCCTGTCGAGCACCGGCTCGCCGCTATAGGCGATGCGGACACCGCTGAGACTCAAGGCCATTCCGGTCGATGCCGGTGCGTCGATCACTGTGGTCATGCTTCGACCTCCCTGGGCAGCCAGCGGGTTATGCGGCGGCCGGCCAGCTCGACCAGCCCCGATGTCGCGAAACCGAGGACGCCGATGGTGATCATGCCGACGAACACCGCCGGATAGTCCACGATGGTGTAGGCCTGCCAGGTGCGGTAGCCGACGCCGAGGCGTCCGGAGATCATCTCCGCGGAGATGAGACAGATCCACGCCACGCCGACGCCGACGGACAGCCCGCTGAAGACGCCGGGCAGGATGCCGGGGAACACCACGCGGGTGAGCACGTCCAGCCGGGACGCGCCCAGCGTGCGCACCGCGTCCTCCCAGATCGTGGGCAGTGCGCGCACCGCGTGCCTGGTGCTGACCAGCACCGGGAACAGCGACGCGGTGAACGTGATGAACACGATGCCGGACTCGTCGTTGGGGAACAGCAGGATCGCGACCGGCACCAGGGCGATGGCCGGGATCGGGCGGACGAGTTCGGCCAGCGGGCCGAAGGTGTCGGCGAGCAGCCGCGACCGGCCCAGTCCGATGCCCGCGATCACGCCGATGACCGCGGCCAGCCCGAAGCCGGTGACGATCCGGATCAGCGACTGCGCGATGTCCAGGTAGTACTGGTCGGAGCGCAACTGCGTGCCGAATTCGGCGACGATCTCGGTGACGGTCGGCAGCGTGTCGAACCGCAGGCCCGCCGCCCGCACGTTGTTGACCGTGAGCAGCTGCCACAGTCCGACCGCGGCGGCGACCGAGCCCACCCGCAGCAGGCGCGAGCGCCAGGCCGATCGCAACGCCGGCGTGGCCGCCGATCGGGTGGCGGCGGGTTCGGCCGCGGCCCGCACTGCCGGTGCGGCCAGTTCGCTGGTCATCCGCGTACTTCCGTGACGGCCTGGTCGTAGCCGACCGGCGTGGCGGACGGGTGCGCCTGCCGGTAGCGCTGCGCGGCCGCGGTGGTGGTGAAGGGCAGGTAGGCGGCGCCGTCGCGCAACCAGATCGACTTGTCGGCGAACCAGCGGGTGCCGAGTTCGGTGTCCGGGACGTAGGCGGCGCGGATCGTCCGGCCCTGCGCTTTCGCGGCCTGGACAGCGCGCAGCAGGCAGGTCGGGTCCGCGGCCGGTTGCGGCTTCGCCGCGCCGTCCACCCACAGTTCGCCGGCCAGCGCGGGGTTCTCCGCCGCTTTGCCGCAGATCGGGTCGGCGCCGGTGACCCGGGTCGGGTTGGCGGTGGCGGCCAGGTCGCGGTCGTAGTCGCCGCGTCCGGTCTCCGTGTACGCCTTGCGCAGCGGCCCGTCGTCGACGAACCGATCGATGTCGAGGTCGGCGAAGTCGCCGATCGACTTCAGGTAGGCCACATCACCTTTGAGCGCGTTGACCAGGCTCGACTTGAGCGTGGTGTCGAAACTCGTTCCGCCGGGACCGTTGTAGAGGTACACCACCTCCTGCGGCAGCCCGGACCCGTCGGCGACGATCTCGGCGGCTTCGAACGGCTTCTCCTGCAGGAATTGGGTGGCATCCAACTGCGCGGCCAGGAACGCCTGCAGGACCTCAGGGTGATCGGCGGCGTACGCGCGTCGGGCCACCACGCCGTGGAAGGTCGGCACGCCGAGTTCTGCGCCGTCGTAGAGCAGCTTGGCCTTGTTCTGGAAGACGACCAGACCGGGCCACGCGACGAATTGGGACAGCGCGCCCACTTGGTGGGATTCCAGGGCGGTCGCGCCGACCTGCGGCTGCTGGTTGAGCACTTCAACGCCCTTGGCCGGATCGATGCCCGCCCGGGACAGCGCCTGCACCAGCGTACCGTGCCCGGCCGAGCCCACGCTGGCCGAGATCTTCTGGCCCGCCAGGTCGCCGATGCCGGTGGCCGCCGAATCGTTCGGTACGACGACCATGTTCAGCGCGCCCTTGGGGTTGTACCCGGTGACCGACACCAGTTCGGTCCGCGCGCGCTCGTTGACCTGGGTGCGAGAGCCGTTGATCAGCAACGGGTAGTCGCCCATGGAGCCGATGTCGATCTTCTCGGCCACCATCTGCGCGGTGATCGGCGCGCCGGTGTCGTAGTCCTGCCACTCGACCTGGTACTTCGCCCCACCGTTGTCGGTGATCTTCTGTAGCCGCTGCTCGAGGTAGCCCTGCGCGCGCAGCAAGGTGCCCGCAGTGACGGTGTTGATGGTCTTGGACTGGTAGCCGACGACCACCTTGACGGTGCCGGCGGGGGTGTCGTCGGACTGCTCCAGCGAGCACCCGGTCAACGCGAGCGCGGCGGCGAGCAGGACGGGGGCGAGTTTCACTTTCATCGGTCTTCCAGATCAGCGGAGCAGGTAGGGCATGTTGACGGTGACGGCGCCGGTGGGGCAGCGGGCCGCGCAGGGACCGCAGTACCAGCACTCGTCCACGTGCATGAAGGCTTTGCCGTTCTCGGGGTTGATGGCCAGCGAGTCGAGCGGGCAGATCTCGACGCACAGCGTGCACCCCTGGATGCACAGCGACTCGTCGATGGTGACGGGGATGTCGGCGCGCTGGTTGACGAGTGCCATCTAGAGGACCTTCCATTCGGGTGTGCTGCGGGTCAGGCTGCCGCGCATGGTGATGCGGTCACCGCGCATGCGGATGTACTCCAGATCGACCGGACGGCCGTCGTCGAGCCGGGTCAGTCGTTCCAGCATCAGCAGCGGCGCGCCGCCGGGGACGTCGAGGGTGGAGGCGGTGTGCGGGTCGGCGGGCACCGCTTCCAGGGCGAGGTCGGCCGAGCCGAGCGACTGGCCGCTGATGCGTTCCAGCAGCACGAAGACGTCGGTGTGCTCGAGGTCGTGGCCGAGTATCTCGGTGCCGATGTCGGGCACGAGGTAGGTGAGGTCGAGGCTCAGCGGCAGATCCGCCAGGTAGCGCAGGCGCTCCAGATAGACCACGCGCTCGCCGGGCGCGAGACCGAGCCTGCGCGCGACGGCGGGCGGCGCGGCGACGTGCATCGCCGCGCGCACCTCGTTGCGCACGGTGCCGTGGCCCTTGAAGGTCTCCTGCAGCCCGAGCAGAGCGTCGAGCCCGTGGTCGTACTTGCGGGTGGCCACCCGGGTGCCCACTTTCGGCGCCCGGTCGATCAAGCCCTCGTCCTTCAACAGCGCCAAGGCGTCGCGCACGGTGTTGCGGGAGGCGCCGTACTCGGCGGCGAGTTCCTGTTCGCTCGGCAGCGCGTTCTCGAACGCGCCCGCGTGCAACTGGTGGCGCAAGATGTCGGCCACCCGCCGCGCTTGATCGGCGCGCAACTGCCGCACCGGCGTGGGTTCCGCTGCCACCGTCTCCGCCTTTCTATCGCTGACCTGCACGAATAGCGACGATAGTGTGGTTGTGGTCGCGCGCTTTCCCGCGTCGCCGCCGGGAGAAATCAGAGGATGTTATTGCGCCGGGAGCCTCGCGGCCCGACCTGGCGATATGCGCGGCCGTACGGCTAATACGCCACGTCGGGTTACGGCGGCCGAATTCGGATCACAGCGATTCGAAAGCGAGGTCCCGCGGGCCGCGTCGCGCGAATCTACGGTCGCGGACCGTAGGTATTGAGGAACAGCGCCGGCCCGGCGCCGAAGAAGCCCGCGCGATCCAGAGCGAGCAGGGCCGCGAGCGCTTTGGCGGTGTAGACGGTCTCCAGGTGCAGCCCGGCGCGTTCGGCGCGCTGTGCGGCATCCACGGCGGCGGGCGTGGTGTGGCCGTAGCCGGGGCCGAGCCATTCGATGGTCAGCGTGAGGTCCTCCGGCCGCAGCCCGGTCGGCGCGAAGCGCGCTCCGCGGGCGCGGAGCAGACGCTCGGTCCGTCCGGCGAGCCGGACGATGTGCTTCGCGTCGAGGGGGAGCGTGTCGTTGACGACGACTCCGACCACGCGCGTGCGCAGTCCGGCCAGGCGCAGGCCGAGTGCGAGGCCCGCGGCGGTGCCGCCGGATCCGACCGCGGTGACGATGTGCCCCGGCTCGGGCAGCTCACCCGCCGCGATCTGTGCCGCGAGTTCGCACGCCACCTCGACGTAACCCAAGGCTCCGACCGGCGACGATCCGCCCGCGGGCAGGAAGTACGGACGCGTGCCGCCCCGCACGCGTCGCAGATACAGCCAGGGCGCCGCGAGGATCGTGCGCAGTTTGGTGTGCGTGAAATGCAGAGCGGCGCCTGATTTCTCCAGCCGCCGCAGTTGCGCGCGCACGTGGTCGTCGACCGGCTGGTCCACCAAGGCGAGCTCGGTATCGATGCCCTGGGCACGGCCGTACAGGGCGGTGGCGAGCCCCCAGTTTGTTCCGGTGCCGCCAACGGTGAGGATGGTGCGCGCGCCCCGTCGCCGTGCCTCCGGCAGCAGCCACTCCAGCTTGCGGACCTTGTTGCCGCCCCATTCGCCGTCGCCGTATCCGCTTTCGTCCTTGCACCACAGCTGGGCCGTGGTGCCGAGGTCGCACCGGCGGACGGGCGTCGGAGCGGTGCCGAGGCGGACGAACGGCAAGGTGTCGGCCACCTCGGGAAAACGCTGGTGCAGCAGTGCCCCGGTCACGGTGTGATCGCGTCGGGGATGCCCAGCAGCGCCGCCTGGACCTCGTGCAGCCGGTCGATGTCGCCGCGAATGCCCGCGACGTTGTCGTTGTACAGGAACGCCTCACCGAGCCGGACGAGCGCGTAGGCCAGCAGCGCGGGTTCCAGCGGCGGATCGTAGCCGTCCTCTTCGGCGGCGCGCGCGATCAACTCCTGGACGGTGCCGACGACCAGCGGCTGTACCGGCCCGTCGCTCGCGGTGAGGATGCGCAGGCCGGACAGCGGCTCGTTCTCGAAGTAGCGCCGGAACGGCTCGTTGTCGGTCATCCAGCGGTTGACCCGGTAGAGCACGTCCAAGATGCGCCGCGCGCCGGTGGAGCGGCGACGGGCGTCGGCGCGGGTGAGCAGCGCCTCGAACTCGCCGGCCAGAACGGCACCGAGCACTCCGTCGCGGGAGCCGAACCAGCGGTAGACCGAGGCGCGGCTGAGTCCGAGCTGCCCGGCGATCGCCTGGATGTCCACGCGCTCGCCGGACAGGAACGCCCTGCGAGCATGCTCGATGACCTGTTCCCTGGTCGCGGAGGCCGGGCGGCCGGGAGGACGGGTGGTCCGCTGACTGGAATCGATCACCGCGGAATGGTACATCTTTTAGAACATGTATCGAAACGCGCCGTGCTCAGAACCACTCGTCCCGCATCTGCAAGGTGGTCGTATCCAAGGTGGCGAGCAGATCCAGCGCCGGTGCGGTCTTGGGTAATTCGAAACGATAGAAGAACCGGGCCGCGTGCCGCTTGCCATCGTAGAAATCACCGGATCGGTCCGCGGTGGCGAGGAACTGCTCCAGCCAGATCCAGGCCAGTACGGTGTGCCCGAACGCTTCCAGGTACACCGAGCTGTTGGCCAGCGCGGCTTCGATGTCGCCGGAGGCGAACAGTCCCGCGGTCACCTCGACCAGACGCCGCCACGCCGAATCGAGTTGAGCGGCAAGCTCGGCGGCCTCGCCGCCGGCCGCGCGCGCGGCGGTGATGGTCGCGTCCACCCGGGCCCCGAGCGCGAGCAGGCTCGCGCCACCGTGCTGGGTCACCTTGCGTCCCAGCAGGTCCAGGCCTTGGATGCCGTGCGTGCCCTCGTGGATCGGGTTGAGCCGGTTGTCCCGGTAGTGCTGCTCGACGTTGTATTCGCGGGTATAGCCGTAGCCGCCGAGTACCTGGATGGCGAGGCTGTTGGCCTCGAGGCACCACTGCGAAGGCCAGCTCTTGGCGATCGGGGTCAGGATGTCCAGCAGCAGGGTGACCGCGCGGCGTTCGTCCTCGGATTCGGCGGTGCGCTGCTCGTCGACCAACTGCGCGCAGTAGAGCACCAGCGCCAACGCGCCTTCGGCATAGGACTTCTGGGCCAGCAGCATCCGCTTCACGTCGGCGTGCTCGATGATCGGCCGCTGCGGCGCGGACGGGTCGGCGGGGAGCTTGGCCCGGCCCTGGGTGCGCGTGCGGGCGTAGTCGAGCGACTCGAGGTATCCGGTGTAGCCGAGGGCGGTGGCGACCAGGCCGACGCCGATGCGCGCCTCGTTCATCATGTGGAACATGTAGGTCAGTCCGCGTTGCGGCTCGCCGACCAGGTAGCCGATCGCGCCGGGCGCGCCACCGGGCGTCCAGCGGCCCTCGCCGAAGTTCAGCACGGTGTTGACCGTGCCGCGGTAGCCCATCTTGTGGTTGAGCCCGGCCAGAGCGACGTCGTTGCGCTCACCGATCGCGCCGTCGTCGCCGACCAGGAACCGGGGCACCACGAACAGCGAGATGCCCTTCGTGCCCGCGGGGCCGCCGGGGATCTTGGCCAGCACCAGGTGCACGATGTTCTCGCCGAGTTCGTGATCGCCGCCCGAGATCCACATCTTGGTGCCGAACAGGCGATACGTGCCGTCGCCCTGCGGTTCGGCGCGGGTGACGATGTCGGCGAGCGAGGAACCGGCCTGCGGCTCCGACAGGCACATGGTGCCGAAGAAGCGGCCCGCGAGCATGGGCTTCACGAACTTCTCGACGTGTTCCGGGCCGTGGGCGAGAAGCAGATTCGCGTTGGCCACCGTGAGGAACGGGTAGCCCGCGGTACCCGGGTTGGCCGCCTGGAACCAGGCGTAACTCGCCTGCGCGACGGTCGCGGGCAGCTGGGCGCCGCCCAGTTCGTAATCCATTGCGGCCGAAGGCAGACCGGCCTTCGCGAAGGCGGCCAGCGCCTGGCCGACCTCCGGGATGATGGTCACGCGCTCGCCGTCGAAGGTGGGTTCGTTGGCGTCGTTGAGCTTGTTGTGCGGCGCGAAATACTTGGTGGCCAGCTGCTCGCTGAGCTCGAGCACGGCGTCGAAGGTCTCCCGCGAGTGCTCGGCGTACCGCTCGCGTTTGGTGAGCGCTTCGACGTCCAGCCACTCGTAGAGCAGGAACTCGAGATCGCGCCGGGACAACAAGGTCGACCGCATCAGCCAGTCCTTTCGAGACATGTTCGACTTATTGTATCTTACGGGCCAGTGTGCGGGTGCGGGACCGGTAGTCCCTGCCGAATGCGTATCCGGGTGCGCCGCCGGACCGGCTGTCGTGGACGATGTCCTCCCCGACGCTCCCACCAGGCTGGTCGTCCTCCAGTTCGGTCGTCCGCCGGTGGTCATCATCCGCAGCCGAGCAATCCGCGTTCTCGCGCGATCGCGGCCGCCTCGGTGCGGCTGGACGCTCCGAGCTTGGTGAGGATCCGCGAGACATGCACACCCGCGGTATTGGCGCTGATGAACAACTCGGCCGCGATCTGCCGGTTGCTCGCGCCCGTAGCCACCAGGCGTAGGACGTCGAGTTCGCGCGGGGTCAGGCCCGAGATGCTCGCTGGCCGGGCCGTGGCGGGCCGGTTCCCGGCTTCGGCGAGCTCGATGCCGGCGCGGTCGGCCAGCTGTCTGGCTTGCTCGGCAAGCGGCGCCGCCGCCAACTCGTCCGCAAGCCCGAGGACCGACCGCAGTGCGTCGCGTGCCGCCGCGCGATCACCCGCGGCCAATTCCGCTCGCCCGGTTTCGAGCAGGGCGCGCGCCAGCTCGTACGGCCGACCCAGGGCTTGCCAGGAGGAAACCGCCGCGGCCCAGTCGGCGGGACGGCCGCTGCGCACCGCGTGGCAGGAATTCCGGTACGCGGCGTCGACCGCGGTGGTCACCGGCAGCCTCGCGAGAGCGGAGTCGAGAACCATCGGCGCGCAGCGGGTTCGGGCGATCGCCTCGGCCAGTGCCCATGCCTCGTGCGGGTGCGCGAGCAGATCGTCCGCGGTCAGCGTCGCGGCGCCGATCTCGGCGGCGTGCTGCGGATTCCCCGCCGCGTGCGCGATCTCGGTCTGCACGGTGTGCAGCTGGATTTGATATTGCCTGGCCCAGCGCCGATTCCCGAGCAACGGCTGTGCGCTCGCCGCGCTCGCCGCCGCGGCCTGGTCGTCTCCACGCGCCAGCACGATCCGCGCGTGACACAGCAGCAGCGCGGCGGTGCTCAACGGGGGCAACTGCTCGGTGAGCGACTCATCGATCAGATCGAGAGCCTCGTTCCAACGACCCAGCGCGGTGAGCGCTTGCGCCCACTTGACCAGCAGGATCGGCGCGGCCTCGGCGAACCGGTAGCTCTCGTGCGCGGCGCGCAACCCCTGCTGGATCGCCGCGATGGCCGCCTCGTCGGCGCCCGCCGACACCAGCAGTGCCGTCTCCCACAGCACCACGGTCAGCAAGGTGCCCGGATTTCCCGCAGCATCAGCGGCGGCATGCGCCTGCTCGAAATGGGTCATGGCGACGTCGGGACGGCTCGCGGCGGCCAGCCCGAGATAGGCGTGGGCACGCGCGGCCAGCGACGCGGCGCTCCGGTCCTCGCGAAGGACGCTCGAATGCCGCCGGTGCCTCGCGGCGTCCGCACCAGCCGTGTCCTCTGCTTCGACGCCCCCGCCCGGGTTCGTTGCGACCGCGCCCGGCGCGCGGAGCGACGATGCCGTGACCGGCGAGGTGTCGTCGACGGGCGGGTCACCACGTAACTGTTCGGCTACCTCGACGGCGGCGCGCGCGTCGTTCTCGGCCGCTGTCGCGCCGCTGAACACCCGCACCGCCGCGAGTTCGGCGAGGATTTCACCGCGCAGTAGGGTCGGCCGGTCCGAAGGAAGATAGGTCAGCGCCGCGAGCAGGTCGTCTTCGCCGCCGCCGCTGCTCTGATTGCGCAGTCCGGCGCGGTAGTAATGCAGGCGCGCGGCACGCTCCGGGGCGATCCGCGCATCGGTGGCGGCCAGCGCCTCGTCGGCCGCCGCGATGCCGCGCTCGACTACACCGCCGCGATGACACGCGGCCACGACCGCTGCCAAGACGTCGAGCCGATCGGCGTCCAACCGATGTGCCGCTTCCGGTACGCGGTCCCACAAACCGAGCACCCGGTCCAGGTGGTGCACCTGATCGCGATGCGCGCTCACCCTTTCCGCCTCCGCTGCGGCGTCCCACGCGGCTTCGAACGCCAGCGGCAGCTCTCCGGCGGCATGCGCGTGGTAGGCCAGTTCGGCGGCCGGGCATCGGTCCGCGCCCGGCTTCCTTCGCCGGGTAGCCAGGGCTTGGGAAAGTCTGCTGTGCAGCGCTTGCCGCTCCGCCGGCAGGAGGTCTTCGTAGACGGCGTCGCGGATGAGAACGTGCCTGAACTGGTAGCCGGTGTCGGTGGAAACCAGGAGCCGCTGGTCGACCAGCTGACGCAGTGCTGTGGCGAGCGCGCCCTCGGGGAGATCGGAGGCGGCCGCCAGCAGGGTGTGCCGGACCGGTGACCCGGCCACCGCCGCGAGCCGCAGCACCGACGCGGCCTGATCGGACAGGTCGGACAGGTGATCGAGCAACAGCTCCGACAGCTCGGCGGGCGTGTCCTCCGGTGCGGGATCGAGTGCCTCGACGTACAGCGGAATTCCCCTGCTGCGCTCGAAGATCCGCCCGATGGTCCCTGGCTCGGGCTCCCTGCCGCGCAGCGCGGCCAATTGCCTGCCGACCTCGTGCCTGGTCAGCGGTGCTGAATTCAGCAAGCGGACACTCGGGTCTCGGCGCAGGCTCGCGATCAGCTTGCGCAACGGCTCGGAATCGGCAGGCCGGTGGGTGCCGACCAAGAACAGATCGCCTTCGGCGATGTTGGCCACCAGGAAGGCGAGCAATTCCAGGCTGGCGTCGTCGGCCCAGTGCAGATCTTCCAGCACCACCAACAGCGGCTTGGTCATCGAGAATTGTTCCAGCACGGTGAGGATCTCGCCGAACAACCGGATCCTGTCGGTGTCGGCCTCCGCCGCGCCCGACCGCGCCGCCAGTTCCGGAAGCCAGCGCGCCAGCGCCGGTCGCACTGGGAGCAGCGTCGCGAGCGCCTCCACGCCCTGGTCACGCAGCAGTGTGCGCATGACCGCGACGAACGGCGTGAACGGCACCCCTTTCGCGCCGAATTCCGGGCACCTTCCGTACGCCACTACCGTACGAGCCCCGAGCCGCGTCCGGAACTCCGCGACCAACCGCGACTTGCCGATACCCGCCTCACCCCCGACCAGCACGGTATGCACCGCCGGGTCCCGATAGGCATCCTGCAACGCCGCGAGCTCAGCGGCCCGCCCCACAAACGCGCCGCACACCGGAAGGCTGACCACGGCGCGATCATGCCCGCACCGCGCGCTCGACGCCAGTTCGCGAGTGGCACCCCATCGAGAGGTCTTCTCGGCCGATGCCGCAGTGGTGTGCCACTCGCGAACTCGAGACCGGGGGCGCGGCCTCGGCCCGACCAGCGCGCCGGCGGGTTCGTGGCCATAGTGGTACGGCCCGGGTTCTGCGTTACTCGTCGGTGGGCTGGGCAAGCGCGGAAATAGTGATTTCTCGTGATTCGGCGGCCATCTCGTTACGCGAAATATCAATGGCATGACGAACATCGAGATCCGCCCCTTCCGTATCGATATTCCGCAGGCCGACCTGGACGAGCTTCGGCTGCGGCTGGCGCGTACCCGTTGGATCGATGAGCTGCCGGGCGCCGGCTGGGAGCGCGGTGTGCCGACGGCGTACCTGAAGGAGCTGGCCGGGTACTGGGCCGAGAAATTCGACTGGCGTGCGGCCGAGTCGGAGCTGAACGCCTACCCGCAGTTCACCACCACCATCGACGGCCAGAACGTGCACTTCCTGCACGTGCGCTCGGCGCGGGAGGACGCAACACCGTTGCTGTTGCTGCACGGCTGGCCCAGCTCGGTGGCCGACTTCCGCGACGTGATCGGCCCGCTCACCGACCCGGACTCGAACGCGCCCGCGTTCCACCTGGTCATTCCGTCGCTGCCCGGCCACGGTTTCTCCGGCCCGCTCACCGAGACGGGCTGGAACGACGGCCGGATCGCGGCGGCGCTCGCCGAACTCATGGCTCGCCTCGGCTACGACCGCTACGGCGTGCAGGGCGGCGACCATGGCGCGTTCATCGCCCCGGCCCTGGCGCGGATCGACACCGACCACGTGCTCGGTGTGCACGTCAACGCACTGGTCACCTTCCCGACCGGCGACCCCGCCGACCTGGCTGCCCTCACCGACGCGGAACAGGCGCGGCTCGCCGCGATGAAAAAATTCCAGGACGACGGCTCGGCCTACATGAACCTGCAAGGTTCCCGCCCCGACACCATCGCCCAGTTACTCGCCGACTCCCCGGCCGGGCTGCTCGGCTGGATCGCGGAGAAATACCGCGAGTGGACCGACAGCGCCAACGACCTGCCCGAACAAGCCGTCGATATCGACCGCCTGCTCACCACCGTGAGCATCTACTGGTTCACCGACACCGCCCGCAGCGTCGCGAACCTGTACTACGAACGCTTCCACGACGCCACCATGTTCGCCCCGAAACCGAAGGGCACCGTACCCACCGGCGTCGCGGTCTTCAAGGACGGCGACTACGCCATCCGCCGCTTCGCCGAACACACCCACAACATCACCCACTGGTCGGAGTTCTACTCCGGCGGGCATTTCCCCGCACTCGAGGTGCCGGAGCTGCTGATCGGCGACATCCGCGAGTTCTTCCGGTCGCTCGGTTGATCCGAATGGAGCCTTTGGGCAGGCGGTCGTCGCCGGGGTGGGCGTTTGATGTCCGGCTGGTCCGAGTTCGGCGCAGCACTGATGGTGGGGGCGGCGGCGGTCGCGGTGCTGCTGACTGTCTTCCTCGCGGCGAGCCGATGGTGGCGGAAGCCGTTGCGTGGTCCGAGCGTCTATCACATCGCCGAACGCGTGGGCCATGAGCAACTGTGCCTGCTGGGCTGGCCGCCGTTGGGTTGGCCTGCAGTAGAGCCGAGAGACGGCCCGGAAGTCGCTCCCGGCGATGCGCACGCGCTCATGCAGGTGCATCTGGAATGCGATGCGAACGAATGCTCGTGGAAATGCGCGGCGGTCGACGCTCTGCGGCTCGCGGGCCGGATGCGTCCTTCCAAGTATCCGCGTCGACCAGACCGCCATTGACCCGCCGGTCGGCAACCGTCGCGTGCTCCGCGAACCACCGGCCCGTCGTCACGACGGGCCGTAAATTGCCTCGGCATCGCGGAGCAACGGCACGAAGCGGATAGCCATCCGGGTCGATGGTCACCAACCGCGCGACGACATCCGCGTCCAGCAGTTCGGTGATCTCCGCATCCCGTAGTGCTCGCACCATAGGTTCATGCTGCCCGAGGCAGGGGTGGACTGCGGTATGGCTCGAGGCGACGGTGATCGACGTCAGTCCGAGCCCATCACACCGCCCGCGCCCGATACGTTCTTGTGAGCCCACTGATCAGTCGACGTGGTGCGTTGAAGGCCGCGTCGAAGCTGCCCGCGCTGCTGGTCCCGGTTCGGTTGTCCGGTCCGCAACTAGGGGGTGTTTCGAAGTAGTTGATGGGGTGGGGGCGCCCCGGGGGGGGCCCCCCCCAAAGAGTTTAGCGGCCTCTGTTTTTGTCGGTTTTGGGTTTGTTTTGTTTTAGGTTTTTGGTTTAG